>NZ_JAJIUJ010000105.1 GCF_020880415.1 Xanthomonas euvesicatoria pv. euvesicatoria | reverse complement strand
TTTCAAGGCGTTTTCGAACCCTTCCGCTCTGGTTCCGCGTTTGCGGAGGCCGTTGCGTCGGGGGAGGCGAACTATATGCCCACCGATCCGATTTGGGAAGCGTTTTGTGAAAAATTTTTCACGAAGTTGCCAAAAACTGGCGCTATGCCCCAGTCACGCCAGCAGAAAAGCTTTGAGGGCCTGGGGACTGTCACTTCTATCCAACGTGTAAGACGCGTGAGATCACCGAGATTGCCGCCCTGCGGCAACCTTGGTGCGCTTTAGGCAGTGACGAGCAATACGCGGGCAAAATTACGCTTGCCTACCTGGATGACCCCTTCGAAGCCGTGCGTAAAGACGCGGCTGGGATCCTCCACTACTTCGCCGTCGATCCTGACCGCGCGTTCCTTGAGCTTGCGGGTGGCTTCGGAGTTGCTGGGCGTCAGGCCGGCGGCGGTCAGGAGCCCGGCAAGGCGCAGGCCCTCATCGGGAACCACCACTTCCTGCAGCGGTAGCAGGCTGGTGTCGCCCTGCCCCGTTACCACCGCGTGCCAGCCGGCAATGGCCTGCTCTGCGGTTGCGGCATCGTGAAACCGGGTGGCCAGCTCGCGTGCCAGGCGCAATTTGACCTCGCGCGGATGCAGCTCTCCCGCAGCGACCTGCTCTTTCAGGCGCGCCGCTTCGGCCAGGCTGATATCGAAGGACAGCAAGTCGATCCAGCGCCAGGTCAGCTCGTCGCCGATCTTCATCGTCTTGGTGACGATGTCGATGGCCGGCTCGTTGATGCCGATGTAATTGCCCAACGACTTGGACATCTTGGCTACGCCGTCCAGGCCTTCCAGCAGCGGCATGGTCAGCACGATCTGCGGCGCCTGACCGTAATGCTCCTGCAAGCCGCGCCCCATCAACAGGTTGAACTTCTGATCGGTGCCGCCCAGCTCGACGTCCGCCTTCAGGGCGACCGAATCGTAGCCTTGCACCAACGGGTAGAGGAATTCGTGGATGGCGATCGGCTGCTGGCTGCCGAAGCGCTTGGCGAAATCGTCGCGTTCGAGCATGCGCGCGACGGTGTGCTGGGCAGAGAGCTTGATCATGTCGGCCGCGCTCATCTGGCCGAACCATTCGGAGTTGAAACGCACCTCGGTGCGTTCGCGGTCCAGGATCTTGAAGACCTGCTCTTCGTAGGTCCGTGCGTTGGCCAGCACATCCTCGCGGCTGAGCGGCTTGCGGGTGGCGTTCTTGCCGCTCGGGTCGCCGATCATTCCGGTGAAGTCGCCAATCAGGAAGATCACCTGATGGCCAAGCTGTTGGAACTGCCGCATCTTGTTGAGCAGCACGGTATGGCCCAGATGCAGATCCGGCGCGGTGGGATCGAAGCCGGCCTTCACCCGCAGCGGCTTACCGGTGGCGAGCCGCGCCTGCAGCTGATCGAGCTTGAGGATCTCTTCGGCACCACGGCCGATGAGTGCGAGGGATTCTTCGATAGTGGCCAACCACAGACTCCAGCGGCGCTTGCCGTCAAAAACGTGAATGATGTTAAACGCGGGTTAATTCCGCGCCAAGTGAAAATAATGAACAGGCTCAATGGTTTGACGCGCTGTTACAGGCTGTCTATGGTACCGGCGATTGGGCTCGCACTTCGAGCCAGCGAGGAATTTGAACGATGCAGAACTCAGAGCAGGGCCGTGCACGCAAGCGGCGCTTTCACGAACGCCTCCACGTCCTCCACGACACTGCACTGCATCGCAAGCTCAAGGCGCATCTGCCGGCGGCATTCAATGACCGCTGGACACGCCGTCACTGGATTCACGCCAGCCTGTTCGCCACCATCGGTGCGCTGGTCGCCACGATCGTGCCGGGTTTTTCCAACGCCATCGACGCACCGCTTTCCAGCCATTCCACGCTGGCATTGCCGTTGCCGCCGCTGATTCCCAGCCGCAAGCAGCTGGCACCGAGCACCGATTGGGAAATTCTGCAGGTCAAGCCGGGCCAGACCCTGAGTACCTTGTTCGGCGAGCTGGGGATCCCGACCACGGTGATGTACCAGGTATTGGCGCACCCGGGGACCAAGGAGGCGCTGACCAAGCTGCGTCCGGGTACCGAGATCGCCTTCGACATGCCGACACCGGGGCAGCTGCGCGCACTGCGCTTCGATCGCGACGACAGTCATCGGGTGGAACTGCGCCTGCTGGGCGAGGCCGTGCGCGAGAACGTGACCGAGCGGGCGACGACCACGCGCACGGTAGTGGCCAGCGGAGAGATCAGCAGTTCGTTGTATGCCTCGGCCGGCAAATCCGGACTGTCGCCGGCGGCGGTGGCGATCATGACCGACGAGATCTTCAAGTACGACATCGACTTCGACAAGGATCTGCAGCCCGGCGACCGGTTCAGCGTGGTCATGGATGAAACCTGGCGCGAAGGCGAGCGGATCAGCACCGGCGACATCCTGGCGGCGACGTTCACCACTGGCGGCAAGACCTATACGGGGTTCCGCTTCAAGCGCGCCGGCAAACCGGCCGAGTACTTCGACATCACTGGCCGCCCGCTCAAGAAGAGCTTCATCCGCATGCCGGTGGCCTATAGCCGGATCAGCTCCACCTTCGGTGCGCGCAAGCACCCGGTGCTGGGCACCATGCGCATGCACAAGGGTGTGGACTATGCGGCCGCCTCGGGCACGCCGATCATGGCAGCCGGCGATGCGCGGGTGGTGTTTGTCGGGACCCAGCGCGGTTACGGCAACGTGGTGATCCTGGATCACGGCAAGAACTACAGCACGCTGTACGGGCACATGTCGCGCTTTGGCAAGATCAAGGCCGGGCAACGCATCAACCAGGGCACGGTGATCGGCTATGTTGGCATGACCGGCCTGGCGACCGGCCCGCATCTGCATTACGAATTCCGCGTGGGCGGGCAGCAGCGCAACCCGATGTCGGTGACGATGCCGCCGCCGGAGCCGCTGCAGGGCGCCGAACTGGCGGCGTTCCGCGCGCAGACGGCGCCGGCCATGGCCCGTATCGAGGGCATGGAGAAGCTGATCTACGCCGACGCCGGCAAGCCGGCCAAGGGCAAGTCGCGCAGTTAAGGCCTGCGGCTGGTCACTGCCTCAGCTGCGTTGCGGCTGCGCAGGTGGTGGCGGGCAGGTTCGGCGCTGCCTCCAGCCGTGTCGCCTGGTAGTTGCCGTGCAGCTACGGGTTGCGGCGCACTGCAGGTGTTGAACGCTGCGATGTCCCCATGCGGCACCTGGTCTTGGCTGTCGAGCGACAGCTTCTGAGGCGACTGCAGACCTTGACGATTCCGGAGATGGGTGGGGAATCTCGAGGCATGGGTCATTGTCGCGGCAGCGATTGGCGCGCGTGGCCCGACGATGACGCGCCCGCTGCACGGCTGCCACCGGGGTAAGACCGGTTGACGGACCCGGCCCGGCTGCACAAGCTGGCCGGCCGTGTCTTTCTGGCTTCGGCATGTCTGTCTTCGAACACGTTGACTCCCCCTTGTATCTGGGCCTGATGTCGGGAACCAGCGCCGATGGCATCGATGCCGCGCTGGTGCGCTTTGCCGACGCCACCCACCGCCGCTGCGAATTGGTGGCCGGGACGACGGTGGCGTGGGAGCCGCAACTGCGCGAGACCTTGGTGGCGCTCGGCCAGGGCGCCGAGACGGTGGCCATCGATGCGCTGGGCCAGGTGGACGCGCAGGTGGGGCTGGCATTCGCGGCGGCGGCCAATCGATTGATCGGCGACAGCGGCGTGGAGCGCCGGCAGATTCGTGCGATCGGCTCGCATGGGCAGACCATCCGCCACCGGCCCAACGCCAACCCGGCGTTCACCTGGCAGATTGGCGATGCCAGCCGGATTGCAGAGCACACCGGTATTACCACGGTGGCCGATTTCCGCCGCCGCGATGTGGCCGCCGGTGGCCAGGGCGCGCCACTGATGCCGGCCTTCCATCTGGCCATGCTGGGCGCAGGCGACGAAGACCGCGCGGTGCTCAATCTGGGCGGCATCGGCAACCTGACCTTGATTCCGCGCGATGGCGCGGTGCTGGGATTCGATACCGGCCCGGCCAACGCGTTGCTGGACAGCTGGTGCCAACGCCATCACGGCACGCCGTTCGATGCCGAGGGTGCGTTTGCCGCCAGTGGGCGCGTGGATGCGGTTTTGCTGCAGGCGCTGTTGGCCGATCCGTGGTTTGCGTTGCCGCCGCCCAAGAGTACCGGCCGCGAGCAATTCCATCTGGACTGGGCCGTGCAGGCGATGGGCAGCGCGCGGTTGGATGCTGCCGATGTGCAGGCGACCTTGCTCGAACTCACCGCTGCCAGCGTGGCCGATGCCTTGTTGCGGCTGCAGCCAACCACGCGACGGGTCCTGGTCTGCGGCGGCGGCGTGCGCAACCCGGTGCTGTTGGCGCGACTGGCGGCGCGGCTGCCGGGCATGGTGGTGGAATCCAGCGCGCGATACGGACTGGACCCGGATTACCTGGAGGCGATGGGCTTTGCCTGGCTGGCGGCCGAGCTGCTGGCCGGACGCGCGGCCAACCTGCCCGCGGTGACCGGGGCGGCCGGACCTCGGCTGTTGGGGGCGATCTATCCGGCGTGAGCCCGTTGGCCTGTGCTGGCCGGGATGAAGCTGCGGCAGCGCTAGGGATTATTTCCCGCCGGCAGCGCCTTGAGCGCGGCAATCGCCTCGGCCAGGGCATCGACCTCCGGGTGCTGCAGGCCGCCGGTGACTTCGTATTCGCTGGCGAACAGGCCTTGTTCGAGCAGATGCATGACGGTCTGGTGCTGGGTCCAGCCCCGTGCGACGGAAATGCGGCGAATACGGTCCACCAGCACCGGGTCGATGTCACGCAATACCAGATCGGTCATGCCCTGCCTCGTGCAATGCGCTGCTCCGCGCGCATCATCGGCAACCTTGGCGGACGTTTCAATCCGGCCGCCTGTCGTGCGCCAATAGCCGCGGCCATAGCCAGGCCAGCAGCATTAACGTGGGAATGACGGTCAGGGCGCTGAGGATGAAGAAGGTGCTGTAGGAGGTCGCCTGGACGACGAACCCGGACACGCCACCGGCAAACTTGCCCGGCAGGTTGGCCAGCGAGACCAGCAACGCATACTGGGTTGCGGTGAAGTTGCGGTCGGTCAGCGAGGACATGAAAGCCACCAGCACCGTGGCGGCGAACCCCTGGAAGAGATTATCGGCACTGAGCGCGGCATAGAACGCCCACAGCTTGCCGGGGTTGTGCGCCATCAGCAGGAACGCCAGGTTGGACAAGGCCACCCCCAGCGCGGCCACCAGCAACATGCGCCGGAACCCGAACGCGGCAATTGCCGCGCCGCCAGCGAAGGCGCCGACAATGCCCATCCAGACGCCGAACAGCTTGGAGACGGTGGCGATATCGGCCTTGGTGAAGCCCGAATCCAGATAGAACGGACCGGCCATGACGCCGATCACCTGGTCGGGAAACTTGTACAGGCCCACGAACAGCAGCAGCACGATGCCCAGCGCCAGCCCATTGCTGGAAAAGAAGCTGGAAATCGGTTGCCAGAACGCACCGGCGACGTCCACGCGGCGCACGACCGTCGCCTCGGGCCGGTCGGGCTCGCGGCATAGCAAGGTGGTGACGATCGGCACCAGCATCAGTGCGGCCATGCCGACGTACGCCCACGTCCAGCCGAGGTATTGGGCCATGTACAACGCACCGGCACCGCCCAGGATCAGGCCGATGCGGTAGCCCAGCGTGTAGGTCGCCGCCAACGCGGCCTGCGCGGCATCCGGAGCGATTTCGATGCGGTAGGCATCCACCACCGAGTCCTGGGTCGCGCCCCAGAACGAGGCGAACAACACCCAGCCCACCAATCCCGTAACGCTCAGGTCCGGGCGCGAAAATGCCAGCGCGAACAGGCCGATGGTGACGCCGATCTGCGCCACCAGCAGCCAGGAGCGACGGCGCCCCAGAAACGCGGTGAGCGGAAACGCATAGCGGTCGATCAGCGGCGCCCACAGGAACTTGAGCAGATAGAAGAAGCTGGCCAGGCTGATCAAGCCGATGCTGCCCAGGTCCAGCCCCACATCGCGCAAGCGGGTCGACAAGGTCTGCGAGGCGATCAGCAGGAACGGCAAGCCGCTGCCGAAGCCCAGCAGTGCCATGGTCGCCGCCGATGGCGTGGCGAAGGCGCGCTGGATACCACGCCAGCCCTTATAGCCCGGTGCAGACGTGGTCATGCGTCACTCCGGCGAGCACGAACGCCAGTGGTCGTGGCCGGCGCGGCCCACGGCACCGCTGCATGCAGCCCGCCGCGGAGGGCCGTCATGGCGTCACGCGTCCTGTCTTGAGCGGTCTGTGCAGGACCGTAACGACGCACTCCCGTGCCGAAGCAGAACGTTGCGAAAGGCATCGGCCGACTGCGTAAGGGCCAATGAGAGCCGCCGCGCGTGCTGCAGTGGCCGAGCTGCCGCCGGATGGCGATGTTGCCGGCGAAGTCTTGGCCCCGTTCTGCAACATGCCGGCGCGCTATGACCGAAACCATAGCCTTGGCCTGCCTCACTGCGCGTAATCCACGATGTACGGCGCGTGGTCGGAGAAGCGCTCTTCGCGGTAGATCGAGCAGGCCTTCAAGGTGTCGCGCAGGCCGGGGGTGACCAGTTGGTAGTCGATGCGCCAACCGACATTGTTGGCGCGCGCCGCGCCACGGTTGCTCCACCAGGTGTAGTCCTGGCCCTGCGGATGCAGTACGCGGTAGCTGTCGACCCAGCCGCGGCCTTCGGCGGGGTTGGCGTCTTCTGGCGCGTCGGCGCACAGGCCGTTGAGCCAATCGCGCTCGGGCGGCAGGCAGCCAGAGTTCTTCTGGTTGGATTTCCAGTTCTTGATGTCCAGCGCCGTGCGCACGATGTTCCAGTCGCCGCACAGCACGTACTGGCGGCCACTGGCCAGCCACTGCTCCAGGATCGGCCGTAGCCATTGCATCACCTGGAACTTGTAGTCCTGGCGCAACTCGCCCGAGGAACCGGAGGGGATGTAGAAGGACACCACGCTGAGGTTGCCGAAGCGCGCTTCGATATAGCGCCCCTCTTCGTCGAACTCCGGCCAGCCCAGCGCGGTGCGCACCTCGTCGGGCTCGTGCCGGCTGTAGATCGCCATGCCGCTATAGCCCTTCTTGGTGCTGGCGTCGCGAAACCAGGCCTTGTAGCCGGTGGGCAGGAAGTCTGGCCCGGCCAGCTGATGCTCCTGGGCCTTGGTTTCCTGCACGCACAGCACGTCGGCGTCCTGGGCGGCGAACCACGCGAAGAAACCCTTGCTGGCGGCCGAGCGCAGGCCGTTGGCGTTGAAACTGATGATGCGCATAGGCCGGGAATGGGAAACGGGAATGGGGAATCGTAAAGCCTACCCCAGGCGCATGCGGAAGGCTGCCGGCGCATGATGCGTTTACCATTCCCGATTCCCCATTCCCCATTCCCGTCCAATGACCGACCACCGCACCCGTTTCCTGCAGCTGGCCCTGGACGCCGATGCCCTGCGCTTTGGCGAGTTCACGCTCAAGTCCGGGCGGCTCAGCCCGTACTTCTTCAATGCCGGGCGCTTCGATTCGGGAGCCAAGACCGCGCAGTTGGCGCAGTGCTATGCCGATGCGATCGATGCGGCCGGGCTGGACTTCGACCTGTTGTTCGGGCCGGCCTACAAGGGCATTCCGTTGGCAACCGCGCTGGCCTGCGCCTACGCGGGGCGCGGACGCGACCTGCCGCTGGCGTTCAACCGCAAGGAAGCCAAGGACCATGGCGAAGGCGGCACCCTGATCGGCGCGCCGCTGGCCGGCCGTAAGGTATTGATCGTCGATGACGTGATCACCGCCGGCACCGCGATCCGCGAGGCGCTGGCCATCATCCGTGCCGCCGGCGGCATGCCGTCGGGGATCGTGGTGGCGCTGGACCGGCAGGAGATCGCGTCCGATCAGGACCGCCGTTCCGCCGCCCAGGCGGTGGCGGCCGAGGCCGGCATCCCGGTGATCGCGGTGGCCAACCTGGGCGACCTGCTTGCTTTTGCGGCAGGAAACGCCGACCTTGTGGGCTTCCAGGAACCGCTGCTGGCCTATCGTGGCCGCTACGGGACCGACACCACAGGCTGACGGCAGGCGACAGGGGGCTGCGATGATGCCAATACACACACGTTCGGCATTGTTCGCCGTTGCGGCGGCTGTCGCTGCGACCTTGATCATGGCGGCGCCAGCCGGCGCGCAAGACAAGCCGGCCGGCAAGAAGCTGTATTGCTGGAACCAGAACGGCGCCCGCGTGTGCAGCGATACGCTGCCCCCGGAGGCGGTGAACCAGGCGCGCGACGAATTCAACGTCAAGAGCGGGATGCGCAGCGCCGAGGTGCAGCGCGCCATGAGCAGCGATGAGCGCGCTGCCGCTGCGGCCAGCGAGCAGCAACGCCAGGCCGATCTGGCCGCCGAGCAGATGCGCCAGCGCACCGACCAGGCGATGCTGATGTCCTATCAGAGCGAGGACGACCTGCGCCGGGTGTTCAAGGAGCGCATCGCCATCGTGGACAACAACATCCATACCGCGCGCTTCAACGTGACCAGCCTGCGCGAGGGGTTGGCCAGCCTGCTGCGCAGCGCCGGCGACCGCGAGCTGGCCGGCCAGGCAGTGGCTGACAAGCTGGCCGGCGACATCCAGCAGCGCCATCGCGATCTGATGGCGCAGTTGCGTCTGCAGATCAGCTTCGAGCAGCAACGGGTGGCGCTGGATGGCGAGATCGCCGACATCCTGCAGCGCTACCGGGCCATGAAGGAGCCACCCGCCGGCACCCCGCCCGCCGGCTGACCGGCGCCTGCGTCATTCCGGCCGTGCGGCGCACCGCCGCGGGCGGCATTTCCCGATCCGACGCCCTGCCCGCATAATGGCCGGTCTTACTCTTTGCCCACGAGGCTCTCCCGCATGGCCCGGATCATCGCCATTGCCAACCAGAAAGGCGGCGTCGGCAAGACCACGACCGCGGTCAATCTGGCGGCCGGCCTGGCGCGCGCGCCCAAGCGTGTGTTGCTGGTGGATCTGGACTCGCAGGGCAACGCCACCATGGGCAGCGGCATCGACAAGCGCGATGTGGCCGCCTCCACCTGCGACCTGTTGCTGGGCGAAAACACCGCCGCGCAGATCCGGGTGGCCGCGCCGGAAGGCTTCGACCTGCTGCCAGGCAACATCGACCTGACCGCTGCCGAGATCCAGCTGATGGACCAGGGCGAACGCGAACAGCGGCTCAAGCGCGCCCTGGCGCCGATCCGCGACGAGTACGACTTCATCCTGATCGATTGCCCGCCGGCATTGTCGCTGCTCACGCTCAATGCGCTGACCGCGGCCGATTCGATCATCGTGCCGATGCAGTGCGAGTACTACGCGCTGGAAGGGCTGACCGCGCTGCTGGAAACCATCGAAGCGTTGCGCGCCAACCTCAACCCGACGCTGGAAATCGAAGGCGTGCTGCGCACCATGTTCGACATCCGCAACAACCTGGCCAATGCGGTATCGGCCGAGCTGACCGAGCATTTCGGCGACAAGGTGTTTCGCACCATCGTGCCGCGCAACGTGCGCCTGGCCGAGGCGCCCAGCCATGGCCAGAGCATCGTCGGTTACGACCGCACCTCACGTGGCGGGGTGGCCTACCTGGGCCTGGCCGGTGAGATCGTGCGCCGCCAGAACGACCGCAACAAGGCCGTCCGGCCCGTGGAGACCGTCTGATGAGCAAGCCGCCGCTGGCAAAGAAGCGTGGCCTGGGCCGTGGTCTGGAAGCGCTGCTGGGGCCCAAGGGCGCGGCCGCCGCCGCCGCACCGGCCGGTGCCGACGAACAGGCCTTGCAGCCCGGCGATACCCTGCGCACCTTGGTGGTGACCCAGCTGCAGCCGGGCAAGTATCAGCCGCGCCGGGAGATGGACGAGGTCAAGCTGGCCGAGCTGGCCGAGTCGATCAAGGCGCAAGGCGTGATCCAGCCCATCGTGGCGCGCGAGCTGGCGCCGGGGCAGTTCGAGATCGTGGCCGGCGAACGCCGCTGGCGCGCTTCGCAGCTGGCTGGGCTGACCGAAGTGCCGGTGGTGGTGCGCGAGCTGGACGACCGCACCGTCATCGCGATGGCGCTGATCGAAAACATCCAGCGCGAAGACCTCAACCCGCTGGAAGAAGCGCAGGCGTTGCAGCGGCTGATCGACGAATTTTCGCTGACCCATGCCGAGGCCGCCGGCGCGGTGGGACGCTCGCGTGCGTCGGTCTCCAATCTGCTGCGGTTGCTGGAATTGCCGGTGGCCATTCGCGTGTTGCTGGAAACCCGCCGGCTGGAAATGGGCCACGCGCGCGCGCTGCTCACCCTGGCGCCGGAGCTGGCCAGCAAGCTGGCCCAGGAAGCAGCCGACCAGGGCTGGTCGGTGCGCGAGGTCGAACACCGCGCGCAGCAGTTTGCCGCCGGCAAGGTGCCCGGCTCGCTGCGCAAGGGCAAGCCGGCGCCGGTGGCCCCACAGGCCGATATCGCCTCGCTGGAAACCGAACTGTCCGAGTCGCTGGGCACCAAGGTGGTGTTCAATCATGGCCGCGGCGGCAAGGGCAAGCTGGTGATCCATTACACCGATCTGGACACGCTGGACGGCGTGCTCGAACGCCTGCGCATGCAGCGCAGCTGATCGCTTGCACATCCAACAGGATCCTCGTCGGCCATGAATCCCGCCAAGGTGGACCGCCAGCATCTGCTGCAGCTGACCGACCTGCCCAACGTCGGGCCGGCCTGCGAAAAGGACCTGCGCCTGATCGGCATCCGCGTGCCTGCGCAGCTGCGCGGTCGCGATGCCTACGACATGCACGCACAGCTGTGCCTGCGCACCGGCGTGCTGCACGACCCCTGCGTGATCGATGTGTTCCTGTCGATCGTGCGCTTCATGGACGGCGAGGCGGCGCAGCCGTGGTGGAAGTTCAGCGCCGAGCGCAAGGCCAAGCTTGCCAGCGAAGCGCCGCTCGCGCTGCGGTGAACGAAGACGCGTGGCGCGCTGCAGCCTTGATTTCGAGCGCCGCATGCGCGGCGACCGCGGCAGATCGCGCCTGGCACGCTGCGCACGGCAGGCGCGTTGGCAGCATAGAGATGCCGAACCCGCTCGCAGCGGCGCCTGCAATGCGCCGCGCATGCGCATCCGGAGCGCCAGCCTTTTGTTTCCGCATTTCCCAGGATCACAGCCATGACCATTCTCGTCACCGGCGCTGCCGGTTTCATCGGTGCCTACACCTGCCGCGCGCTGGCAGCCCGCGGCGAGACGGTGGTGGGGCTGGACAACTACAACAGCTACTACGACCCGCAGCTCAAGCATGACCGGGTGGCGGCGCTGTGCCCCGGCATCGATATCCGCACGCTGGACCTGACCGATCGCGAGGGCCTGGCCGCATTGTTCGATGAGATCCAGCCGACCCGCGTGGTGCATCTGGCTGCGCAGGCGGGCGTGCGGTATTCGCTGGAAAACCCCCACGCCTACGTGGACAGCAACCTCGTTGGCTTCGTCAACATGCTCGAGCTGTGCCGGCACCGCGGCGTGCAGCACCTGGTGTATGCCTCGAGCAGTTCGGTCTACGGCGATTCGGCCACCCCGCCGTTTTCCGAAGACCAGCGCGTGGACCAACCGCGTTCGTTGTATGCGGCAACCAAGGCCGCCAACGAATTGATGGGCTACACCTATGCGCAGCTGTATGGCCTGCGCGCGACCGGACTGCGCTTTTTCACGGTGTACGGGCCGTGGGGCCGGCCGGACATGGCGCCGCTGATCTTCAGCCGTGCGGTGCTGGCGGGGCGGCCGATCGAGGTGTTCAACCACGGCAAGATGCAGCGCGATTTCACTTTCGTCGACGATATCGTGGCCGGTGTGCTGGGCGCGCTGGACACGCCCAGCACCGCGCCGGTGCCGCACCGGGTGTTCAACCTGGGCAACCACACGCCGGTGGAGCTGGAGACCTTCATCGACGTGATTGCGCAGGCCGCCGGCCGCGCAGCCGAAAAGGTCTACCGGCCGATGCAGCCGGGCGACATGATCCGCACCATGGCCGATACGCAGCGTGCGCAGGCGGCCTTCGGGTTCGATCCGGCGACCCCGGTTGAGCGTGGTTTGCCGCAGGTCGTGGAGTGGTGCCGGCAGTATTTCGGCGAGCGCACCTAGCGCTTGGCGGGATTTACGGGGGGAGGTGCGAAGGCTCGATGGGCGCACGGAGCGCGGAGCGCCGAGGTTGCCATGCGAGCCAGATGCAGGGCCTACCTTCCAGCCGCCGCCCGGGCGTACGACCGCATGGCAGCCACGCAATGCATGGCGATGTGTGCCAGCTGATGCACCGGAAGAGGACGCGTGATCGGCCCGCTGGCCCACGCCTTCGCAGCCTGGCCACGTCCCCACCGTACGCTGCAGGCTGCTTCCAACCGGTCCAATACGCATAACGCGTGCATGCTTCATGCCTGACTCAGAGAGTCAGGGCACAATGCCCGATCTTTTTCGCTCAGCCTTCATCCGGCTACCCCGCATCCATGAGCCAACCTCAGTTGTCCGTCGTCGTCCCGGTATTCAACGAGCGCGATAACGTCGCCACGCTGGTGGGCGAAATCGTCAGCGCCCTGCGCGGCGTGGTGGCCTTCGAAATCGTGTATGTCGACGACCATTCGCGCGACGACACGCTCGCGGTGCTGCAAGACCTGAAGAGCACCACGCCGGAACTGCGCGTGCTGCATCATGTGACCCAAAGCGGCCAGAGCACGGCGGTGCGCAGCGGGGTGAAGGCCGCGCGCGCCAGCTGGATCGCCACGCTCGATGGCGACGGCCAGAACGACCCGGCCGACATCCCCAAGCTGCTCATCGCGCGCAGCCAGGCCGAGCCGCAGGTGAAGCTGTTCGCCGGCTGGCGGGTCAACCGCCAGGATTCCGGCTCCAAGCGCTGGGCCAGCAAATGGGCCAATGCGATCCGCTCGCGCATGCTGCGCGACAACACGCCCGACACCGGCTGCGGCATCAAGTTGTTCGAGCGCGAGGCGTTCCTGGACCTGCCGTACTTCGACCACATGCATCGCTATTTGCCGGCGTTGATGCAGCGCGCCGGCTGGCGCACGGTGAGCGTGCCGGTCAACCACCGCCACCGCACCGCCGGCGTGTCCAAGTACAACAATCTCAATCGCGCCCTGGTCGGCATCCGCGACCTGCGCGGCGTGGCCTGGCTGATCACCCGCAGCAAGCGCACCGTGGTGCAGGAACGCTGATGGACCCGTCCTTGCTCGACCAACAACTGACCTGGCTGTACTGGACCGGCATCCATGTGACCGGGTGGAAGCTGATCGGCTATGTCGGTGCGCTGATGTTCGGTGGCCGCTGGCTGGTGCAGTTCGTTGCCTCCAAGCGCGCCGGCAAACCGGTGATTCCGCGCCTGTTCTGGTACATGAGCGTGGTCGGCAGCTTGATGACGCTGAGCTATTTCGTGTTTTCGGCCAAGCAGGATTCGGTCGGTGTGCTGCAGAACCTGTTCCCGGCGTTTACCGCGTTTTACAGCCTGTATCTGGATGTGAAGCATCGCGGGTGGAAACGCGACCGGGCCGGTCATTGAGGCGGGGATTCGGGATTCGCATTGCCTGGTCCGGATGGTTGCTGGTGATCTAACGCTCTCGGTGATCCGCGGCGGATCGAGATGATCCCGGTGCGCTGCAAAGCGCGTTGCTGCATCCGATGTTCGGTGATCCATCGTGGTTGGCGATGCCTCAGCGTACGCAAGCGATACGGCTGCACTGCATCTCACTGACAAGGTTTTGGGGTGCGATGCAGCGTGATTGATGTGCGCCTACGCGCCTTGACGCCACCTGCGGCATCCACCCCATGCAGCGCAGCTTGCCGGAGGCGTGGCGATAGCGCTGACCGCTGATGCCCGCTTTTCGGACACGCCATTGCGCGCGCGGCCGACGCGATGATGGACTGCCCGCCGATGTTGCCGCTCTCGCGCCGCGGGCAACCTGTGACCATGTCCACTGCGCTCCGTCATCGCCTCCTGTCCACGCCGACGCTTGAAGCCACGTATTGGCATCTGCGGCTGCCCACGCATCAGCGCGTGCCGCTATTCGCCGATTGGCGCTGCGCTCGCGCCGCGGCGGCCAGCCTGGCGCTGCCACGCCATTGGCAAGGTGCGCAGTTGCTGTGCTGGGTGCTGTTGCCTGAGGCGTGGTGCGGGTTGCTGCAGGCACCGAGCAAGGCGGTGTTGCTGCAATTGGCGGAGACGGCGCGACTGAGGACCGCCGATGCAGTCAATCGCGCACGCGGGCGTGGTGGAACGGTGTGGCAGCCGCAGATGCAGGTCTCGGCGCTCCCGCAGCAAAGCGATC
Organism: Xanthomonas euvesicatoria pv. euvesicatoria; assembly: GCF_020880415.1. Classification (GTDB taxonomy): domain Bacteria; phylum Pseudomonadota; class Gammaproteobacteria; order Xanthomonadales; family Xanthomonadaceae; genus Xanthomonas; species Xanthomonas euvesicatoria. Next base: position 172,927 of record NZ_JAJIUJ010000105.1, on the reverse strand, counting down.
ATCGACAGTTCGCGCGCACGCTGGTCGCATTGCCCCTGCGGGCGGGCCTGGCCGAGCAGGTGGGCGAGTATCCGTACTGGGACGCAGTCTGGCTATTGACGGACGGTCACGACGCCGCGTCGATCACCACGCACTGCGATCGTGCCGAGCCAACCGGAACAGGCGCAACACACGGTTGATCGCGTACACCGAAGCGAGCCGGATAACGGCCCGCCGCGTCGCCCGCCGGCCCAGCTGCGCTGCCCCTGCCCCTGCCCAGGCAACGCAGCGGACGGTCCGCGCATCCGGCGATCAAAACGCCAATGGATGCTCCGGCAACAACGTCTGCAGTTCGTTGCGGAACAGCGTGCGAATCCGCTGCAATGCGGCCTCGCTGTCGGCTTCGAACCGCAGCACCAGGATCGGCGTTGTATTGGAGGCGCGTACCAGCCCCCAGCCGTCGATGAAGTCCGCGCGCAGCCCGTCGATGGTCGACAGCCGCGCCGATTCGAACGGCGATTCTTCGCCGGTCTGCGCACGCGCGACAAAGCGCGCCACCAGCGCATGCGCATCGCCTTCCACCGGCACCTTGATCTCCGGCGTGGAGACGCTCTCGGGCAGGGCGTCCAGCACGTCGGACGGGGTTTCCTCGCGCTGGGCCAGGATTTCCAGCAGGCGTGCGGCGGCGTAGATGCCGTCGTCAAAGCCGTACCAGCGCTCCTTGAAGAAGAAGTGGCCGCTCATCTCGCCGGCCAGCTCAGCATCGGTCTCGCGCATCTTGGATTTGATCAGCGAATGCCCGGTCTTCCACATCAGCGGACTACCGCCATTGCGCAACACGTAGTCGGACAGCTTGCCGGTGCACTTCACGTCGTAGATGACCAATGCGCCAGGGTTGCGCTGCAGGACATCGGCGGCGAACAGCATCAGCAGGCGGTCGGGGAACACCATCGCGCCTTCCTTGGTCACCACGCCCAGGCGATCGGCATCGCCATCGAACGCCACGCCGATATCCGCATCGAAACGCTGCACCATCTTCACCAGATCGTTGAGGTTGTGCGGCTCGCTCGGATCAGGGTGATGGTTGGGGAAGGTGCCATCGATGTCGCAGTACAACGGCACCACTTCGGCGCCGATCGCTTCCAGCAGGCGCGGCGCGATCTCACCGGCCACGCCGTTGCCGGCGTCCACCACCACCTTGATCGGGCGATCGAGCTGGACGTCATCGGCGATACGCTGGATGTAGGCATCGCTGATGTCGCGCTGTTCCAGTTCGCCAGGCGTGGCGGCGGTATGCAGGCGACCTTCGTTGATGCGCTGGTGCAGTTCGGCGATGGCGGCGCCGGACAAGGTCTCGCCGCCGATCACGATCTTGAAACCGTTGTAGTCCGGCGGATTGTGGCTGCCGGTGACCGCCACGCAGCTGCCGGCACGCAGCTCGTAGGCGCCGAAGTACACCACCGGCGTCGGTGCCAGGCCGATGTCGGTGACGTTGCAGCCGGCGCGGCGCAGGCCTTCGATCAGGCCGTTGCTCAGCTCCGGCCCGGACAGCCGGCCGTCGCGACCGACCACCACATCGCGCAGTCCCTGCGCCTGCATCACGCTGCCGATGGCCTGGCCCACCAAGGCGGCAACGCCGGGGTTGAGGTCCTTACCGACCACGCCGCGGATGTCGTAGGCACGGAACATCTCGGTGGCGACCTGCACCGCCGGCACCAGCGCTGGCGGTGCCGGCGGTGCCTCGGCGTCCAGCGCGCGTGCCTCGCTGGCAACGCTGGCGTCGTGCTGCAGGCTCTGACTGAAGGTGGGTTCATCGGCGCCGGATTGGTCGGCAACCCGGCGCCGTGGCAAGGCCACCTGACCCCGGCTGGCCAGCACCAGCAGTACCGCAATGATCAGCAGCAATGCCGCCACGATGGCGCAACCGACGGCGCCCAGGCCCAGTGGGCCGCTGTCGCCTTGCGGCACCGCCGCAGCCACGCGCAAGCCGCTGGTCCCAAGCGGCCTTGCCAGCGTTTCGGCCGCATCGGCCAGTGCCATATCGCCCTGCTGGGCCACGTTGTAGCTGCCCTGGCGCACGGCCAGGTAGGCGCTGTCCGGTGCCGCGATTGCATCCAGCGGGCCGGTCAGGCGCAGTAACGGCAACCGCGCATACGCCACCGCCGGCTGCCCGCCAAGGCGCACCGCGGCAGCCACGCCCAGGCGGACTTGTTTGGCCTCGCGTACCACCCGGACCTGCGCCCGGTCGGCCACCTGCGCCGATTCGAGCAGGCTCAGACGCGCGTAACCGAAATCCTTGGGGTTGGCATAGGCCGCGGCAAGGTCGCCAGGCAGCACCTGCACATCCTCGGCGCCCTTGAAGCGCTCGCGGATGGCCGATGCGGCCGCCAGCGCGTCGCCACCGGCCAACGCAGCGATGACCGGCGGCTGCTTGAGCACCGCGTCGAGCTGGCTGGCCTGGGTGGCCATGGCCTGGCCCACGTCCTGCACCGCGCGGTCGCGCGCCTGCTCCAGCCCTTGCGCCACCGCGTCCTGGCGCCATTGCGCATAACTGTTCCAGCCGAACCAGGCAGCCAGCAGCAGCAACATGCCTCCCAACACCGGACCACTCGTACGCACGCTGGACATCCCCTGCCTGCGCTCGTTCGCCTTGCTCATGTAATTTCCCCTGTCAGCGCACGCCGGTGTGGCCGAATCCACCCGCTCCCCGCGCGCTGTCGACGAAAGTATCCACCACTTGCAAGCCCATACGCACGATCGGCAGGATCACCAGCTGCGCGATGCGGTCGCCCGGCTCGATGGTGAAGGCCTCGCGGCCGCGATTCCAGGTGCTGATCAGCAGCGGCCCCTGGTAATCGGCATCGATCAAACCGGTGCCGTTGCCGAGCACGATGCCGTGGCGATGGCCCAACCCCGAGCGCGGCAGGATCACCGCGCACAGCTGCGGGTCGGCCAGATGGATCGCGATACCGCTGGGGATCAGCGCCGCATCGCCCGGCTGCAGCGTCATCGGCGCCTCCAGCGCGGCGCGCAGGTCCATGCCGGCGCTGGATTCGGTGGCGTAGGCCGGCAGCGGCCACAGATCGCCGAAGCGCGGGTCGAGCAACTTCACCTGCAAGGACTGGGTTGGGGGGCTCATGCCTGCAATCTCTCCGCGATCAGGGCCAGCAGTTGGTCTGCCAACTCGGTCTTGCTGCTGCTGGGGAACACACGCTCGCCGCCCTGCCAATAGGCCGTGGCTGCGTTGTTGTCGCTTTCGAATCCGCCGCCTTCGATCCCCACCTGGTTGGCGATGATCAGGTCCAGCCGCTTGGCCGCCAGCTTGCCACGGGCGTAATGCTCCACATCGTGCGTTTCGGCAGCAAAACCGACCACCAGTTTCAGCGCCCCGGTCTGCGCGGCGACCTCGGACAGGATGTCTGGGGTGCGTACCAGCTCCAGGGTCAACGTTTCGCCGGTCTTCTTGATCTTTTGCGACACCACCCGCTTGGGGGTGTAGTCGGCCACGGCGGCAGCGCCGATGTAGATGTCGGCCGGGAATGCACCCAGCACCGCGTCGCGCATCTGCGCGGCCGAGCGCACGTCGATGCGCTGCACGCCCTCCGGGGTGGTCTGATGCACCGGCCCGCTGACCAGCACCACATCGGCACCCTGCCTGGCAGCGGCGGCGGCCAGGGCGTAGGCCATCTTGCCGCTGCTGCGGTTGCCGACGTAGCGCACCGGGTCCAGGTCCTCGAAGGTGGGGCCGGCGCTGATCACGATGCGCAGGCCTTCCAGCTGGGTGCTGCTGGGGATGAACACGGGCGCGGCAACGCTCTTGGTGCCCTCCGGGGCTGCGCTGGCGACCGCCGCGCCGCCGGCCAGCGCCGCAAGGATCGCGGCCGGTTCGGCCAGCCGGCCGGGGCCGGATTCGCCCTCCGCCAGCGGGCCGTCGTCAGGGCCCACCACCGCCACCCCCCGCGCACGCAGGGTGGCGATGTTGGCCTGGGTGGCCGGATGCAGCCACATGCGGTGGTTCATGGCCGGCGCCACGGTCAGCGGCGCGGTCGTGGCCAGGCACAGCGTGGTGACCAGATCGTCGGCCAGACCATGCGCCAGACGCGCCAGCAGGTCGGCGGTCGCCGGGGCAACGATCACCCGGTCGGCCCAGCGCGCAAGTTCGATGTGGCCCATCGCCTGCTCGGCGGCGCTGTCCCACAGCGTGGTGCGGGTGGGCTGCCCGGACAATGCCTGGAAGCTCAGCGGGGTGACGAATTGTTGCGCACCGCCGGTCATGGCGACCTGCACCTGCGCACCGGCGTCGCGCAGGCGACGGACCAGTTCGAGCGATTTGTAAGCGGCGATGCCTCCGCCGACGCACAGCAGCAAACGCTGTCCGTCCAGGGGGCGGGCCTGAGTGGAGCCGATCACGTCGGGGTCGTCCTACGGTTACAAGGACAACTAGATTAGCCGATGCCTCCGCTTGGCCTGATGGGCGTCGGCGATGAGCACCGGCAATCTCGCCATATGCACATACACGACTGGCCCACCCACGAACGCCCGCGCGAGAAACTTCTGGCGCGCGGGGCCACCGCCTTGTCCGATGCCGAGCTGCTGGCGATCTTCGTCGGCTCCGGCCTGCGCGGCCAGGATGCGGTGCAGACCGCGCGCGATCTGCTGCACCGGCACGGCCCGCTGCGTCTGTTGCTGGACCGCCCGGCCAAGACGCTGGCGCGCCTGCCCGGGCTGGGCCCGGCCTCGGCCTGCAAGCTTGCCGCCGCGATGGAGCTGGCCCAGCGGCACCTGATGAGCGCGCTGGAGCGCGGCGAGGCGCTCAGCGACCCGCCCAGCGTGGGCCGCTATTTCTCGCAGCGGCTGCGCGCGCGGGCCTATGAAGTGTTCGCCGCGCTGTTCCTGGACAACCGCCACCGCGCCATCGCCTTCGAGGAACTGTTCACCGGCACCATCGACGGGGCCGACATCCACCCGCGCGAAGTGGTCCGGCGGGCGCTGCTGCACAACGCGGCGGCGGTGATCGTCGGGCATAACCACCCGTCGGGTAATCCGGAGCCCTCCGAGGCCGACCGCGCGGTCACCAAGCGGCTGCTGGACAGCCTGGAGCTGGTGGATATCCGCCTGCTGGACCATTTCGTCATCGGCGATGGTCGACCGGTGTCGTTCGCCGAGCGCGGCTGGCTGGAATGAGCAGTGGTGCGCTGACCTGAACCATCGGTCGGACCCTGCGCCGCGCGGTCGGGTAAAATCGCTGGTTTGGTTCCAAGCAGATCCCACGTGAAAGCCCTACTCCGCGCACTGATCGGCCAAGGCATTGAAGCCTTGCGCGCCAATGGCACCCTGCCCGCCGACACCCTGCCGCCGGATTTTGTGGTCGAGCGACCCAAGACCCGCGAGCACGGCGACTTCGCCACCAATGCCGCGATGCTGCTGGCCAAGGCTGCGCGCAGCAATCCGCGCGCACTGGCGCAGGCGCTGGTTGCCGCGCTGCCGGCCAGCGACGACGTAGCCAAGGTGGACATCGCCGGTCCGGGCTTCATCAATTTCCATCTGGCCCCCACCGCGTATCAGCGCCAAGTGGCGCATGTGATCAAGCAAGGCCACGACTACGGCCGCGGGCTGGCCGGCAACGGCCGTTCGGTGGGCGTGGAATACGTCTCGGCCAACCCGACCGGCCCGCTGCATGTCGGCCACGGCCGCGCCGCGGCGATCGGCGACAGCCTGGCGCGCGTGCTCGACGCCAACGGCTGGAACGTCAAGCGCGAGTTCTACTACAACGATGCCGGCGTGCAGATCGAGAACCTGGCGCTGTCGGTCCAGGCACGCGCGCAGGGGCTCACCCCCGACAGCGACGGCTGGCCGGAAAACGGCTACCGCGGCGACTACATCGCCGATGTGGCCAGTGCCTACCTGGCCGGCGACACCGTCGACCTGGAAGGCCATCTGGTCACCGGCACCAAAGACCCAGCCGATCTCGAATCGATCCGTCGCTTCGCGGTGGCGTACCTGCGTAACGAGCAAAACCACGACCTGGCCGCGTTCCGGGTCGATTTCGACATCTACTTCCTGGAAAGCTCGCTGTACAAGGACGGCAAGGTCGAAGAAGCGGTGCAGAAGCTGATCGCCTCCGGCCATACCTACGAAGAAGGCGGCGCGCTGTGGCTGAAGTCCACCGACTTCGGCGACGACAAGGACCGCGTCATGCGCAAGTCCGACGGCACCTACACCTACTTCGTGCCGGACGTGGCCTATCACCTGACCAAGTGGCAACGCGGCTACGAGCGCGCCATCACCGAACTGGGCGCCGACCACCACGGCTCGCTGACGCGCGTGCGCGCCGGCCTGCAGGCGATGGAACTGGGCATCCCGCAAGGCTGGCCGGAATACGTGCTGCACCAGATGGTCACGGTGATGCGCGGCGGCGAGGAAGTGAAGCTGTCCAAGCGCGCCGGCAGCTACGTCACCCTGCGCGACCTGATCGAAGAAACCAGCGCCGATGCGGTGCGCTGGTTCCTGATCGCGCGCAAGCCCGATTCGCAGCTGACCTTCGATATCGACCTGGCGCGCGCGCAAAGCAACGACAACCCCGTGTTCTACGTGCAGTACGCGCATGCGCGGGTGTGCAGCGTGCTGCGCCAGGCGCAGGAAAAGGGCTACAAGTACGACCAGGCCCACGGCCTGGCCGAGCTCGCATGCCTGGACGACGAACACTCGCTGGCGGTGATGCTGGAGCTGTCGCGTTACCCGGAAGTGGTGGAAATCGCCGGCCAGGCGCTGGAGCCGTACCAGATCGCGCAATACCTGCGTGAATTGGCGCACGCCTTCCACACGTGGTATCACAACAGCAAGGTGCTGGTGGACGATGCCGCCGAGCGCGACGCCAAGCTCACCCTGGCGGTCGCCACCCAACAGGTGCTGGCCAATGGCCTGGAACTGCTCGGCGTCAGCGCTCCGGAAAAGATGTAGACAGGCGGCAGCTCCCGGGTGCCGGCGCAGGCAGCGGCGCAGCGCGTGGCACTGCGGCAGGCGCCGGCCTGCCACCTCGGGCGCCGATGGCGCTCACCGGGCAATCAGCGCAGCGGCGCGCATTGCCACAGCAAGCCGGGCCAGCGGGCCCGCAACGACACGATTCGGAGAAGTGGTAGATGGCAGCACGACGCGGTAAGAGTCAGGCCCGGCGCAACACCAGCAATGGCACCCCCGGTTGGGTGTGGCTGGTGGCTGGCGCCGCGATTGCGGCAGTGATCTTCCTGGCCGCACCCAACCTGTTCAAGAAGGACGGCGACGGTTTCCTGCGCGTGGGCCCGCGTGCCAATCCGGATGCGCAGCCCGAGCCGGTGGCCGATGCCGACGTGGACACGCCGGCCGAACTGCCCAAGCCCAGCGCGCAGCCGCCCAAGCCGCAGGCCAAACCCGGCGATGCGCAGACCCAGTACGACTTCTACACCTTGCTGCCCGGCAAGGAAGTGCAGATGTCCGATGCCGAACTGGCGGCCAGCGCGCGCGCCGAAGAGGCCGCGCGTGCGCGTGCGGCGCTGGAAGGCAAACCCGTGCCCCCCGCACCCGGCGCCAGCGTGGCAGCCGCCACACCGGCGGCCAGCGTCCCGACGCCGTTGAAGGAAACCGCCGCCAGCGCACCCAAGCCGCTGCCGGAAACCGCACCGGCACGCCCGGCCGCCACGCCGGCTCCGGCCAGCACCGCCGCACTCACCACACCGGCCGCTGCCGCGCCCAAGCCCGCTGCAACCGCCGCCGCTGCAACAGCGCCCGCGGCTGCAGCGCCGGCGGTCGCCGACAACACCCGCTACATCCTGCAGGCCGGCTCGTTCGGCGCCTCCGGCGATGCCGAATCCACCAAGGCCAAGCTGGCGATGATGGGCCTGGCCGCACGCGTGGAATCGGCCGACATCAGCGGCAAGACGGTCTACCGCGTGCGCATGGGGCCCTATGGCAGTGCCAGCGAACTGGCCGAGGCCAAGCAGAAGCTCACCGGCAGTGGCCTGTCCGCCATTGCGATCAAGGCGCAGTAAACGCCCGTGTTGCGACGTAGCGCTGGCGTGTTGCTGGGCGTGCTGGCGTGGGCCGGCCCGGCGCAGGCCACCGATCAACTTCCCGACCTGATCCAGATCGACGGTCAGCAGGCGACGTTGCTGGCCGAACCCTTGTCCGGCCCACTGGACGACCCGGCCACCTGGAAGCGTTTTGTGGCGCACGCAGGCAGCGCGCTGGGCAGCTGCAGCGCCAACTGGCGCGGCTACCGCGCCCACTGGCGCCTGGACGGGCAACAGCTGGTGCTCGACCGCGTGGTCCTGGGCGCCTGTAACGACGCGCCGCCCACGCTGCCGCTGGATGTGCTGTTCCCCGGCCAGGCAGCGCCCGTGCCCGCCGTCTGGGTGGATGGCGAATTGCTCGTCGCGCTGCCCGCCACCGCGACGAGCGCTGCGCACGCACCGGCCCCGTACGTGGTGCTGCAGCTGCGGCGTGGCCAGGTCGTCGCACGCCAGACCCTGACCGAAGAGCGGCTGCGTGCGCGGCATGCCGCAACGGCGAAGCCGCGGCCTGCTCACTGAATCTGGTTCCCGCCCCCCCTGTCCCCCTGGAGTCCCCCATGTCCAAGACCGTCCTGATCACTGGTGCCACCTCCGGATTCGGCAGCGCCGCCGTGCGCCGCTTCGCCGCAGCCGGCTGGAAGGTCATCGCCACCGGCCGGCGCGCCGAACGCCTGCAGGCGCTGGCCGCTGAACTGCCGGCCGGGAAGGTCCACACCGCCGCGTTCGACATGCGCGATGCACACGCCTTGTCGGACGCGATCGACGCGCTGCCGCCGGCCTTCGCCGACATCGACGTACTGGTCAACAACGCCGGCCTGGCGCTGGGCACCGCGCCGGCGCAGCAGGCCGACCTGGCGCAGTGGCAGCAGATGATCGACACCAATGTCACCGCGCTGGTCACGCTCACCCACCGCCTGCTGCCGGCGTTGATTGCGCGCCGCGGCGCCATCATCAATATCGCCTCGGTGGCGGCAACCTACCCATACACCGGCGGCAACGTCTACGGCGGTACCAAGGCCTTCGTGCAGCAGTTTTCGCTGGGCCTGCGCTCTGACCTGCACGGCACCGGCGTGCGCGTGACCTCGATCGAACCGGGCATGGCCGAGACCGAATTCACCCTGGTGCGCACCGGCGGCAACCAGGCCGCGTCCGACACGCTGTACCGTGGCGCCACCCCGATGACGGCCGAAGACATCGCCGAACAGATCTTCTATGTCGCCAGCCTGCCGGCGCATTTGAACATCAACCGCCTGGAAATCATGCCGGTGACGCAGTCCTTTGCGGGGTTCCAGGTGGCCCGCGACGCGCAGTGAGGCGTGCACCGAAGCAAGGGCTTAGGCGGTGGGCGTGCAGCGCGCCAGCCGCACCCCCCGCTGCGCCGCGCAAGCCCTTCCGAGCATCGAACGAAGCATCGAAAAGCCGCGCACTGCGCGGCTTTTCGTTACATCAGCGCTGCATGGTCGCAGCAACTGCGCAGACCGGTTGCCCGACACCAGGTGCTGCAGCGGCGGCCGCCACGCCGCCACCCGTGCACGCTCGCCGTTCTCCGCACCATCGCATCACGCAAGTTCGGCATCGCGGCGCACGGCTGCGCGCCGCCGCAGCAACGCGCCGCGCAGCTGCAGGAACGGACGTTCCACCATGTAATGCAGCAGCGCACCCGCCGCCAGCGCCACCACGCCATACACTGCAAAGGCCAGGATGCCACGTCCGTCCAGCGTGGCGCCGAGCCAGCCCTGGGTCACATGGAACATCTCCTTGTGGGTCAGATACACGCTGTAGGAAATGGCGGCCAACCAGGCGGCACCCGGCACCCGTAGCCGGCCCAGTGCGCTGTCGGTCGCGGTGCCTGCCAATACCAGCAAGGCCAGCCCCAGCGAAAGCACCGGCCAGCCCACCGCGTTGCCGATCAAACCGGTGCGCTCGCGGAACAACCACATCGCCAGTGCCAGCATGGCCACACCGGCCAGCGCCCAGGTGTTGCCGCGCTGCTGCAGCCATTGCCATGTGCGGGGGCGGAAGACCTTCGTCATTGCCAGCACGACACCGGCCAGCAAACCGTCCAGTCGGTTCCAGGTGGGGTAATAGAGATCTTCGACAAACCAGTTGCGCTGCTGGCCGCTGCCGATCTGATCCAGCGCCGTGTTGTGCAGCCACACGCTGGTGCGCAGCGCGATGCCGGCGACCACCACCACCACGCACACCGCGACCACGCGTGCCGCCGATGGACGCCGCAACAACAACGTGGCCAGCAACGGAAACACCAGATAGAAATGCTCTTCCACACAGAGCGACCATGCGTGCGAGAACGCCGCCTGCTCGGCGTATCGACGAACAGATTCAAGGTGAAGGTGAGGAACATCCACCATGGCGCCAGCCCGGGCGATTCGCGAAAACCCGGCCATGCCATGTAGATCGCCAACACCACCAAAAACGCCGGCAGGATGCGGAATGCGCGGCGCAGGTAGAAATCGGCGAAGTCCAGTGGCTTGCCGCGCGACAGCGGGGTCAGCACCTGGGTGCCGATCAAAAAGCCGCTCAGCACGAAGAACAGGTCTACCCCCATCCAGCCGTAGCGCGACAGCCATTCCCAGTCCGGACCCAACCCGCCGACCACGAACGAATGGAACAGCATCACCCAGACGATGGCGATGCCACGCAACAGGTCCAAAGCGGGATAGCGCATGCGGGCCAGATCAACCGAGGGAGCCCGATTGTGCCGCATGCCGGCAGCGCGCAGGGTGTCGCCGCCAACCACGCACTGCTCCACCGCGCCGCAGTGCGCGCATCAGCGCTGCGGCGGATGCGCAGCATCGCCATGCTTATGCGATGGCGTGCTGCTCGGTCCGTGCGGCCGCCGCGGGCGTCACTGCCGCGGGTTCAAGCAATTGCCAGGCTTCCAGCTGATCGACCGCGTTGCGGACGCCGTCTTCCTGGCCGATCCGTTGACCGAGTGCGCGCGCAGCCGCACGCATGGCCGGCGTGCCCGCCTGCCGGATGGCAGCGGCCAGGGCTTCGGGCTGCAGCCCCGCACGCGCCAGCGCTGGCGGCGCAACGCCGCGCTGGGCCAGGCAATGGGCCCAGAACAACTGGTCGTAGCCAAAGGGCAGCACCACCGAGGGAATGCCCGCCGCCAACGCAGCACCACTGGTGCCGGCGCCACCGTGATGCACGGCCACCGCCACGCGCGGGAACAGCCAATCGTGCGGTGCCTGTTCCAGATGGAAGAAGCGCTCGGCATCATCGGCGACAGCGTCCCCGGCCCCCAGACCGCCCCAGCCGCTGGCCAGCAACGCGCGCTGCCCGGTCAGTCGCACCGCTGCCTTGACCGTGGCAGTGAGCTGCGCGACCGCGCTACTGGTCATGCTGCCGAAACCGATATACAGCGGCGGCGGCCCGGCCTGCAAAAACGCCTGCAGCGCGGCCGGCGGTTGCCACTGCGACGGCGGCAGCTGCCAGAAGCCGCACACCTGCGCGCTCTCCGGCCAGTCCGGCGGACGCGGACACACGTGCGCGCTATAGCCGTAGATCACGCGTAGTGCGCTGCGATCCGGACCGCTCCACGGATATCCCGGCAGCCCCAACGCCGGACGCACGATATCGTTGAAGGCCGGCCGCATCAGCTGCCAGCCGACAAAGCGCATCAGGCGATGCAATGCCACGTTGACACGTCCCGGAAGACGCAGGTTGGGCATCAGCATCAACGGCAGGTGGCGCGACTCGGTGAGCGGCTGCAACTGCGCAAACGCCACCGGCACGCCATACGCCTCGCCCAGGCTATGGACGAGGAAACTGGCACTGCCCACGCCCAGGATCAAGCCGGCATCGGCACACGCCGCGCGGCCCTGCGCGGGCCAATCGCGCGCCCACTCCAGCAACTTCTTGCGCAAGATGCCAGGGGCACCGCGCATCTCGGCAACGTCCGGATGGTCGTGCAACAGTTGCTGGAGATCGCCGCTGAGCGGGAAGAATTCCAGGCCGTGCGCACGGATCAACGACTCGAAGTTGGAACTGGTCAGCACCCGCGCCGGATAACCGCGCCGCTGCAGGCCAAGGGCCAGCGCAATGATCGGGCGCACGTCCCCATGCGTGCCAAGGGTGGCGATCACCACCGGGCGCTGGCGTAACGGATCGGCGCTGGACTCAGGCATATTCGGTCACTCCGTCGCCGGCGACCGCGCCACGGCCGGCCTGTCCCACCGGCCGCACAGCCCGGGTGGCCTCTGCGGTGGCCGCGTGCAGCAAGGTGCTGAGCGTGGCCGCATGCGTCGGCGAGAGCATTGAATGGTGGTCGCTGTCCAGAACGTGCAGCTGCAGGTTGCGCACGTACGGGTGCCACGCCTGGGGACGGTAATCCACCCACAGCGCATCGTCGCCGCCGGAGCTCATGCGCACGCTCGCTTCGACAAAGACCACATCCTGGTCCAGCTGCCTGGGCCGATGACGCCGCGCCAGCTGCAGGTGATGTTGGGTGAGGGCGCCCAGATCGTCCAGCAAGGTGGGACGTTGCTCCAGCAACTGGCGCACCGCAGGCAATTCGTTCAGCCCGTAGTGATCGCACAACAGGCTCGCCAGCTCGGCGACCGTGGTCGGCATCGGCTGGCCCGGCGCCAGATGCAAGGCCAACGCGTGCACCGAGGCGCGCACGTTCTCCGATTCCGACAACGCTGCGGCCTGTTCCAGATGCGGGTAACTGTCGAGCATGGCCAACACCTCGACCTCTTCGCCCAGCGCATGCAATTCGGCGGTGATGGCGTGCGCGATCAAACCGCCCAGCGACCAGCCCAGCAGACGGTACGGCCCCCTCGGCTGCACGCTGCGCAGACGCGCCAGGTAATCGCGCGCGATCGCCTCGATGCTCTCCGGACGGTGCTGCGGGTCGCTCAAGCCCGGCGATTGCAGCGCATACACCGGCCACTGCGGATCCAGCTGACCCAGCAAGGTGAGATACGACCAGCCCAGACCGATGACCGGATGGATGCAGAACAGCGGCGTGCTGCCGGCGGTGCCTGCACGCAGCGGCAACAGCACGCTCAGCGGGTCGTTGGGCGTGTGTGCGCTGCGCTTGATCACCTCGGCCAGGCCGGCGACCGTCGGCGCATGGAACAATGTTCCCAGCGGCAGTTCCACCCCGAACATCTGCGGGAAACGCGCGGCCATTTCCGCCGCACGCAGCGAATCGCCGCCAAGCTCGAAGAAATTGTCGTCCACGCCCACCACTTCGATGCCCAGCACCTCCTGCAGCATCGTTGCCAGCTGGCGTTCGAGCGCATCGCGCGGCGCCAGATGCGCGCGTTGCGGCAATGCGCCAGGCGCCGGCAACGCGCGCCGGTCCAGCTTGCCGTTGGGGGTCAGCGGCAACGCCTCCAGCGGCACCCACAGGGTGGGAATCATCGATGCCGGCAGGCGCTGCTGCAGATGCGCGCGCAACAACTCGATCGACGGCGCATTGCCGTGCTTGCCCACCACATAGGCCAGCAGTTGCAAGGCATGCTCGCCATCGCCGTGGCCCACCACCACCGCCTGCGCCACCTGCGAATGCAACAGCAGGGCGCTTTCGATTTCGGCCGGCTCCACCCGATGTCCGCGGATCTTCAGCTGCGCATCGGCGCGCCCGATGAATTCCAGCAGGCCATCGCTGCGTTGACGCACGCGGTCGCCGGTGCGGTACATGCTGCTGCCGTCGTCGGCGAACGGGTCGCGCATGAAGCGCTCGCTGGTCAGCTGGCGCTTGCCGCGATAGCCTTTGGCCACGCCTGCGCCACCGATATACAGCTCGCCGATCGCACCGGTCGGCAGCGGTTGCCGCTGCGCATCCAGCACATAGACGCGCGTATTGAGCAGCGGCCTGCCGATCGGCGGTGCGGCGGCATCGGTCAACTGCAACGGCATGATGGTCGACCAGATCGTGGTTTCGGTAGGCCCGTACAACTGGGTCAGGCGCCCCACACCCGGCTGAGCAGTTGGGTGGCCAGTTCCGGCACCAACGCCTCGCCGCCGATCAACGCATGAATGCGATCCAGCACCAGATCCTCATTGGCCAGCAGGATACGCCACAGCGATGGCGTGGCCTGCACCACGCTGATGTGTTCGTCGGCGATCAACCGCGACAGGCCGCGCGGGTCGTGGCTGATACCGGCCGGTGCAATGACCACGCGCGCCCCCACCAGCAACGGCAGGTACAACTCCAGCCCGGCGATATCGAAGGTGATGGTGGTGACGGCCAGCACACGGTCGCGCGGGCGCAATGCCAGCTCGTGTTCCATCGCATGCAGGAAATTAAACAGGTTGCGATGGCTGATCTCCACGCCCTTGGGCGCGCCGGTGGAGCCGGAGGTGTACAGCACGTACGCGGTGCCGTCGGGCGTCGCCAGCGGTGCGATTGCCTCCGGCAACACGGCCGGGCGCGGATCCAGCCAGACCATGCCACCGAGCAGATAGCGCTCGCACAGCGCTGGCTCGCAGACCAGGCCAATGGCACCGGAATCGTTGAGCATCTGGCGGTTGCGTGCGGCCGGGCTCTCCGGATCCAGCGGCAGATACGCCGCCCCGCTCCACATCACCGCCAGCAACGCCACCAGCAAGTGTTCGCTGCGCGGCAACGCCACCGCGACCACATCGCCAGGGCGCACGCCATCGGCCACCCATTGCGCAGCGATGCGCGAGGCAAGCTCGCACAGCGTGGCGTAGTCGAGCGTGCGGTTGTCGTATTGCGCAACCACGGCCGCAGGCATCAACTCGGCGCGTTGCAGCATGCCGTGCAACAGCGTGGCCGGTTCCGGCAGCGGCGCTGCGGTGTTGTTCCAGGTATGCAGCAAACGCCGGCGCTCGCTATCGCCGAGCACATCGACCTGGCCCAGCGCGCATTCCGGATCGGCCAATACCGCGTCGGCCAGATGGGTCAGACGACGGCAGTGTTCGGCCAGCTCCTCGCTGTCGTACAGCGCCGGGTTGGCATCCAGATCGAAACGCAGCGCTGCCCCATCGCCGCGTTCGTAGCAGAAGATGGTGAGGTCATCGGCGGGGCCGTTGGAAAGGTTATGCGGCACCGCGTACGCCTCGCCGAAGCGCAAGGTGTAGTCGAAGGCCTTGATGTTCACCGCCAGGCGTGCGAACTTCTGCTCCATCCCGAACATGCCCAGATCGCGGCGTACGTCCTCGAAGCGATATTGCTGATGGCGCAATGCATGCCGCACCACCGACGACACCTGCGCGAACAAGGTATGGATGGGCTGCTGCGGATCCATCTTCAGGCGCAGCGAAATCACGTTGGCCACCAGGCCTGCGGTTTGCCGGTAGCGCGCATTGATGCGGCCGGTCACCGGCATCGCCAGCACCAGATCCTCGGCACCGGTGCAGCGGTAGTAGTACGCGGCAATCAGCGAAATCAGCATCTGCGGCAGGCTGGCCCCGTACTCCTTGCCCAGCGCGCGCAGACGCACCACCTGCTGCGGCGAGAACTGCCCGGTGCCGCGCAACAACCCGGTGGACAGCTGATTGCCCGGCCGCGCCAGCGTCGCCGGCGGCGGCAGATCGGCCAACTGCTGCATCCAGTACTCGCGATCGCGCTGGAACCGATCGGAGTTGCGATAGTGCTGTTCCATTTCGAGCAGCGACAGTGCACTGCCGTACTGCGCAGGCGCAGGCTCCACGTCGGCCAGGTAGGCGTTATAGAGCACGGCCATGCGCTGCATCATGATCGACGCGCAATAGCCGTCCATCACCAGATGACTCACGCATTGCACCCACAGATGATGATCTTCGCCAAGACGGAACACCGCGCAATGCCATAGCGGCCCGTTCTGCAGATCTTCCGGCTTGCGGATTTCTTCGTCGATCCAATGTTCGGCGGCATTACGCGGAGCAGGATCTGAGCTGACGTCGAAGTATGGAATCGTGCCGTTGTACGCGGGCAAGACCACCTGCGAAGGCACGCCCTCGCGCTCGACGATACACAGGCGCAGCGTATCGAACTCGTGCGTCAGCTGCATGCTGGCGCGGATCAGCACCTGGGGATTGAGCGGACCGAACATTTCCAATACTTCGGCCAACATCAAGGTGTTGTCGGTATGCAACTTGTTGGCCACCCAAAGGCCACGTTGCGCCTTGGTCAGGGGAAAAACGGGAGAGGCGTCAGCGTGCATTGCGTGCATCCTTCTGGTGTGGCGCGCAGTCCGTCGACACCCCTCAACCGTTATGCGGTCGATGGACGCCGAATCAGCACCTGGCCTAAGAAAACGAGGGGTAAGAAACACCGCCGACCACCGACACTTGCCGGCAATACGCGATGGAAACGCATGATGAAGACGCACAGCACAGCGACTCGCACAATCGAACCCCGGTGTGCGGGTGGCTCGTTGAAGCACTTGTATCCCGACAAGTTAAACGAACACTAACAATTCGCGCGGGGCCGAAACCGTGCAAAAAATCACGGAAATCGCGTGATACCTAAAATTTTTTCACTGAAGTGTGATTTGAACTAGTGTTCTGCATGCATACATCCGATCAATTTCCGCGCCGCATCCGGCGTAGGGCATGGCCGACGATACGCATGGGCTTCAAGACAAATATGCGCGCACCACGGCAGATAAAAAGCCGCATTGAATAAGACCAATTCCAAATCAGCGTTGCCGGAATTAGGTTATTCGGCAAATCACTTCAGGAGAAAAAAAGACGCGTTCAACGCGTCTGCCTCGACAAGCGCACGATCACGCGATGGTCGCCTGATTGTCATCGGCATGCAGCACAAACGCGCGAAAAGCGTGAGTCGAACCGATCGACGGCTTCGCGCAAGGTAAGCGCAGGCGCTCTTGCTCGATGCGACGAAGCAGGTCGACTTGAAGTGCGAGATCGCAACCGACGTCGGCGCGATGGCGCATCGACGCGTTGCAGAACCTGCAGCGTCCATGTCGGTGATGTCCCTGCTGCTGCAAGCGGCGCTCGCGGCAGGAGCGCGTGCAAGATGGGCCATGTCGCGCACAGCCAGCGCTGCGGACCAGCCGCAGCGCACTGCGGATCAGCTCAGCGGCTCGTCGGACAGATAGGTGTAGCCGGTCAGCCCCGCTTCCAACGCAGCGCCGAGTTCCTGCGCCCGCTCGGGCGACAGATTTGCGGCAGCAATGCGCTCGGCATAGGTGGCACGCAGCGTGTCCAGCTGATAGCCCACGTAGTCCAGCATCACGTCGGTGGTATCGCCGCGGCGCTGCTGTGCGATGCGATAGCCATCGCGATTCACCACGACTTCCACCGCATCGGTATCGCCGAATAGGTTATGGATATCGCCCAGGATTTCCTGGTAGGCGCCCACCAGGAAGAAGCCGATGCGATAGCTCTCGCCGGCATTCAAACCATGCAGCGGCAGCGAGCTGTCCAGGCTTTCGTTCTCGACATAGGTCTTGACCATGCCGTCGGAATCGCAGGTCATGTCGGCGATGATGCCGCGCCGCTGCGGCGCTTCGTTCAAGCGCTCGATCGGCACGATCGGGAACACCTGATCGATCGCCCACACGTCCGGGATCGATTCGAACACGCTGAAGTTGACGAAGTACTTGTCCACCAGCCGCTCGTTGAGCTCATCCAGCACCGGGCGATGGCTCTTCTCATCGAAGCTCAGGCGTGCGCGCACGCCATGTGCGATGGCGTAGAACAGATCGTCGATGCGCGCGCGCTGCGGCAGGTCGATCTGGCCCAGCGCATACGCGCTCAAACCTTCGGCATGGAAATGCTGGGCTTCCTGGAACAGCTCCACCGCCGGGCGCACATCGAGCTCGTCATGGATCTCGCGCAGGTGGCGGATCGCGGCCGGCTCATCGTCGTGCGCAACCGGCACGCGGCCTTCCGGCGCCTGCTCCACTTCCGACACGTTGGCGATCAGCACCGCATGGTGCGCCGTCATTGCGCGCCCGCACTCGGTGACGATGCGCGGCGGGGCCAGGCCATGCTCTTCGCAAGCGCTGGCCAACGGCTGCACGATGTTGCTGGCATACGAGTGCAGGCCGTAGTTGATCGAGCAATAGCTGCGCGAGCGAGTGCCTTCGTAATCGATGCCCAGGCCGCCGCCCACGTCCACATGGCTGATCTTTGCGCCCAGGCGCGAGAGCTCCACGAAATAGCGCGTGGCCTCGCGCATGCCGTTGGCGATGTCGCGCACGTTGGAAATCTGCGAGCCCATATGGAAATGCAGCAGGTTCAGGCTGTCGGCGTACTCGGTGTCGCGCAGCGTCTTCCACAGGTCCAGCACCTGGCGCGGCGAGAGACCGAACTTGGCCTTGTCGCCACCGCTGTTCTGCCACTTGCCCGCGCCCAGCGAGGCCAGGCGCATGCGCACGCCCAGGCCGGGCTTGACGTCCAGCGCGCGTGCTTCTTCCAGCACCAGGGTCAGTTCGGAGGGCTTTTCGATGACGATGAAGGTCTGCAGGCCGAGTTTGCGGCCGATCAGCGCCAGGCGGATGTATTCGCGGTCCTTGTAGCCGTTGCACACGATCAGCCCGCCCGGACGCGACAGCGCCAGCACCGCCATCAGCTCGGGCTTGCTGCCCGCTTCCAGCCCGAAGCCCTCACCGTGGTGACCGGCCAGGGTGCCGGCCACGCCACGATGCTGGTTGACCTTGATCGGATACACCGCCGTATAGCCTCCGGCGTAGTCCCACTCCGACTGCGCCTGCGCAAACGCTGCCTGCAGCTTGCCCAGGCGCTGGCCCAGGATGTCCGGGAAGCGCACCAGTAGCGGCAGCTTGGCACCGGCTGCGCGCGCGGCATCCACCACCTCGGGCAGCGACACCGCCGGGCCATCGGCGGTCGGGGTGACCACCACGTGTCCGGCAGCGTTCACATCGAAATACCCGTCGGCCCAATGCGGGATCGAATAGGTCTTGCGGGCTTGGTCGAGGGACCAATCGCTCATTTCGCTGTCTCGGCTGGAATAAAAAAGGGCGTGAAGTGTAACGCCTGGCATGCGCAGGGTCCGTTACAATCCGCGCCGACTTCACGCCCCGCTCCTGGTTGGAGCGGGGTTGGCGCAGGTTGGCTGCGCGAGGCTGCACCCGACATTCATCCGGCGCTACGCGCCACCTTCTCCCGCCGGGAGAAGGAACCGCCCGCTTCTTCCAGCATTAGGACGTCCGCATGAGCACCAACGACAACTGGTACATCGAACACTTCCAGCCGACCGGCTCGGCGATCGGCTTCCGCATCAGCGGCAAGCTGGACGAGGTGCAATCCCCGTTCCAGAAGATCGAGATCTACCAGACCACCGATTGGGGCAAGCTGATGCTGATCGACGGCGCGGTGATGCTCACCAGCCGCGACAATTTCTTCTACCACGAGATGATCAGCCACCCGGCGCTGTTCACCCACCCCGCGCCCAAGCGCGTGGTGATCATCGGCGGCGGCGACTGCGGCACGCTGCGCGAGGTGCTCAAGCACCCGGGCGTGGAAAGCGCCACCCAATGCGATATCGATGAGCAGGTCACCCGCATGTCGGAGAAGTATTTCCCCGAGCTGTGCGATGCCAACCACGACGCGCGCGCCGAACTGCTGTTCGACGACGGCGTGGCCTATATGGCCAATTGCCCGGCCGGAAGCGTGGACATCGTGATCGTCGATTCCACCGACCCGGTCGGCCCTGCCGAGGGCCTGTTCAACAAGGCCTTCTACGAAAGCTGCTTCAAGGCCTTGAAGGACGAGGGCATCCTGGTGCAGCAGTCCGAATCGCCGCTGGCGCTGCTGGACCTGATCAACGAAATGCGCACCGAAATGGGCAAGGCCGGCTTCCAGTCGTTCAAGACCCTGCCGTTCCCGCAGCCGTGCTACCCCACCGGCTGGTGGAGCGTGACCATGGCCAGCAAGCAGGCCAACGCCGATTTCGCCTTTCGCCAAGCGGACGCGCAGGCCAAGGGCTTCGACACCTTGTACTACACCGCCCATTTGCACACCGGCGTGCTGGTTGCCCCGCCGTTCGTGGCCAAGGCGCTGGGCGAGTAATCGCGGTTGGCCGAGCATCGCCGGCAAAAAGCGCAGACGACATGCGTTGAATCGCGGCGCTTGGATGGACGTGGCGGGTTACAGCAGCCGGCTGCGTCCGCTTGGCGATAAGCCCGGCCGGTTTGCTAGTTTTTTTCGCGTGACATGGCCTGCGTGCTTACAGCGCGCGGGCTGATGCATTCGCACCGATCAGGCTGCCGTAGTCGCGCGGCGCTGCTGGAGCGTGAGGCCAGTGCGCGGCCAGCAGCCTTCTGGCGCGGCGATCCACCGACAGCGCCGCCGTGCAATGGACGCGTCAGTTGCTGCGTCACTGCGATCCATGGGCCGACGTAGTGGAAGCCGACCGATGCGCGGATGTCCTGCGCACGCTATAAGCGCGCCAGCACTTCTGTCTTCTTGGCGTCGAATTCGTCCTGCGTGATCAGCCCCGCATCCAGCAATTGCTTGAGCTTGCTCAGCACCTGCACCGGATCGTCGATTGCAGGAACGGCACTGGCTTGCAAGGGCACTGCTGCGCCGTGCGCACCAGGCGCATGCACCACCACGCCACCGGCCGCCGCGCGCAACTTGTCGATCTCCAGCTGCTGGCGCTGTTCGTAGGCGGATTCTTCCACCTGCTGCGCATAGGCGTACACGCGCCGCGCCTGTCTCTTGGGCAGGCTGTCGATGGATGCGTAGGCGCCCTGCGTGGTGCGGCACATGATGGTGGCTCCGAGCATCTGTTCGCTCATGTGCACATCGAGCACCTCGCGCCAGGGGAAATCGCGGAAGGTCATGCCGAGCAGCTTTGGGTAGACCACGATGAAGCGACGGTTGGTCAGCACCACCGCATCCGGCGACAGGTTCATCACCATCTTCTTCTGCACGGCGATGTACTCGACCTGCTCGTCGCGGGTCAGCAACTCGGTGATCTTGGGCAGGATCTTGCCCACCGCCACCGGGTCCTGTTCGTCTGTCAAGAACTTCGCCAATGCGTCCATCTGCCCTCGCCCATGGCTGAATCAGTGCGTTGACCAAGACACTACAGCAAGCCGCATGGATGGCTGTGCAATGCCGATGACCGTTTGCGGTGCAGCTTCAAATGGATTGCCGTCCGCGGCATCGCGCTGCATGCCGCGTGACGGGGAAGGGTGAGCGCTGCTGCCCGCCCTTCGACATCGCTAGTTAAAAGCGGACTTCCACTACTGCGTTCAGTACCTCTGCACGGTTGATGGTGGTGTCTTGAGCATAGTCGTAGTAGTCATTGGCGTAGACGTAGTTGGTGTACATCGCGCTCACGCTCGCATGCTTGCCGATATCGACGCCCAGGCCGAGGCTTGCGTAACCACCAAAGATTTCGTCGCTCATGTCTGCGACCTCGGCATACCATGAGCCGAGGCGGACTACCGCGAACAGTGGAGTGTCACCAAAATTGAAACGTGCCGTACCCCCGATGCCGCCAAACTTCACTGCGGGGATAAAGACATCGTCGGTTGTATCGCCGCGTTCCAGGCGTCCAATCGATCCCTCAAGTCCGATCAACGTGACCGAGCCAGCACGCCAGCGATAGCCGGCGCTGAGGCCAAGCATGTCTTGCTTATAGCCACTGAAAACCTCACCTCGACCACGCTGCACGCCGATGAACGCGCCCCTTTCAATGCGCGATTCCTCCACCCGTGTGTAGCGCGCTGCGGGGACAGGCGCTGCAGGGTAAGCAGCGGCAGGCTGAACTGCCACCGCCTCAGTCTGCTCGGTCACCGTAGTGAACCCGCCGGACGCACCAGGTTGGCTGCCGCTTCCACCGACAGCGGCCGGCGCTCCGCCAACGCCCGCTTGCGCCGGGCGCGAGGATGGCGCTGCAGGCGCGGTGGCGCGCTGGGTGCCGGCCTGCTGCTTTTGCTGTTGACGGTAGCTGTCCCAGCCGCGCGACAACGACTGCGCCGAGGCCTGAGCCGTGACGCCGAACGCCGTGCAAGCCAACAGCACTGTTGCGGTCCTTTTCATTGCATCCCCATGAGTCGTACTCCATCGTTTCCGCATCCTTGCGCACGCAGGTGGCACCTGACGGCGTCTGGAAGTGGCGCAGTTGCGGTCGCATTCGGAGGCGCACCCGGCATCACCGGATGTCGTACGACATCGATGCAGGCGACGCTCGAAGAGCGTGCCCGTGTTAACGCGTGCTGCAGCCCCCTGACCGCAGCCGGCACAGTGTCTGGAGTCTCAATCGCTGTCAAGAAGCGGCGTGACCGCCACCACACGCCGTGTTGCGCTGACAGCGCCTATCTTGAAGCAGGACGCAACGCTGGCGGAACGACACCATGGCCTGGGGTGGCAGGTTTGCATGCATTCGCTGGCACATGCCGATCCTGGTGGGGTCCGCCAAACACCTGATTCCAAAAGCTGTTCCACTCCCGGAACATTTCATTTGTTAAATAAATATAATTTCCATACTCACAAGTTCTAAAATTGGGCAGACCGACCCTCGCGATCACCGTGAACCTGCGCAACGCGTGACAGCTCCGCGCCGCCAAGGTCTGGAGAACTGCCATGCACTACCAGCCGCTGGACGTGTCCAGCCTGCACCTCGTCACTCCCGTTCTGCTCAAGCAAGGCACCCGGCTGCTCGAGCCGGACGTCTACCGCACCCATGTGAACGGGCAACCGGCAGTGGTCAAGGACTACGGCCGCTATCGCCGCACGCTGTTGTCGCCGATCGCCCGGCTCATGGTGCGCCACGAGGCCAGGATGCTGCGGCAGTTGCAGGGTTGGCGGCATGCACCGGCCTTGCTCGGCACGCTGGGCGGGCTGGCGCTGGGCATGGAATTCATTCCAGGCGACACGCTCAGCGCCAGCACCGTCGTGGGCCAGGAGGTCTTCCAGCAATTGCAGCAGGCGCTGCGCAGGCTGCATGCGTTCGGCATCACCCATAACGATCTGCACGGCACCAATGTGGTGGTCAGTGCCGGCGTGCCGGTGCTGATCGATTTCACCTCCGCGTGGCGATTTCCGCGCTGGCTGCGGCGCGGCACGCTGGCGCGTCAGCTGCAGCGCAGCGACGTGGCCAATTTTCAGAAAATGCGCCAGCGCCTTGCCGGCATCGCACCGACTGCCGACGAATCGGCCCGCAGTGCCGAACCGCGCTGGGTGCATGCGATTCGCAGCGGCTGGAAGCGGCTATATCGGCGTTTGAAAGGCAAGGCGTGATCAGCGCTGCTGGCTAACGGCGGCTGGGCACACCGTTACGCCCAGCTACTGCGCTGATGTCGTCGGTTTGATCTGCAGCACAGACGTCCTTCCAGCGCGCCATGCCGGGTGCTGCGATGCAGTGGCAATGGCGCTCCCGCATTTGCAGGCACAGCGACGCGAGCAATTCCCGATGCGCGTCGCTGTGTTATTGCACTCCCCCATCACTTTGCTGCTGCCGAGTCGGCAACCGCCGGCACGCGATAGGCGATCAAGCGCGGCGCTTGCGCGATGAAGCGGTCGAGCACGCCGTCAGCGAGCTTGACCGGGCCGCCGAAGCGCGTGGCGCCGGGAATCGTTGGGATCTGGCTTGCGACGGCGGCGATCGCAGCCGCCTCGGCAAACAAGGCCGGCGCCTGCGTGTGGCCGCGATTTGCCGCATCCAGCCCGGCTGCCGTCTTCTGCAGGGCCTGGCCCCAATCCTCCATTGCCTCCAGCCAGGGACGCGATTGCTCGGCAAAGCCCTTGTCGGCGACGCCGTCGCGGATGATCTGCGGTGCCGCAGCCAGTTCGTCGGCAGCGCGTGCCAGTTCGGCAATCGCCTCCGTGCGCGTTGCCGCATCGCCAAGCGCGATTGCCTCGCGCACATGATCGAGCACGGCCTTCAAGCGTGGAGCCTGTTCCTGCCACGGCTGGCTGCCAAAGGTTGGCGCCAGATGCTGGGTGTCGAAGAAGGTCAGCAAGGCCGCAGCCACGCGCGCATCGCCGCCGGCCAGATCGCGCGCCGCCGCATGCCAGGTGCGTTGCGCGTCGTAGTCTTTGTCGTTCCAGGCGAACGCGGTCACACCCATCACCGCGACGCGGCTGGGCGCTTCCTGGTTCATCGGGTTGGAGACGATGCCCGACAACTCGGCCGACAGACCCGCCTCGCGCCGCGCATACGGCGCCATCAGCAGGCGCCCGGCCGACGTTTCGAAATCGTTGACCGGGTAGTTGTCCCACAACAGCGTCTTGCGACCGAACGCCTTGGTGGCCGCGCGCGCATCGGGAATGGAAATAGCCGGCGGCACCACATCGGTGCCGGTCCACTGCACCACGATCTTCGGGTCAAGATGCTTGCGCAAGGCTTCCTTGTACGGGCTCTCTTTGGCGTCGTAGTACTCGGTCGGCACCATGATGAGTTCAGCGGCCGCATCGTGGCGCGCGACCAGATCGGCCTGCACCAGATTGAGCAGATGCGACTGCGCGATACCGGCCGCCTGCGCGCCGGACTCGCCAAAGGTGGTCTTGTCGCGTTCGCAATTCCACTTGGTGTATTCGATATCGTCCAGCGCCACGTAGAAGCTGCGCACGCCCAGCGCACGGAACGCATCGAACTTGCGCAACAAGGCCTTGGCATCGGCCGGATCGGAGAAGCACACGGTGGGGCCAGGCGAAATCGCATAGACGAAATCGACGTGATTGCGCTTGGCGGTAGCGGCCAGCTGGCCAAGCGCCTTCAAGGTCGCCCTCGGGTACGGCTCGCGCCAGCGATCGCGCGCGTAAGGGTCGTCCTTGGGGCTATAGATGAAGGTGTTGGCCTTGGTGCGGGCGAGGAAATCGATGTGCTTGCTGCGATCGCTCATCGACCACGGCGCGCCGTAGAAGCCTTCGATGGTGCCGCGGATCGGCATGGCCGGGTAATCCTGGATCGTCAACGTCGGGATGGCCGGCCGCTCGACCAGCTGCCGCAGCGTCTGCGCCGCATGGAACAGGCCATCGTCGTCGTGGCCGGCCAGCGTGATCAGGCTGCCGCGATCGAGCGCGACGCTGGCCAACGTGTAGCCTTCCTTATGGGTGTCCTGGGTCGCCTTGCTGCGCGTCAGCGCATCGCGCACCACTGCCGCATCGCCGGTGCCGAGCACGATGTGCGGGCGGTCCAGCGCGGCAGGCAGGCGTGTGGCGGTCGCAATCTTGGTGACGCCGGCGCTGTCGAGAATGCGGCGCACCAGCGCCACCGTGGCCTTGTCCGCGCCAGGGGCGACCACCAGCACCACCGAGCGGCCCAAGGTCACGGTTGCGCCATCCAGCGTGATCGAGACCGGCGTCGGATAGATCGCCGGCTGGGTGACCGGTTCGGTCACGGCCTGTGCCAACGCCGGAGCAGCCAGGCCCAACGCCACCAATACCGAAAGCAGGCGCACGCCCGGCGTACTGTTGCGTGGCTTCATCTCGAACTCCGGTATTGGAATGGTACTACGCCCTAGAGTAGGCAAGTCGGGCGGCGGCGACAAGCGCGGCCGGGATTTCCATTCTGGCCAGCGCTAGGCTGCCGCGCGGTGACTTCAGCCTGTTTCTGGATCGCAATCCAGAAAGGTGCGGCAGCGATACATGGCGGTATTGAAATGGTATGAAAAGTGGGGCGTTTGCGCCTGAGAGCGGCCTGGCGCGGATGCACCCAGCCGTGCATCAGCCGCGGTGATGCGCGCCACAGCCAACGCAGTCAGCGCAGGTGGCGCGCCGCAGAACTTGGGCGGTCGGGTTCCTGTGAGCCGTGCAATGCCTGCAATGCGCCTGATCCAGCGCCACTAGCAGCGGCGCTGGCTCAGCAATACGTGGCCCGGGCATCGTCGTTGCGCCGGCAGAGGGCAGCAAACCCCTCACCACCCACCGCACATCCGGCAAGCAGCGGGCGCCGCGTTGCGAACCTACAGCGCGTCGCTATCCAGCTCGCCGGTACGGATGCGTACCACCGTGCCCAGGTCGTACACGAACACCTTGCCGTCGCCGATCTTGCCGGTACCGGCCGCCGCGACGATCGCCTCGACCACACGCTCGGCCTGGTCGTCGGTCACCGCCACTTCGATCTTCACCTTGGGCAGGAAATCGACCACGTATTCGGCGCCGCGATAGAGCTCGGTATGGCCTTTCTGCCGGCCGAAGCCTTTGACCTCGGTCACCGTGATGCCCGCCACCCCGCAGCCGGCGAGCGCTTCGCGCACATCGTCGAGCTTGAACGGTTTGACGATGGCCATGATCATTTTCATCGGTGCAGGTCCCAGGGCATGACGGCCGCGCAGCATACCGTGGACGGGCGCAACACTCATCCAACCGCGCGCCGCCATCACCGCGGACGACAGCCGAATGGGACTATCCTTACCGCCTGCCGACTGCCTTGCCGATGTCCCGCGTGTCCCGGCCTGCACTAGGCTTCCTACGGACCTGCGGAGAACACCATGATCGATTTCAACCAGCTCGACGACCTCGCCCGCCGCCTCAGCGACCTGGTGCCGCCGGGCCTGCGCCAATCGCGCGAAGAACTGCAAAGCACCTTCAAGGGCGCGCTGCAGGCCGGCCTGGGCAAGCTGGACCTGGTCACCCGCGAAGAGTTCGACGTGCAGCGCGCGGTCTTGCTGCGCACCCGCGAAAAACTCGACGCGCTGGAGCAGACCGTCGCCGCACTGGAGGCGCGCGCGCCCGGCACGCCACCCGCTGCACCGCCCACCATCCCCTGAGCGAAGGCCACCACCATGAGTCTGGCGCTGGTGCACAGCCGTGCCCGCGTGGGAGTGCATGCGCCTGAGGTTCGGGTGGAAGTGCATCTCTCCGGCGGTCTTCCTTCCACCCAGATCGTGGGCCTGCCCGAAGCGGCAGTGCGCGAATCGCGCGAACGCGTGCGTGCCGCCCTGCTGTGCGCACAGTTCGAATTTCCCGCCCGGCGCATCACCATCAACCTGGCACCGGCCGATTTACCGAAAGAAGGCGGCCGGTTCGATCTGCCGATCGCCCTCGGTATCCTGGCTGCCAGCGGGCAGATCGACCGCCAGGCCCTGGCCGATTACGAATTCCTCGGCGAGCTTGCGCTGACCGGCGAGCTGCGCGGCGTCGACGGCGTGCTGCCCGCGGCGCTGGCGGCCGCGCAGGCCGGACGACGGCTGATCGTCCCGCTCGCCAACGGTGCCGAAGCGGCCATCGCCGGACACGTCGAAGCCTTCACCGCGCGTACCCTGCTGGATGTCTGCGCGACGCTCAACGGCAGCCAGAAAGCGCCCGCCGCCGAGCTGGCAGTGCAGGCGCTCGGCGCCCGCGCCCTGCCCGACATGGCCGACGTGCGCGGGCAACCGCACGCCCGCCGCGCGCTGGAGATCGCCGCTGCCGGTGGGCACCACCTGTTGCTGGTCGGCAGCCCTGGCTGCGGCAAGACCCTGCTGGCCTCGCGCCTGCCCGGTCTATTGCCCGAAGCCAGCGAAGCAGAAGCACTGGAAACCGCTGCGATCACCTCGATCAGCGGCCGTGGGCTGGATCTGGCCCGCTGGCGGCAACGCCCCTACCGCGCCCCGCACCACACCGCCAGCGCAGTGGCCCTGGTCGGCGGCGGCACGCACCCGCGCCCCGGCGAGATCTCGCTGTCTCACAACGGCGTGCTGTTCCTGGACGAATTGCCCGAGTGGCAACGGCAAACCCTGGAAGTGTTGCGCGAGCCCTTGGAGTCGGGCGTGGTCACGATCGCGCGCGCGGCACGCAGCGTGGATTTTCCGGCGCGCTTTCAATTGGTCGCCGCCATGAATCCCTGCCCGTGCGGCTGGGCAGGCGATGGCAGCGGGCGCTGCCGCTGCAGCAGCGACAGCATCCGTCGCTACCGCAGCCGCATCTCCGGCCCGTTGCTGGACCGTATCGATCTGCATGTCGAAGTGCCGCGCCTCCCTCCGCAGGCGCTGCGCAGCGGCAACCTCGGTGAAGACAGCGCCAGCGTGCGTGCCCGCGTGGTCGCCGCGCGACAGCGACAGCTTGCACGCGGTGCGCTGCCCAATGCGCAACTGGACCAGGCCGACACCGACCGCCATTGCCGCCTGCAACACGACGATCAGGTGCTGCTGGAGCGCGCCATCGAACACCTGCAGCTGTCCGCACGCTCGATGCATCGCATCCTGCGCGTTGCGCGCACCATCGCCGATCTCGACGACAGCCCAGACATCGCCACACCCCATCTCACCGAAGCGATCGGCTACCGCAAACTGGATCGTGCGCTTGGCACCGCCAGCGCGGCGTAGCGTGCTCGGCAGGTCGACAGGCGCGCGCGATTCGCACGCCATCCGCTGGCGTGACACCTTGGTACCGCAAAGCGCCCGCATTGTCAGGGCATCGTTTCGGTTTCGGTGTCGATGTCGGTGCGCAACCTCATTCGCCGCCACGGAGTTCATCGGATGCAGCCAATTGATCGCTCGCGCGGCATCGGCCCACGAGCGACATCGTGCCAACCGGCCGTGCGCACCGAGCCGGTGCCCTCGCGGACGCCCGCCCTCGCTGCACGACCGCTGGCGCCACATCCCAACATGCATTTCATGGCGCTACACGTACAACAGGCGCCACTCCATTGTGCAGAGGCCTGTATGAGCCACCATCCCGAACTCGCCACGGTCCCTTCGCTGGATCTGAATCGCTACCTGGGCACGTGGTACGAAATCGCCCGCCTGCCGACCCGCTTCGAGGATGCCGACTGCACCGATGTGTCGGCGCACTACACCCTGGAAGAGGACGGCAGCGTGCGCGTCCAAAATCGCTGCTTCACCGCGGAAGGCGAGCTGGAAGAAGCGATCGGCCAGGCGCGCGCCATCGACGACACGCACAGCCGCCTGGAAGTGACCTTCTTGCCCGAAGGTCTGCGCTGGATCCCTTTCACCAAGGGTGACTATTGGGTGATGCGCATCGATGCCGATTACACCGCTGCACTGGTCGGCAGCCCGGATCGCAAGTACCTCTGGCTACTGGCACGCTTGCCGCAGCTGGACGAAAACATCGCCCAGGCCTATCTGGCGCATGCGCGCGAACAGGGCTTCGACCTGGCGCCACTGATCCACACCCCGCATACCGGGCGGCTGACCGAGCAACCGCTTCCGTAGGCGACCCCGGCTGGTTGGGGAACTGGTCAAACCGGCAACGGCAGCACCGTCGCGCCTGCAACCCCGGTCGCATCGAGGCACCGACCAAGGGACGACAGGCACGCGATGCTCTCAACGACCAGCCAGACGACAGTCGCCCACCGACGCAATCGCCATGTCCACGGCCATGGCGACCCAGCGCACTGGCCTAGCCGTTCCATCGCGCAGGCCAGCGCTCGTCCTCTCAATCGTCGAGCGTGCCGAGATCCCTGGCAGCGGCCTGTGCACCTTCCAGGCTGTCGAAGGCCACGCCGGTATCGCCGACCACGTACTTGGTCAGCTCGCCGTCGCGTGTTGTTTCCTGCATCTTGAAGATCGGCACCGCATCGGTGCCGCCGACGCGTTCTTTCTGCGTTGTCATGCGTGATTCCTCCAGTGAAAGCGCCTTGCGTGGGACCGTTGTCCCGCCGCTCCCGGGCGGGAGCGCAGACGATCCGACCGTAGCGCGGTAGTGCGTGCAGTGGCGTGAATCCGCAGGCGGCCCCGACTGCCAGGATGCGACGCAGGACGATCGGAAAAAAATCACAGCCGCTTCGCTCCGCAAACGCGCGCAATGCACGCGTGTGTCGTACATTCGCGACGTGCAGCCTCATCAATCAATGCCGTGCGTCACCAATCGCTACGTGCGCCGTTCGCGCGTACCCGGTTGGCGTGCACCTTCCATCTGCCCAAGCCTGCGCTGGCGGCATTTCTCGAGGAGCCATGCGTGAACCGGCAGCACAGCCGTCGCAGGTGGTGAGGTGAAGCGCCAACGCATCATCAGTGTCACCGTGCTGCTGGTGTTGCTGAGCGCAACGCTGCCGATCGGCCTGTCCTACTACCTGGCCTGGCGGCTGGCCTTGGCGCGCGAAGAGGGCAGGCTGAGCCAGCTGGCTGCGCTGTCGATCCGGCGCACTGAAACCGCCTTCGACGAGGCGCATGGGGCATTGTTGAGCATGGCCGCCTCGCGGTTGCCACCGTGCTCGCCTCCGCACCTGGCACAGATGCGCGCCCTGGTGCTGACCAGCCACTACATCGTCGAGCTGGGACGGTTTCAACAAGGTCGCCTCAGCTGCACCTCATGGGGCCAACTGCGCAATACCATTCCGCAGCGCACCGCCGATTTCGTGGTCAAGCGCGGCATCGCGGTGACCACGCGGCTGCTGCCGTTGGCCAATCCGCAGCGTCCGCTGATGGCGCTGCAACTGGGCGACTACAACGCCCTGATCAACCCCGACACGCTGGCCGACATCAATATTCCGCCTGGCCTGCAACTGGCGATCGGCACGCCGGACGGGCAGATCCTCAGCAGCACCGGTACCGCCGCCGAACGCTTGCTGACCGACCCCCCAGCCACGCGTGAGCCGGGCGACCTCTTGCTGTCGCAGGTGTTGTTCGGGCGCGACCGTCGTGGCGACTGGGCCGCGGTGGTCACCGAACCGGTGGCCTATCTGCGCGGGCCGCTGGCGGCGGCACGGTTGCAGCTGGTACCGGTCGGCATTGCAGTGGCGCTGCTGCTGGTCGGTGCAGTGCTGTGGGTCTCGCGGCGGCGGCTGTCGCCACTGGCGCGGCTGGAGATCGCCGTGCAGCGTGGCGAGTTCATCGTGCACTACCAACCGATCATCGCGCTCGACAGCGGTGCCTGCGTCGGTGCCGAAGCGCTGGTGCGCTGGCAGCAGCCCGACGGCGTGCTGGTGCCGCCGGACGCCTTCATCCCGCTGGCCGAACAAAGCGGCCTGATCCTGCCGATCACCGATCTGGTGGTGGCCGAAGTCATCCGCGAACTCGGCCCCACCCTGGCCGCCGATCCAGCGCTGCACGTGGCCATCAATGTCTCCGCCGACGACATCAAGAGCGGCCGCGTGCAGGGCGTGCTGGCGCAAGCGTTGCGGGGCACCGGCGTGGACAGCGGCCAGCTGTGGGTGGAGGCGACCGAACGTAGCCTGATGGACATCGATGCGGCACGCACCACCATCACCCATCTGCGCGGTGCCGGCCATACGGTCTCCATCGACGATTTCGGCACCGGCTATTCGAGCCTGCAGTATCTGCAGGGCCTGCCGCTGGACGCGTTGAAGATCGACAAGTCGTTCGTGGACACCATCGGCACCCACTCGGCCACCAGCGCCGTGACCGCGCACATCATCGAGATGGCCAAGACGCTACGGCTGCGCACCATCGCCGAAGGAGTCGAGCGGCAGGAACAGCTCGATTATCTGCGCGCCCATGGCGTGGATCTGGCGCAGGGCTGGCTGTTCTCGCGCGCGTTGCCGGCCACTGGTTTCATCGCCTACTACGCACAGGCACGCAGCGCGACACAATGAACCCGGCAACAAAAAGGCCGCCATTGGCGGCCTTTCGATGTCGATCATGCGTTGCGCAATCCGATCACGCGCCCTGCAATGCAGCGCTGCTCTGCCGCACCGGCTTGGGCCGGCTCGGGAAGGCATGGCGCACGATTCGCCACATCACCTGGCCGAACTGGCGCGGCAGCGAGCCGGTGTTGTAGTGCTGGCCGTAGCGCACACAGACCTGCTTCACTTCGACAGCGATCTGCGCATAGCGGTTGGCCGGCAGGTCCGGATAGAAGTGATGCTCGATCTGGTGGCTCAGGTTACCCGACAGCACGTTCATCAGCTTGCCGCCGGTCAGGTTGGACGAACCACGCAGCTGACGCAGATACCAGTGGCCACGCGATTCGTTGCGGATGGATTCCTTCGGAAACACTTCCGCATCGGCCGTGAAGTGGCCGCAGAAGATGATCACGAAGGTCCAGATGCTACGCAGCACGTTGGCCGCCAGGTTGCCCAGCAACACCGTCAGGAAGAACGGGCCGGCCAGCAGCGGAAACACGATGTAGTCCTTGAGCATCTGGCGGCCCATCTTGCGGCCGACCGGCAGGAACGAGGCACGCAGTTCGGCCGCCTTCATCTTGCCGGCGAACCAACGGCCCAGGCGCAGGTCCTGGATCGCCACGCCCCATTCGAACAGCAGCGCGAACACCACCGCAATGAAGGGCTGCAGCAGGTAGAACGGGCGCCAGCGCTGCTCGGGGAAGATGCGCAGCAGGCCGTAGCCGATGTCGTCGTCCATGCCGCGCACGTTGGTGTAGGTGTGGTGCTTGAAGTTGTGCGTCTTGCGCCAGTTGTCGCCGGTGGCAACGATGTCCCACTCGTAGGTGTTGCCGTTGAGCTGCGGGTCGCCCATCCAGTCGTACTGGCCGTGCATGACGTTATGGCCCAGCTCCATGTTCTCCAGGATCTTGGACAACGCCAGCAGCAGCACGCCGGCGATCCATGCCGGAACCAGCACGCTGTGCACGAACGCACCCAGGAACAGCAGCGCACGACCGGCCACGCCGGTCCAGCGCACGGCGGCCACGATGCGGCGGATGTAGCGCGCATCGGCGGCGCCCACCTGGCTCAGCACGCGCGCGCGGATGGCATCGAGTTCGTCGCCGAAAGACTGCAGTTCGGCAGCGGACAGGGCACGGTTATGGACTCGGCTCATGAAGATTCCTTACAGATCCAGGATCAGGTCAGTGCTTGGCGCACTAATGCACAGGCGCACCTGTGCGGTGGGTTCGTTACTGCGTTCACCGGTGAGCAGGTGCCGGGTGGTGCCGGATTGGCGCGGGCAGGCGCAGGTGTTGCAGATGCCCATGCGGCAGCCATGTTTGGGCCGCAGGCCTTGCGCTTCCAGCCCTTCCAGCAGCGACTGGCCGCGCGGCAGGGTCAGGGTACGGCCGCTGCGTGACAGTTGGACCTGCACCTGGCCGGTCTCGGCCTGGTCCAGTGCCGGCACGCTGAAGGCTTCGGCCTGAAATGCAGCCACGCGTCCCTGCAGCCGTTCGCGCGCGGCCTGCACAAAACCACCCGGCCCGCAGGCCATCACATGGCGCTGCTCCAGCGCGGCAATGTGGTCCAACGAATAGGTGTCCACGCGTTCTGCAGGAGTCTCGCCTTCGCGGGTGGTCAGCAGTTGCACACGCAGGCGCGGATGCGCCGCGGCCAGCGCGGCGAATTCGTCGACGAAGCAGGCTTCGTCGCGCTGGCGCACCCAATACAGCAGGTCCACGTCCATCGGCATGCCGGCTTGCGCGGCGGCCTGCAGCAACGCACGCATCGGCGTGATGCCGGAGCCGGCGGCCAGCAGCACGAGCGGGGTAGGCGTGGTCGGCAGCAGCATGTCGCCGAAGGCCGGGGCCAGCGAGACCACCGTGCCCAAGGCCGCATCGTGCGCCAGGAAGCGGCTCACCAACCCACCCTCGATCGCCTTGACGGTGATCGCCAGCCGGCCGTCGGCCTGCACCGTGGGGCTGTAGCTACGCAACAGGCGGCGGCCGTCGATCTCCACGCCCAAGCTCACGTGCTGGCCGGCCTGCAGGCCGCGCCAGTGGCCGTTGGGCTGCAACACCAGGGTCACCGCGTCCCGGCTGGCCGGGGTGCGCTGGACCAGCCGCGCCATCGGCTGTTCCAGCGTCCACAACGGGTTGAGCCGGGTTGCCCAGAAATCGAACAGTTGCGGCGACACCAGTCGGCGCGCCAGGCGTGCCGGCAGCGGGGACTTGGACTTGCGAGGAGATGCCAGGTTCATGGGTCGCACTATACGCATGCATGCACAGCCGTGTATACACTTGTATATTGCCAGAGGGGCTATGATTCAGGCCCACGCCCGGCTGCAGCCTCATGACCTCTATCGCCCTGCCTTCCCACGACGCGCCGCCGTCCCGCAAGCCGGCGATTTCACGGGAGGATCTCATCGCTGCAGCGCTGTCCTTGATTGGCCCGCACCGCAGCCTGTCCACGCTGAGCCTGCGCGAAGTGGCACGCGAGGCAGGCATCGCGCCGAACAGCTTCTATCGCCAGTTCCGCGACATGGACGAGCTCGCCGTGGCCTTGATCGATCGGGCCGGGCGTTCGCTGCGCACCATCATCGGCCAGGCGCGCCAGCGCGCGACTTCTACCGACCGTAGCGTCATCCGTGTCTCGGTCGAAGCCTTCATGGAACAGCTGCGCGCCGACGACAAGCTGCTGCACGTGCTCCTGCGCGAAGGCGCGGTGGGCTCGGACGCCTTCAAGCAAGCGGTGGAGCGCGAACTCACCTATTTCGAAGACGAGCTGCGCGTGGACCTGATTCGCCTGGCCGCGGCCGACAACGCCAAGCTGCACGCGCCTGCCCTGGTGTCCAAGGCGATCACCCGGCTGGTATTTGCGATGGGCGCGGTGGCAATGGATTCGCCACCGGAAAAAGATCCCGAGCTGATCGAGCAGATCTCGCAGATGCTGCGCATGATCCTGACCGGCGCGCGCACGCTGGGCACCCACGCAGGCTGATTGTCTGCACTGACGTTGGCGCGCGCGCTGGCGTGCGGGCGGAAGGGACACCGCAGGCGGTCAGCGTCGTGCCGGATCACGGATCTTCAAAGACGTGGCGGGCGCGGCATCGCTCTTGCGAGCCACTCTGATCCGACACTTCAGGCCATTCTGCGTGACTGGCGACATGCGGGCGCACACAACGCGCGGTGACGTGTCGTCCCTCTGTCATCGGCACAGAGGCGAAACGGCCCGCGGCACCGATGCGCGACGAGCGATGCCTCGCCCAATGCGACGCATGCGGCATCTGGGCAAAAACTCTAGCTGCCGCCCCATTCTCTCGAAGCGATGGAAGCGCTGCAGGCGAAGGCTTACATGGCCTACAAATCCACAAGGCTGCAGGCCGCGTGAGCGCGTCCAGTGTCCGCGTGGACATGGGGCGCGGGCTGCACCGGCCAACAGCGCGCCGCTTGAATTGCATGTCGATTGCTCGCCGCGCGCAGCGTCGGCTCGCCTGGTCCTGAATTTCGAAATCGTGGCATCGCTTGTGTCGACCATCCCACGCAATGGCTCTCGCCTGCTGCCGCGACGCGATTTTGATTCTGTTTCCGACGACCGACTCCGACCGCCAGAGAGATAATCCAGAACATAATTGCATAAAGTGCTTGCATCGCTAAAAAGACACGGGTAATGTTCGCGCCCTCGGCAGCCACGTCTGCACTTTTACCCAATCGGCCTCATGTCCCTGCTCAACTCCGCCACACTCAACCGACTGCCCAGCGCCCACCGCGCGGCATCGTGTGTGCGCACGAAGAAAGCAGACGTGCGCATCACCCTCTTCGACTGATGTCCTGACAAGGAGATTGGTCACCCGATCTCCGAGGCAAGCGAACGCCCTCGGATGCAGCATCCGGGGGCGTTTTCGTATGCGTTCGCACCGACTCTTGTGGATGACCCTCCAGGTACCCGGGCATGGAATTGCCCGACAACACGGACGTTGCACGCGACCAGGCGCCAAAGCGCTATGTGCCGGGCACGGGTGGCGCGTGGTCATGCTCATACAAGAATTGCCGTTTGAATAAAACGGTAATCAGAAACATTGCGAAAGATATTCAGCGGCCTGGAGTTTATTCCAGCTGGTGCGCGCGGCAATGCCGTGGCGTATACCGAACTCTTTTTCATGTTTCTCGTTACGGGTATCGGCTCCTGGTGGAGCGGCGGCGCAAGCCGTAGGCCTGGTTCAATTCCGGAATACCCACCACTGGATAGCTCAATTGGTAGAGCAGCAGATTTGTAATCTGTTAGTCGCGGGTTCGAATCCCGCTCCATGCATGACCTTTTCGGTCATTCCTCGGGACGCAAGTCCCTTTACGGAAACGCCCATGCCGCAGGCAAACAGGCAAGCCATCGCCTGACTGCCTGCAGCAGCGGCGCCCCTGCCGGGCCTTTGTCCTGAACGCGCGTGCTGCGCCGTTCGCTGCCGTTATGCAAGACATCGCACCGCATCAGCCACGCACTTGCAGGCGCCAACAGCGCATTGCGCCCCGCACGGCCGCCGTCACGGGCGTTTCCACCCTTCAACGCCGCGTTGCATCGGCACACGTTCCGCCAGCAGTCCGATCCGGGCGGCGGAACGCTTGCATTCCCGGATCGGACCACCAGAGCCAAACCTAAGGAGAAGTGCCATGTTCTGGACCAAGAGGGTCGTGATCGGTGACGGCGAGCGCGGCCTGGTGTATCGCAATCGTCGGTTCGAGCGGGTGCTCGTCCCCGGCGTCTATCGCCTGTTCGACCCGTTGGGTCGCAGCGAGGTCATCGTCCACGCCATCACGCAAGGCGCCTATATGGGCCGCGATGCGGAGATGCTGATCGATACGCTCGGCAGCACCCTGCCGCAACACTTCGTGCTGGCCGACATCGGCACCGCGCAGGTCGGCTTGCTGATCCGCAACGGCAAGCTCGAGGACGTGCTGCCACCGGGCACACGCACGCTGTACTGGCGTGGTCCGGCGGCAATCGAGGTGCAGACCCTGCCATTGGGCGATGGGCTGCAGGTGCCCACCGATGTGCAGCGCAGGCTGCGTCAGCTCGGCACGCTGTCGCGTGTGGCGGTCTGCATGGACGTGCCAGCCGAGTCGCAAGGGCTGGTGTTCGTCGACGGCAAGCTGTTTGCACCGTTCGGGCCGGGGGCGTATGCGTTCTGGAATTTCCAGAAGAACATCACCACCGACGTGATCGATCTGCGCGTGCAGTCGGTCGAAGTGTCCGGGCAGGAGCTGTTGACGCGCGACAAGGTGTCGTTGCGCGTCAATTTGGCCGGCAGCATGCGCGTCACCGATGCGGTGGCAATGCGCACGCGCGTGGCCAAGGCCGGCGATTACCTGTATCGCGAGTTGCAGTACGGCTTGCGGCGCGCGGTCTCGTCCAAGACGCTGGACGAGTTGTTGGGCGACAAGGCCTGCCTGGATGCGGATATCTTCGGGTATGTGCGCGGCAGCGTGAGCGGCTTCGGCATCGAGGTGCTGGGCGTCGGCGTCAAGGACGTGATCCTGCCGGGCGAGATGCGCGAGATCCTCAACGCGGTCGTGCAGGCGGAGAAGCAGGCGCAAGCCAACGTCATCCGCCGGCGCGAAGAGGCCAATGCCACGCGCTCGTTGCTCAACACCGCCAAGTTGATCGAAGACAGCCCGGTGCTGATGCGTTTGAAGGAACTGGAGGCGCTGGAAAAGGTCACCGAAAAGATCGACAAGCTCACCGTGTTCGGCGGCCTGGATGGCGTGCTGAAGCAATTGGTGACGATCAGGCAATGAAGGCTGCGCGTGGCGGAAGGATCTGCCACGCACTGCCGCAAGGCAATGACAACAATGAGTACATCACAACACTTTGAATTTCTGCATGCCGAGGGCAGCACCACCCCGATCAAGGGCTGGGTGCGCGGCGTGCCCCTGGAAGAGCAGGCGCATGCGCAGCTGCGCAATATCGCGGCGGTACCGTTTGTCGGTCCGTGGGTAGCGGTGATGCCCGACGTACACCTGGGTAAAGGCGCAACCGTGGGCTCGGTCATTCCAACCCGTGGCGCGATCATCCCGGCGGCGGTCGGCGTGGATATCGGCTGCGGCATGGCTGCGGTGCGCACCACGCTGCGCGCCAACGACCTGCCCGACAATCTGGCGCAATTGCGCTCCAGCATCGAGCGTAGCGTGCCGGTGGGCAATGGACGTGGCGGCGAGCATCGCAAGCTGCCGGTTAGCATCGAGACCCGCATTGCGCAGTCCGGGCTGGTGCAGCGTCTGGATGCGATCAAGCAGCAGCACAAGCGCATCCGTACCGACAAGCTGGACTGCCAGATCGGCACGCTGGGCGGCGGCAACCACTTCATCGAGATCTGCCTGGACGAAACCGATGCGGTATGGGTGATGCTGCACAGCGGTTCGCGCGGCACCGGCAACCTGATCGGCACGTACTTCATCGAGCGCGCGCGCGAACAACTGGCGCATCGCGTGTTGGGTTTCCATCTGCCCGACAAGGACCTGGCCTTCTTCATGCAGGGCGAGCCGTTGTTCGACGAGTACGTCGAAGCGGTGTCGTGGGCGCAGGATTACGCCCGCGAAAATCGCGAGGCGATGATGGCGCGCGTGCTGGCCGAGATGCGTCACCGCTTGCCCAAATTCCAGCTGGAAAAGCTCGCAGTCAATTGCCACCACAACTACGTGCAGAAGGAAACGCACGCTGGTGAGGAATTGTTGATCACCCGCAAGGGCGCAGTGAGCGCTCGTGTCGGCGAGCTGGGCATCATTCCGGGCAGCATGGGCACGCGCAGCTACATCGTGCGTGGGTTGGGCAACGCCGACAGTTTCCACAGCTGCAGCCACGGCGCGGGGCGTGTGATGAGCAGGACCGCTGCACGCGCGCAGATCACCCTGGCACAGCATCGTCAGGCCACCGCACATGTGGAATGCCGCAAGGACGCGGCGGTGCTCGACGAGTCGCCTGCAGCGTACAAGTCCATCGATGCAGTGATGGCGGCGCAGCAGGACCTGGTCGAGGTGCTGCACACCTTGCGCCAGGTGGTGTGCATCAAGGGATAGAAAAGGGCCGCGCCAGCGGCCCTTTTCGCTACAGACACGTTGCAAGTGCGAGTGAGCAACCTCATCCGCAATGCAATGCACAGTTCAGTCATGTCGCGATCGCGCTCACATCAAAGCACGCACGTTTCACTCTTGCGACGCCATCGTTGCGCCTCGTTCGCGGTCTGATCTACAGGGCGCATCCATCAGATAATCCGGAGGCGGTATGAGCAATCTCGACAAGCAGGAACGCAAGGAAGAAGCAAAGGACTTGAACCGCGACCCGATCTCCGGTGCGCCTGGTTCGCATCCAGTTGGCGTCGGTGTGGGCGGCATCGCCGGCGGTGCGGCGGCAGGGGCGCTTGCAGGCACGGTGTTCGGGCCGCTCGGCACCTTGATTGGTGCAGCGGCCGGCGTGGTTGCTGGCGCAGCGGCTGGCAAGGGCGTGGCCGAACGGCTCGACCCCACTGTGGAGACCGAATACTGGCGCCAGGAGCATCGCAACCGCCCCTACTACAAGGAAGGCACCGACTACGATCGCGACTACGCCACCGTCTACGGATTCGGTTTGCAGGCACGCGAAACCCGCCCGACCAGCACCTGGGAAGAAACCGAAGCCACGCTGGCCGGCGAATGGCCGCGTAACCGCGGGCAATCGCGCCTGGAATGGGATGAAGCCCGGCTTGCAGCACGCGATGCATGGGAGCGTGCGGACCGTACCCACACTGTCTATCGCGACAGCGACACGCATTACGCAGGCCGCTTCGACAGCGCCAGCTACCGCGATGTCGACTATTCGTACGACGACTATCGCCCGGCCTATCGCTATGGCATGCAGGCACGGCAGCAGCACGCCGGCCGCCAGTGGGACGACCACCTGGAACGCGATCTGGGCGATGGCTGGGACCGCTTCAAGGCCAATTCGCGCCTGAGCTGGGAAAAGGCCAAGCATGCGGTACGTGAGGCATTCGACTCGGATCATCACGATGCAGCGGCGCGCCGTCACCCGACCGACCCGCGCGTCTAACGCGTGATCGCAGCTGCGCGGTCACAAGTGCCGCGGCCAGCGCACGACGTTGAACCAGAACGGGCCCACTCGGGCCCGTTCTGCGTTATGGAGTAATGCGGGTTCCTGCTCACTCGGCGGCGCTCAGAAAAAAAACAGTACCGAGATGATCTCAGGCTGACGAATCCACAAGGCAATCCGCGGGCCCACCGGGTCTTCAACACGCAGAAAGAAAAGAGCGACGCGTGCGCGACCCCATGGCTTTGCACGCCACGTTTTCCCGGATCACTACCCTGCGGTCTTCTCCACCGCACGGATGTCGCCGCGAAATACCGCAGTGGTCTGTTCCGACGGGGCCGCAGCAGCGCCCTGTTGATCTTTGAGCAACTGCTTGCGCGTGGCCACCACCTCCTTGGCCAATGCAATGCGCCGGCCGACGACCATTTCGGTCAGCCAGTCGATCAGGGCACGCGTGTATTGCTGCTGGTGTTCCTTGATGCTGAGCGCATGGTCCGCGCCAGCGATGACACGCGATGTGAGCGAACGCGCCTGCACGAACGCGTGCGCATAATTGTGCAGCACCGGCTGCGGCACGATCGCATCGTGCTCGGCTTCCACCAACAGCACATCGCCCTTGTACTCGGCGCAGGCGGCCAAGGCGATGTTGTCTGCCGGACGCAGGCGCTGCTGCCGGTATGCCATCAGGTCCGGGTCGGCGTTGAGGCTGACCTTGGGTTGGTCCCAGTGGGCATCCTTGTAGAGCGCAGGCGAACGCAACGCCAGCCATTCCACCGAGCGCTCGCGCGTCAGCAATGCGGATAGATACCCACCGTAGCTCAGGCCGACCACCGCGATCGACTGCGCATCCACGTAGGGCAGACCTGCCAGTTGATCGTACGCAGCCTTGATGTCGTCCAGGTTCTGCGCGCGTGTCACGGTCTGGCGCATCGATGCGTAACCCTCATGCCCACGCAGATCGAAGGTCATGCAGATGCAGCCCAGGCCTGCTGCCTCGCGCGCACGTACCAGGCTGTGGTGCTGGCTGCCGCCCCAGCCGTGCACGAACAACACTGCAGGCATGCCTGAGGGCGTGAGCAAGGTGCCGCTGAGTGCGTCCTGGCCGACCGGAATGTCGATGCTGGAAAGTTTGGCTTCCATTACGTCGCAGAGATCCTCCTGTATTTGTAGCGCGGCCCTGGACCGGATTGGGTTGCGCGATAGTAGACCTGCGCATCGGCCGGCGGCTGGCCCTGATAGATTTCGTGTGTAGACGCCCTTACCCACTGCAATGCGGGATCTTGCTGAAAGGCGGCGATTGCAGCGAGTTCTGCCGGGGTTGCGCCACCGATTCGCCAGGATTGTTCCAGCACGCCGCATACCGGGACATCGCCAGCATCCTGACCGCTGACCACATCGTAGTTGCGGCGGGAAATCTGCAGCTCAGGATAAGCGGCGGTGACGCATCGATCGTACCTGCACGCCTGCTCGACCACCCGTCGCTCCAGCGAAGGTAAAGCTGTCGCCATCAGTGCCTCCAACGACCCGCGGTACACGCACAGCGACGAGCCGCCATACACATCGCTGCCGTCCGCATCGGGCACGCTGCATTGCGTGCCGTAATACGCAATCTGGACGCCGGCAAGACACAACTCGCCTACGCTGTGCGTCGTTGGCTGCAAGATATTGCGTTCCAGCACGCCGCCATGCGTGCCTAGATAGGTATCGGGCAGGCTATCCAGTACCTGCGCCAGCTGCGATGCGTCGGCAATGCGCCATTGGTCGTTGCCGCCCACGCCGGTGGGCAGCTTCAGGCGCACGTCTCCACCATCAGACAGCGCCTCGAACGCATGCATCGCATCCGGGCGAGAAAACGCGGTGTAGCCCGGCAGCGTGGCGGGAATCAGCGACATGGCCAGCGCCTGGTCCCAGCCCGCAGTGCTTGCCGCGTCGTCAGAAACCAGTGGGTGACCGATGACCTTGGTGGCCAGAAACGCATGCGGCACGATACCGCCGAGCAAGTCACCGACGCCGTGGATGCCCAGCCCGCGCGCTTGCGCGGTAGTGAGCGTGTCATCGGGTACGTGGAATGTTCCAACTTCGATCACGCCATCGCCAGCGACGCCGGCATCGGGCACGCCCAGCAAATGCGCGACCTCGCGACAGACCCATGCGTGCGTTGCACGCTCATGACCATGCTCGGGCACCACGCGCGTGGCATGCCCAAGCACCTGCCGATAGTGTGTCTGTGCCATGACATCTCCCCTGCGGCGTGATCGCGCGTCGTTGCTGGCCTCGGTCGCAGCTGAGGGACGAGTCGTGGCAGTGGGTATCGCCGGAGCCTTACTTCAGTGCCAGATACAAGCCAAGCACAATCAGGAACACCACGATCAAACTGATGGCAATACGCCCGCCGCGCAACTCCAACAAGGCATGCCACCACACGCGCGCTTCAGGTGTGCCGCTTGCATGATGCGGCTTAGGGCTACGGGTCTCGCTGTCCTGCATCCTGGGTACTCTCGCTCCATTACGTCGCCGCCTACCTTAATGATCAGACGTTACACAGGTGTGGAGCGGTTCAGAATCTTCCGTGAAATGCGGCATTGCGAAAGCGATTTTGCCCGATCGGCGATCACCTGCCTGGTGTGATCAGGCCACGTTGCAGTCGTGACATCGAAACGCATGCGAGACCAACGCGTCGCTTCGACCACACGGGTTCAAACGCGTCACTTGGTACGCATTGACCACATGCACGCACCTGCATGCATTGCGTGTAGATGCACTCGAACAATCTGACCAGTTAAGCGTGCAATGCACCGAAGTGCTGCAATGGTCGGGTTCGATGATCAATCGTTGACATACCCGCAGTTACTCTGCAGGTCAAGTTTGTTTATACCGGAACACCCCAAGTCATGAGCAGAGATCCATCCGTCATCGATGTACAGGCCGAAATCGCGCATTGGCAGGCGCGGCATGCCCAGGGCAACCTCGGCGCAGGCAAGTTCAGCGAGTTGTCCCCGGTGGTGAAAATGGCCTGCGATATCTACCTGCAAGCCCCGCGTTCGAGCGACCAGGAACGTCTGCGCCTATTTCGGGACCGCTTGGAGCACCACTTCATTTCATCCAGCACACAGTCCAACTACGAACAATTGGCAACCGATTGCTGGCAGCGCTTGGGCGCGCGCAATAGTTGAGTCCGCAGTATCGAGCAACATCTGTTTTTCATTGGAGATCGTCATGAAAACCCCGTATCAAGTGCAGCAGGAGCTGGAACGACTGGAGCGGTTGGTACCGCACATCGTCAGCGACCAGGGCGACCGCGCGGAGGAAATCCTTGGCTTCCACGTGGCCAGTCTGTTGGGTAGCGCGCCGATCAGCGAACATGCGCTGATTCGCGAACGCACCGCTCGCATGGCACGTACCTGCCGCAGTGCGCAGGACGCCGTGCGCGCACCCAAAGCGCCCGCCAGACCATTGGGCATTGCGCCCGTTGCCCAGCCGCAGTGGGCCTGACCGACCTCCCCGGAGCCGCCTAGCGGCTCCTTTGCATTCCACCCCGGCAATTGCCGATCATTCCAGGATCTTCATGAAAGTCACGCTTCTCACCGCTTCGCTGTTGGCCATGCTCTCTCTGACTGCCTGCGACCGCCCCGGCGGCGATGCTTCGCGCACCGCGCCAGCGGTGTCGCCCGAGCCGACGGCTGCGCCCGTCAGCGGAAGCGGCGCGACCGAGCTGGCCAAGGGCGATGGCGCGGTGCTGGGCGTGCTGGCTGCGATCGACGACAACGAGATCGCACTCGCCAAGCAGGCCATCGAACAGGATCTGGGCGGTGCCACCGGCGAGTTCGCGCAGCAGATGCTGCACGACCACGAGGCCAACCTTGAAAAGACCAAGTCGCTTGGCGCAACCGAGAGCCCGCGCGCGCAGGCCATACGTGCCAAGGGCAAGGCGGCAGTGGAAGCGCTGTCCAAGACGCTGACCCTGCCGGACGGCAAGGATGCCTACCGCAATGCATTCATGCGCAACATGGTCATCGACCATGGCGACACCATCAAGATCATCGATTCGGAACTGCTGCCCGCCGCCGAAAGCGCGCCGGTCAAGCAACATCTGGAAGAGACGCGTCGCGTAGTCTCGGCGCATTTCGAACGCGCCCACGCGGTGTCTTCGTCCAAGTAAGCAGCCGATCAGGCGCTTGCCCTGCAAACGCGCCGGCCAGTCCGGCGCGTTTGCGTTGGGTGGACAGCACATGCGGCTGTCCTCGAGGTCGTTGGGCCACGCCGCAGGCTGACCCTGCAGCGCACGGCCGCATGCGCGCGCCAGCTTCACCTCGCTTGGCGTGATCCTGGCCTATCGTGCCGCATCGATTCGGCCAGGAGCCCTCCATGCATCTGCTCATCACCGGCGGCACCGGCTTCATTGGCCAGGCCCTGTGCCCGGCATTGCTGCAGGCCGGCCATCAGGTCAGCGTGCTGACCCGCGACCCGCACCGCGCCAAGCGCATCCTGCCCGGCATGACCGCCGTGCATACGCTGGATGGAGTGCAGGCCGATGCGGTCATCAACCTGGCTGGCGAGCCGCTGGCCGCCGGCCGCTGGACCGATGCCCG
The DNA here is from genome assembly GCF_020880415.1 of Xanthomonas euvesicatoria pv. euvesicatoria. GTDB lineage: Bacteria > Pseudomonadota > Gammaproteobacteria > Xanthomonadales > Xanthomonadaceae > Xanthomonas > Xanthomonas euvesicatoria. The sequence goes on along the minus strand of NZ_JAJIUJ010000105.1, from coordinate 128,867 downwards.
CAAGCAGCGCTTCCGCCAATCGCGCCTGGGCATCACGCGCCAATTGCATGACTGGATTGCGCAGCAGCCGGCCGCACAACGTCCCTCGGTGCTGATTTCCGGCTCGGCCGTGGGCTACTACGGCGAACGTGGCGATACGGCGTTGACCGAGGCCGAGCCCGCCGGCGATGACTTCTCTGCCGTGCTGTGCCGCGACTGGGAGGCCGAAGCCAACACCATCGCCGCACTCGGCCCGCGGGTGAGCTGGGTGCGCACCGGGATCGTGCTGGATCGCGATGGCGGCGCGCTGGCCCGCATGCTGCCGGCATTTCGATTCGGCGGCGGTGGGCCGTTCGGCGATGGCCGGCACTGGATGAGCTGGATCCATCGCGCCGATATGGTTGCGCTCCTGCTGTGGCTGCTGCAGCACGGCCAACCCTGCGCCTACAACGCCACCGCGCCCCATCCGGTGACCAATGCCGACTTCGCGCGCACGCTGGCGAAGGTGCTGCACCGCCCTGCCCTGCTGGCGCTGCCGGCCGGCGTGCTGCGGCTGGGCTTCGGCGAGATGGCCGACCTGCTGCTGATCAGCCAGCGCGTGCTGCCGCAACGCGCGCTCGATGCCGGCTTCCGCTTCCAGTACCTGCACCTGGACGCTGCGCTGCGCGCCATTCTGCAGCGCTGAGCGGCGGCCAGGGCCTGACCAGACGGGATCGAACGGCATGCATGGCCTGGCCTGCATGCGGTTTGGCCATGCCCTAATATTTGCCCAAACTTCATCACCGACAGTGCTGCGGATCTCGGACTGGCCCTGCGCACGGCAGAACACCTATGCATCTGCTCCTCGTCGAAGACGACACCATGCTGGCCAGCGCCATCTGCGAGGGTGTGCGTCAGCAGTCATGGACCATCGATCATGTCGGTCATGCCAATGCCGCCAAGACGGTGCTGGTGGACCACCGCTACAGTGCGGTATTGCTGGATATCGGCCTGCCGGGCGAGTCCGGGCTGAGCGTGATCCGTTTCATGCGCAGCCACTACGATGCCACCCCGGTGATCGCGCTGACCGCGCGTGGCCAGCTCACCGACCGCATCCGCGGCCTGGATGCCGGCGCCGACGATTATCTAGTCAAGCCGTTTCAGTTCGACGAGCTGATGGCACGGCTGCGCGCGGTCACCCGGCGCAGCCAGGGCCGCGTGGTGCCCCTGCTCAGCCACGGCGACGTCTGCATGGATCCGGGCAGCCGCAAGGTCACCAAGGACGGTAAATGGGTGGCGCTGAGCGCACACGAATATCGCCTGCTGCTGGCGTTGATGGAACGTGCCGGACGCGTGGTCACCAAGGATCAGCTGGAAGAAGGCGTCTATGGCGGCCCGTCCGAAGGCGGCAGCAACATGATCGCGGTGTATGTGCACCAGTTGCGGCGCAAGCTGGGCGATGCGCTGATCTCCACCGTCTACGGCCAGGGCTACATGGTCGGAAAGACCCCGGAATGAAGTCGCTGCAGGCACGCATGCTGGCGGCGCTGGCCGCGATCGTTCTGCTGAGCTGGTCCACCTCTCTATGGATCCTGGTCGCACTGGTCACCCAGGGTCATCACAGCGTGTTCGAGCAGGAACTCAACCTTCTCGGCGATCGACTGATCGCCACCTTGCCCGACGCGCTCCAGCACCGCTTCGATACGCAGACAGAGACGCCCGGCGCGGCAGCCACGTCGACCCCGATCGGCAACCCATCCTCGCGCATGAGCGTCAAGCAGACCCTGATTGCCGTGGTGCTCAACACCGTGCAATTGGGCATCCTGGGGCTATTGATGTGGTGGGCCGTGCGGACCTCGCTGCGGCCGCTACGCGCCCTGTCCGGCGCCATCGCGCAACGTACCGGCCTGGATACCGAGCCGGTGCCGCTGGCACAGGCGCCCGACGAAGTCCGCCCGTTGATCGCCTCGTTCAACACCTTGCTGGCGCGGGTGGAACAAGCCGTCCAGGCCGAGCGCGATTTCGTCGCCGATGCCGCGCACGAACTGCGCACCCCGCTCTCGGCACTGCATGCCTACGCCGAGGTCGCATTGCGCGCGTCCACACCGGAGGCCAAGGACGCCGCGCTGGGCCAACTGCTGGAAACCGCGCGGCGCAGCAACCGGCTGGCCGAACAATTGCTGGATCTGGCGCGACTGGATGCCGGCATCAGTTCAGCCGCCTATCATCAAGTCGAAATGGGCGAGCTGATCTCGCATGTGCTGGACGAATTCAGCGTGCAGGCCGACGCACGCCAGCTGCAGTTACAGGTTGAGGCATCGCCCTGCCTGCTGCGTTGCGATGTGGATGCAGTGGGCATTCTGATCCGCAACCTGGTCGACAACGCCATCCGCTATGGCCGCCTGCATGGCAAGGTGGAAGTGAGCTGCGGCTATTGTGTGCGCGCTGACGTACTGCACCCGTTCCTGCAGGTCAGCGATGACGGCCCCGGCGTGCCCGAAAGCGCGCAGGCTTCTATTTTCGAGCGGTTTTATCGCGTGCCCGGCAGCGCGGTACAGGGCAGTGGCATCGGATTGTCGCTGGTCGCCGGCATTGCGCGCCTGCACGGAGCAACGATCGAAGCCGGCGACGGCAACGATGGACGCGGCCTCTGCGTGCGCGTGGTGTTTGCCGGCAACCGCCCTGCCGGCGCGACCTGAAGCCGCCTGCGCTGCAGCGCGAGAGCACTACGATATGCGGCCAACCAAACGACGGCGCAACCACAGGCTGGCGCGGCGAGTGCGCGGTGCGCGATGGACCAGCAGGGGTACGTGAAATGCGCGACTGCGCACGCACACACCCAGCGCCCAGCGCGCAGCGCGAGACGGCCCATCTGACGCGTACATCGCGGCTCCCGAGCGCCGTCCACACCACCTGCTCGCTACATTTTGGTGGTCGCTCTAATGCCGACACCATTGCGTGCTGCAAAGAAATGTCGCGCTTTCGCCAAGCGGTGCGTTCGTCGCGTTGATCCAATAAGTTCCCAAAATCGCTTGCCTACAGTGCACTCACCGCACGCATCAAGGATGCCTGGTGATGCCTCATTCGATCCGTTTCACGCAACACTTCCCCACCGCGCCGTCGCTGCCGGTCGGGCAGTGCGCTGCCAACGACCCCGTCGCTGCGCATCCGCTGCCACGGCCTCTCGCGCCGGAATTTCGCTGCGGCTCTGCCGGCACGCGCAACCGCGACATCTGGTGCGCGTTGCCGGATATCCGCAGCGCGCGCGCTGCCCGCCGCCTGCAGCACCTGGCCAGGCGCGGCGTGTTGTTCACTGCCGCAACGGCCGTTCTGGCCTTGGCCGCTGCCAGCGTTCTACTGCACTGAACATCAGGTCACGCCAGCGCGCTGGAACTGCGCCCACTCGCCTTCTTCCACCAGGTAGTTCTCCATGTCGACTTCTTGCTTCGTTCGATACTGCGCACTCGCCGTCGTCAGCGTCAGCCTGATCGGCTGCGCCAGCACCCGCCCCACGCCCTATCGCCAACTGCCATCTTCGAGCTACCTGCGCCCCCACGATGGCAGCCGCGGCGGCCGCATGCCGTACGCGTATCACGGCCAGGTCGATTGGTCGCGGTATCGCACCGCATTGGTCGAGCCGGTGAGCATTTACCGCGGCGCGGACGCGCAATTCGAAGGGGTACCCGAGCAGGACAAACGCATGCTCGCCGATCTCATGCAACGCGAGTTCGGCGACGCGATTGGCCAGCGCTGGCAGCCCACCACCGCCATCGGGCCCGACACCTTGCGTGTGCGGCTCACCTTGACCGGCGCCAAACCCAGCAAGCGGGTGCTCGGCACCTTCATGAAGGTCGATATCGGAGGCGGCGCCTACAATGCCGTGCAGGCCGCGCGTGGCAAGGAGGGCGCATTCTCCGGCTCGGTCAGCTATGCGGTGGAAATCTTCGACGCGTCAAGCGATCGCCTGCTGGCGGCCTATGTCGAAAAGCAGTACCCCAACGCAATGAACATCAAGGCCAGCCTTGGTGCTTATGACGCGGCCAAGGCAGGGATCGGCCTGGGTGCGCAACAGTTGGTCGATGGCATGCGCTAGGCCCTGCTCCTTTTATTGCATGCGCGATGCCTGTGCGTATCGGAGTGCACGCACGCGATACGTTCGGGCAATCCTCCCGCGCAGTGCAGGGTCATCAGGGTGTTGGCTGCAGGCGGGGAGCGCTGGCCAAAGCCGCTGCAACAAAAACGCCGACGCTATGGAACAGCGCCGGCGTCTTCACCATTGCACAGGGTCAGTGACACCTATCGCGTGCGTTGCACGCCTTCCAGGCTACCTGGCGACCCGCACATCGCACCCTGCGCCGCAGCGTGACAACCTCAGCGCGTGACGCGCTTTGCCGCTTTCTTGCCCACTGCCTTGCGCGCGGCGGTGGTCTTTGCCACGGCACGCGTGGCCGGGGTCTTGGTCACCTTGGCGGCTTTCCTCAGCGCGGTCTTGGTCACGGCCTTCTTGAGCGGGGCTTTCTTCACTGCGGCCTGCCTGGTCGCGGTTTGCTTGGCGACCGGCGCCTTCTTCGCTGCAGGCTTGAGCAACGTCTTCGTCGCTGCCGCCGGCTTGGCCACTGCCTTCTTCGCTGCCTTCTTCGCCGCCGTGCGTGCGTTCACCGTTGCGACGGCGGTCTTGCGTGCGGCGCTCTTGGCAGCCGTCTTGGCACTCAATGCGGCCGCTTCGGCCTTGGCATTGGCCTTGGCGGTTTCCAGCTTGCGCCTGGTAGTGGCCTTGGTGTCGGTAATCTTCTTCCTGGCCGCGGCACTGGTGCTGCTCAACTTCTGCTTGGCGGCCTGCGTGGTCGAGGTCAACGTTTGCTTGGCCGCGTCCTTGGTGGCGGTGAGCTTCTGCTTGGCGGCTTCCGTGGTGGCGACCAGCTTGTCCTTGGCAGCGTCCTTGGTGGCCGCCAGCGAGCGTTTGGTCTTGGCCACGCTGCGTTTCACTGCGGTGGCCGCAGTGCCGGCGTTCTTGGCCACCTTCTTTTCGACCTTGACCACCGCCTTGCGCGCTTTGGCCACCTGCGTCTTGACCTCTTCCACCGCCGTGCCTGCGGCCTCCTGCACGCTGGCGACCGCCTCGCTGGCGGTGCTGGCGATGGTCTCGGTCAATTCGGTGGCGGTGCTTTTTACGCTATCGACGGCGTCGGACAGGGTTGCCGTTACGCCATTGCCGTTGCTCATAGACCCTCCTTAAGGGCGTCAGTGCGGGAAACTCAGGCGATGCGCGACCGCACGCAACATGCTGAACAGGCATCGGATCAAGCGGACGCTACGCCCGGCCCGTCGGGCTGTCAACGCAATCAGGGCAAGGGATGTGCGGCACTTTCACCGGCAGTTAAATTGCGCGCAGGCACTCTCGTTCAGCTTGATTTACGCAGTCAGACGCCCTATTCCTCATCCACCGCGTAACCCGGAATCCGTTCCATGCGACCGCTGCCTACCCTGCTGACTCTTTCGCTGGCCGCTGCCTTCGGCGGATTTGCCGCCACCGGCATCAACGCCTGGCTGGACAATCGCGCCGAAGCCACGCCCCCCAGCAACGCCGCCTTTACCCTGCCAACGGCCGCCGCATTGCCGGCTGCGGTGGCCGGCCAGCCAGTGCCATCGCTGGCGCCGATGCTGCAGCAGGCCATGCCCGCGGTGGTGAGCGTGAACACCAAACAGGTGGTGCGCGTCCGCAATCCGTTCTTCAATGACCCGATCCTGCGCCGGCTGTTTCCGCAGGTGCCGCAGGACCGCATCAACGAATCGCTGGGTTCGGGCGTGATCATCGATGCGCAAAAAGGGTACGTACTGACCAATCACCACGTCATCGAAAACGCCGACGACGTGCAGGTGACGCTCGGCGACGGACGCACGGTCAAGGCCGAGTTCATCGGCTCCGATGCCGATACCGATATTGCGCTGATCCGCATCAAGGCCGACAACCTCACCGATATCAAACTGGCCGACAGCAACGCGCTACGCGTGGGCGATTTCGTGGTGGCCATCGGCAACCCGTTCGGCTTCACCCAGACCGTCACCTCCGGCATCGTCTCGGCGGTAGGGCGTAGCGGAATTCGCGGCTTGGGCTATCAGAACTTCATCCAGACCGACGCCTCGATCAACCCCGGCAACTCGGGCGGCGCGCTGGTCAACCTGCAAGGCCAGTTGGTGGGCATCAATACCGCCAGCTTCAATCCACAGGGCAGCATGGCCGGCAATATCGGCCTTGGGCTGGCGATTCCGTCCAACCTGGCGCGCAATGTCGTCGAGCAATTGGTGACCAAGGGCGTGGTGGTGCGCGGCACGCTCGGCCTGGAAACCCAGAACCTCACCCAGCAAATGTTGCAGGGCCTTGGCGTGGATTCATTGCGCGGCGCCTTGGTGACACGGGTGTTGCCGGGCTCCGCAGCGGCGGCGGCAGGCGTGCAACCGGGCGATGTCGTGGTAGCGGCCAACGACCAGCGCGTGGACAGCGCCGAGGCGCTCCACAATTACGAAGGCCTGCAGGCGGTTGGCAGTGCGGTGACCCTGGACATCCGTCGCGATGGCAAGCCGCTCAAGCTCAAGGCCACGCTGAAAGAGCAGGACCGCGCCGTCACCGGCGACATGCTGGACCCGCGCCTGACCGGCGCGACCTTCGTCGATCTCCCCGAATCGCTGCGTCAGTCAGGCATCACCGGGGTGATGGTGAGCGAGGTCAAACGCGGCGGTCGCGCTGCCGCCAACGGCCTGGTCGCTGGCGATGTGATCGTGGCCAGCAGCGTGGGCGAGTTCGCCGACCTTGCCAGCTGGCGGGCCAATTTCCAGCGTAAACCGCAGCAGCTTGTCGTGCGCATCCTGCGTGGCAACGCGCAGTACGACGCGCTGATGCGTTGACGCGATGTGTACCGGGCGTTGCTTCCACTAACGCCTCCTACACCCCCCCGATGCTATTGCTACCGCTCGACCGCACGTGAGTGGCGGCTGCCATCAATGACCGAAGGAGATATCGCATGAGCCCCACCAATACCGATCAGCTGAAGGAAAACCTGAGCGAAGCCGGCACCCACCTGAAGTCGGCAGCGAGCGCCGCTGGCGAAGCGGTCAGGGGCGCCACCAGCGCCGCTGGCGATGAGCTCAAGCTCGGTCGCGCCAACGTCAAGGCCGAGCTGTCCGACACCGCGCTGGCCGGCATGGCCGCTGCCGAGTTCGGCGGTGCCGCTGCCAAGGAGCAGATGGATGTCCTGGTTGCCAAGGGCAACGATCTGCTGGAAAGCGCCACCGATCTGATTCGCGAGCGTCCGCTGGCTGCCTTCGGCGTTGCCTTCGCCGCTGGCTGGGTCATCGCCAAGCTGGCACGCAGCAACGACAACTAAGTCGTGAGCGATCAGGCCTCTCCCGCTGCCGGAACCGACGCGCCAGACGCAAGCGCGCAGACGCCAGGACTGGACGAAAGCGTACGTGCGGTCGGCGCAGCCGGCCGTGCAGCGCTGGGCTCGGCCAAGGACACCAGCCGCGCCTTGCGCCGGCTGGTGTCGGCCGATCTGCAACTGGCACGCAGCGCATTCGGGCGTGGCCTGGCCTGGGCCTGCGTAGCCGTGGTGTTCGGTGCCTCGTCGTGGTTGCTGCTGGCCGGTGCCATCATCGCCCTGCTGCAACGTGCCGGGCTGTCGTGGTTCCAGGCGATGTTTTTCACTGCGTTGGCGAGTCTGTTGGTGACCGGCATCGCGGCATGGCGCGTGTTTTTCTACTTCGACCACACCGGCATGAATGCAACGCGCCGTCAGCTCATCAAGCTGGGAATTTTCGATGACCCGAGCAAGGACGATGATGCGGCAACCTCTGCCAGTGGAGCACGCCCATGAAGTTTGGAACCTTGCGTCAACGCGTCGAACGCGCCGAGTTTCTGGTCGAAGGACGCGCGCAAGAAACGCGTCTGCACTGGAGCGAACTCCGCCAGACCTGGCGTGCCGGGTGGTCGCCACTGCGGATCGTAACGGTGGGCTTCGGGCTCGGCTTCGTTACCGGCCGCAACGAACCGCAAGCGGCATTGGGCAGCATCGCCAGCAAGCTTGGCGGTATTCCCAAGCTTCTGCAGATGATCAGTACCATCTCTGCGTTGTTCACTGCACACCGTGCGCAGGAGGCTTCCGAGCAGGCCGAACGTGCGGCAGACAATGCCGAGGAAGTTGCAGCCGACCCGCCGGTGACCGTGGTGCAGGTCCCGGCCGACCGCGCCGCCTGAGCGCGGACGGTATTCACGGCGGCTAGGGCTTTGCCAGGCCGCCGTCGACAGCAGCGGATTGCCTGTGCAAGGCATCAACATACCAGTGCCGCTTTGAAGAGGTGCCACCGCCACATGGTCATGTTTGGTCCTGGCGCTGCGTTCTGATCCCGGCGCTGCATGCAGTCCGCGCGTAGTGCGCTTGGTAAATGCTTGAAAGACCGCTGCACGACGGGCCCGCAATGCTGGCATCCGCGCTGTCTATTTCCGCTGGATAACTGCTCGCTGCGAAGGCTGACGGATATCAGCGCTGAAATGCGGGAATCGTGCGACGAATGGTCCTTTCCTCGCCCAGAGCGCTGACGCCTGACCACCAATTCCGCACGGCATGCGTGCTGTCGCAGTCAGTAGCATGCGGCAGGATCCTGCGGTCACTGGCAATCCCACTTCGACAACCGACTCTACGCCCCGCGACCTGCACAGGGGCGCTGCTGCCGAGTTCGCCAGACTAGCGTTGGTTCGCTGACATCCTGCCCACAGGCTCTGTGCGCGCCGTTGACGCATTGCGCCGATAATGGCGCACCGCTGGCAGCACGCCAGTCTGCTGCCAGGGCGCGCATGTCTCTTCCCGTCGACTCACCGGATGCCGTCACCGCGGCAGATTCGCTTCCGCCCGCACCGGCGCCCCGCCCGCGCGCGCCGGCCTCGCTGGTGGTGCTGGCCACGCTCGCTGTTGGTTACACCCTCTGGGCAGCGCAGACGATCATCCTGCCGATCATGCTGGCCGCGTTTTTCGCGCTGATCGGCAACCCCATCCTGCGGGGTCTGCGCAAGCTGTACATCCCGCGGTTTCTCGGCGCCTTGCTCATCCTGTGCCTAGGCCTGGCCGGCACCGTCACGTTGGCCACGCAATTGGCCGGCCCTGCCGACGAATGGGTGCAACAGGCACCACGGCAGATGCGCCAGATTGCGCGCGATGTGCGCGATCTCACCAAGCCGGTGATGCAAGCCAACCAGGCAGCGGAAAACTTTGCACGCGCGGCCGGTGGCGAAGGCCAGCGCGGCGTGCAGATCGTTCGCACGCAGATGGACGACCCTTACAAGGCGCTGGTCCGCACGCCCAAGCTGGCGGCTTCGGTGCTGGCGGTGGTGCTGCTGACGTTCTTCTTCATGGTGTATGGCGAAAGCCTGCAACGGCATGCGATCGCCTTGCTACCGAACCGGCAGCAGCAACGGTTCACCACCGAGATCATGCTGGACATCGAGCGCGAGGTCTCGCGCTACGTGCTCACCATCAGCGTGATCAACACCCTGGTCGGGCTGGTATTTGCCGGCATTTTGTCTGTGCTGCAGATTCCGCTGCCCGAAGCGATCCTGTGGGGAACGGTGGTCGCATTGCTGAATTTCGCACCGTATGTCGGCCCGTTGATCGGCGTGATGCTGATGCTGCTGATGGGTTTTGTGGAATTTCGCACCACCTTGTCCTCGCTGCTGCCGGCGATCCTGTACCTGGCCCTGCACACGATCGAAGGCCAGGTGGTGACGCCGATCGTGCTGGGCCGACGCATGGCGATCTCGCCGCTGATGCTGATCCTGGCGCTGATGCTGTTCGGCTGGCTGTGGGGCATGGTCGGCCTGCTGCTGGCGGTGCCGTTGCTGGTCTGCATCAAGATGGTGCTGAGCCGGGTGGACGGGATGCAGCGCTGGGCGCGGTTGCTTGAGTAGCCGCGAATGGGGAATCGGGAGTTGGGAATCGCAAGCGCAGAGGCGGTGCTCTGCCCATTCTCGATTCCCGACTCTCCATTCCCGGCATTACAATCGTGCGATGAGCTTCCACATCCGCGCCATCACCCTCGACCTCGACGATACGTTGTGGCCCTTTGCGCCGATCGGGGCGCGGATCGATCAGGTGCTGTACGACTGGATGCGCGAGCACAGCCCGGTGACTGCCGAGCGCTTTCCGGTGGAGGCGATGCGCCAGTTGCGTGAGCGCAGCTTTGCCGACAACCCGCACCTGCATCACGACCTCAGCGCGCTGCGCCGATTGACGTTGGAAATGGCGTTGCGCGAGAGCGGCGGCGATCTGGCGTTGCTGGAGCCGGCCTACGAGGTGTTCTATGCGGCGCGTAACCAGGTGGAATGCTACCCGGATGCGCTCGACGCGCTGGCGCGCATTGCCGCCCATGTGCCGGTGGCCGCGCTCAGCAACGGCAATGCCGATTTGCAGCGCATCGGGCTGATGCACCACTTTGCGTTTCAACTGGGCTCGCGCGAACACGGCAGCGCAAAGCCCGACCCGAGCATCTTCCTGGCCGCCTGTGCCCGGCTCGAGGTGCCGCCTTCGGAAGTGCTGCATGTGGGTGACCACGTGCGCATGGACGTGCTGGGCGCGCTGGATGCCGGCCTGCGCGCCTGCTGGATCAATCGCGAGGGCGCGGTGTGGTCGCATCCCACCCAGCAGCCGGATCTGGAATTCGACAGCATGACCGGGCTGGCCGATTGGCTGGACGCGCAGCAGCCGCATCCAGGCCCGATGAACGCCGGCATCACCCTTCCCGCCTGAGCCACTCTGCGCGGCGCACGGCGCTGCACTCGAGGATTTCCATGTCGCACCTCACCGGTTTCACCGATCCCCATGCCGCAGCCTTGCCGCTGTATGTGCTCGACCGCGAGAACTTTACGCGCTGGTGCGCGGAGCAGCCCACCGGTGTGCTGTCGTGGGCGCAGGCACAGCGTTTCGATGCCGCGCCGGGCAGCGTGCTGTTGTTGCCGGGCGACAACGGGCTGGCCGGCGCGGTCCTGGGGATCGGTGACCGGGCCGATGCCTACGCCTACGCGCATGCGCCGATGGCCCTACCGCCGGCCAGCCGCTGGACGCTGGCCAACCCGCTGAGCGATGCCGAGCAGGCATTGCTGCATCTGGGCTGGGGATTGGGCACTTATCGCTTTTCACGTTATCGCAAGGTGCCGCGCGCGCCGGCCGAACTGGCTGCAACGCCCTCGGCACATACGCATGCACTGATCGAGGCGTGCCTGCGCGTGCGCGACTGGGTCAACACGCCCACCGAAGACATGGGCCCGCAGCATCTGGAAGAGGCCACACGCACGCTGGGACAGGCGCATGGCGCACAAGTCGATGCGATCGTCGGCGACGCGTTGCTGGCGCAGAACTTCCCCACCATCCATGCCGTGGGGCGCGCCTCGCATCGCGCGCCGCGACTGATCCAGTTGCAGTGGGGTGACACGGCGCATCCGCATCTGGTGCTGGTCGGCAAAGGTGTGTGCTTTGACACCGGCGGGCTGGATCTGAAGCCGGCCGATGGCATGCGCAACATGAAAAAGGACATGGGCGGCGCGGCGCATGCGTTGGCGCTGGCCGGTCTGGTAATGGCGCAGCAGTTGCCGGTGCGGCTGACGCTGCTGATTGCGGCAGTGGAGAACGCGGTGGGCCCGGATGCATTCCGCCCTGGTGAAGTGATCACCACCCGCGCCGGCGTGACGGTGGAAGTGGACAACACCGATGCCGAAGGCCGCCTGGTGCTGTGCGATGCGCTGAGCTATGCCACCGAGCAGCACCCGGATCTGATCCTGGATTTCGCCACGCTTACCGGCGCGGCACGCATCGCGCTGGGCCCGGACCTGCCGGCGCTCTTTGCCAACGACGATGCGCTGGCGCAGGCCTGGATCAGTGCCGGCGAACAGACCCGCGACCCGGTGTGGCGCATGCCGCTATGGCGCCCATACCTGCGTTATCTCAACAGCCATGTAGCCGACATGGCCAACGCCGGCTCGCGCATGGCCGGCGCCGTCACCGCCGCGCTGTATCTGGAACGCTTCGTGGCACCCGGCCGGCCGTGGGCGCATCTGGACGTCTACGCCTGGAATGACAGCGACCGCCCCGGCCGCCCCGCCGGCGGCGAAGCGCTGGCACTGCGCTCGGCGTTCGCCATGCTGCAACAACGCTACGGCGGCTGAGCGCGGGCAGCGCTGCAATCAGGCTGAGGCCAGCACAACGCTTGCGCTGCGCTGGTCAGCCCTGGCGACGCAACAACGGCGCGATCGTGCGCATGCGTGTCTGCGTCGCGGGGCCGACCAGCGCGAATGCGGTGTCGCCTTCGGCCCAGTACTGCGCCAACAGCCGGCCATCGCGGCGCTCGCCGGTCGGCATCGGGCCGCTGCGTGGACGCAGATACAGGCCAATGCGTGCGCCGTCGGCATCGCTGTAGACCAGCATCGCGGCCGCGCCTTCCGGTGTGGACAGCAATTGCCCACCGCGCAACGTATACCCCTGCGCACGCAGATCCGGCACCGCGCCTGCGTTGCCGAAATGCGTGCGCAACCACGGTTCCAACTCGGCGCGGCGCTGCACGTCCAACCCAACGCCCCGATGCGCGTCGGCATCGGCGAACAGGCGGTAGGCGGCCACTGCATCGGCCATCGGCACGCGTTGGCTGGCGATCCGGCTCGCATGCAGCTGCCAGCCCAGCCCGGTACCCAGGCCAAGTGCCAGCACGCAACTGGCGGCCACGGCAAACGCGGCACGACGGCGCTGTTGCAAGCCACGGCGAATCGCCGCAGGCGTGAAGGCTACGGCGCCAGTCTCCGCCATCAGGCCGGCGTGTGCGGCACGCAGCGCTTCGGCATCGCGCTTCCAGGCCGCCACGCGCGCGGCCTGAGCGGGATGTGCCTGCAGCCAGGCTGCCACTGCTGCATGTTGCTCCGGCGTCAGGCGGCCATCGACGTAGGCGTGCAGCGCGTGTTCGTCGGGCGGTATGGTGGTCATTTCAGGATCCTCAATGCAGGTGCGTGATTCACCTGGCCTTCGTTCACGGCACGCAGGCGTTCGCGCGCACGCGACAGGCGCGACATCACGGTGCCGATCGGGATGCCGAGGGTATCGGCCACTTCGCGATAACTGAAACCGTCCACGCTGACCAAGAGCAACAACGCGCGTTGTTCGGCCGGCAATGATGCAAGGCTGGCCAGCATGGCACGGCCGTCGTGCACCTGCTCAGCGGACGCGGATTGGCTGGGCTGCTGCGGCGCGAACAGGCCCACGACCCGCTGCCAGCGCGCGGCACGCCGCTGCCCATCCAGAAACTGCCGGTACAGGATGGCGAACAGCCAGGGCTGCAGGGCTTCGGCGGTATGCCGGGTGTGCCACCGCCGCAGCGCGCGCTCCAGTGTGGCTTGCACCAGATCGTCGGCGCTGGCGGGCTCGCCGCTCAGCGAGCGCGCAAAGCGGCGCAGCGCCGGCAGCACGGCGCGCAGTTGGTCATCGTCCAGAGCATCCATTGGCGGGCGTGGTGGTGGCATCACACGGTAGACGCACTGGAGCGTGGATTATTCCCGCGATCGGTGCGTGCCACCGTCGTTGGTGGACGAGGGAATAACGCGGCTCGCATGTCGTCTCACTCGTATCAACCACTCACAGTATCGACCACCGGAGCCAGCCATGACGTTGCCACCTCCCTCGCCCCCGCGCGCGCGCCGCCCCGTGCTGCCATTGTTGGGGATTGCCGCCATTGCCGGCGGCGTTGCGCTTGCGTTTGCCTGGACGGCCGGCTGGATCGGTGGCGACCGGCTCACTGCCGCGCGCATGACCGACACCATCGAATCCAGCGGGCCGCCGCATCCGGGCTTTCGCCGCGCGCATACCAAAGGGGTGTGCGTGAGCGGGCAATTCCAGTCCAGCGGCAAGGCCACCTGGCTGTCGTCGGCACGCATCTTCAGCCAGCCCAGCACGCCGGTGCTGGGGCGCATGTCGATCGGCGGCGGCGACCCGCACGGGCCGGACGGGCAGGCGCGCGTACGCAGCATGGCGCTGCTGTTGCGCAGCGACGATGGGCAGGAATGGCGCACGGCGATGAACAGCTTCCCGTTCTTCGTGGTCGCCACGCCGGCCGGCTTTCAGGCGCTCAACGTGGCCTCCAAGCCAGACCCGGCCACCGGCAAGCCGGACCCCGAAAAACTGGCGGCGTTCGGCAAGCAGTATCCGGAAGCGGCCAAGTTCCAGCAGTGGGCCAAGACTGCGCCGTGGTCGGACAGCTGGGCCAATACGCAATACAACGGCGTCAATGCGTTCCGCGCGATTGCCGCCGACGGACGCGAACGCTACATCCGCTGGTCGATGCGCCCGCATACGCCATTCAAGGAACTGAGCGCCGCGCAACGCAAGCAGGCCGATGGCGATTTTCTCGCCACCGACCTGGACGCGCGGCTGGCGCACGGGCCGCTGCGTTGGGACATGGTGCTGACCATCGCCGAGCCCGGCGATGCGGTGGACGACCCGTCGCAACCGTGGCCGGAACGCCGCAAGCAGATCGTGGCCGGCACGCTCTCGATCGAGCGTGCGCAGCCGCAGGCCACCGGCCCGTGTCGCGATCTCAATTACGACCCGTTGATTTTGCCCAAGGGCCTTGCCGCATCGAATGACCCGATTCTGGCAGCGCGCTCGTCGGTGTATTCGCAATCGTTCAACCGCCGCGAGCGCGAGATCGCCAACGGCACGGGCAGCGCCGCCACCGGCCAGGGAGCACGCCAATGAGCCGCCGTACCCACTTCAATCTGCCAGCGCGCGTGCTGCACTGGCTGATGGCCGCGATGATCCTGACCATGCTGTTCGTCGGCGTGGGCATGGTGGCCTCGGTGACGCAGCGGCCGTGGTTGATCGATCTACATCGCCCGCTGGGCATCGCGATTCTGATCCTGGCGGTGCTGCGCCTGATCAACCGCTTGCGCCATCGCCCGCCGCCGCTGCCGGCCGATCTGCCGGCATGGCAAAGGGCTGCCGCGATTGCCTCGCATTGGCTGCTGTATGCATTGATGCTGGGCATGCCGTTGATCGGCTGGGCGATGCTGTCGGCCGGCGCCTACCCGATCGTGCTGTGGCCAGGCGCGAACCTGCCGGCGATCGCACCGCACGATCCTGCACTGTATGCCTGGCTGCGCAGCGCGCATGGCTGGCTGGCGTATCTGTTATTTGCCACCGTGCTGGGGCATCTGAGCGCGGCGTTGTTTCACGCCTGGGTACGCCGCGACGGGGTGTTTTCCAGCATGGCGCGTGGAGAGCAGTCTGCGCGGTGATGGGGTCGCAGTTGATGGTGGGCTGACGCGGCTTGGCAGATGATCGGCACACAGTGGCAGCACGCAGTTCCTTCTCCCTGGGACATCGTCTGCCCTTCATGGGGAAGGAGGTGCCCCGCAGGGGCGGACGAGGATGCGGGCGCAGCCGATTGAAGTAGGCCCACGCGGCTGGCCTCGCCCGTCGCCTTACCCACCCCTCTCCCGCCTGGGAGAAGGGCTGGTGCCTAACGCTGGCGTTTTGTTCTGGCCGCTGGCGCAGATGATTCGATGCCCTTGCCGGTGGCCGCCCAATAGATCCCACCGTACAAGTGTTCCAGATAGCGTGGGTCGTTGTAGGCTTCGGCCAGATGGCCCAGCGCAGTGGCGAAGATGCGGCCACCTTCGAAGTGGTGGTACCACGCCACCGGGTGCTGCTGGCCCATGCCCTTGGCGACCTGCCCTGGCCAGATCAAGGTGGGGTCATAACTGCGTTCGTCGACGGTGAGTAGCGTGACCAAGTCGTCGCTGTAGGGCGGATCGTATTCGTACCATTCGTCGCTCCATACCCAGCGCTTGGGCAGGCCGGCAGTGGCCGGGAAATTGGCGTCGGCCACATCCACCATCGCCGTTTGCATGTACGGATGGGTGCGGAACGAGCGGCCGATCATGTGGTCGTACCACTCCCATTCACCGCGCTTGATCGCAAAGGCCTTGTGCACCGCGACCACGCCGCCGCCGTTACGCACGTATTTTTGGAAGTTGGCCCGCTGCGCTGGGTCGAGATCGGTGGCCGGCGTATTGAGCAACACGATGGCCGCGTATTGCGACAGGTCGCCATCGAACGCCTTGGCATTCCACGCCCACACCATCTGGACATAATGCTTGCGCGCCATCGCTTCGAATTGCGGCTTGGCCACGGGGATATAGTCGTGGTGATACTGGTTGGGAATGGCAGCCACCAATATCTTGAATTGCTCGGCGGACGCGTTGAAGGCGCATATCCACAGCAGGCCCGAAAGCCACAGAGATTTCATGCATCGCTCGCCGTGTTTTTCGATGCTGTGCAGTGTACCTGGGTGCAAATCGCATGCCTTCGCACGCGTTTGGAATAGCTGCAGATTGGCGGATGAAGCAACCGATGCACCGTCGTCGATGGCGGCTTTGTGGTGCGCTCGCGTCGATTAGGCGCGGCGCACCTGCATGCAATCCCGCACCCCGAAAACGTCAGCTTCCCGCGCACGCAAACCATCGACTGGCTGCACTACAACCAGCCCTTCTGCCGCGCCAGGCGGTAGGCTTCGATGCGATTGGCCACGCCCAGTTTGCCGATGCATTCGGACAGGTAATTGCGCACCGTGCCGTGCGAGAGCTGCAACTGCTGGGCGATCTCGCTGGCGGAGCGGCCTTCGCCGGCCAGCCGCAGCACAGTCCGTTCGCGTTCGCTCAAGGGGTCTGCTTCCACCCACGCATCGAGGGCCAGCTGCGGGTCGATCACCCGCCCGCCGCGGTGCACCTGCCGCAACGCATCGACCAGCTGTTCGGCCGGCGCATCCTTGAGCAGATACCCGGCCACGCCGGCATCCAGGGCACGGCGCAAAAATCCCGGACGCGCGAACGTGGTGACGATCATGACCCGTACCGGCAACGCCTGGCGCTGGATCCGCTGCGCCAGTTCCAGCCCGGTCAGGCCAGGCATCTCGATATCGGTGACCAGCACGTCCGGCTGCAGGCGCTGCAGTTCGCGCCACGCGCTTTCGCCATCGCCGGCGCTGCCGACCACCGCAATATCGTCCTCCAGTCCGAGCAAGGCCACCAGCGCGCCACGCAGCAAGGCTTGGTCTTCCGCCAACAACACCCGGATCATCGGTCGCGCTCGCATGCATGCAACGGTTGCGCACGATAACAGCGCCGACGCATGCCGTGCACTTGGCAGCGCAACCACGGCGCGTTAGAGCGGCTGCGGCATCACCGGCGGCGTTGCGGGGACAACCGCAGGCCGCGGCAACGGCACACTGGCGCGCAATCGCATGCCGCGCGGCAAGGCCTGCACATCCAGCGCGCCACCCAGGCCGTGCAGGCGTGCGCGCATGCCGTCCAGGCCGTTGCCCGGCACGATCACGCCGCCGCGGCCGTCGTCGGTGATCTCCAGCACGGCCTGATCGCCGTGCGCGCGCAGTTGCACACGCACGCGTCTTGCCTGCGCGTGGCGCTGCACATTGGTGGCCGCCTCGCGCACCACCAGCGCAAGCGCGGTTTCGTGCTCGGGCGGCAAGGCCAGCGGCTCCAGCTGTTGCTCCAGCGCAATGCCGTCCAGGTCCAGCAGCACCCGCGCCGATGCCAGTTCGGCAACCAGGCCGGCAGCACGGATGCCGGTGACCGCGCGTCGTACCTGCGCCAACGCCTCGCGCGAGACCTGCGCCACCGCGTCGATCTCGTTGCGTGCGGCCTGCGGGTCGCGCTCGATCAGGCGCGCAGCCAGATCGGATTTGAGCGCCACCAGCGACAAGGTATGGCCAAGCAGATCGTGCAGGTCGCGGCCGATGCGCTCGCGTTCGGCAGTGGCCGCCAGACGACGAACTTCGTCCTGCGACAAGCGCAGCAACGCGTCCTTGCGTTCGTTGATGCTGTACACCGCGCCCACGGCGGCCATGCCCAGCACCGTCACCGGCATCCACACCAGCGCCTGCATGCTCAACCCGAGCCAGTGCGCCCAGCTCAGGTACAACGCATTCATCAGCAGCAACATCGCAAAGTGCCGCCACAACCCAGGCCGCGTGGAGGGACGCAAGCTCAGGCAGGCAAAGATGAAGTAGCTGATGCCCGACGAATACACCGGCAACAAGGCGGCACTCATCACCGCCATCGCCCAGGCGTAGCGATACAAGGTGCCGCGTGGCGCCAGCAACATGCGTGCGTACAGCAGCAGGAAAACCGGATACGAGAGCAGCGTGCACAACAGCCAGGTCCTGTCGTAGCCCCGCGCAGAAAACACCGGCACCACGAATACCCAGGCCGACCACAGCAGGTGCACGCTGTCCATCCACGGCGATTGGCCCTGCGCCAGCCGCGCGGCAACCTGCGAACTGGCGGCGGGGCGAAGCCATGCGGGAAACCGGGGGCGCATCAGCGAAGGTCCGTGTGGATGAGCGGATTCTGCCACTGCCGGGCCCGCCTGCGTGCGGCTGCGTGCAGGACGATACGGGTGAGCGGCCTCATGCATGCTCCCGGTGCTTGCTGCGATGCGATCGCCCACCGGGGTTGCGATTGGCCTGCGCAAGCGCAAGCCAGATACGTGCAGTCTGCAAATGCAAAGGAAAGCATGCCGTTAGCGGATTGCCGGAGGAGCCGCCAGCATGGCCTGCCGCAGCGCTGGTGCACCAGTTGCCGGTGTCATGGTGTGCAGATGACAGCTGTCACTGGTGAGCGCGCCGCGCTGACTGCATGCTGCGCACCATCTGGCGGTGGCATCGGCGCATCGACCGTTCGTCGCCGCACCGCAGTTGGTGACTTCCGGCAGCTTGCGGCATCGCCTGTAGACCGTCACATTTCGCGCAGCCTTCCGTCCTGGTCATCGATGAACACTTCCGCCGATCTGCTCAAGCAACTCCGCATCGACCGCCAGCGCCCTGCCACGCCGCCGCCCGCCCGCCGTACCGGCTGGATCCTCGCCGCAGTGATCCTCGTCATCGTGCTGGCCGCCGCCGCGTGGTGGTTCACGCGCCGCCCGGTGGTGCAGGTGCAGACCGCGCCGGTGGTGGCGATCAGCGCCGGCAGCAGCAGCGCATCGGTGCTGGACGCCTCCGGCTATGTGGTGGCACGACGCATGGCCACGGTGTCGGCGCAAGTCACCGGCAAGGTGCGCGAGGTGATGATCGAAGAAGGCATGCGCGTCGAACAGGGCCAGGTGATGGCCACACTCGACCCGCTCGATGCCGATGCGCAGCGCAGCTTGTCGGCCTCGCAGTTGTCGGCCGCACGCAGCCAGGTCGACAACATGCAGGCGCAACTGGCGGTAGCCAACGCCGATGCCACGCGCCTGCAGTCGTTGGTGGGTGCGCAGCTGGTGTCGCGCTCGCAATACGACCAGGCCATTGCGCAGCGCGATGCCTTGCGCGCCCAGCTGCAGAACGCGCAGCGCAATGTGCAGGTCGCTTCCGACCAACTGGCCATTGCCGGTATCCGCTCTGACTTCAACGTGGTGCGCGCGCCGTTTGCCGGCGTGGTGACCGCCAAGGCAGCGCAGCCGGGCGAAATCGTCTCGCCGTTGTCGGCCGGCGGCGGATTCACCCGTACCGGTATCGGCACCATCGTGGACATGGAATCGCTGGAAATCGAGGTGGAAGTGGGCGAGTCCTACATCGGCCGCGTGCAACCCAAGATGCCGGTGGAAGCGGTGCTCAACGCCTACCCGGAATGGAAGATTCCAGGCGAGGTCATCGCCATCATCCCCACCGCCGACCGCGGCAAGGCCACGGTGAAAGTGCGCGTGGCGCTCAAGGTCAAGGACCCGCGCATCGTGCCGGAGATGGGTGTCCGGGTCAGCTTTCTGGAGCAGGCCAAACCGCAGCAAGCAGCCAAGCCGCAGGGCGTGCGCGTCCCGGCCGCCGCACTGGTGGAGCGCGACACGCGCACGGTCGCGTTCGTGGTCGGCGAGCACAACACCGTCAGCGCGCATGCCGTCACCACTGGCATGGTGATGGGCGAAGACAGGCAGGTGCTCTCCGGCCTGGCCGCAGGCGACAGCGTGGTACTCAATCCGCCGCAAACCTTGAACGATGGCGACAAGGTGACCGAAGCAGCGCCGGACGCTGCCGAGTAACGCACAACCAACACAGCGCAGGCGGTCACCACTCAGGGGAATACGGAAAGCGCGTTGATGGAAACGGCAACGACGCAGGCGCCTGCATCGCGCTGCGAGGGAACGCCGGTGAAATCCAGTAACGCGGTATCGGCTGTGCTTGCGTATCTGCAGTTGCGATGTTCGTCAATATCTCAACCGTTGTCGTCGCAGGCACGTTTCAGGCATCGGCAGCGTGCGCCGCACAGGTGTCGCCACAGCAGTCGATGCCTTGCCTGCACTCGCCCCATCGCTTCATCGCATTTCAGTTCCTCGTGTTACTGCAGTGCCGCACCACATCCGCAGTCGCTCTGCGCACTGCTGTCACCTCTTCCATCGCACCGCCAGGAGTTGCCATGTCCGCTCTCGTCAGTTTGCGCAACATCACCAAGACCTACCAACGCGGCCCCGAGCAGGTGCAGGTGCTGCACGGCATCGATCTGGAGATCGCCAGCGGCGACTTCGTGGCATTGATGGGCCCCTCCGGATCGGGCAAGACTACCTTGCTCAATCTGATCGGCGGGCTGGACAACCCCAGCGGTGGCGAGATCGAGATCGAAGGCGAGCGCATCGACCGCATGAGCGGCGGCCAGCTGGCGACCTGGCGCAGCCACCACGTCGGCTTCGTATTCCAGTTCTACAACCTGATGCCGATGCTCACCGCGCAAAAGAATGTGGAGCTGCCATTGCTGCTCACCTCGCTCAATGCCGCCCAACGCAAGCGCAATGCCGAGATCGCATTGACCCTGGTCGGCCTGCAGGAGCGTCGCAACCACAAGCCCAGCGAATTGTCCGGCGGCCAGCAGCAACGCGTGGCGATTGCGCGCGCAATTGTCTCCGACCCTACTTTCCTGATCTGCGACGAGCCCACCGGCGATCTGGACCGCCACAACGCCGAAGAAATCCTGCGCCTGCTGCAGGAACTCAATCGCGAACATGGCAAGACCATCGTGATGGTCACCCACGACCCCAAGGCTGCCGAATACGCCACCCACACCATCCATCTGGACAAGGGCGAGCTGGCCGATGCGCCGCTTGCACTGTAAGGGAGCGCTGCCATGAAGTATCTCGCGTTGGTGTGGGCCCAATTGTTCCGCAGCAAGACCCGAACCTTGCTGACCTTGCTCTCGGTGGTGGCGGCGTTCTTGTTGTTCGGCATGCTCGATTCGGTGCGCGTGGCCTTCACCTCCGGCGGCAGCGTCAGCGGCGTGGACCGGCTGGTGGTGGCCTCGCGTCTGTCGATCACCCAATCGTTGCCGATCAATCTGGAAAACCAGATCCGCAGCGTGCCGGGCGTGCGCGACGTGACCTCGGCGATGTGGTTCGGCGGCATCTATCGCGACCCGAAGAACTTCTTTCCGAATTTTTCGGTGGCGCCCAATTTCTTCGACGTCTACAGCGAATATCAGTTGCCCAAGGACCAGCTCAAGGCCTTCCAGACCACGCGCACCGGCGCGGTGGTCGGCGAAAGCCTGGCCAAGGAAAATGGCTGGAAGATCGGCGACACCATTCCGCTGCAGGCCACCATCTTTCCGCGCGGCGGCAGCAACGACTGGCCGCTGCAACTGGTCGGCATCTTCCGCATGAAAGACCGCACCGTGGCCGCCAACCAGGAACGCCAGTTGATGATGAACTGGAAGTACTTCGACGAGTCCAACGACTACATCAAAAGCAGGGTGAGTTGGTACACGGTGACGCTGCGCAACGCCGACCAGGCATCGCGCGTGGCGCAGGCCATCGATGCGTTGTCGGCCAACTCCGACCATGAAACCAAGTCGCAGACCGAATCGGCATTTCAGCAAGCCTTCGTCAAGCAGTTTGCCGATATCGGCTTGATCGTCACCTCGATCATGGCCGCGGTGTTTTTCACCTTGCTGCTGCTGACCGACAACACCATGGCACAGGCCGTGCGCGAGCGGATTCCGGAGCTGGCCACGCTCAAGACGCTGGGCTTTCAGGACCGCACCGTGCTGAGCCTGGTGATGGTGGAGTCGATGTTGCTGATCGGCCTGGGCGGGCTGATCGGCATGGGGCTGGCGGCGCTGGTGATCCCGGCGGTTGCAGCGCGCAGCGGCGGCCTGATGCCGACCCAGACCGTGCCGCTGCAGACCTGGCTTGTCGCGGTCGGGCTGATGGCCGGCATCGGCATCGTGGTGGGTGTGCTGCCGGCATTACGCGCGCAGCGCTTGAAGATCGTCGATGCACTCGCCGGCCGCTGACAGGAGCATGCACATGCAACGCAAATGGAAAGATCGTGGGGTCAACGCGCTGTCGGTCGTGCTGCTGGCAATTGGGCTGGCGGCCTGGATCGCACTGCCGTGGATGGTGCTGCTGCCGATCGGTGGATTGCTGGCGGTGTGGCTGGTGGCCACACGCAGCGGCAGGCTCTCGCTGGCGGCCGCACGCATCGGCATCGCCACGCTGCCGCAGCGCTGGGGGTCCAGCTCGGTGATCGTGGTCGGCATTGCCGGCGTGGTCGGCGTGCTGGTGGCGATGCTGGCAATGGGCCAGGGCTTTCAGGCCACGCTCAACAGCACCGGCGACGACACCACCGCGATCGTCCTGCGCGGCGGTTCGCAGGCGGAGACCAACTCGGTGATCACCCGCGACCTGGTGCCGCTGATCGGCAGCCTGCCCGGCATTGCGGCCGATGCCAATGGCCGCCCGATGCTGTCGCCGGAATTGTCGCAAGTGGTGAACATCGCCTCCCGCGCCGACGGCACCGACGTCAACGCACAACTGCGTGGCGTGGGCGAACAGGCCTGGGCCGTGCATGACAAGGTCAAGATCGTGCAGGGCCGCCGCTTCAACACCGGCCTGCGCGAAATGGTGGTGGGCAAGGGCGCGTTGAACCAGTTCCGCGGACTGGAGCTGGGCAAGACCCTCACGCTTGGCAGCCAGCAGTGGACGGTGGTGGGCGTGTTCGCCTCCGGCGATGCGCACGATTCGGAGTTGTGGACCGACGCGCAGACGCTGGCCACCACCTACAACCGCAGTGCCTATCAGTCGATCAGCGTGCGCACCAACGGCAAGGCAGGCTTCAGCGCGTTCAAGACCGCCATGGCTGCCGATCCGCGGCTCAAGCTGGATGTGGAAACCACCCGCGCCTACTACGGCAAACAGGGCGGCGGCCTGAACAAGCTGATCAACATCCTGGGCACGGTGATCGGGGCGATCATGGCAGTGGGCGCGGTATTCGGCGCGCTCAACACCATGTATGCGGCGGTGGCCACGCGCGCGCGCGAGATCGCCACCATGCGTGCGATCGGCTTTCGCGGCACGCCGGTGATCATGGCGCTGATGCTGGAAACCATGCTGCTGGCATTGCTGGGCGGGCTGCTGGGCGGCGCGATCGCCTGGGCGATGTTCAACGGCTACACCGTCTCCACGCTGGGCAGTAACTTCAGCCAGGTGGTCTTCCAGTTCAAGGTCTCGCCAGAGCTGCTCTGGAGCGGGCTGAAGTGGGCGCTGGGCATCGGCCTGGTGGGCGGACTGTTTCCCGCGCTGCGTGCGGCGCGTCTGCCGATTACCACGGCGCTGCGTGAGGTGTAGGCGGGCCTTGGTCCGCCGGGAATCGGCAATGGTGACAGCCGCGGCGAAGCACGCGGCGGCGGCTGAACGTATTGCAGGCTGTCATGGTTCTGTCACCGCAATGCGGTAGATGCGCCGGCCGGGCAGGCCGTAGCCTGCTCGGCCGTTTGCTGCATCGATCGATCGCCATGACGCGCCTGCTTCTGCTGGTCTGCGCCTGCCTGTGGCTGGCCGGCTGCTCCTCTTCTTCGACCTCGCTCAGCGAGCGCCTGGTTGCGCCCGGTGGCACCTCGCCGCTGCTGGACGAAGAACGCATTGCCGCCACCATCGCCACGGTGCCCAATCGCAGCGGGCATGTGGTGACGCGCGATGGCGTGCCGATCTTCTGGCGCGCGATCGACCCCGGCCAGTACGCCATGCACTATCGCTACACGGGGCAGCGCAGCGACCCGGCGCATGCGCTGGATGTGGATTTCAGTTTCAAGGCACCGACTGCCAAACCGCCGGCGCCGCGCGGCACCGTGGTGCTGCTGCACGGCTGGATGATGGATGGCGACTCGCTGCTGCCCTGGTCGCTGCAGCTTGCGCAGGCCGGCTACCGCGTGGTCACCATCGATCTGCGCAACCATGGTCATTCCGGCGGCGGGCCGTCCGGCTACGGCACGCGCGAGTCCGACGACGTCATCGATGTGCTCGACGCCCTGCAACCACGCGGCGAAATCCGCGGGCCGCTGTATCTGTTCGGCATTTCCTACGGCGCGGCCACCGCGCTGTTTACGGCCGACAAACTCGGCCCGCGCGTGACCGGCGTGGTGGCGATGGAATCCTTCGCCAATGCCGGGCGCGGCATCCGCGACATGGTGCCGCACCTGCTCGCCAGCCAGCCGCACGGGTGGCGTGGGCGGGCGGTGGCGGCGTATGCACGCTGGCGCTATGCCGACCAGAATATCGACGCGGTGATTGCAGCGGCCGACACCCAGCTCAAGCTGGACCTGGACCGTGTCGATGTCGCGCACGCCCTGGCCGACACGCGCAGCTGCGTGCTGCTGTTGCACGGCGATGCCGATCAACACATTCCGGTGGCGCACGGCCGCGCACTGGCCCTGGCCAGCGCGCGTGCGCATTACCTCGAACTGCCGGGCGAAAACCATTTGAGCCTGCCGCTACGGCTGGACGTGCTCGGCGGGCCGATCGACCAATGGCTGGCACAGGTGCACCAAGACCCCAGCCATTGCCCTGCACCGCAGGCGCTGCCCGCGTCCACGCTGGCCGTAGCCAACCCCCTGGCGATGCCGCAGAGTTGAGCGCGGCAATCGCGCACGCTGACGCGAAGCAATCGCACTGATGAATGCCACACGCACTGCGTGCAGGGTGGCTGACTTAGCGCGTCAGCACCGGCTGCCGCGACCGCACCACGCTGTCGCCGACAAATAACAGCAAACCCACCCAGATCGCGGCAAAGCCCATCGCGCGCCCCTGATCGAACGGCTCGTGGAAGAACCACACGCCCAGCAGCAACTGCAGGCTCGGCGCGATGTATTGCAGGATGCCCACCAACGACAGCGGAATGCGCCGCACACCGTAGGCGAAACCGATCAACGGCAGCGCCGTCACCACGCCACCGAAGATCAGCATCGCGTCGGTCCGCAGGCTCCAGCCGCTCAGGAACGCGCCACCGTGGCCCTGCTCGCCCCACGCCGCCAGCAGCAACGCCGGCACGAACAGGTACACGCTTTCCACGCCCAGCCCGGCCACCGGATCCACCGCCACCAATTTGCGCAGCAGCCCGTAAATACCGAAGGACACCGCCAGCCCCAACGCAATCCACGGCGGCGCGCCGGCATCGATGGTCAGCCACAGCACGCCCGCTGCCGCGCAGGCCACCGCCACCCACTGGATGCGACGCAGGCGCTCTTTCAACACCAGCACGCCCAGCAAGACGCTCAGCAGCGGGTTGATGAAGTATCCCAGGCTGGCCTCGATCACATGCCCGGCGTTGATCGCCCAGATGTACAGGCCCCAATTGAACGCGATCGCCACGCTGCTGCCGGCCAGCATGCCCAGCGCGCGGGGCTGCGCCGCGATGCTGCGCCACCAACGCAGGCCCGAGCTCGCCAGCAGCCAGGCCACCACCAGCACCGTGCTCCACACGATGCGGTGGGCGATGATCTGCAGCGACGGCACCGCCTTGAGCAGATGCCAGTACACCGGCACCAGCCCCCACAGCACGAAGGTGGAGGCGGTGATCAACAACCCGCGGCGTGCTTCCTGCGACGACACCGCGCTCATCGCCGCGCCTTGGCGAAGGTGACCACCAGCACGCCGGCCAGAATCACCGCCATCGCACCGATGTCCTGCGCGCTGAAGCGCTCATGGCCCAACCAGGCACCCAGGCTGACCGCAATCACCGGGTTGACGTAGGCGTAGCTACCGGCGAGCGCAGGCCGCACGTGATGCAGCAGCCACACGTAGGCGGTAAACGCCACGATCGAGCCGAACACGCACAGGTACGCCACCGCCAGCAGTCCTTGCGGGCTCGGCCACACCTGCGGGCGCTCGCCGATCAGCAGGCCGGTACTGACCAGCAGCACGCCGCCGCACACCATCTGCCCGGCAGCGGTCATGAACGGCGAAGGCAGATCGCGCCCGCGCGACCACACCGACCCGAATGCCCAGCCGATCGGTGCGATCAGCAGCAACACCAGGCCAACCGGCGTCGCGGTCAGGCTGCTGCCGGCGTTGAGCCACACCACGCCCACAAAGCCGATCACGATGCCCAGCCATTCGCCGCCGCTGGCATGCTGCCCGCGCAATGCGCCGAACAAGGCCATCCACAACGGCACCGACGCCACCGCCGTGGCGGCCAGCCCGGACGACACGCTGCGCTCGGCCAGCACCACCATGCCGTTGCCGAGCAGCAGCAACGCCGCACCCATCAGCGCCACGTTCTTCCACTGCGCGCGCGTTGGCGCCGCCACACCGCGCCAGCGCAGCACGCTGTAGAGCACGCTACCGGCGACGATGAAACGTGCGCCGGACACCATCGTCAGCGGCTGCGCGCCACCTTCCAGCGCAAAACGGATCGCCAGATAGGTCGAGCCCCACACCACGTAGACCAGCAACAAGGCGAGAACGACTAACCCGCTGCGCGCAGGCGCGGCAGCATCGTGAGAGGAAGACATCGGAACAGTGCCAGGCAGTGCAGCGGAACCTTCGATTCTAGAGCACATGCCAAAGCCCACGCCGCACCTCGGTCGCGCTATGGTGCACTTCACACCGCATCCGAGCGTGCAGATGCAGCACCCTCTTCGCTGGCTGGCCCTGGCCGCCTTGTTCGCAACGTCCGCCACGGCATCGGCGCGTGCCCCCGAGCCGTGGGAACTCAGCGGCCGCAAGCTGATCGACGCCGGACTGGACGGATCGCTTGCGCCAGAAATCACCGCGCCGGAGCAACGCGAGTTCAAGGTGCTTGTTTCGGCCAGCCGCGCCGGTGCGTATCTGCTCGGCGTCGCCAGCGCCAGCTATCGCACCGGCTGGTGCATGCCGGCGGGCAGCACCGGCTCGCCCGATCTGCAGGCGGTCATCGCCGATATCGGCGCGCTGCCCGATAAACGCCAGGACCAAGCCGCACCTGACTTGATCGTTCAGGTGCTGGCAAAGCGCTATCCGTGCAGCGGCGGCGACAAGAGCACGCGTGCCGGCGGCGGCAACTCACCCAACGCCGCCAAGCCGTAGGCACGCCTATACGCAGTCGTTCAATGCGATGGCATTGATCACAACGCCAGCCTGTGCACCGAGCAACGACAAACGTCCCGAGCGGCCGTCTGATGAGATTGGACGGCGCGCGGGATCCGCACACGCACAAGCAAATGCAGGCCACCGGGCAGCGGCTGCGTTCGCTTGGCGTCGCGCTCAGTCATCCGATGCGCATGGACAGCGTGCAGGACCCCGAATGTACGAGCGCACAGGCCGCATCGAATCCAGCTGCGCCCGTCTGGCGATCAACGCAGTCGTCTTGGTCGCTGCGCTTGGCCTCTCTCGAGGGCACGGCGCCCTCTCGCTCCTGCGCGCTTACTTGCGCACCGCATCGCTCTTGGCACGGATCGCCTTGAATTCCGAGCCATCCTGCCAGCTCGGCCACTGCCGGCCATTGGCCAGCGCCACGCCCACGTCGTACACCAGCGTGGTATCGGCGGCATGGCCGCTGGCATCCCATTGCGGGGTCCAGCGATCGCACGGCTGGTGGTAGCAATCGGCGAAATACTTGTCGCGCAGTGCCTTGCCTGCCGCGACGCCGCCGTCGAGCATGTCCAGGCCGGGGCCGGCGGTGATCGCCGGCACACCCATGCGCGCGAACGCGAAATGATCGGCGCGGTAGAAGAAGCCTGCTTCCAGATTCGGATCCGGCGAATAGCTGCGACCACGCGCCTTGGCGGCGGTTTCCAGATCGCCTTCCAGCGACACCCGCCCACGTCCCCACGAGGCGATGTCGCGGGTCGGGCCATCGGGGCTGAACATTTCCATGTTGAGCACGGCCACGGTCTTGTCCAACGGCGCCAGCGGATGCGCGGCGTAGTAATTGGCGCCGAGCAGGCCCTTTTCTTCGGCAGTCAACGCAATGAAGTACAACGTGCGCTGCGGCTTGGGGCCGGCTGCGAACACGCGCGCCAGTTCCAGCACGCTGGCCACGCCGGTGGCGTTGTCCACGGCGCCGCGTCGAATCGTATCGCCACCGGCATCGGCCTTGCCGATCCCGAATGCATCCCAGTGCGCGGAGAAGATCACCGTCTCATCCGGATGCCGGCTGCCGGTGAGTTTGGCCACCACGTTATGCGTGACCACACGCTCGCGCTTGAGCTTGAAATTCACCGACAACGCCGCATCGCCCAGTGCCACGGGCGCGAAGTCGCGCTGCTGCGCGCGTGCCTTGGCCTGTTCGAAATCCAGGCCGGCCTGCTTGAACAACGACACCGCCAATGCACGCTGCATCCAGCCGCGTACCGGCACGTGCTGCGCGCGGGCATCGGCATCGCTGCGCTCGATGTCGAACAACGGCGACATGCCCGAACTCTGCACCGTGGCCCAGCCATACGCCGCCGGCGCCGTCTCGTGCACGATCAATACCCCGGCCGCACCGCGCCGCGCCGCCTCTTCGTACTTGTAGGTCCATCGGCCGTAATAGGTCACGGCCTTGCCGTCGAATGCGTCCGGCTGCGGCGATTCGAAATCGGCATCGTTGATCAGCACCACCGCAATCTTGCCGCGCAGGTCCACGCCCTTGTAGTCGTCCCATTGGCGCTCTGGCGCACTGATGCCGTAGCCGACGAAGACCAGTGGCGCGTTCTTCAACGCGACCGCCTGCTGCGGACGCAGGCTTTGCAGGGTCACATCGTTGCCATTGACCAGCGCCTGGGTCTTGCCCCCGACGCGCAGGCTTGCGCGCACCGGGCCATCCACCTGCGCGCGCACCAGCGGCACGGCCTGGGTCCAGCTGCCCTGCTCGCCGCCTGGCTCCAGGCCGGCCGCCTTGAACTGCTCGACCAGGTAATCGACCGTGCGCTGCTCACCGGCGCTGGCCGGCGCGCGCCCTTCGAATTCGTCCGACGCCAGCAAGCGCACGTGACGCGACAATGCCTCGGCATCGATGCCGCCGCCCGGCAGATCGTTGGCGGCCTGCGCCACACCTCCTACAAACAGGCAGGCAGACAACAGCAGGATGCGCATCGGATTCACGGTGAGGCCTTGCAACGGTAGATGACACATAGTTTACAAGCGTGCGACCAACACCGGAGCGCAATGACACGAGAATGCAGTCGATCGCATGCATGGCCAAGCGCGGATGATCTCCGGTGTGGCTGCAAGGCGCTTGCCCGTGCGCCATCAAGATGGTCGGTGTGCACTGCTTTCAACAAAACCACCAGCCAACGTTCTGGTGCGGTGTCCTCACCGATTGCGGGACCGTTGGCGGCATGGAGGCCGCCATCGCGCCCCCATGGACGGGTTTACGGCGTGTCCCGCCAGCGGTGAGGGCACCGCGCACCCGACTGATCCGGCCTTAGCGGCACCAGAACGACGCGACCACGCACTACAGCGTTCGAGAGGGTGTGTCACCCCTCAACCAGCGCTAACGCATGCGCGCTGCACGATCCAGCCAACAGCCCAGCCCTTGCGCGTTGAGTTCGATGTCCGTTGCCAGCAGTTGCTCCACGGCGGCATCGTCCAACCGACATCCATGTTGGCGTGCGCGTTCCAGATACAATTCGGTCAATGCCGCCACCATGCAGCGATGCCGGTCCGGACGCTGCGCGCAGCCCAGCGCAATGTCGGTCATCGCATGAATCTGCTCGCCCAGCGCCCGCGCCAACGGTTCTGGCGAGGTGACACGGCCGTAATGGGTCAGATACATCGCCTCTGGTGCGGCGTCCATCAGGCGCGCGATCGACTGCAGCATGGCCTCGGGTTCGAATTGCACCGGCGAGGACGTCGGCACGATGAAAGCGCCACGCGCACTGTCCAACTGGCGATACGACAGGCCGAAGGTGTCGCCGGTGAACCAGCTGCGGCTGCGCGCATCCCATACGCATAGATGATGGCGCGCATGTCCAGGCGTCTCGACGGTGCGCAGCGCGCGCTTGCCCAGCATCACGGTATGACCCTCGCCGGCCGCGACCACACGCTCGGCCGGCACCGGCTCGATAACGCCGTAATGGCGCGCCATGTCCGCCTCGCCATACACCGCGGTGGCGCCGGCAATCAGCCGCGCAGGGTCGATCAGGTGCGGTGCACCGCGCGGATGCACCAGCACCTGCGCATTGGGCAAATGCCACAACAAGGCTCCTGCACCGCCAGCATGATCCAGATGCACATGGGTCAGGATCAACCACTCCACCTGCGCTGGCGCCAAGCCGGCCGCCTGCACCGCGGCCAGCATCTGCGGGACCGACAGCGAGGTACCGCAATCGATCAAGGCGGCCTGCTGCGCTTGGACCACCAGATATGCCGCATCGAATTGCACGCCGCCAAAGCCGGTATCGATGGTGTGGATGTTGAACTCGGCTGTCGCTGTCATTCGCACCCCGCGGCGGCTGTCGGAACTGCAGTGTAGGCCCAAGCCTGGCGTCGCGGTCGCGCATGTCGCCACAGGCACGACCTACGCAACCGCAACAACCCACCTCGACGCCTGTTGCGCCGCGCAGCTCACGCCTCGCGCAAGGCATCCATCGCGGCAACAATCACGTCGGCATCCACCTGCGCATGCACGCCCGGCAGCTGCAGATCGCTGGCTTGGGTAGCCTGCTTCAACCGTGCGATCACCTGTCCGGCATCGCGTGGCGAAGCGAAGCCATCGCTCTGCAGCAGCAATGCACCCGCGCCATCGTTCAACTTGAAATAGAACTGCCCATCGCTTTCACGATATTGCTTGAACACCGGCAGTGCGACCTTTTCGCTGGCCTGCACCGCCGCGGTGGCGGCCTGGCTGGACAGATCGCGCAAACCCACCGCGTCGCGCAACTCGGCCAGCAGGGGGGTGGCATAGCGCGCGCGCAGACGTGCACCACCGGCGCGCAGGATCGCTTCGATCTTGGCCGGCTCTGCCATCAACGCCTCGTAGCGCATACGCAGCGGTGCAATCTCTTGATCGATCCGCTCGAACAACTGCTGCTTGGCATCGCCCCAGCCGATGCCGTCGGCAAACGCCTGCGCAAAGGCGGCAGATTCCTGCGGTGTGGCAAACGCCTGGTACAGCTGAAACAACGCCGACCCCTGCGTGTCCTTGGCTTCGCCCGGCGCGCGCGAATCGGTCAGGATGGAAAACACCAGCTTGCGCAATTCCTCGCGCGGTGCAAACAGTGGAATGGTGTTGCTATAGCTCTTGCTCATCTTGCGGCCATCCAGGCCTGGCAAGGTGGACACCTGCTCGTCGATCACCGCTTCGGGCAAGGTGAAAAAGTCGCGCCCGTAGACATGATTGAAACGCTGCGCGAAATCGCGCGCCATTTCGATGTGCTGGATCTGGTCACGCCCTACCGGCACCTTGTGCGCATTGAAGATCAGGATATCGGCCGCCATCAGCACCGGATACATGAACAAGCCTGCGGTGACGCCGGCATCCTCGTCCTCGCCATCGGCGCGGTTCTTGTCCACCGCCGCCTTGTAGGCATGCGCGCGATTGAGGATGCCCTTGCCGGCCACGCAGGTCAGCAACCACATCAACTCGGTGGTCTCGGGCACATCGGACTGCCGGTAGAACCACACCTTGTCCGGGTCCAGGCCGCAGGCCAGCCAGGTGGCGGCGATTTCCAGTGTCGAACGCTGCGTGCGCGCCGGGTCCTGCGCCTTGATCAGGCTGTGCAGATCGGCCAGGAAATAGAAGCTCTCCGTATCGGCACCTGCACTGGCCTGGATGGCCGGGCGGATTGCACCGACATAATTGCCCAGGTGCGGGGTGCCGGAGGTGGTGATGCCGGTAAGGACACGGGTGGTCATCTACGTCATGCCAGAGTGGGGTAGCCCCCAAGTTTAGCGGTTCCGCACTTTTGCCACCGCCGCAGGCGCCGGGGAGTTGGCTCCACGCTCGAACGCAGAACGGGCCGCACCGGGCGGCCCGTCGTCTGCAAGCTGCTCGCCTCAACTGGCGGCAGATCGGCGCACCTCAGGTGTCGTCGCGCAACGACTTTTCGAACGCGCGCACTTCGGTCTGGGCGCGATCGCGATCCCAGCCATAGCGCTCCTGGAGCTTGCCCTGCAGATATTCGGCATTGCCTTCGGCAACCTTGAAATCGTCGTCGGTAAGATCGCCCCATTTCGCCTGGGCCTTGCCCTTCAACTGGGTCCACTTGCCGGAAATGATGTCACTGTTCATGCGATGACTCCGCTGATGCGGTCGCGATTGACCGTGGGGCCAGCGTGCCCACGCGGGTGTTGGTCCGGGATCAAAAGGTGTCAAACCGCCGATCACCGCACTGAACCGTTGCCTACTCCCGCCGCTGGTCGCACTGCATGTTGCATGCGTCGACGGAAGCCGCCTTGTACGTAAAGCGCGCACAAAAAACGGGCCTTGCGGCCCGTTTGTTTGCATGCGGCGTCGGATTACTTACGCGCTGCGTCTTCCACCTTCTCGCCAGCGCCCTGCACGTCCTTGCCGGCGCCCGCGACGGTGTTGCAACCCGCCAGCATTCCCACCGACAACATCGACAGCACCAGCAGCACAATTGCACGCTTCATAACACACTCCTCAGGGGTAAAGCGGCGCGTTGCCGCAGATCGATCAATTCAACAAGGCCACGCGATGTGACGGATCAGCACTTACCGTCGCTGCATTTTTCGGCCGTTTTCTCGACCTTGTCGCCTGCACCCTGCATGTCCTTGCCGGCGCCGGCCACGGTGTTGCAGCCCGTCATCACGCCGGCCGAAAACAGGCCCAGCACCATCAGTGTCAGCAGTCGCTTCATCGCTTGTCCTCGTTCTATCACGGTGCCAGCGCACCTGGCTTGGCGCCAAATCTGACTGCGCGGCCGTGGATTTGATGTGAACGCGTCCCGGTGCGCTCGGTCCGGATCAATCCCGCATCAGCGTCGACTTGCCGAACAGGCTCTCGACCAGATCCACCGCCAGTTCGGCGGTCGCATTGCGGTTGTCCAGCACCGGGTTGAGTTCGACGATATCCAACGAGCCCATGCGCCCGGTGTCGGCAATCATTTCCATCACCAGTTGCGCCTCGCGGTAGTTGGGGCCACCGGGCACCGTGGTGCCCACGCCCGGCGCGATGCTGGGGTCGAGGAAGTCCACATCGAAACTCACGTGCAGGTGGGTATCGGCGCTCATGCCCTGCAACGCCGCTTCCATGGTGCGCTTCATACCGGCTTCGTCGATGTAGCGCATGTCGTACACATCGATGCGGTGCTGCTTGATCAGCCGCTTTTCCTCCGGGTCCACCGAGCGGATGCCGATCTGCCGCACCTGCTCGGGCAACAACGCCGGCGCACTGCCGCCCAGGTGGGTCAGCGACTCGGGCCCCAGCCCGCACAGGCAGGCCACCGGCATGCCGTGCACGTTGCCCGAAGGAGTCACCTCGCTGGTGTTGAAATCCGAATGCGCATCCAGCCACAGCACCCGCAACGGCCTGCCCTGCTCGCGGCAGTACTTGGCCACCGCCGTGATCGAGCCGATACCCAGGCAATGGTCGCCACCGAGCATGATCGGCATGCGCCCGGCACGCAGTTCGGCGTAGCTGGCGTCCATCAGCGCCTGGTTCCACGCCACCACTTCGTCCAGATGCCGGTAGCCGGCCTGCGGCGCCTGCCAGGGATTGCGCGGACCATCCAGATTGCCCAGATCGCGCACCTCCACGCCGCGGCCGACCAGCGCCTCCTGCAAGCCGGCGATGCGTAGCGCCTCCGGCCCCATGCGCGCGCCGCGGTGGCCCGCGCCGATGTCGGTGGGAACGCCAATCAAGGAAACCGGCACGTACTGCGTTGCCATGCATTGCTCCAGTATCGATAAAGCCGTGCAGTCTAGTTGCCCGCCCGCACAGTGACGCGCGGCAGCGCAGCACGCATGTCGCCCGTACTGAACAGTGCGAGCAAACGCGAGGTTTAGATCTGCCTCTTCGCGCCGCTATCGTGACGTACCAAGGCACTTTGTGGCGCACCGGACTTTGCCGATTCTGCCTGTCTGACCGCCCAGTTAAGCACCACGGGCGAGCGTGACAGCCTGCTCGGATCCGGGTGGTATGGTGCGCCGCCCGGCGCGGCACACCACGCACGTACGCGCCCGGGCTATCACGCAACAAGGGGATTTTCATGCCGCACAACGCCGTCAACCAGGTCGTCAAGGCTGCCGTAGGCGAAGTCCCGCGGGCGTTGCATTTCTACGATCTGCAGCGCATCGGTCACGAGTTTGCGCAGACCATCGAACGTGAGCCGGGCATCCGCCTGTTGATGCTTTCCACGGCCGACGGGCGCGCCATCAC
Source organism: Xanthomonas euvesicatoria pv. euvesicatoria (assembly GCF_020880415.1). Lineage (GTDB taxonomy): Bacteria > Pseudomonadota > Gammaproteobacteria > Xanthomonadales > Xanthomonadaceae > Xanthomonas > Xanthomonas euvesicatoria. The sequence continues at coordinate 94,274 of NZ_JAJIUJ010000105.1, read as the reverse complement.
CGAGCGTTCCAGCCTGGACGTGGACAGTCGCCGGCTTGCCGCGATGGCCAATTCGTTCCTGACCCTGGGCGAGACCCTGGCGCGCGAATCCAGCCTGAAAGAGGCCGATTACGCCACCGTCAGCACGCGTGCCGGGCAGCTGGTGCTGATCCGCATCCGCGCCGACAAGCCGCTGACGCTCACCGCAGTGGGCAGTGGCGACATCAATGCCGCTGCGCTGTTGTTCAATGCGCGCGATTGCGCCGGCCGCCTCGCCACCGTGTTGACCCCGCCGCAAGGCTGAGCACCTGGCACTGTTCGTGCATGCCGCAAGGCACCCATTCCTCATCGTTTCCAAGGACCACACGTGTCAAAACTCAATCTGGAACACCTGCATTCGCTGGCCGGCTTCGTCGGCGCGGCGCTGGTCGATAGCGACAGCGGCATGGCGCTGGGCATGACCGGCGGTGCCGAGCTCAACCTGGAATTGGCGGCGGCCGGCAATACCGAAGTGGTGCGCGCCAAGCGCCGCATCGCCGAACAGCTCGGCCTGAACGACACCATCGAAGACATCCTGATCACGCTTGCACGCCAGTACCACCTGCTGCGCCCACTGGAAAGCAACAGCACGCTGTTCCTGTACGTGGTGCTGGACCGTGCCAAGGCCAACCTGGCCATGGCCCGTCACGAGCTCAAGGCGTTCGAAAAGACCCTCGATTTCGGTTGATGCCGACAGCGCGGTGCCAGCGCATCGCCTGATCCAGCCTGCCGGTGCAGACCGGCAGGCATCTCGTAATCCAATGCGCCGCTACGGCGCCAGCTCATGACCACACCCATCAACGCCATGCGGGTCGCCACGGCCGGCCTGGACCTGCTGCACACCACACGCCTGAAACTGGCGTGCTCGCTGCTGCTCGCCGACCGCATCGACGTGCAGTTGGGCCAATGGCCGCAGCACGCGGCCGATGTGGTGGTACTGGGCCTGGACAGCGCCGATGGCTTGGCCGCCTGGCAGGCATTGCAGGGTCAACCGGTGCGGGTGCTGGTGGTATCGCGCACGCCCGTGGCTGGCGCTTGGATCAAGCACGGCGCCACCGTGCGCGAACTCAACGAACACATGCGCCTGCTGTTGTCCTCGCCGCACGCCACCCCGGTCGCGGAGCCGGCATTGCTGCTGCGGCACTGCCGTGGCGAATTCGGTGCCGGCGCAGCGACGCTGCAGCATGCGCAGTTGCAGGTGCGTGTGGACCCGGGCAATGGCTGCGTGCAGTTGCCCGCTGGCGTGGCGCTGGCGCAGGTCATCGCCGCGCTGGACCGCTCGGGCTGGCACGTCGTGCCCGACCTTGCCGCGACCGCGTTGCCCCAACGCATTTCCTTCGAAGCGCTGTTTTTCGCCCTGCCCGAGCATCTGCGCCAGGCGCTGCCGGCAGTGGAACCCGGCCATGCGCTGCAATTGCGCCAGTGGCCGGAATTGACTGCAGAGACCAGCTCGCCAGCCCAGTTGCTGGCCATCGCCCACCTGCATGCACGGCCCTGGCGCCCGCAGGCGCTGGCCAATGCTTGCAAGCTGCCGCTGCAAACGGTGGAATGCCTGTTCGCCGCTGCACTTGCCAGCGGCCTTGCCCAGACTGCGGAGATTCCCGTGCCTGCAACGCAGCGCCGCCCAGATGGCGGCAACACGCGGTTCTTTTCCTGGGTCGCACGTCGGTTCGGCCTTTCCCTCTTCCAGGCGCAGTCATGAGTCTTCCAGCCAACAAGCTGGTGTTCGTCGGCGGCATGGGCGCCGGCAAGACCACCGCAGTGCGTTCCATCTCCGATGTGGAGCCGGTCAGCACCGAAATGCCGCTCAGCCAGGACGCCTACGGCGACAAGACCTACACCACCGTCGCGCTGGACTACAGCTCGATCGAGCTGGAAGACGGCGAGCTGCTGCATGTCTACGGTGTGCCAGGTCAGAAATACCTGGATTTCATGTGGCCGCTGGTGTGCGACGGTGCGCTGGGTGTGATCGTGCTGACCAACGCACGCGACCCGCAGATGCTCACAGCCACGCTGGAGTTGTTGCGCGAGTTTTCGCAGATCGCACCCGAGGCCAGCCTGGCGGTGGGCATCACCATGACCGATGAAGTCGAGGATTTCCTGGTGCCGCCGTTTCGCGAGACCTTGGTGGCCGAAGGCTTCCGCGTACCGGTCATGCGCGTGGATGCGCGCTCGGCCACCCAGATCACCTTCCTGGTGAAGTCGCTGCTGTCCTATCGCTACACCTCGGCGACCAGTTGATCGAAAGCGCGCCTGGCGCCGGCGCTGGGTACGGCCAGCAAGACAAGGAATCTGGTCACGACGGTGCCTGAGCGGGCGTCACGCGGGGGATGCCGCCTCTAGGGTGGCGGCGACGCGTCCGTCTTCCTTGAAGCCAAAAACACGACTCAGTCGCGAGATGCGCGTGCAGTGTGTCTGACTTGTTCAGTATGGCCCGCAGCCAGAAGCCAGGATATCGGGACATTTCCGACATCGCGCAGGACATACCGGCGATAATTCTTTGGCAATATCCGCCACAGCGCACGTCAACTCATTCTGTTTCCTCCCGTCGCGCGCCGCCGGGCGCGTCACCGCAACGCTGTCGCTGCATCGTCGCGTATGCCATGTGCTCCTGCGGCTGAGTTTTGCCAGGCGCGTGTCGCGCAGACTGCACGCTCTTCATCGCCCTGCTGCCGGTTAGGTTCATCGCCACGATCAGCTAAAGTAGCGCGATGACAATCGAACTGAAGCCCGGCGGCTTGCTGATCGCCATCGAAGGCATCGACGGCGCCGGCAAGACCACGCTCGCCCGCCGCCTGGCCACCACCCTGGACGCGGCCGGCGCGCGCGTCGTGCTGAGCAAGGAGCCCACCAACGGCCCATGGGGCACCCAGTTGCGCCAGTCCGCCGCCACTGGCCGCCTGAGTGCGGAGGAAGAAGCCGAGCTGCTCATCCGCGACCGCCACGAACACGTGGACACCTTGATCGCGCCCGCGCTGGCACGCGGCGACATCGTCATCCTGGACCGCTACTTTCCCTCGATGGTGGCCTACCAGGGCGCGGCCGGTCTGCCGCTGGACGAACTCCTGGAGCGCAACGCCTTCGCGCCGCGCCCGGACGTACTGCTGCTGCTCGACCTGCCCCCACCCACCGGCCTGGCCCGGATCCGCGCCCGTGGCGATGCGCCCAACCACTTCGAAACCCAGGACAACCTGGAACGCTGCCGCACGATTTTTGCCGCGCTGGACTTGCCCGGCAAACACGTGGTGGACGCCAGCGCCGATGCCGACAGCGTGCTGCGTCAGGCCCACGCCATCATCGTGGCCGCATTGGCCGACCGACTGAGCGGCGATGCACACACAGACACCGGCAAGGCCGCGCTGGAACTGCTCTCGGGCGGCCGCCCGGCCTGAGTGCTGCACCTCGCATGGCGCGATCAACATCGCGCGATGCGCGTGCCATGGTGCCAGCCACCTGAAGTGGCGACCAAACGGAGCCGGCAGCAGCCAGCTGTGTGGATCGCGCGCTCGGAACCGGAGCGCGCCGCATACGCCCGCTCACACAACGCTGAGCACGCTACCGTTCGTTGGGACAGATGGCGGCAGGCAACGCGCCATCGTGCTTGGCAACCGGTTGATGCAAAGATCCACACCGCATCGCGTGCTCCAACAGCAGCAACGTCGAGCGTGATTGCCACGCATGCGTGGATCGAAGATGGTGCCGACACCCGGATTCGAACTGGGGACCTACCGCTTACAAGGCGGTTGCTCTACCAACTGAGCTATGCCGGCGAAGGCAGGCGCGTTGCGCGCCGGTGCGCATTCTAGCGCAGCGCGGCGCAATCTAGCGAACGCTGACGGGCGGCACCGGCAGCCCCTTGCAGGGCGTTGGTGGCCGCACTGGTGCGGACATCGATCCACCACCGCGATTGCCCGTTGCCGCTGGGCACCAATTGCGCCGGGAATCCTGCGCCGACCAGGCTGGCCTGGCGCCGCTCGGCGCGCTCGCGGCTCTGGTACTGGCCCAGCGCCACGGTGTTGTCCTCGCCCTGCGCGATCACGTAGTAGTCGCCTATCCCGGCCGCGGCAATGCGCTTGACCAGGGCCTGCGCGGCCGCGCGATCGCCCACGTTGGGCACCATCACCCGGAACGTGCTGATGCCGGCGTCCTTGTCCTCGCGCACGCTGGCGCGGCTGGCCTGCCCACGCACGCGCGCCACCGCGGCCTCGGCATCGGCGCGTGCCGCAAAAGGTCCCAGGCTGGCGCAGCGCTCCGCGGCAGGCGGGGATGGGGCGGGCGATGGTTGTGCAGCCGTCGCGGCGACGCCTTTGGCCGGTTTCGCAGCAGCGTTCGCCGCTGCCGACGCTTCCGCTGTGCCGCGCGGCGCTTGCGCTGCGGCAGTGGTGGCCGGTGGCGGCGCTGCAGACGTTGGCGCGGCGGGACCGGCAACTGCCGGCGTGGTCGGCGTGGGTACCGATGCAGGCCCGGATGCTGTCGATGGCGATGTCGCCGGTGCTGTCGACGCACTCTCTGCCGCAGACCCCGATCCCGTACGCGCTGCAGCCGGCAGCCCAGGCCCGCCAGCACCGGTCACTGTCGGCAGCAATTCCAGCCGCGCCACACCGGTCGGCTGCAGCGGCGCCGGCGGTGGTGCCGGTGGCGGCTGCAAGGCCCACCACAACGCCACCCCGGCATTGAGGACGATCAAGACGACGATGAGCGCGCGAACATACATGCGCCGATTCTACGGGGACGCCGCAGCGGTCGCCCACGTCGCCAGACCGTCCAGCACCAGGGCCGCGCGGAACGAGGCATCGGGCAGCAGAGGCAGCAACGGCGGCGCGCCACCGCCATGCACCAGCAGCCGCACCGGAACGCCCAGGCTGCGTTGGGCGTGCTGCAGGCTGCGCTCGATCAGCGCCACCGCCGCGCCATCGCAGCCGGAGGTCAAGGCATCGTCGGTGTCGATGGCCAGCTCGACGTAATCGCCGCCGCTGGCCGGCAGTTGCACCGCGCGCGCATGCAGCGCTTCGCGCATGGTGGTCGGCGAGGCGGCGATGCGGCCGCCGTGGTGCAGGCCATCGGCGCCGAGCACGTCGATGGTCAGTGCGGTGCCCACGCCGGCCACCAGCACCGGCGCATCGCCCCGCGCACCCAGCAACGCCAGAAAGCGGTCCACGCCGAAGCGGCTCGGGTCGGCATAAGCAATCCGGACGCCGGCGCATTCGGCGGTGGTCCGCACGATGCGCACCTGCGTAAAGCGCTCCTGCAGGCAGGCGATCATGGGTTGCGTCAATGCCGGCGCTGCCACGCTGGCGACATACGCAATACGCCCGGACGGCAGCGCCGCCAGCGCCGCCGCGTCCATCGCCTCGGCGCCATGCGCCCACGCCTGCACCTGGCCGGCACGGTTGCCGTGCAGCGGCGCGTACTTGAAGCGCGAATTTCCCAGGTCGAACAACCACTCGCTCATGCAGGTCTCACGCTCACTTCCCCGGAGTGGAACAGTCGCACCGTCTCGCCCAGTTGCACCCGCAACGCACCATCGGCCGCCAGGCCGAGCGCGACGCCACGATGGTGGGTGCCGGCTTCCTCGACTTGCACCGCACGCCCGTGCAAGACATCCAGGTCTGCATAACGCCCCAGAAACGGCGCCAGCCCCTGCGCCTCGAACAGGTCCAGTGCCGGCAGCAACCCGGACAGCACCGCTGCCGTCACCTGGTCGCGCGACACCGCGCCGCCGGCCAAGGTATCCAGGTCGATCCACGGCTGGTCGATGCTGGCCGCTGCGGTCGCCGGCATGTGCACGTTCAAGCCCAGCCCGATCACTGCACGCGCGTTGCCGGCCATCTCGCCGCCGCCTTCGATCAACAGGCCGCCCAGCTTGCGCTGCCGCGCCAGCAGATCGTTGGGCCACTTCAGCCCGACATCGGCAAACCCGCAACCACGCAAGGCTTCGGCCACTGCGACCCCCACGGCCAAGCTCAGGCCTGCGAGTTGGCCCAGCCCGCCATTGAAACGGCGCGACGCCGACAGATAAATGTGCGCGCCCAGCGGCGAGGTCCATTGACGCCCGCGCCGGCCGCGTCCGCCGGTCTGACGCTCGGCCAGCAGCACCGCCACGCCCTGTTGGGGCGCCGGCTGCGCCAGCAAGGCGGTGTTGGTGGATTCCAGCGTCCAGGCCACATCCAGCGCCGCCAGCCCAGCTGCCGCACCGGGGGCCATGCCGGCGCGAATACGCGCCGCGTCCAGCAGATCCAAGGGCGTGGCCAGGCGATAGCCGTCACCGGCCCGTCCTTCGATGTCGACGCCGGCCGCACGCAGATTCTGGATGCGCTTCCACACCGCCGCGCGGGTCAGCCCGGCATCGCGCGCCAACGCATCGCCGGACAACCGGCCACCGGCGAGTTTGGCCAGCAACGCACGGTCATCCACGGCTGCGGCGGGCGATGCGGCGTGACGTGGCAACGGCGCGGGCTGCAGCACCCGGGAGGAATGCCTGCGCGACGCGGCCGGCGCGACGCCGAGGCAACGCGCGTGATGCAACATCGACAGCCCAGACCAGGCGTGCGGTGGGCTCGGTGACCGGCCGCACCGGGCGTGCGCCCTGCGGCTGACCGGCGCGCGCGCCCGACCAATCTCCTGCAGCGCCTGCGCCGCACTGCCGGCCGCCGGCGCCTTTCATCTCACAGTGCATTGCGCGCAAAGTCCCCGAATCCATCCGCCAAAGTATGCGCCAAGCCCTCCCGGGCGCCCAGCGCGGCTTGCGTGAGGGAGTGAAAAGCGCGTTATGATCGGCGACTCACGCCGCTTGCCCTGGATGTGGACGATGCGCCGAATCACGGTTTGCCTGCTCCTGTTGTTGGCTCCGCTTGCCGCCCTGGCATCGGACCAGCTGATCGACGGCGATCATGACAGCTGCATCAGCACCAACTCGGCCGCGCGCGGCAGGACACCGGCGCCCGAAGCCGCACCGGCACGCAACAGCCCGCACAAGGCCACGCCGTCCACCGGCGGCGGCGGTGGCAGCGATGGCGATTCGTTGTTCCCGCGCATGCGCACGATGCCGCGCTGGCACAGTTTCCTGCCGGGCATGTTCCGCTGATCCAGTGGTTGATGCGCTGGCTGCGCCGGCCGCCTCCAGACATTGCTGATGCGCTGTGGCAGCGGCTGTGCGGCAGTTGCGCCTGGGTCGCCGCGCTCGATCCACTCCGCCAGCAACGCCTGCGCGCATTGACCGCGCAGTTCCTGCAGCAAAAGACCATTTCGCCTGTCGACGGGCTGCAGCTGCAACCGAACGATCAACTCGTGCTGGCCGCGACCTGCTGCCTGCCGCTGCTGGAAATCGGCGCCGCCGGTTGGCGCGGCTGGTCGCAGCTGATCGTGTACCCGGATGCGTTTCGCGTGCAGCGCACCCACATGGATGCGGCCGGGGTGATGCATGCCTGGGACGACACCCTGATCGGCGAAGCCTGGGAGCAAGGTCCGTTGATCGTCAGCTGGGCCGATGTGCAAGCCGACCTGGACGACCCGCAGGCAGGCTTCAACGTGATCGTGCATGAGATGGCGCACAAGCTCGATGCACTGGATGGCGCGCTCGACGGCACACCGCCCCTGCCGCGCGATGCGCAACGCGCCTGGGCGCGCGATTTCCAGCATGCCTACGATCTGTTTTGCCAACGCGTCGATGCGGGTCAGGACACCGAGATCGATCCGTATGCCGCCGAAGCCCCGGAGGAATTCTTCGCAGTGGTCAGCGAATATCATTTCTCCGCACCGCGCGTGCTTTTGCGCACGATGCCGCAGGTCGCCTTGCACCTGGAACGGTTTTACGGGCGCTCACCGTTTGCAGATTCAATGCAACGTTGATGCGCCGCGTCGCGGAGCGGCGTGCGGTATCGCACTTGGCAGGAGCAACCTGCAGCCGTCGCCCGAAGCAGACGCCGCGGGATCGACACAAGCCGGCTGTCGATACCACGCACGGTGCGATCGCTCGCCATGCACACTCACACCAATCCAAGATCGCGTGGCTTGGCACCTGGGAATACCCGTTCCAACTGCGCTGGCGACAGCCCCCACAGACGGCCGAGCATTCCGCCGAACAGGCTGCGGTAGTTGTTGAGCACCGGGTAATCGCGGTTTTGCAGCAGCTGCGCCTGTTCGACCGCCACCTGCTCGCCAGCGATGCGGCCGCCGCGCACGCCACCGCCCAGCACCCAGTACGTTGTGCCATGGCCATGATCGGTGCCCTTGCTGCCATTCTCGCGGAAGGTGCGGCCGAATTCGGAGATGACCACCACCACGGTATCGTTCCAGGCCGGGCCCAACGCATCGGCATAGGCAGCCAGCCCTTCGCCGAGATTGCGCAGGTTGTTGGCCAGGCCACCTTCCACACTGCCCTGGTTGGCATGCGTGTCCCAGCCACCGACATCGACGAACCCCAGGCGATAGCGCTCGCGCATCAAGGTCGCCATGCGCCGGGTTTCATCGGCAAACGTGCGTGCACTGGCGGCGCCACGACCGGCTTGCTCCATCTCTTCGCGCAACTGCGCGGTGACCTGCTGACGCAATGCAAGACCATCGCGCGCAGCGGCGGCCAGCGGCGTGCTGTCGTACATCTGCGACAGGATCTGCGCCTGCCGCGCATCCAGCCCGCCTTTGCCGATACTCCGCAACGACACGTTGGGTAAATCGCCACCGCCCTGGAACGTCAGCGGCAACGAATCGGTGAACGCGATGGCCGGCACGCCACTGAGTACGCCAGACAGGCGCGCCATGAACCCGGAGCGGTAATCGCGGTGCTTGCCGGCCTGGCCGGATTCGATATCGTCCTGGGTTTCGAAGTGGCTGCGCGACAGATCGTCGGTGCCGGCAAACGGCACGAAGGCCACTTGCTTGCGTTCCCACAGTGGCAGCAGCGTCTGGCCTACCACCGGGTTGAGACCCCACTGCGCATCCAGCGCCAGGGCACTGTTTGAATTGGCGGCATCTGGCCGCGCAATCGCCAGGCTCGGCCGCGACTGGTAATAAAAATCGCTGCCATGCGGCACCAGCAGATTATTGCTGTCGTAGCCGCCACGCAAAAACACCACCAGCATGCGCGCGCTATCGCGTGGCGCAGCGAACAGACGGCCGGCCCACGGCATGCTTGCAGCGGCGGCAGAGGCAAGCAGAAATTGACGTCGTTGCATGGTGTACTCCCGCGGCATTGAGCGCCTGGCATTCGTTGGATCGCTGGATCGGTTGTTGTTGCATCTGCGAACGTGACGCGTGGGCCTTGAATCGGCAGATCCGACTCGGCGCCATGGTCCTAGCGATAAGTGAAGTCTGGCGACGACAGCAAGAACCCATTCCATTCGGCAGGCGAGCGCGCCTGCTCCAGCGCCTGCCGTGTGGCGGCCGACAGCGATGGCGCCAACCAGCGGTACGACGGGCGCGTATCGATCTGCACCGGCGCAGGAATCGGCGTCTGGTTGTCGCCCTCCAGACGAAACAACTGCTTCGGTGCGCCGCCGATCGAACGCGCCACATCGAACCTGCGTGCCAGCTGCCCGGAACTGGTCCAGGCCTGCGACTGCAGCGACCAACCATCGGGCGTGATGCGACCAAACAACGGTTCACCCAGCTGCTGCACCCAACTGGCCATTGGCGCGGCATTGATCACTGGTTGACCCTCGTACGCCACCCGCATCGCCGACACCACGAACCGGTTCGGGTCCTTGAACTTGCGCGGTTGCGCCTGCGCAAACTCCGGCGACGCCAGCATGGTCTGCATGACCTTGGCGATATCGCCATCGCTGTGCTGGAAGGTATCGGCCATGCGCGTCACCAACGCCGCAGGCGGGGCGTCGCTGACGAAGTACTCGGCCAGACGCTGCGAAATGAAACGCGCACAGGCCGGCTGGCGCACCAACACCTGCACGGCGTGTTCGATCTCATCCAGTCCACCGCCGGCAATACGCTGGCCAAGCAGCATCTTGTCGCCGGGTTGGTGACGCGCCGGATTGAATTCGAACAGACCCTTGCGCACGACCTGCGCCTGCCCTGGCGCTGCAGGCGGCAACGGCGGCGCGCCATTGGCCTTGATCGGCACCAGGCCCGCGCCGGTGAGGATCAGCGCCAGTTGCTGCACATCCTGCTGGCCGTAGCCGCCGTGCACGCCCAGCGTATGCAGTTCCATCAACTCGCGTGCGTAGTTTTCGTTGACCTTCCCCTTGGCGTTCTTGGCGTTGTCCAGGTATTCCAGCATCGCCGGGCTTTCCAGCGTGGCCATCACCAGGTCGGCGAACTTGCCGGTGGCATTGGGGCGGATCGCGTTTTCCATGTAGTCGGCCGCCATCCACTTCACCCGGGCCTTGTCGGCGTACACGCTGAAATGATTGAGCCAGAACCACACCAGTTGCTCGCGCAGTTGATCCGGCGCATACACCGCGCGCAACAGTTGCGCCTGCCGCGCCTGCACCAGCATCTGGCCACCGCGCGCCTGCCACTCCTTGCGCAAGGCAACCTTCTCATCGCCATCGGGCATGGATTGCAGGCGGACCTTGTCGGCTTCGTACTGAGTCAGCAACGCCACCAGCGGGGTATGCAATGCGTCGAAGCGCTGCAGCTGCGCGCCTACCGGCGCGGGCAACGCAGCGTCGTCGCTGGGCTGCAACAACAACGCACCAAAGCGCTTGGGGCCCAGCCGTGTCAGCTGCGTCGCGCTGCTGGCATCAACCCCATAGGTGGCCCGCTGCAGCCAGCGCATCTGCGATGGGGTCAGCGGCGTTTCGGCAGCCGTGCAAGTGAGCGCGTACAGGCTGCCGATCAACAGCGGCAGCACACGCCATCCTCGCGTGCGCCGCACGTGCGCGACGCGCGCATCCACGCCCACAGCCTGGCCAACTTGCTCGAACATGCAGCCCCTCCATCGCAACGGCTTGCCCGCCCAGTATGGGTAAGCCAACGCGTGAGGCGTTAAACGGTTGTCGGAAGGCCAGCGCACATTGGCCACGGGTTCATCGGCCCTGCGGCGGTCACAATCCCGGCGGCAGGGTCACATCGAAGCGGGCACCGCCCAGTTCCTGCGAGCGCACCACCTGCAGCTCGCCGCGATAGCCCTTGATCAGGTCCTGCACGATCGACATGCCGATGCCATGCCCTTGCACACGCTCGTCACCACGCACACCGCGCTGCAGAATCTTGGCCACGTCTTCCGGCGCGATGCCGGGGCCGTCGTCTTCCACCGACAGAATCAGGCCGGCACGACGGCTACCGGTAGTGGGTCCCGGTTTTGCGGTCAGCAGCACCCGGCTGCGCGCCCACTTGAAGCCGTTTTCCAGCAAATTTCCAAGCAGTTCCTGCAAATCGCCCGGCTCGCCGTGAAAGCGTGCTTCGGGCGAAATATCGAATTCGCACAACACGCCTTTAACCGAATACACCTTCTCAAGGCCACGCACGATTTCTTCGGCGGTCGGTTCGATGGGCAATGGTGCCGCGAACAATTTGTGCCCGCTGGACGCCGCGCGCGCCAGCTGGTACGACACCAGGTCGTTCATGCGGCGCAGCTGCACATCCATCTCTTCGTGCAGATCGCGCTCGGACGCACCGCTATCGAGTTGTGTGCGCAAGACGGCAATGGGCGTCTTGAGGCTATGCGCAAGATCGGCCAGCGTGTTGCGCTGACGCTCCAGGTTGTCGCGTTCGCTTTCGATGAAGGCATTGATGCTGTCGGTCAGCGGCTCCAGTTCGCGTGGATGCTGCTCGCTCATGCGCTGGATCTCGCCGCGCTGCACCTTGGTCAACTCGTTGATGACCCGCCGCAGCGGACGCAGGCTCCATTGCAGAATGGAGGCTTGCAATACCAGCAACACCACACCGGCGCTGCCAAGGTAGAACCACACTGCACCACGGAACACGCGCAGCTGCGCACCCATCGAGCGCGCGTCCTCCACCACGTAGATGGTGTACGGAATCTCGCCGCCGTGCTCGCGTTCGACATAGCTCACGCCCAGCCCGTAGCGATACAGCTGGCCCAGGCTGCCGTCGATCTGGGTCATTTCCAGCGGGCCGATGAATTCTTCCTGGCGCGGCTCCAGCATGCGGCCATGCGGAATGTTCGGGCCTTCGGCCGACATCGAGGTCCAGCTTTCGTCCGGGCGTACAACTTCAACGTAGAGCCCGCCGCCAGGCACATCGAAGCGCGGATCGGGCGGTTGCCCGCCGATGTACAGCGACCCGTCGCGTACGAAATCGATATTGGCCGCATACGCGGAGGCGTAGTTCTTCAGCCGCTCACGCAGGTTCTTCTCGGCGGTGTCGGCAAATGCCACGTCCAGCGCGTAACCCGCCAGCGCCAGGAAGGCCACCAGGCTGAGGCTGGCGGCCAGCAGCTGGCGGGCCTGCAATGAGCGCGGCCGCCAGCGTCTATACCACTTGGAGCGGCCCGGCACTTGGTCTTCCTGCTCGCTGACGCGCTGACTCAGCCTTCGGTACGCGGAATGGCGAAGCGGTAACCACGGCCACGCACGGTTTCGATCGGCTTGAGTTCGCCATCGGGGTCGAGCTTCTTGCGCAGGCGACCGATGAATACTTCCAGCACGTTCGAATCACGGTCGAAGTCCTGCTGGTAGATGTGCTCGGTGAGATCGGCCTTGGAGACCAGTTCGCCGGCATGCATCATCAGGTACTCGAGCACCTTGTACTCGTAGCTGGTCAGATCGACGTTGGCGCCGTTGACGCTCACCGTCTGTGCCGCCAGGTCTAGCGCGACCGGGCCACATTCCAGCGTGGGCTTGCTCCAGCCAGCAGCACGCCGCAGCAGCGCGTTGACGCGCGCCAGCAACTCTTCGACATGGAACGGCTTGACCAGATAATCGTCGGCACCCTGCTTGAGGCCTTCGACCTTGTCCTGCCAGCTCGAGCGCGCGGTCAGGATCAGCACCGGAAACTTCTTGCCTTCATCGCGCAGGGCCTTGATCAGCTCCATCCCTGACATCTTGGGCAAGCCAAGATCGATGATGCCGACGTCGAATGGCACTTCGCGGCCCATGTAGAGACCTTCTTCGCCGTCCTGTGCAGCGTCGACCGCAAAGCCTTCGCGCTTCAGACGCGCCGCGAGGGTTTCGCGCAGCGGAGCTTCGTCTTCGACCAAAAGGATACGCATGCACTCTCCCTAGTTACGTTGTCGGCCAGCGGCCGGGGAATTTATAAGACTGAACGCAGAACTATCTACGTTCAGTGGTTATCGTCGCGTGGTGGCGCGTCGGGCGGCGGCAAGTTACGCGCAGGCGCAGCCTGCGTCTGCTCCGGCTCATACACGGTGTGCACGCGCCCATCTTTCATGTACTTGACCCGATTGAGATTGCCGCCATCGAACGGCACACGCTCGGCACCCAGGATCTGTCCACCGGTAGACCGCTGCACATGTAGAATGGTGTCCGACAGCGTCCGGCTATTGCCGCGTGCCGAGGGCGGCATCGCCTCGCGTCCGCTCTGCACCATCGGATAGCCCTGGCCCCAGGCCGACGGCGCGGCCATGGCAACCCAGAGGGCAACCAGAGCGACTTGGCGAGCGCGGCAGTGCAATTGGGTCACAAACAAATCCTAGCGGGTTGTTCAGAAACATTCAAAATTCGTGAAATCGACCACGCATACCAGAGGGTCGAGCATCGGAATCGAGCCAAATTCTTGATTTTTCGGGGTGAATCCGATCTGAACTTTTTAGCTCCACGTTAACGGCATTCAGTGAAATGAATGCCGAACAGAGTGGCCGACACGGCGAGCACGTGGTGTTGCGGACGCGCCTGCTGCAACAGCCACCCGAAACGCTCGGAGATCCAGGCAGCCCGTTCAGGAATGCAAGCGGTGGGCCAAAGTCAGGCAACCACGCGCCAGGACCGCGTATCGGTGCGCTCCAGGGCCTGCTCGACCAGTTCCCAACCGGCGCCCGGGCGATGGGCGCCCTCGCTCAGGACCTGCCGGAACGCCCTGCCTCCAGGCTGACCATGAAACAGACCGAGGACGTGCCGGGTCATGTGTTTCAAGGCCAGACCCTGTGCCAGTTGGGATTCCACGTACGGCTGATAGGCGCGCAGCAAGGACTCGCGCGATTGCTCGGGCCGCTGGTTCAAGGCTGCATCCAGACAATGCAGGACGTACGGGTCATGGTAGGCGGCGCGGCCGAGCATGACACCGTCGGCGTGCTGCAGATGCGCCATCGCCGTGTCCACGGCCACGATGCCGCCGTTGAGCACGACCGGCAGACCGGGCCGCTCCTGCTTGAGCCGGTAAGCCCAGTCGTACCGCAGCGGCGGCACTTCGCGGTTTTCCTTCGGCGACAAGCCCTTGAGCCAGGCGTTCCGGGCATGCACCACCACCATGGCCGCGCCGGCCGCGACCACCTGGTCGACAAAGCGGGCAAACAGCGCGTAGTCGTCATCGTCGTCCACGCCCAGGCGGCACTTGACGGTGATCGGCACGTGGGTGGCCGCGCACATGGCCGCGACGCACTCGGCCACCAGCGCCGGCTCGCGCATCAGGCAGGCGCCGAAACGCCCGGCCTGCACACGGTCGGAGGGGCAACCGCAGTTGAGATTGATCTCATCAAAGCCCCACTCCTGCGCAATCGCCGCCGCCTGCGCGAGCAAGGCGGGATCGCTGCCGCCCAGCTGCAGCGCCAGCGGATGTTCCACCGCATCGAAGCCGATCAAGCGGGCGCGATCGCCGTGGATCACCGCGTTGGCGTGCACCATCTCGGTGTACAGGCGCGCGGACGGCGCCAACAGGCGGTGGAAGACCCGGCAATGGCGGTCGGTCCAATCCATCATCGGAGCGACGGACAGGCGCAGGGAGGCGGCGTAGCGATCGGCGGAAGCGGTCATCGACGAAGTGGCCGCAGCGAGCAGCCATTAGAATGCGAAGCAGGATCAACAGCTTACACGGGCGTCGATGAATCTGCGGCGGTGCGGAGTGGGCGGCTGGAGCGGCTGCTTTGGGACTTAGCTGCAGGATCGCCTACTCGTTGCGCCACGGGATCGCCCCCTATCAGCTGGCAGGCGATGAGCATGACGCGCGATTGCGAGTGGCGCTGGTGACGCGCTTGGGCGGCCAGCACCACGGGTGCGTTTTACTGTCGGAAACGGCAACAGCGCCGAAGATCGCGTTGACGCTGTTTTTGTTTCCCTCGCTCGCCAAGTGCGGGCGGTAACGGAGGCAGCGCTGCAGGATGCGCGGTGCCTGTCTGCGTTCGCCTCTGCGGCGAACGCCTTGCATCGTCAGTGACGAGCGGAGCTTTCCAGGTCCGGTGCCGCGGTGACCGCTGCGCCCGGACGAACCCGGAACTTACGGGTTACGAACACCGACACGCTCTTCGGCACTCAGCGGCTTGCCCAGTGCATGGTAAGAGGCAACCAGCGTGATCAGGGCAGTGCCCATGACCGTGTAGAAGCTCCACGACTTGGCCAGCACATGCACCTGGCCGAACACCAGTGCAACCACGGCAGCGGCAGTGCACAGCACCATGGCCAGCAGCGACATCAGGAAAGGGATGGAGGGATCGAGCTTCATGGTCCGGGGGTTCCAAGGTGCGATGCGATAGCTGCAGCATCGGCGTTCCCGGCGCTTTCTTGAACTGTTTTCTGCGATTTTTTCCAGGCGATTTAAAGCAAGTCAGCAAGTACTCAGTTTTCTGTCAAAGCCTTGGCGCACAAACGTTTGCGCGTCAGAAAAATCCTGACGCAATGGCGAAGATTTCACCGTCACTGTCAGAGATCCAGCGCGGCCGTGGCGGAAAACCGACGGCGCTGCAAGGCGCGGTTTGGGGGTACCAGACAGCGGTTAGGAGTGCGGCGATGGATGCGGCGATCCCGATCGACGCCGTCGACATGACAGGTGCAGCAAGAGCTGGAGGAAGTGCACCGACCGGGGGCGCGGCGTGCACCCACAAGCGTGGCGTCTCGCGAGAGCCGGGGCGTTGCGACAAGAGCGCGCGTGACTACCCACCTGCCGCACCCACAGCCGTTGCCACGAACAGCGTCCCGTTGCTTCTAGTGAGTGAAGCGCAACCACGGACGCGCATAGCGGCCGATGCGGCACGCTGTCAGGGGCACGCCTGGCAGGCAAGACTGGCGCGCTCAGCGCGCCGGCACGGTGGCAAATTCGCCGCGTTGTAGCTTGGTCACATCGTTGCCCTGCCCGTCCTTGAGGCTGAGATCCGCGCCCTTGGCGGCGAGGTCCTTGAGCACGTCGGTGCGCTGGAACAACGCCGCATACATCGCAGCGGTCTGGCCGGCGTTGTTGCGCTGGTCCGGCGCGCAATCGGCCTGCATCAGGCGCTTGGCGATGCCCAGCTCGCCCTTGAAGATGGCGCCCATCAGTGCGGTGTTGCCGCGCTTGTCCTGCGCACAGGGATCGGCGCCGGCGCTCAGCAATTGCTCCACCGCCGGCCGCTGGCCGTGGTATGCGGCCAGGATCAGGGCCGTATAGCCCTTCTCGTCACGGGTATTGAGGTCGTAATGCGAACGGATGAATTCGGCCAGCATCTCCTGGCGGCCCTCACGCGCGGCGTCGAAGAAATACTCGCGCAGTTGCAGCTTGATCTGCTCAGGCGTGGCAGTGGCAGTGGCCGTTGCGCTGGCAGCAGATGCAGATGCAGATGCAGGCGACGCAGCGTTGGCAATCGCAGACACGCTGCCAAGCATCAGAAACAACAGGGTGCGCATAGGGATCTCCCGAAGTAAAGACGACACCGCGGCGCAGGCCGCGATGTCGTCGGGCGGATCAGTCCTGCAGGCTGGAGGCCAACTGCTTGACCCGCGCCAAATCGCCCTTGGCCACGCGGGTGACGCCGGTACCGTACTCGGGGTCGGCCTTGTACAGGAACGACAGCATCAGGTGCTTGCTTTCGGGGTCGGTGGTGGCCAGCGACTCACCGAAGCTCTGCACCAGATCGGCACGGTCCTTCTTGCTGTAGGAGCGATACAACTCGCCGGCCTGCTTGAAGTTCTGCTCGCGGGTGATCTTGGCCTGCTGGGTGGTGCCCGACAGCGGCAGCTCGCTGTAGCGCGCAGCGGTGTCCTGCGGACGCGGCTCCAGGCGGCTCGGCTCGTAGTTCACCCCACTGGTGGTCTGGCCGATGTTGCCCTGGCCGTCCTGGTTGCCGTTGTTGACAGCTACACGCGGGCGATTGACCGGCAGGCTCAGCCCATTGGCACCGATGCGATACAGCTGGGTGTCGGCGTAGGAGAAGATGCGGCCCTGCAACAGGCGGTCTTCCGAAGGTTCGATGCCCGGCACCAGATTGGCCGGCGCCATGGCCACCTGCTCGGTTTCCTGGAAGAAATTATCGACGTTCTTGTTCAACACCATCTGGCCGACCTTCTGCTCCGGCACGTCCGGCCAGATCTTGGTGGCGTCAAGCGGGTCGAAATCGAACTTGGCCAGGTCTTCCGGCTTGAGCACCTGCACGTACAAATCCCATTTCGGGTAATCGCCCTTCTTGATCGCAGCGACCAGATCGTTGGTCAGGTGGCTGTAGTCCTTGGCCTGCACCGCGGCGACCTGCTTGGGATCGAGGTTCTTGATGCCCTGCAGCGTCTTCCAATGGAACTTGACGTAGTGCACTTCACCCTGCGCGTTGACCAGCTTGTAGGCGTGTACGCCATTGCCGTCCATGAAGCGATAGCCGGCCGGAGTGCCCTCGTTGGAGTACAGCAGGGTCAGCGTGCGCGTGGCTTCTGGCACGTGCGAGAAGAAATCGAAGCGACGCGAATCGTCATCCAGATTAGTGCGCGGGTCCGGCTTGAACGCGTGCACCATGTCGGGGAACTTGATCGCATCGCGAATGAAGAAGGTGGGGAAGTTGTTGCCGACCAGATCCCAATTGCCTTCGCTGGTATAGAACTTGGTAGCGAAACCATGCGGGTCGCGCAGCGTCTCCGGCGAATGGTTGCCATGGACTACCGAAGAAAAGCGCACGAACACCGGAGTTTTTTCGCCGGCGCTGAAGACCTTGGCCTTGGTCAGGCTGGAGAGATCGGCAGTGGCGGTGAACTCGCCTTTGACGCCAGTGCCGCGCGCATGCACCACGCGCTCGGGAATGCGTTCGCGATCGAAACGCTGCAGCTTCTGGATCAGCTGCACGTCCTGCAGCAGCGTCGGGCCGGTGGCACCGGCTGTCTGCGAATTCTGGTTATCGCCGACCTTGGCCCCATTGTCGCGGGTCAGAACGGATTGGGCGAAGACCGGCGGAGCGATCAACGTCGGGGCTAGCAGGGCTAGCACCATGAGGTGTCCAGGGCGCATGGCGTCAGCTCGTTTGAGGAGGCTGAATCATCGCTAGCAGGCCGGAGTGTGAGAAGTCGTTAGTTATGATCGCTTCGATAGGGGAAGATGATGATGACTGCGTTGCGTGATATGCATCGCCAAACTCGCGAGCGGTACATAGCAAATAACCGCATTATCGAACGCTACGTGCGTCATTGCGTTTTTTTGCGCGACCTGAGTTTCAATCGCGCGCAGCCAATGTTGCGTTGCAGGATCGTGCGCAGTGTGGATGACGCGAGTGGCCCATTGCGCATCGCGCGATGCAGGACTGGGCCACGTATGCAGCGCCGATTATGCAGAGCCGCGGCACGAGATCCTCCAACGCTGCAGCTACACCATCGCGCGTATGCCGATGCGGTACGACTGGCCATGCCCCCTGTGTGGCTGCACAGCGCGGCGCTGGCTTGCATCGCGCAACACCCGAACCGGCGCGCTACATCCGTATCGGCTGCGCCATCACCGTCGCACGCGAGATTGCACATTGCGATGATGATGGCACTGGCATCGCCAGGCGATCTTCAACGCCCGATCACCCGCTTGAACGGCGGCAAGGCATCGATGATGCGTTTACCGTAGCGACGGGTGAGCAGGCGCGAGTCGAGGATGATCACGCGGCCGTGGTCGCTGGAGCTGCGGATCAGGCGGCCGGCGAATTGGGTGAGCGTGCGCAACGCATGCGGGATGGCGATCAGGTTGAAGGCGTTGTGCCCGCGGCTTTCCAACCATTCGCTCAAGGTGGAGGTTTGCGGATCGGTGGGCACGGCGAACGGCACCTGGGTGATGACCACGGTGGTGCAGGCTTCACCGGGCAGGTCCAGGCCTTCGCCGAAGGAATTGAGGCCGAACAATACCGAGCCTTCGCCGGCACCGATGCGGCGCAAATGTTCGGTGATCAGTTGCGACTTGTTGCCTTCGCCCTGCACCAGCACGCGATTGCGCTGCGCCAACGGCATCAGGTCGGCCACCTTTTCCATCTTCCAGCGCGAAGTGAACAACACGATGCTGCCCTTGGCGTTCCAATCCAGTTCGCGCACCAGATACTTGGCCACTTCCTTGGGATGGCCTTCGCGGTCGTCGGGAGTGACCGGAAAATTGGGGACGATCAATTCGGCCTGGTTGGGCAGGTCGAACGGCGAGGCCAGCGATGCCATTTCGGCGTGATCGGGCAAGCCATTGTCGATGGCGAAGGATTGGAAATCGCCGCCACCGGTCAGCGTGGCCGAGGTCATCACCACCGAATCCACCTCGTTCCAGATCATCGTGCGCAGCACCTGCGCGGCCGACACCGGCGAGCAATGGCAGATCAGGTCGCCGTCGCGCGAGAGGGTGATCCAGCGCGCCATCGGCGGCTGACCTTCCTTGTCTTCGCGGCGCCAGCCACTCCACAGATTGTGTTGCTGCTCGGCCATCTCCAGCGCCAGGCCGAGACTGCGCTGCAGACGTTCGCGCGCGGAATCGTCCTGTTTTCCCTTGGCAATGGCGCTGTGTGCGGCATGCACCCAGTTGAACAGTGCGCGGGTTTCTTCGCCAAGCTCTTCGATGGCCGGGCCCCACTGCGGCGGCAACTTGCCATTGGCCGCGCGCCACAGCGGATCGCGCTCGCCGGGCTCGGGCTTCCACACGCGTTCGACCTCGGCGTGGAAGGCCTTGAGCAGTTTGGACACGCGCGCAGCCACCTCGATGGCTTCGTTGGGCAGCAAGTTGCCCAGCTTGTCCTTGTCCACTGCACGATAAGCGGCCGCGATGAGGATCTGCAGGCGCCCGGTGCGCCTGGCCATCTCGTCCAGCGGCAGGTTCGCCGCGCCCTGGTCGATCGCCACGCCGGCGATGTGGTGGCCTTCGTCGAGTACCAGCAGCATGTCCGCTGGCGGGGCGATCAGCGGCTGGCCGTTTTCGGCATCGCCCAGCGACAGCGACGACAGCAGCAAGGCGTGGTTGGTGACCACGATCTGCGCCTCGCGTACATCGGTGCGCGCCTTGAGTACCGGACATTGCGCCGCGTAGCTGCAGCGGCGCCCCGCACAGCCGGACGCCGGCGTGGTGATGCGCATGCGCAGCGGCACGGAGATCGGTTCCGGCGCATCGTCCAGATCGCCATTCCACGTGCGGGCGGCGTAGGCCTTGGCCAACCGTTTGGCCAGATCCGCATCGACGGGGCTGAGCGGGCGGTCGTACAGCGCCTGCTCGTCTTCGAACATGGCGTTCTGGCTAGTGTCGCCTTCCAGCTCGGCGGCATTGCGGGTACACAGATAGCGGGTACGGCCCTTGGCCAGCGCCACGGTCGCTTCCAGTCCGGTGGCCTTGAGGAAGGCCGGGATGTCGCGTTCCACCAGCTGCGATTGCAGCGCCACGGTGCCGGTGCTGATCACCAGCTTCTTCTTGGTCGCCAGTGCGATCGGCACGCCGGCGGTGAGATAGCCCAGGCTCTTGCCCACGCCGGTGGGCGCCTCGGCGATGCCGATGCCGCCGGAGGTGGCCAGGGCACGGGAGACCAGGCCGATCATCTGGCTCTGTGCGCGCCGCGTGGCAAAGCCCGGCGTATTGGCCTGCAGCTTGGCGTAAGCGTCGCGGATGCTGGCCTTGATCGGGTCGGTCAGGCTGCGCTGGGTGGAAACGGGCGCCGACGGCGCGGCCGGTGGGGCAACTTCACTCATCGCGCTATTTTCGCACGGACCGGCGCAGTGACTGCGACCGGCGCGCCGCAGGGCTGAACAGGTTGCCTGCCTGCGGCGGCCACCCGGCCACTCCCACGCTGGTGCGACTGCTACGCGGCCGAGGGCATGGTTCGATTCTCCGATCGTGGCCTGCCAGCACCGGCCGCCTGCAGGCACTCGCCGCCGGCGCGACCCGGAAGGCGGCGCAGTGAATGCCGATGCACGAAACGCCGTTGTCTTTAACGCGTATGCAGGATCGATGCGCGCTCAGTTCCGCTGCCGGCGTGCCGGCCACGCATGGCGCGCCCACACCAGGCCGATGGCCGCCATGGCCACGCCCATCAACAGCATGCCGGCGCCGACGCCATTGGGCCCGAAACGTTCGTACAGCAGGCCGCCGCGATTGACCGCCGCCAGCGCCTGCGGATGCAGCAGCGTCCACACGCCCTGCCCGGCACAGACCAGTCCAACGATCACCAGCAAGATGGCTTTGAGCGGGATCACGGGCGCGGACCAGTGCCAGCCGGCAAACGCTGCAGGCTGGCCGCCAGCGTCCACACCAGTACGCCGATGCCGACGGCCTGCATGGCCATTAGCACGAAGTGGGCGATGCCGACCACCATGCTGATCTGGCGCACGTTGCCTTGCTGCAGCAGCACCATCGGAATCGCCTGGACGGCGACCTCGGCGAACAGGCAGCCCAGCAGCAGCCAGAGCGCGGCCAGCCCCGCGCGCCGCAGCGGGCTATGCGGTACGCGCCACAACAGAGCCAGCCCGAGCAGCACCGCAATCAGCATCGGCACGCGCGACAGCAGGCTGGTGACCAGGGTTAGCAGGATCGCGGTGGCATCGGCGCTGCCCACGTCAGTCGGCACTGACCAGCACGGCCTCGCGCGCGCGCAGCGCGGCATAGACCGGGTCGGTGTCCGGGCGCACGCCATGCCACAGCGCGAAGCTCTCGGCAGCCTGTTCCACCAGCATGCCCAGTCCATCGATGGCGTACCGGCATTGCGCCGCGCGCGCCCAGGCCAGAAACGCAATGGCGGTGTCGCCGTAATTCAGATCGACCGCGGCCGTCAGGCTGTTGACCAGACCCAGTGGCAATGCGAACGCACCGGCATCGCGGTCGCGACCGGCGGCAGTGGCATTGACGATCAGTTCGAAGTCGCCCAGCTCGCGCAGGTCTTCGATGTAACGCGACGTCACCCGCGCCGGCTCGCCCAGCGCATCGCACAAGGCATCGGCGCGCTCGGGCGAGCGGTTCACCACCACCATTGCGGTGATGCCCGCCTCCAGCAGCGCCGGCGCCACACCGCGTGCAGCACCACCGGCGCCCAGCAGCAGCACGCGGCGGCCACGCAGATCCAGGCCCTGGCGTTCGGTGAGATCGCGCACCAGGCCGGCGCCGTCGGTGTTGTCGCCCTGCCACTGGCCGTCATTGCGCACCAACGTGTTCACCGCCCCGGCCAACCGCGCGCGATCGCTCAGACTGCTGGCCAGCGCATAGGCGGCTTCCTTCAACGGCAGGGTGACGTTGGCGCCCTTGCCGCCCTCATCGGCGAAGCGTTGCAACGCGGCGCTGAAATCCTCCAGCGGCGCGTCGATGGCGGTGTAGTCCAGCGCAATGCCGGTCTGCTTCCCGAACTCGGTGTGGATGGCCGGCGACAGCGAATGGGCGACAGGGTGACCGAACACGGCATAACGGGATACGGGCATGAAACACTCTCTGGTTGACTAGACTGTGCGCGACTTGGAGCCGCTCTTGAGGCAGGAACACCGCATGCACTATCGATGGACGCTGCTTACGCTGGCGGCAAGTTTACTCTGCGTCCCGTCTGCTTCGGGGCTTGCTGAATTCGGCATCGAGGGCATGGGTGTGGTCTCCACGCCGGCCAACGAGGCGCGCGCCACGCTCAGCCCGGACGGGCAGCGCATCGTGTGGGCCAGCGACCGGGCCGGTGGCACCGGCGGCTGGGATCTGTGGCAGGCGCAACTGCGCGGCGGGCGTTGGCAGGACGCGCAGCCGCTGCCGATCAATACCGCGCAGGACGAGACCACCCCATTGTTCAGTGCCGACGGCCGCTGGCTGCTGTTCGCCTCCACCCGGCCCGGCGGCGCGGGCGGCAGCGACCTGTACCGTGCACCGGTGGGTGCGCAAGGCGCCGTGGGCCCGGTGCAATCGCTGGGCGCGGCGATCAACAGCGCCGGCAACGAGCGCGCACCGACGCTGTCGCTGGACGGCACACGCCTGTTGTTCGCCAGCGACGGTCATGGCGGTGCTGGCGGCATGGATCTGTTCGTCGCGCGCTGGGATGGGCAGGCGTTCACCACGCCGGTGGCCCCGGTCGACATCAATAGCGCAGCCGACGAGCTGGACGCAGCCTGGCTCGGCGACGGGCGCGCGTTGGTCTGGGCCCGGGGGAAGACCAATGGCCCCAGCCAGTTGCTGCTGGCCATCTGCAAGGACGGTCGTTTTGCCCAGGGCTTGCCGCTGCCACTGTCGTTCAACGGGCCGCAGGAGCGCACTTTTGGCGCGGTCGTGGATACCGCCAAGCCGGGCGAATTGCTGGTGACCGGCAGCGCCCGTGCGCCGCGCGCAGGGCAGTTGGACATCTACCGGATGAAGGCACCGGCAGCCGACGGCGATGCGAATTGCCGTTGAGGTGGATGGGTGCATCGGTCCGATCGAGACGATGTTGCCTGGGCATTCGCCGCAGAGCTGCTGATCACTTCCAATGCGGGGACAAGCAAACCGTGCGACGCGACGTGCTCATTCTTCGATAAACAGCCCGCGAACTGACTGGCGTTGTGCCTGCGCCGCTTGCGGGACCGTTGGCGGCATAGCTGCCGCCGTTGAACCACAGGAATGGGTTCATGGCGTGTCCCGCGCGCGACGAGGACAGCGCACGCTCGACCGTCGAGGAGTTGTTGATAGGTCCAACAGGTCATCAGCCGACACAACGCTGCACCAATGCCATACAAACGTAGAACGCCAGCCACTCGGAGTGGGCGCGTATCCGTCGTCCACGGTGGTCTGCGGCTCTCTACTCTGCGCACCCGCACAATGCTCACTCGCCAGGTTCTGCTAGCCGATGTAAGGCGGGGCTGGCGCCATCAGCGCCGCGCTCAATACACATCGCGTCGATAACGGCCGGCCGCGGTCAGCGATTCCAATCGCGTGTCGCCGAGCAGTTCTCGCAAGGTTGCATCGACCTCGCGCGCCATGCTGTCCAGACTGCCGCAGACGTAAATGACCGCGCCGCGGTCGATCCAGTGTCGCAGCGTGTCGCCGGCGTCGCGCAAGTGATGTTGCACATAGCGTTTTTGTGGTTGATCGCGCGAGAACACCCACTCCAGCTGCTGCAGATGCCCGCTCGCCTGCCAGGCCTGCAGCTCGTCGGCGAACAGGCGGTCGTGCGCCGCATGCCGTTCGCCGAACAACAACCAGTGCCCATGCACGCCGGCCAACTCGGCCTCGCGTAGCAGCGCGCGCAGGCCCGCAATGCCGGTGCCGTTACCGATCAAGACCATCGGCATTGTTTCGAGCCGATGAAACCCGGGATTGGTGCGCAACCGTGCGCGCACCGGCGTGCCGATCGCCGCATGGCAGATCAACCACCCCGAACCCAGACCGGGACTGCCATCGGCACGCGCCGTCAGCCGCACCACCACCATCGCGGTGCCGTCAGCCGGTACGCTGGCGAGCGAATAATCGCGTGTGGGCAGCCAGGCGCAAGCATCCAGCCAGGTCTGCGGATCAGGGCGATGGGCAAGCGGCGTTGCGGGCGGCTCGGGCAGGACGCGCTCGGCGGCAGCCTGCTGCAATGGCAGCAGCTGCGCATCCACGTGCACCAGTGCGTCCGGCGCCAGGCCCCATGCCGCCAGACAGGCGCGCACCTGTGCTTGGGCATGCGCAGGCTGCACTTCGAGGATGTCGCCGGCCTGCCACTGCGCATCGGCAGGCGGCTGCAGATCGACGCGCCAGATCGGCGCCCCCTCGCTGCCCGGATTCAGATGCATGCGCGAAGACAGGGTCCATTCGCTCAATTTGGGCCGTGCCAGCGGCGCCACGCGCAAAGGTGCACCGGCGATCTGGCCCAGCTGCGCATGCCATTGCGCCAGCGCCTGCGGGTCGACGTTATCCAGTTCCACCGCAGGAAACAGCGCGCGTGCACCTTGCGCATCCAGCCACTGTTCGACACGCCGCGAGAACCCGCAGAACTGCGCATATTGGCGGTCTCCCAGCGCCAGCACCGCGTAGGTCAGGTGCGGCAATTGCAGGCGTTGCCGCAGCAGCCCACGCTCGAAACCGCGTGCCGCATCCGGTGGCTCGCCATCGCCAAACGTGCTGATCACAAACAGCGCATGCCCGGTGCGTTGTAGCGCCTGCGCATCCAGCTGCGCCAGCGAGCACACCTGCACCGGCAAGCCGGCGGCCTGCAGATGCCCGGCGGCCTGCCACGCCAGGCGCTCGGCAAAACCGCTCTGGCTGGCAAACGCAATCAACCACGGCGCCGCTTGCGAGGCCGGTGCTGCGTCTTGCAACACCTTGCGCGCAGCGCGCAGTTCGCGTTTTTTGCGGCGCCGATCCAGATACAGCATCCAGCCGGTGACGAAGAACACCGACATGCCCAGGCTGGCGAGCATCACCACGATGCGCCCGGGCAACCCGAAGAAACTGCCCGAATGCAGCGGGAACATGCTCGCCGCCAATTGCTGCCCGCGCGGCAGCAGCGCGTAGTCCAGGCGCTGCAGCAGTGCTCCGCTGTCCGGCGCGATATCAAGACTGTTGTAGGCGCGATCGTGAGCGGGATGGTCGGGCAAGAACCGCACATTCAACGGCTGCCCGGCGCGCGCGGGAATGCGCAGATCCAGGGCGGCGCTGCGCGTGGCGGGAATGCCATCGAGCGTGCGCTGCACGCGTGCAAGATCGACGGTGGCCGGGCGGTTATCGCCTTTGTCGCCGCGTATCGCAGGCAGGCCGTCAAGCAAGGCCATCATGCCATCGCGATACCAGGGGTAGGACCAGGTCAGCCCGGTCAGCGCGACCAGCAAATACACCAGCAAGCACCAGGTGCCGAACACCGCGTGCAGGCTCCACAAAAAACTGCGCCCCTGCCGTCGCCATTCCACCACCCACCAGGTGCGCGGGCTCCACCACCGTCGCGGCCAGCGCAGATACAGCCCCGATGCGCAGAAGAACAGCAAGATGAAGGCGCTCGCACCGGTGACCGCCTGCCCGCGTTTGCCGGCCGTCAGATTGCGGTGCAGGTCTTCGATGAAGGCAAACGCAGTGCTCAGCCGCGGCGGCGCGACCCGCTCACCCGTATAGGGGTCGAAATACACCCGGCCCGCGCCCTTGCCGGAGAGGCGCGCGGCAGACGGGCGCGCACCAGTGGGATCGATCAACAGGCGCGTCACCGTCTGTTTCTGCCCGGCACCGGCTGGCGCCAGATCGAGCCGTTGCAGCAACACATCCACCGGCAAGGGCTGCTCGCCCGCCGCATGCCGTTGCGCCAGTTGCGCAATGACCGGATTGGCCATGCGCACGATCTCGTTTTCGAACGACATCGCCGCGCCGGTCAACCCCATTACCGACAGCACCAGCCCGGCAGTGATGCCGAGCAGCCAATGCAGCTGGAACAGGAGCGTCTTGATCAAGACCTGGACACGAAACAGGACGGCCGCCCATTGTAGATGAGAATGAGTCTCGCATCCGATCTGCATCGATGCCGACGGCGTTCTATGGCTCGCTGCACGCCGCGCCCGGCAGCGGTCTGTCTGGTCTGACGCGTGCTGCCGCGCCGTCATCTGCCGCACATGGCGCGGTCATCGTTTGGACATCGCGCCTTGCCACCTTCCTCACTTCCCTTGGCAAGCGAGCTCTGCAATGTCCTTCCTCCTGCGCGGTTGTGTGGCCCTGGCAGTGTTGTGCACGACCTCCGTGGCGATGGCCGCCACCCGTTGTCCCAGCCTCTACGCGAATGGCACCCCGCCGAGCGTGGGCAGCAGCACGACCCGCGCCACCGAGGTCTGCCACACCGAATACGTGTTGCTGGCCTCGGGCGTGACCAAGGACCCGGTGTATTCGGCCGAGCACCTCACCGACCAACAGGTTGCCGGCGCCGAGGCGATCGGCCGGGTCGGCTCCTTCCACGACGAAACCGGCATCCCCGCCGCTGATCGCTCGAAAAGTTCCGACTACACCAATACCGGCTACGACCGCGGGCACATGACGCCGGCCGGCGATGCATCGACCGAAAGTTCGGAAAAAGAAACATTTTCCATGGCCAATGTCGTCCCGCAGGACCACAAGCTCAACACCGGCGAGTGGGCGCACATCGAAGAGCAGGTGCGTCAGCTGGCCAAGCAGCACGGCGAGTTGTACGTGGTGACCGGCCCGGCGTTCGACAGCGGCACTGCAACGACGATCGGCACCGACAACGTCGCCGTCCCGACGTATGTGTGGAAGGCCATCTACGAACCGGGCGTGGGCGCGGGCGCGTATCTGTGCGTCAACGACAGCAGCATCAACTGCGACGTGGTGTCGATCGACGACCTGGTCGTGATGACCAACGTCGACCCGTTCCCCTCGCTCAGCGCCAGCGTGAAGTCGCAGGCGATCGCGTTGGTGCTGCCCTGAGATGAGAGACGGGATTTGGGATTCGGGATTTGCACCACTATCAGTTGCTGGCTCGGCGCTACGCCGTCACCAGGCGCGTTGCGCGGCTGACCCGGAAATTTCAAGCGTAGCGCGCCGGTCCTGTTGCGGCGTACGCAAGCCATACCATCAGAAGGTTTGAACGCTAATGCATGGGAGCGACGTGCCGTCTTGCATCTGATGCAGGCGGCACGTCGACATCCCCGCGATCCAGCGGGCGCTGGTGCATCTGTCAGGCTAACGACCTGCCCATCGAACCAGGCCGCCCGCTCCGGATCCTACTGCGCGCAGGCGACTGCTTGGCCGACGCGAGCGGCCCTCATTCTTGCGCAACTGAGTGGCAGCGTCGTCGCACCGTGCTCGCGCTCAGCGTGTTTCGCGCAACCAGCGCGCCACTTGCGGCGCGAAATAGGTCAACACGCCATCGGCGCCGGCACGCTTGAAGGCCATCAATGCTTCGAGCACGCACTTGCGCTCGTCCAGCCAGCCGTTGGCTGACGCCGCCTTGAGCATCGCGTACTCGCCGCTGACCTGATACGCAAAGGTCGGCACGCGGAATTGATCCTTCACCCGGCGCACTACATCCAGATACGGCATGCCCGGCTTGACCATCACCATGTCCGCGCCTTCTTCCAAATCCAGTGCGATCTCGCGCAAGGCTTCATCGCCGTTGGCCGGGTCCATCTGGTAGGTGGTCTTGTCGGCCTTGCCCAGATTGCCGGCGCTGCCTACCGCATCGCGGAAGGGACCGTAGAACGCCGAGGCGTACTTGGCCGAATACGCCATGATCCGCACGTTGAGATGATCGTCGGCATCGAGCGCGCGGCGGATCGCACCGATGCGGCCATCCATCATGTCCGAAGGCGAAATGATGTCCACGCCCGCCTGCGCATGCGACAACGATTGCTTGACCAAAGCCTCGACCGTGATCTCGTTGAGCACATAACCCTTGTCGTCGATGATGCCGTCCTGGCCGTGGGTGGTGTACGGGTCCAGCGCCACGTCGGTCATGACGCCCAGCTCAGGGAAGCGCGACTTCAACGCCCGCACCGCGCGCTGCGCCAGGCCGTCCGGGTTCCAGGCTTCGGCCGCGTCCAGGCTCTTGCCGGCCGGGTCGATCACCGGGAACAGGTCGATCACCGGGATGCCCAGTTCCAGCGCGTTTTCCGCCTCGCGCAGCAGCTCGTCCAGCGACAGGCGTTCCACGCCGGGCATCGACGCGATCGGCGCGCGGCCGGACAGTTCGTGTACGAACACCGGCCAGATCAGGTCATCGGTGGTCAGCGTGTTCTCGCGCATCAACCGACGCGAAAACCCATCGTGGCGCATGCGGCGGGGGCGATAGTGCGGGTGGGCCATGACAAGGCTCCTGTAGACAGCGCATCAGTTTACGCCCGCCATGATGCGCAGAACGCGCTGCGACGCAGTGTCGCAGCGCTGCAACGGCACGCGGGTTCTTGCTCGCTTTCTCTCAGCCACAGGTCGAGCAAGGCGCCGACGTCTGGCGATGCAGACCCTGCCGGACACGCGCGCACCCGACACATGCACACGCAGGTACGCATCGCCGCCTTGTCGAGAGCCCGTTAGATAATCCCGCCGCCCAGGGTCAGGCGCATCACCCCGACCACGATCACCAGGCCGTTGAGCACCAAGCCGGTCTTGGCACGGCCACGGTTGCCTGCCGAGGTGAACAACAGCGCGATGGCGGCGATCAACGCGCCCACCGCCGCGAACGGAATCAGGAACCAGTTGCCCCAACCCAGCAGCGGAATGAAGGCCAACACCATCCAGAGCAGCGCCACGATGCCCCACAACAGGCTGATCAGTCCCACGTGCCACCTCGTCTTGAAGAAAGCACGAGCTTACCGGCGCGGCCGTCCTCACGCCGTGGGCGGGTGGTCATCATGACCAATGGCGGTTTGGCGGCAGCCTCACACCGGCATGGCTAGGGTGCGCCAAAGTGCGGCGCGATTCAGTCCAGGCGCCGGATCATCGCTGCCACTACGCGGATTTCATTACCCAGCTTTCATCACCCAAGGGGGGTCCACCATGCACAAGCAATCGCTGATCAGGAACGTCGCCATCGCCGCGGCGACCGCCGCCTTGCTGGCCGGTTGCGCCAGCAGCTCCAAGGTGATGCTGGGCCAGGCGCGCGCGCCGATCGACCCGGCGCAGGTGGAGGTGTATTCCAACGCCCCGGTCGGCTCGGTGGAAATCGCCCAGCTCGAATCGACCAGTGCCGCCGGCTTCGGCACCCAGGGCCAGACCGACGCTGCCGTGCAACGCCTCAAGCGCGAAGCCGCCAAGCTCGGCGCCAACGGCGTGGTCATCGTCGGCGTAGGCTCCGAACGCTCCGGCGGCGGCCTGTCGGTGGGCGGTGGCAGCTACGGCGGCCGCGTCGGCGGCGGCTTGGGGATCGGCATCCCCACCACCCAAAAGCGCGCGGCGGGTGTGGCGATCTGGGTGCCGGCGGGGGCACAGCAGCGTCCTGCACCGGACGTCTCCCCATCGACGCGGTAAAGCCCGCAAAGAATCACCCGCATCACTGCGCCAGGGCGCGACGGAAGGCTGTTTGCGGCCTTTTATCGCGCCCTGTTTTTTTGAACTCCACGGAGCTGGTCAGCGCTTGGCCTGTTGCGCCGGAATGAACTGCGTCTCCACCGCCTTGGCCAGCTGATCCGGTGGCAGCAGGCCCTGGTCGAGCAGGAAGTTGTTGAAGGCCAGGCGGTCGAACTTTTTGCCCAGGGCCAGTTCGGTGCGCATGCGCAGTTCGAGGATGCGGGTATAGCCGTAGAAGTAGCTGCCGGCCTGTCCGGGGGCGCGGACGGTGTAGCGGTCCAGTTCCTGGCGGGTCATGGCCGGCGAAAGGCCGACGTCGTCTTCCAGTACCTGGCGCGCGCGTTCGCGGTCGATCAGGCCCAGGTTGAGCATCGGGTCGAGCATGGCGCGGGCGGCGCGCAGCAGGCGGAACTGCAGGGCGATCAGCTGGCCGTCGAGCGGTTCGTACGGCACCATTTCTGCTTCGGCATACAGCGCCCAGCCTTCGACGTTGACCGAGTTGAAGGCGAACATACTGCGCGCCAGCGAGACGCCGCGTTCGACCATGGCGGTGAACTGCAGTTCGTGGCCGGGGCGGCCTTCGTGGGCGCTGAGCGTCCAGGCGGCCGAGCCGAAGTTGAAGTCGTCGTATTGCTCTTTCTTGGCGCCATCGGCGGTCGGGTTGCCCAGCGGCAACACGAACTGGCCCTGCTGGCCGGTATTGCCGATCAACGGGGCCGGCAGGAAGTGCGGGGCCGGTTGCGCGGCGCTTTCGGCGGCGCTGCCCAGGCGCATCTGCATCGGGCGGTTAGGCACATCGACGATGCGCTGCTGGCGGATGATCGGGTCGATCTGATCGATCACGCCGCGGTAGTGGGTTTCCAACTGGTCGTCGGCGATCTTGTTGCCCTTGAGGGCGCGGATCACCTGCACATAATCGCCGCCCTGCACGCCCTTGGCCTTGGCCACCAGCGGCGCCAGTTGGCGCATGGCCGAACGGGTCTCCATGAACTCCAGTTGCGCGCGCTGGATCAGCTGCTGCGGCGCGATATCGATCCCGACCTGCTTGAGCTGGAAAGCGTAAAGCGGCTCGGGCAGGCGAGTGTCCTTGCGCGCCTTGGGTAGCACGGTGGCGCGGGTCCACGCGGCGTAGTCCTTCAGTTGCGTGGACATGGCCTTGAGCGCCTCGTCGGCGCCGGCGATCTTGTACTTGGCGAACAGCTCGCCAATACCGGCGACGTAGGTGTCCACATTGGCCAGCGCCTGCTCTACTTCGCGCTGGGTGGGCTGCAGCAGGGCCTTGTTGCTCAGTTTTTCCTCGTAGCGCTGGCGCGCCAGCGTGGTGGTGGGCGTGCTTCCCGGTACCAGGCCGACGTAACGCTTGAGGCGATCCAGCGCCTTGGCGCGGCGCTCGGGCACGGTCTGGTCGGAGAGCAGACCGTTGAGACCACTGAAAACCGCCTCGGGAGCATCGCTCCAGGGCAACAGATACCGTTCGTTGAGCTCGCTGCCTTCGATGTTCTGCTCGGCCGCGCCGATCATGATCTGCAGGTCCTGGCGCACGTTGGCATCGCGCTCGGTGGTCAACTTCGTTTGCAGCGTGGCGCGCGCCTTGCGCATGGCATCGCGATAGCGCGCGGCGTTGTCCGGGCCGAGGTCGACGACCTGATCGTCGTAGCCGGGCACACCGAAGAAGCTGGCGTATTCGGGCTGGAACGGCGCCTGCGCATTGAGCAGGATCTGCGCATAGCCGTTGCTGGTCTGCACCCAGGCCGGGCTGGCGGGTTGTGTCGGCGCAGTCTTGCCGGTCTGTGCCTGCAACGGCAACGAGGAACCGAGCGCCAGCGCAACGGCGAGAACGAGTGGCTTCATGAGGCAGATCCGCGAATTGAGTAGCGCGACCCTACCCATCTGCAGCGGCCGCGGCAATCTGCCTTAGGTCATGGCCGGCGGGGCGGCGGCGGCGGCGAGGCGGCAACAGGTAACACATCGATCCGGGCGCCATCGACGCCGGCGAAGGTCAATGTCCGGTAGGTCCAGCGGCCCTGCCTGCGCATGGCATCCACCTGCACACGGCCCTTACCGCGCGGGCCGTGCAGCCCGACGCTGAAATGCGCTTCGCCGGTAGGACCGGACTAACGAATGCTGCCGTTGATCAAGACGTCTTCGTTGATTGGCATGCCCAGCCGTTGCACGACCTGCGCGTCGGTCTTGGCGATCTGCAGCGCGTCGAGATACACGTCGCTGGATTTCAACGCTGCAGTGATCACGTAGAGCACACCACCGATCAGCAACGCCAGGAGCACAGACAGCGCAATACCGATGCCAGGCACAGCCCACTTCCAGTGCCGGTTCCAGAGGTCGGCAGCACGCGGGCGTTGCGGTGCTGCTTGAGGAAGCGGTGGTGGCCGGGACATGGCACTCCTTGTGCAAACGCTGAGAACGCGAATGATCGGTACCGCCCATTGTGAGCGACGCACAGCAGTGGACAACGACTGCACAGCCGCCGGCGGGCGCAGGAGATGCTCAGAAGCGGCGCGCTACAGGTACGCGTCGGTTGCTGTGCGCCGCCCTCACCCAGCTGGCTCCTGTTGCTTGCGCCTGCTGGGCACGCTCAGTCGTGCACCGGCCTCAGGCAGCGCTGCAAGAACGCTTCGGCAGTCTTGTAACGATGCAGCGCCGTGGCACCCGACAACCCATGCTTCGCACCGGGATACGTCATCAATTCGAATGGGGTGCCGCGTTGCTGCAGCGCGCTCATCAGCGCGGTGGAATTGGTGAACAGCACATTGTCGTCGGCCATGCCGTGGATCAGCAGCAGCTTGGCGCGCAGGCCATCCAGATGCGTGGCGATGCGTGCCTCGCGGTAGCCTGCGGCGTTGCGAGCCGGCAGATCCATATAGCGCTCGGTGTAATGGGTGTCGTACAGGCCCCAATCGGTGACCGGTGCGCCGGCCACGCCGCAGGCATAGGCGTCGCTGTGCTTGGCCAGCAGCATCAAGGTCATGTAGCCGCCGTTGGACCAGCCCTGCACGCCGATGCGCTTGGCATCCACCCAGGGCTGTTGCTTGAGCCAGGCCACGCCTTGGAACTGGTCGTCCACTTCCACCGTGCCCTGCCTGCCGTACAGCGCGCCACCGAACGCGCGCCCGCGCCGCGGCGTGCCACGGTTGTCCAGCGAAAACACCACGTACCCGCGCTGGGCCAGGTATTGGTCGAACAAGGCATCGCCGCGGCTGGGCCAGGCATCGAGCACGGTCTGCGCCGCCGGGCCGCCGTACACGTAAACGATGACCGGGTAGCGCTTGGCCGGGTCGAACTTGTCGGGCTTGGTCAGCCGGTAATGCAGCGGTGTCTTGCCATCGGCAGCGGTGAGCGTGCCGAATGCGATCGGGCGCTGCGCATCGCGGTAGGTGGCGTACGGATGCTGCGGATCGCTCAGGTCGTTCTTCAGCAGCGTGGCGATCTTTTCGCCACTGGCGCGGAACAACTCGATCTGCGGCGGCGTGGTGGTGTTGGACCAGGTATCGACGTACACGCTGGCGTTGCTTGCGAAACCGGCCGCATGCGTGCCGTTGGTGTTGGAGCGCTTTTCGATCGCGCCACCGGCCAGTGGCACGGCGTAAATATGCGTTTGTGTGGGCCCGTCCTTGCTGGCGGCGAAATACACGTTGCCGGCCTGCTCGTCGACGGCGAGCAGGGCATCGACCACCCAGTTGCCGGAAGTCAGTGGCGTCAACGTGCGGCCGTCTTCGGATGCAAGATACAAATGCTCGTAGCCGCTGCGTTCGGAGTTCCAGAGAAAGCGGCCGTCCTTGAGAAACCGCAGGTCGTTGCTGAGCGGCACCCAGGTGGGCGAGGTTTCGGTGACGAGCGTGCGCTGCACGCCGCTGGCCAGCGTGGTTTCGATCAGCTCAAGGGTTTTCTGGTCGCGCGACTGCCGCTGGAAGGTCAGCCGCTGTGCATCGCGCCAATCCACGCGCGCCAGATAGATGTCCGGGTTCTTGCCCAGGTCGATCCAGCGCGGGGTGGCCTTGGCGCGCGGCGCGATCACACCTAGCTGCACCGCTACATTCGGCTGGCCGGCCTGCGGATAGCGCTGGCTGATCACTTCGGTATGGTCGGCATACACTTCCGGGCGCTTTTGCACCGGCACTTGCGATTCGTCGATGCGCGCAAAGGCGATCGCCGAGTCGTCCGGCGCCCACCAATAGCCGGTGTGACGATCCATTTCTTCGTCGGCGACGAATTCGGCCACGCCATTGCCGATGGTCTCGCTACCATCGTGGGTGAGCTGCAGCGCGTTGCCGTTGGCCAACTCGATGACCCACACGTTGCGCTCGCGCACGAAGCTGACGAAGCCGCCCTTGGGCGAGAGCTTGGCGTCGGTGGCGAAGCCTTCGCCGTGGGTGAGCTTGCGTACCGCGGCCGCGCCGGTCTTGCGCAGGTCGTACAGATACAACTCGCCACCGAGCGGGAACAGCAGCGCGTGCGCATCCGGTGCCCATTGGTAATCGACGATGCCGGTGAACGCGGCGATGCGCTGGCGTTCACGGCGGGCTTTTTCGACATCGCTCAAGACCTCGGTGCCGGGCAGCACGACCTTGGAATCGACCAGCAGGCGCGTCTGGCCGCTGGCGATGTCGTATTCCCACAGATCCAGCTGATTGCGATCGTTGTCCTTGCCGCGCAGGAAGGTCACGCGCGAGCCATCCGGTGCCACCTTGGGCTTCATCAACGTGGGACCGGAAAGCGGCAATGGGCCGGTGATGGCCTCCAGGGTGAGTTTTTCGGCGTGGGCCATGGGAACGGTGCTGAGCATGAGGGCAAGGGCTACGAACAGGGCGCGCATCGATGATCCTGTCTGACGACTGCGCACAGGATGCGGCGGCGTTGTGGATTTGAGAAGCGCGGCGATCCTGGCGTTGGCCGCTCAGGCGTGCGCGCGTTGGGATTGATGGGGCCGGGGATGCGCATGCATCGCGGGATGTCTGTGGACGGTGGGGACTAACGCGTCGCTACGTATGGCGAGGGAGCGCAATTGGGGTCGCTGTCAGTCTCCGGCGATGCCGTACCCTCATCCCAACCCCTCTCCCGTGGGAGAGGGGCGCATGCCGCCCCGTTGATGTGCCGCGCGCGTTTGATGCGCGTGTACTGTTACGCATCCGCGCCTAAGACGTTGCTTCAACGCTTGCCGAACAGATGCTTGCGCTCTTCATCGCTGAGCGGCTGGCCCGCATTGGGATTGACCTGCTCCTTGAGCGCGTAGGCGCGCTGGGTGGCGGGGCGGGCGGCGATGGCGTCGTGCCAGCGTTTCAGATGCGGGAAGGCCGAATAGTCCGGCTTGAGGTCGCCGTACACTTCGATCCACGGATAGCTGGCCATGTCGGCGATGCCGTAGTCGTTGCCCGCCAGGAAGGCGTGGTCGGCCAGGCGCTTGTCGAGCACGCCATGCAGGCGACGCACCTCGGCGTTGTAGCGCTCGATCGCATAAGCAATCTTTTCCGGTGCGTAGACGTTGAAGTGACCCATCTGGCCGCTCATCGGGCCCAGCCCGCCCATCTGCCAGAACAGCCATTCCAGTGCAGCGATCCGGCCGCGGGCATCGCGCGGCAGGAAGCGGCCGGTCTTCTCGGCCAGATACAGCAGGATCGCGCCGGACTCGAACACGCTCTGCGCACCGCCGCCATCGGCCGGTGCATGGTCGACAATGGCCGGCATCTTGTTGTTGGGCGAAATCTGCAGGAATGCCGGTTCGAATTGCTCGCCCTTGCCGATGTTGACCGGCTTGAGGGTGTACTGCAGCCCCGCCTCTTCCAGAAACAGCGTGACTTTGTGCCCGTTGGGCGTGGGCCAGTAGTACAGATCGATCATCGTGCGCTCCAGTCAAAGGTGGTCGTTGCGGCAGGCCTGACTCAAGGGCGGCTGCCTGGCGTGCAGGCGTCGGGCCGGCAACGCGCTCGCACCTGACGAATCCGCTTGCCAGGTGCGCATCCAAGGCGTGTGCCGGCTACCTCAGTCCCATCGCATCTTGAGAGAGGTTGCCATCCAAGCGTGATGGTAAGGCCAAGCGTTTGCCTATGGCGGCATGACACACCTGGCTCGGTGGAACGATGTGTGACGCGACAGGGTCGCGGCCGATGCTGCAGTGCAAATTGACTTTGTTAAGGCCGCACTAACAAATGCTCGATTGTTCCGTCGACCTTTGCCTGCCCCCGTGGGGCCGGCCTTATCTTCTGTTTGGGGAAGCAATTACCGTGAGAGAGACTCGCACCCTGCCGCGCACGCGGCGCTTGACGTCTGCCCTGCTGTTCGCCTTGTCGACTCCGCTGGCCGCGCAGACCGCGCCGGCGCCGCAATCGGCATCCACTGTCCCGGGTTCCAGTCAGGCTGACCCCGCCACCCTCGATACCGTCCAGGTCAGCGGTATTCGCGGCAGCCTTACCTCGTCGATGAACGTCAAGCGCGATGCGCAAGGCATCGTCGACGGCATCGTGGCCGAGGACATCGGCAAATTCCCCGATACCAACCTGGCCGAGTCGTTGCAGCGCATCAGCGGTGTGTCGATCGACCGCTCGCTGGGCGAAGGCTCGCGCGTCACCGTGCGCGGCGTCGGCCCGGACTTCAACCTGGTGCTGTTGAACGGCCGCCAGATGCCGGGCGCCAGCATCGAAGAATCCAATGCCTCCAACTCGCGTGCGTTCGACTTCGCCAACCTGGCGTCCGAGTCGATCTCCGGTATCGAGGTGTTCAAGACCAGCCGTGCCAGCACGCCCACCGGCGGTATCGGCGCGACCATCAACATCAAGACTGCCCGGCCGCTGGATAATCCCGGCATGCATGCCAACGTGGGCCTCAAGGGTGTGCACGACTCGTCCAACGAGAACCTGCCCGGCCGCTTGCAGGGCGATTCGCTGACGCCGGAAATCTCCGGCATCTTCAGCAACACCTCGGCCGACGGACGCTTCGGCGTGTCGCTGAGCGGCAGCTACCAGGAACGCGACTTCGGCTACAGCCAGGTCGGCGTCCCCAATGGCTGGCGCGCATTCCGCGGCGATTCCACCGCCTACGGCACCATTCCGCAGCCGGGCGCACCGGGTTCGGAAAACATCGTCAACCGCCCCGGTCCGAACGATATCTATTCGGTGCCGCAGAACCTCAACTACCGCGTGGTCGGCGTCGAACGCCAGCGCACCAACGGCCAGCTGGTGCTGCAGTACAAGCCGCTGGACAACATCACCACCACGCTGGATTACACGTACTCGGAAAACAAGATCCAGCAGCAGCGCAACGAGATGTCGGTGTGGTTCAACTACGGGCCGTCCGCCAGCTCCTGGACCAAAGGACCGGTCGCCGGTCCGATCACCTATTCGGAAATCGTCAATCCGCCCACCAGCGATCTGGCCACCGCCGGGTCCAATGCGGCCACGCGCAACCAGAACAAGTCGCTGGGTTTCAACGTGGATTGGGCGGTGAACGACCAGTTCAAGCTCAACTTCGACATCCACCGCTCCACCGCCGAAGCCGGCGCGGACAGCCCGTACGGGTCGAGCAACTCGCTGGGCGTGTCCGGCTTCTACCGCGGCACCTCGGTGGTGGATTTCAGCAAGGATTTCCCGGTGCTGCAGCAGCAGCTGGGCTTCGGGCTGAACGGCCTGGACCCGTCGCGCACGCTGGTCACCGGCTCGGCGTTCCGCAACAGCTACATGAAGTCGGAAATCGATCAGGCGCAGGTCAACGGCGATTTCACCTTCGAAAACTATTCGCAGTTGAAGTTCGGCATCGGCAGCACCGAGGTCAAGAACCGCTCGGCGTTTTCCAACGTGCAGCGCGACACCTGGGGCGGCAACGGCACTGCGGCCGATTATCCGGACGACCTGTGGATTCCCAGCTCGTTCGCGCAGTACTTCGATGCGATCGACGGCAGCGGCAATCCGGCGCAGTTCAACCAGCTGTTCCTGTTCGATTTCGAGCGCGCGCGCCAGGCCGCTGCGCAAGCCGCTGGCGACGAGTCGCTGTACCGCATCTCGCCGGTGTTCACCACCGACCGCCGCGTCACCGAAAAATCCAAGAACGCCTACCTGCAGTGGGGCAATAGCTGGGACGATCTGCGCGTGCCGATCAGCCTGGCGGCCGGTGTGCGTTACGAAGAAACCAAAGTGGAAGCGCGGGCGCTGGTGCCGGTGGCCGTGGGCATCGACTGGGTCGCCAACAACGAGCTGCCGATCCGGCTGGCCGACTCGGCGTTTTCCGGCGGCAGCGGCAAGTACGAATACTGGCTGCCCAGTCTGGACCTGAGCTTCAAGCTGCGCGAAGACCTGGTGCTGCGCGGCAGCTACGGCGAAACCATCGGCCGGCCCGGCTGGGGCGACATCCAGGGCGGGCAGACGCTCAACCAGATCGGCCGCATCGAAGGCGGCTCGGGCCAGGAAGGCAATCCGGGCCTGAAGCCATTGCTGTCGCACAACATCGACCTGTCGCTGGAGTGGTATTACGGCGAAGCGAGCTACGCCTCGGTGGGGTTCTTCCGCAAGAACATCGACAACTATGTCGGCGTCACCACCCGCAACGACACCTCGCTCGGCCTGCACACGCCGGTGGGCGGCGCCTACTGGAACCAGGCGCTGGCCAATGGCTGCGCCACTGCCGACCTGACCTGCATCCGCAACTACATCTTCCGCAACTTCGCCGGCCAGCCGGGCGTGGTCCGCGGAACCGACGACACCAATGGCAATGCCACCGGTACGATCAGCGGTCAGCCGGGCGACCCGGTCGCCAACTTCTCCATCACCGCGCCGGCCAACCAGCGCTCGGCCTCGCTGGATGGTTGGGAATTCAACGTGCAGCACATGTTCGGCCAGAGCGGCTTCGGCGTGTCGGCCAACTACACCAAGGTCGACTCCGGGTTGACCTACAACAACTACGTGATCGGCGAGCAGTTCGCGCTGGAAGGCTTGAGCGATTCGGCCAACCTGGTCGGTTTCTACGACAAGGGACAATGGCAGGTCCGTGCGGCCTACAACTGGCGCGACGAGTTCCTGGCCGCGCGTTTTGACGGCAGTGGCCTGCCCAACCCGGTCTACACCGAAGCCTATGGCCAGCTGGATCTGAGCATCGGCTACCAGTGGACCGAGAACCTGTCGCTGAGCCTGGAGGCGATCAACCTCACCAACGAAATACAGCGCCAGCACGGCCGGCAGAAGAACGAGATCATCTATGCCACCCAGACCGGCCCGCGCTACATGCTGGGCCTGCGCTACAAGTTCTGGTGATGCCGCTTGGGCGATGCAGGACTGACTGCATCGCTACAGCAACCCACACGTTTCCCGGCAGCCTGGCTGCCGGGAAACGTACACGGCCGTTGCACCCGCCCGGGGACGTAAAGGCATCCGGGGCTTGCCGTGCAATGGCGATTCGTTGAAGCATGGGCCACGCGCCCCCGCGTGCAGTGCCAATCCCCATGACCAATGCCGTGTTGTTGAACAATCTCGATCACCGCGATCTGCGGGTGATCACCGCGCACGGCGCCGCCTATGGCGATGACGTGATGTCGGCTGCGACCTTTCCGCAGGAATTTCGCCAGTTGCAGGCGCAATACCCCATCGTGTTCCATCGCAGCGGCGAGCGCAGTTTCCAGCCGCTGGCATTGCTGGGATTACGCCTGGGCGAGAACCTGTTCCTGGATGGCGCGCGTTGGGATGCGCCCTATGTTCCGTTGGCGATTCAACGCCAGCCGTTCCTGATCGGCGAACAGCCCGATGGGCCGATGGTGCATGTGGACCTGGACAGCCCACGCGTCAGCACCACCGAGGGCCAGTTGCTGTTTCGCGAACACGGCGGCACCACCGAATTTCTCGACCACATCAGCCAGGTGCTGCGCACGCTGCACGATGGCCTGGCGGCCAGCACGGCATTTGTCGAACGTGCGCTGCGTTACGACCTGCTCGAACCCTTCGTGTTCGAAGCCACCTTGAACAACGGCCTGGAATGCCGCCTGGCCGGGCTCTATGTCGTGCACGAAGAACGCCTGCGCGCACTCGATGAGGCGGCGCTGCTCGAACTGCACCGGCATGGCGATCTGGAACCGCTGTACATGGCGGTGGCCTCGATTGCGCAATTGCGCCATCTGCTCGAACGCATGAACCGCCGTCATGCCGGCTGAGCCACGGCCCATCCAAGAGCGTCACGGCCTGGACCGGCAACAGCTGGACCCGGCCATCCTTCGCTCCACCAGCCCGCTGGTGCTGCGCGGGCTGGTGCGCGACTGGCCGCTGGCCCGCGCCGGTGCCAGTTCTGCGCAGTCTGCTGCCGCCTACCTGCGTGGTTTCGACCGCGGCGAGGCGGTGGTGGCGCAGGTTGGGCCACCGGAGATCGGTGGGCGCTTTTTCTACAACGCGGACATGAGCGGCTTCAATTTCCGCCCCGAACGCGTGCCGTTGGGCGTGGTGCTGGACACCTTGCTGAGCGACCTGGATAACGCGCAGCCGCCGGCGATCTATGTCGGCTCCACCACGCTGGACACCTACCTGCCCGGCTTGCGCGCGCACAACCCGATCGCGCTGCCACAGGGCGAGCCGCTGGCCAGCATCTGGATCGGCAACCGCACCCGGATCGCCGCCCATCAGGATCTGCCCGACAACCTGGCCTGCGTGGTTGCCGGGCGCCGCCGTTTTACGCTGTTCCCGCCCGATCAGCTGGCCAATCTCTACATCGGCCCGCTGGATCTCACCCCGGCCGGGCAGCCGGTCAGCCTGGTGGATATCGCCGCACCGGACCTGCAGCGTTTTCCACGCTATGCGCAGGCGCTGGACCACGCCCTGGTCGCCGAGCTGGCGCCGGGCGATGCGCTGTTCATTCCCAGCATGTGGTGGCACCACGTCGAGGCACTGGAGAGCTTCAACGTGTTGGTGAATTTCTGGTGGCGGCAGAGCCCGGCCTACATGGATTCGCCGATGAACGCGCTGATGCTGGCGCTGCTGACCATCCGCGACCTGCCGGCCGAACAACGCGCCACCTGGCAGGAAGTGTTCCGCCACTATGTCTTCGAGTCCGACGACAGCACCGCCGCGCATCTGCCTG
This sequence comes from Xanthomonas euvesicatoria pv. euvesicatoria, assembly GCF_020880415.1. GTDB lineage: Bacteria > Pseudomonadota > Gammaproteobacteria > Xanthomonadales > Xanthomonadaceae > Xanthomonas > Xanthomonas euvesicatoria. The sequence goes on along the minus strand of NZ_JAJIUJ010000105.1, from coordinate 53,039 downwards.
ATGCCGCACGCGGCGTGCTGGCTCCGATGGACGACGCCAGCGCGCGCAGCCTGCGTGCGCGGCTGCTGCAACGCTTGAATCGCTGAGGATTTGACCATGCCCGACACCACGCCTTCGGACCCGCAACAGCGCCCGGTACGCCGCGTCGTCATCGCCGGTGGCGGCACGGCCGGCTGGATGGCGGCTGCAGCGCTGTCGAAATTGCTGGGCCGGCACCTGCAGATCACCCTGGTGGAGTCCGACGAGATCGGCACGGTGGGGGTGGGCGAAGCCACCATCCCCAGCCTGGTCACCTTCCACCGCTTGCTGGAAATCGACGAAGCCGCCTTCATGGCCGCCACCCAGGCCACCATCAAGCTCGGCATCGCCTTCGAACACTGGCGCGATGTGGACCAGCATTACATCCATTCCTTCGGACATGCCGGAACCGACCACTGGAGCGCCGGGTTCCAGCATTTCTGGTTGAAGGGGCGCCAGCGCGGAGTGGCGCGCGACTTCGGCGACTACTGCCTGGAACTGCGTGCGGCGCAGGAAGGCCGCTTCGCGCACCTGCCCAATGGCGGCATGAATTACGCCTACCATCTGGATGCCGGGCTGTACGCGCGCTTCCTGCGCCGCTTCAGCGAAGGCTTCGGCGTCACCCGCATCGAAGGCCGCATCGGCCAGGTGGAGACCGATGCGCAAAGCGGCTTTCTCACCGCACTGACGCTGCAGGACGGCACGCGGGTGGAAGGCGACCTGTTCCTGGATTGCACCGGCTTTGCCGGCCTGCTGATCGGCAAGACGCTGGGCGTGGGCAGCGACGATTGGTCGCGCTGGTTGTTCGCCGACAGCGCGCTGGCGGTGCAGACCGAATCGGTGGGTCCGCCGGTGACCTACACCCGTTCGCGCGCCGACCAGGCCGGCTGGATGTGGCGCATTCCGCTGCAGCACCGGGTGGGGAACGGCATCGTGTATTCCAGCCGCTACATGGACCAGGATGGCGCCCGCGCGGTGCTGGAACGCAACCTCACCGGGCGCGCGCTGACCGAACCGCGGCCGCTGCGCTTCACGCCCAACCAGCGCCACCGCGTGTGGGAGAAGAACTGCGTGGCGCTGGGCCTGGCAAGCGGATTCCTGGAGCCGCTGGAATCGACCAACATCCATCTGATCCAGCGCGGCATCATCCGCCTGCTGCAGACCTTTCCGCAGGTCATCAACGTTGCCGACATCGCCGAGTACAACCGTCAGGCGGCCCAGGAGATCACCCACATCCGGGATTTCGTGATCCTGCACTACCACGCCACCGATCGCCGCGACACGCCGTTCTGGCGCGACTGCGCGGCCATGGACATCCCCGATTCGCTGCGCCACCGGGTGGAGTTGTTCCGCCAGAGCGGGCGGGTCTTCCATCAGGCCAACGAGCTGTTCGCCGAGAACTCGTGGGTGCAGGTGATGCTGGGCCAGGGCGTGGTGCCGCAGCAGCACCACCCGGTGGCCGACCTGATGGGCGATGCGGAGCTGGGCCGCTTTCTGGAGACCATCCGCGCCCGGGTGGAGGCCGCGCTGGTGCGGTTGCCTGCGCACGCGGACTTCCTGCAGCGCTACTGCCCTGCCCCGCCGCTGCCCGAACCGGCCGCTCGCGTGCCGGCCCCGCCGGTCATGGCGACCCCGGCGGGATAAATTTCGGCGATCTGCAGCGCAACCCTTGGCTTAGACCGCCCCAGCAATGCTAGATTGCGGCATTGCCGTCCATTGCGGGAACAATGGCCGGCGCTCGCCGCAGCAACGTTATCTTTCGCACTCGGGGTAAGGGGGACGCATGTTGGATCTGACACAGGGCCGTATGGCACGCCGGATCGCGCCGGTCATTTTGCTGGTGGGCCTGGCCGCCTGCTCCAAGCAGGAAGACAAGGCCGCCACCACCACGCCGGCGACCGGCACCACACCGGCGGCAACGGCACCCACGCCGGCCACGGCGGTCTCGCCGCAGGTGCAGTCGATGGCTGCCGAACAATTGCGCGAATCGGCCACCAAAGCGCTGCAGGACAACCGCATGTACGCCCCGGCCGGCGACAACGCGGTGGAGTACTACCTGGCCTTGCGCGAGAAGCAGCCGCAGGATGCCACCGTCAACAGCGCGCTGACCGATCTGCTTCCCTATACCCTGATCGCCGCCGAACAAGGCATCAGCCGCGAAGAATTTCCCGAAGCGCAGCGCTTGATCGCGTTGATCGAGAAGGTCGACCCGCAGGCACCGGCATTGCCGCGCCTGAAGAGCGGCCTGGAAACGGGCATGAAGACCGCTGCCAACCGCTCCGAGCAGGATGCCGAGCAGGCCAAGAAGCAGGTCGAGGACAAGGCCAAGCAGGCGGCCGAGCAGAAGCGTCTGGCCGAGCAGCAGAGCCGCGAGGCGGCCGCTGCCCAGCAGATTGCCGCCCAGCAGGAAGCGGCGCGCCAGCAGACCGCCGAGGCCGAGCGCCAGGCCGCTGCACGGCGCCAGGCCGAAGCGCCGGCTCCCACTCCGGCGGCACCGCGTCCGGCGCCGGCAGCCGCTGCTGCAGCCGCGCCGGCCGCGCAGTCGCTGCGTCCGATCAGCACCCCGGCCCCGCGCTACCCCGCCGAAGCACTGCGCTCGGGTACCTCGGGCGAGGTGCTGGTGGAACTAACGGTCGGCACCGACGGCTCGATCACCGCCTCGCGCGTGCTGCGCGCCAACCCGCCGCGCGTGTTCGACCGCGAAGCCCTCAACGCGGTCAAGCGTTGGCGCTTCGAACCGGTGGCCGCACCGGTGACCACGCGGCGTACGCTGTCGTTCAATCCGGGCGATTGATCGCTGGGTCGTTGATGACATGGAAACGCAAAAGCCCGCAGCGATGCGGGCTTTTGCGTTGTGGCGGTGCGTTGTGGCCGCAATGCAACGCCGGTGTCGCGCGTTGCAGGGTGCCGCCGGGACTTGCCGCAAACACCCACCACAACACCCTCAGCCCGAAATCGCCAGACGCTCCTGGTGATACCGGCGCACTGCGGCATACCACAGCAATGCCGCCACCCCGAAACCGGCCAGCAGATACACCGCCCAGGTCTGCAGGTTGATGGTCTCGTGGCGGATCACCTTCAACAGCATCTGGTTCTGCGCCAGAAACGGCACCGCGAAATGCCACAGCTGCGTCTTCAGCGGATAGGCCATCAACGCGTAGCCCGGCAGCATCGGCAGCAGCAGCAACCAGGTCATGTGCGCCTGCGCTTCCTTCATGCTCTTGGCCGCGGCGGCCAGATAGGTCAGCAGCGAGGTGCCGACAAACAGCATCGGGACCAGGATGAAGAGCATCTGCAGCATCGGCACGAAACCGACATTGAGCTGGCGGCCCAGGTTGGATGTGGACAGCTGCGCGCTCAGCTTGAAGGCCAGCAAGGTGAGCAACAGCGACACCATGCCGATCACGCAGGCCGCGGCGATCTTGCCGCTGACGATGGCGCTACGCGGCGCCGGCGTGGCCAGCAAGGGCTCCAGCGACTGGCGTTCGCGCTCGCCGGCGGTGGCGTCCAGAATCAACGAGGCGCCGCCCAGAAACGAGGTGATCACCAGCAACACCGGCAGCAGCATCGCCATCATCTGGCCGCGCTTGGCTTCGGCAGTGGCCAGGTCCTGCGCGGCCACTTCCAGGGGCCTGGACACCTGCGCATCGATACCGCGCGCCAGCAGCCGCAATGCGCCGACCTGCTGGCTGTAGCCGGTGAGCGCGGCCTGCAAGCGCATGCTCGGCACATCGGCCTCGCGGCGGGTGCTGTCCTTGATGATCTCCACCAGCGCCGGCCGGCCTTCGCGCCAATCCTCGGCGTAGCTGTCGCTGATGCGCAGTGCCACATCCACATCCTGGTTGCGAATGGCCGCGGTCAGATCGGCTGGCGCATCCACGGCATTGAGCCCCTGCGCGGCCAGGAATCGCACCAGATTCGGTGCGTTGCTGCGGCCGAGCGTGGGGATCTCCAGCGGCTTGTCGATCTGCGTGCGCACGCGGCTTTCGCTCAAGGCGCCCATGCCCAGGATCAGGATCGGGTACAGCAACGGCGACAACAGCAACGCCAATGCCAGGGTGCGCCGGTCGCGCGAGATGTCGCGCAATTCCTTGCGCAGCACGGTCCACAGCGTGGACAACAACGATGTGGTGCTCATGCGTGCAGTCCCTCGTCCGAGCCGATCGCCTTGACGAAGGCGTCTTCCAGGTTGTGTTCACCGGTGGCAGCGCGCAGTTCGTCGGCGCTGCCGGACGCCACCACCTTGCCCTTGGCGATGATGACGATGCGGTCGCACAGTGCGGCGACCTCTTGCATGATGTGGCTGGAAAAAATCACGCAGCGCCCCTCTGCACGCAGTTGTTGCAGGAAGCCGCGCATGGCGCGGGTGGTCATCACGTCCAGTCCGTTGGTGGGCTCGTCCAGGATCACGTTGCGTGGATCGTGCACCAATGCCCGCGCAATCGCAGTCTTGGTGCGCTGGCCCTGGCTGAAGCCTTCGGTCTGGCGGTCGAGAATATCGTCCATGTCCAACGCGCTGGCCAGCAGGTGCGTGCGCTGTGCGATCTGGCTGTGCGACAGGCCATGCAACTGGCCGAAGTAGGCGATGTTCTCGCGTGCGGTCAGGCGCTTGTAGACGCCGCGTGCGTCCGGCAACACCCCGAGTGCGCGGCGTACCGTCACCGGGTCGCGGGCGGCATCCACGCCATCGACCGTGACGCTGCCCTGGTCGGGCGTCATCAACGTGTAGAGCATGCGCAAAGTGGTGGTCTTGCCGGCGCCATTGGGGCCGAGCAGCCCGGTGATCTGGCCGTCGGCAGCGCTGAAGCTGACCCCGTCGACGGCTTTCACCAGACCGGTCTTGGTCTTGAACGACTTATGCAGGGTATCGACGACAATCATGCGAGCGCCTCCGTGGCGTGGTCGATGCGACTCATGGTTCCCATCCGTTGAACGAGGTGAAGGCAGGCACGGTGTTGAGGCTGGCAACGCAGGTGGTATCCAGCGCCTTGGCATCGGCGGTCTGCATGAACTGGCTCAGCACCTTGGGCATGCAGCCCAGCCGGAACACGCCATGCCCCTGCCCGGGCGCGATCACATGCCGGCCGTTGGGCAGCCCCTGCAGCACGCGCTCGGCGTAGCGTGGCGGCGTGACCGGGTCGAGCGCGCCGGAGAGCAGCAACACCGGCAAGGTGGAGCGGAACGGCGCGCTTGCGGCGGCCGGCGCCGGCTTGGACGGCCACACCTTGCACGGTGCGAAGAACATCTCGGCGACCTCGTTGCCCAGCAACGTGGTGTCCTGGTGTGCGGGTGGGTGATAACGCCCGGCATCTTCGCTGCACAACACCGACCATTGCATCAGGCGATTCATCTGATCGGACATGCCCGATGCGCTCATCTGCGCCAAGGCCATCAACGAGGCGTAACGGCCTGCGGCAGCTTCGTCCAGCACCAACGGCAGCAACGACGCGGTTTCCGGCGCATACGAGAAACCGAACGCCAGGCCGGCCACGGTGTCGGCAGTGACCTGTTCGTGGCGTAAGCCACCGGTGCGCGGGTCGCGGTAGTCCACCGCCACCGGCGCCTGCCGCAGCCGCTCGACCACTTGGCGCAACTGCGTGGCGGTATCCACTGGAAAACGCTTGGCGCATGCAGGCTGCTGGCGACATTGCGCAGACTGCAGCGCGATCGCATCTTCGAAGGTGCGCGCGAACTCGCCGCCGATCACCAGATCGTTCGGCGCCACGCCATCGATCACCACGCTGCGCGTGTGCTGCGGATAACGCGCGGCATAGTGCTGCGCCACGCGCGTGCCGTACGAGGCACCGATCAGATTCAGCGTCTGCACGCCCAGCGCTGCGCGGACCGCATCCAGATCGCCGATGGCTTCGCTGGTGGTGTAGTAGCGCGGGTCGGCGTGGTTGCGCAAACCGTCGGCACATCGGGCCGCATACGCAGTCAATTGCTCGGCGGAGGCCTGGCTGCTGTTCTCCAGCGCCAGCGGCTTGCCCGCCGCGTCGCGACACTCCAGTGGATGCGAACCGCCGGTGCCGCGCTGATCGACCAGAAAGATGTCGCGCTGCTTGCGCACTTCGTGCAGGCCCATGTCCACGATCGCCGCGACCTCAGTGGCCGATTGCCCCGGTCCACCGGCGATGAAGAACACCGGGTCCGGTGCACTTCCGCCGCCGGCCTCGCTTTCCAGCCAGGCGATCTTCAACGCGATGCTGCGCCCGCTCGGCGCGGCCGGATTTTCCGGCACGCGCAGGCTCGCGCATTGCGCTTCGATGTTGCCGGCAGCACCACCAGCGCTCAGCGTGCACGGGGTGAAAAGCAGCGTGCCGTAACGATTGCCCGCGGCAGTGCCGGGCGGCATTTTTGAGGCGGACTGCTGCGCAGTCGTACCCGGCGCTGTCGCGGTGGATTTTGCTGCAACGTCGTTTGCTGCGGCCGGCGCTGCGGCGCGCTGGCATCCGGCAGCCAGCATCGCCATCAGCACTGCCGCCACCATCGTGGATTGCTTGACCATCGTCATCCCGTCTCCTGGCATTGCCTGTCCCCTGACGCTGCATGCGGCCACACGTGACCGTTACTGCCCGTCTTCGTAAAGAAAAACGTGCTCGATCGATTCCCCAAACAGGCGTGCGATCCGAAACGCCAACGGCAGGCTGGGATCGTACTTGCCGGTTTCCAGCGCGTTGATCGTCTGCCGCGACACACCCAGCCGTTCGCCGAGTTCCCCTTGCGACCACCCATTGGCCTCGCGCAATTCGCGCACGCGGCTATTCATTCAAAACGACGCGCGTGGATGCTTTTGGTGATGCCGTAGATGGCGCACAGCAACGGAAACACCCACAGCATCGCCGCGCTCGCCGGAACATCGATCAGCGCGGCGGCCTGCAGAAATCCGGCCGTCATGTACGCACCGCTGACCAGGCCGGCGGCAATGGCGATCGCTTCCAGCTCGATCCGTCGTTGCATCTCGTCCGAATCGCGCACGTAACGCGCCACCGCACGAATAACCAGTACCACCAGCACCGCCGGCAGCAGGGCGATCAATACGCGCGCCCAGTGCGGCCCGACATGCCCGAGCAGATAGCGCCAGAACAGCATCACCAGCACGTACAACAGCATCGGGATGCCGAATTCGCGGTAGTACCGCCGCGCCAACGCCGGACGGGTGCTATCGCGCGGATTGCCGCGCGCCAGCCACATCGGCACCGACAGCAGCATGCATGAGCCACCAATACCGGCACTGACCCCGGCTAGGTAGTTGTTCAACGGCAGCACGTGCCACAGACCCAGCAGCCCAATGCCGAGGAAGACCAGCCCCACGCAGAACACCAGCAGCGCCTTGCGCTTGCAGCTAGTCATCGCACGGCCTCGGCGAAGCCATGACGCGCTGCCCGATCGCTGCCCGATCGCTGCGCGCACGCCCGGCGACCGTGCGCACAGCGCATCGCGTTGCGCGGTGATGCCTGCATTCCATGTGCCTATGCTGCCGCCGCATCTCAGTCGCCTGTCAAGTACGCTTGACAGGCAAGATGCGCCCACTGGCGCTTGCTGTCAAGCACCCTTTACACATTCGAATGCGGTTTTTTTTTGCGTCCGCCGTCATTGCCTGGTCCAAGCGGCGAACACCCGTCGCGGGATGTCGGCAGGTAAGACAGACGACACACAGCCGCCGCAGCGTACGCACGGCACGTCCGATGCCAAGCCGCGGCCGCGGCCGCGTTCGCATGGCCGCTGCCTAGCGATGCTGTTGGCCCCGCGACATCACTCCGCATGTCGGCAGTGGTCTGCGCCTACAAATATTTGAATGCACTCAAGGGCCGCGATGTGCCGCTGAGCGACGCACACTCCCTCGCCGCAGTGGACGGCACGCGTGTCGCCGCGCTGGTGTGGGATTGGCAGCAGCCCGTGCAGGCGGTGAGCAATACGCCGTTCTACACCAAACAGGTGCCCGCCACCGATAGCGCACCGTTGCAGATGCGCATGACCCACGTGCCTGCCGGCACCTACCAGTTGCAGGTGCGCAGGACCGGCTATCGGCGCAACGACCCCTTATCGCTGTATATCGACATGGGCATGCCCAAGGCGCTTGCGCCGCGTCAGTTGACGCAGTTGCAACAGGCCACGCGCGATGCGCCCGAACAGGACCGTCGTGTGCGTGTGGGCGCCGATGGCGTGGTTGCCATCGCGGTACCGATGCGCAGCAACGATGTGGTGCTGCTGACGCTGGAGCCGGCGGCGCACTGACTGCAAGCGCCAGGGTGCCGCGCATCAGGACGACGCGGCGCGACACGCCCATGCAGGCCGTCCCGCGCGCCTGGACCATAACCGGCCGAGAGTGAGCGCAATGGTGTATCGGCCGCGCTTACTTCAGATAGGTCTTGAGGATGGCCGTGATGTCATCCACTGCCAGCTCACGCTCACCCAATGCATCCGGCGCGGCCACGTGATGCTTCAGGTGCTCGCTGAGCAACTCGACCATCAAGCCCTGCGCCGCGCCGCGAAATGCGGCCACCTGGGTCAGCAACGCGGTGCAGTCCACGTCTTGCGCCAGGGCTTTTTCCAGCCCTTCCACCTGCCCGCGGATCCTGCGCACGCGCGCGAGCAGTTTCGATTTGTCCTGATTGAGATGTGCCACGCCATATACCCCCTGGGGGTATTTAGGATACCCTCTGGGGGTACCTTAGCCAGAGCTACCGCCGATGTCGACCACGCACGCTGCGCCGCATTGCGCGCAGTCGCATACCTTTGCCAGCGCCAACCCGCTCGCCGAGCGCAGCACCCGCAAGGCGGTGATCCTGACCGTGCTCATGATGGCGGTGGAGATCGTAGGCGGTTGGACGCTCAATTCCATGGCCCTGCTCGCCGACGGCTGGCACATGAGCTCGCACGCGTTGGCGCTGGGACTGGCGTTGTTCGCCTACCGCTTTGCGCGGCAGCATGCCGGCGATGTGCGCTTCACCTTCGGCACCTGGAAGGTGGAGGTGCTGGGCGGTTACACCAGCGCGGTCCTGTTGCTGGGGGTTGCCGCGCTGATGGCATTCCAGTCGGTGGAACGCTTGTTCACGCCCAAGCCCATCCAGTATCAGGAGGCCACCGTGATTGCGCTGATCGGCCTGCTGGTCAATCTGATCTGCGCATGGTGGTTGCGCGACTCGCATGGGCATGCGCGCGGTCACCACCATGGTCACGTGCACGCGCATGACAGTCACGGACATGCGCACACGCACGAGGGTCATGGTCATGGCCAGGAGGCGCACAGCGATCTGAATCTGCGCGCGGCGTATCTGCACGTGGTGGCCGATGCCGCGACCTCGGTGCTCGCCATCGTCGCACTGGTGGCCGGCATGCACTGGGGCGTGACCTGGCTGGACCCGCTCATGGGCATCGTCGGCGCGGTGCTGGTCACCGCCTGGGCCTGGGGGCTGCTGCGCAGCACCGGCAGCGTGTTGCTGGATGCGGAGATGGACGCGCCGGTGGTGGCCGAAGTGAAACAGGTCATCGCCGAGCTTGGGCATGCGATCGACATCGCCGACCTGCATGTCTGGCGGGTCGGCAGCGAGCGTTATGCCTGCGTCGTCAGCCTGGTCACTGCAGCCGATATCGATGCGGAGCTGGTGCGCCGCGCACTGCAGATCCATGAAGAACTGGTGCATGTCACGGTGGAGCTGCAGCGCCCGGCGCTTCTGGACGCTGCCGGCTAAAACCGCAGCAACTTGGCGTCACACGCTGCAGGCCACAGCACGCCTGCAGACACAGGCGGCATCGACGCGCCGCCTGCATGCCACCTCAGACCTTGGGCGGCGTGGAGCTGACGTACTTCTCGCGGCGAATCTGCGCACTCGGCAGGCCGGCGGCTTTGAGCGCGTCCAGGCAGGTGTCCACCATGTCCGGGTTGCCGCACAGGTAGGCGATGTCGTGCGCGGCATCGGGCGCGAACTCGGCCAGGTGCTGCTGCACGTAGCCGTGCCGCACATCGGCATGCGGCTGCTCGGGCACTTCGCGCGAGAAGCACGGCACGTAGCGGAACTGCGGGTGCGCATCGGCAAACGCGCGGAAGTCGTCGCCGTACAGCAGCTCGGTCGGGGTGCGTGCGCCCTGCAGCAACACCACCTGCACACCGCGGGTGGCGATTGCCTCGGCCAGCAGCGGCAGCATCGAGCGGTACGGGGTGACGCCAGTGCCGGTGGCGATCAGCACGTAACGCTGGTTGTGATCGCCCGGCTGCAGGCAAAAGCGCCCGTAGGGGCCGCTTGCCTGCAACTGGTCGCCAATCTCCAGGCCTTCGAACAAGGCCGTGGCCGAGCCGCCGGGCACGAAGCTCACCGCAATCTCCACTGCCTCGCCCGGTCCCAGCGCATGATCGTGGATGGTCGCCAGCGAATAGCTGCGCTTGGTCGGCGTGCCATCGGCATAGTCGAAATGGATCTGGATGAACTGGCCGGGCTGGAAATCCAGCGGCTGGCCGTCGTCACGGACGAACTGGCAGTGGGCCACGGTGGGCGCAATCATGCGCCGGTCGACAAGCTTGAGGGGGAATTGAACGGGCACGAACGTATTTGGGACAGTCTGTGATCGGGGCAAGCCCCAACGGGCTTCTATAATAACGGGCTGCAACTCGCTGCGCCGTCACCCTGGCGCGAAGGACCCGGCTTGAATTCCCCATCTCCCCGTGCGCCCGCCCTGCGCGTGTGCGATCTGCGCAAGACCTACGACAACGGCACCCAGGCGCTCAAGGGCGTCTCGCTGGACGTGGCGCCAGGCGATTTCTTCGCCCTGCTCGGCCCCAACGGAGCGGGCAAGTCCACCTTGATCGGCATCATCAGCTCGCTGGTGAACCTGTCCGGCGGCCAGGTGGAAGTGTTCGGCACCGACCTGGTCGCCCACCGCAGCGATGCGATGCGCCTGATCGGCCTGGTGCCGCAGGAAATCAACTTCAACCTGTTCGAAAAGCCGTTCGACATCCTGGTCAATTACGCCGGCTTTTACGGCATGCCGCGCAGCCAGGCGCAAGCACTGGCCGAAGTGGAACTACGCCGCGCCCACCTGTGGGAGAAGGCCCAGGTGATGAGCCGCACGCTCTCCGGCGGCATGAAGCGCCGGCTGATGATTGCCCGCGCCATGATGACCCAGCCGCGCCTGCTGATCCTGGATGAACCCACCGCCGGTGTGGATATCGAAATCCGCCGCGACATGTGGCGCGTGCTCAAGGACATCAACGCCGCCGGCACCACGATCATCCTGACCACGCATTACCTGGAAGAGGCCGAGCACCTGTGCCGCAACCTGGCCATCATCAATCACGGCCAGATCGTCACCCAGGGGCCGATGCGCGAACTGCTGGCCAAGCTCGACGTGGAAGGCTTCCTGTTCGATATCGACGGTGAGCTGCCCACGCAGTTGCCGGTGATCGAAGGCACCACGCTCACCGCCATCGACGGCCACACGTTGGATCTGGACATGCCGCGCGCGATGGACCTCAACCGCGTGTTCGCCGCGCTGGGCGACGCCGGTATCCGCGTGCGCTCGATGCGTACCAAGAGCAACCGGCTGGAAGAATTGTTCGTTCGTCTGACCGGGCCTGGCGAGACCGTCGCCGCCCCGGCTCCTGCCGCAACGGCGCCCGTGCGCCCGGCAGGCCACCCATGAGTCCTTCGGAGCCGTCGATGTCCGCCACGCCCGCCACACCCCGCCAACGCAACTGGATTGCGCTGGGCACCATCGTGCGCCGCGAAGTGCAGCGCATCCTGCGCATCTGGGGTCAGACCCTGGTGCCGCCGGCCATCACCATGACGCTGTACTTTTTGATCTTCGGCGGGCTGATCGGCTCGCGCGTGGGCGAGATGGGCGGCTACAGCTACATGCAATTCATCGTGCCGGGCCTGGTGATGATGAGCGTGATCCAGAACAGCTACGGCAACATCTCTTCGAGTTTCTTCGGCGCCAAGTTCGGCCGCCATGTCGAAGAACTGCTGGTCAGCCCGATGCCCAATTGGGTGATCCTGTGGGGCTACGTGTCCGGCGCGGTGCTGCGCGGGGTGATGGTCGGGGCGATCGTGCTGATCATCGCGATGTTCTTCACCCCGGTGCGGATCCCGCATCCATTGGTCACGCTGACCACGGTGCTGCTGGGCGCGACCATCTTCTCGCTGGCCGGCTTCGTCAATGCGGTCTACGCCAAGAAGTTCGACGACGTGGCGATCGTGCCCACCTTCATCCTGACCCCGCTGACCTACCTGGGTGGCGTGTTCTACTCGGTGAAACTGCTGCCCGGCTGGGCCGAAGCGGCCACCCACGCCAACCCGATCTTCTACATGGTCAACGCGTTCCGCTACGGCCTGCTCGGTAGCTCGGACGTGCCGATCTGGGTCGCCTACGCATTGATGCTGAGCTTTGTCGCCGTGCTCAGCGCGTTGGCGCTGTGGTTGCTGCGGCGGGGTGTGGGGCTGCGGAGCTGATGGCCATGCGCATCCTGATCCTGGGCGCCGGCGGCACCGGCGGGTATTTTGGCGGACGTCTGGCGCAGGCCGGCGTGGATGCCACCTTCCTGGTGCGCGAAGCGCGTGCGGCGCAGCTGCAGGCCGACGGCTTGCGCATCCGCAGCCCACTGGGCGATGCCGATCTGCAGGTGGCGCATGTCACCGCGCAGGACTTGCCGGCATTGGTAGCGCAGCGGCCGTTCGATCTGGTGATCTTGAGCTGCAAGGCCTACGACCTGGACAGCGCGATCGAGGCGATTGCGCCGGCGGTGGGCGAGCACACCACGGTGTTGCCCATCCTCAACGGGCTGCGCCATTACGCGGCCCTGGACGAGCGCTTCGGTGCCGCGCGTGTGTTGGGCGGGCTGTGCTTCATCAGCGCGACCAAGGGCGAGCACGGCGAGATTCTGCACCTTGGCAAGCCGGCGGCAATCACCTTCGGCGAGCGGGATGGCAGTGCGGCGTCTGCGCGGGTGCAGGCCTTCGCCGCGGCCTGCACGCAGGCCGGCATCGACCACGTGGCCAGCACCCAGATCGCCCAGGAGCAGTGGAACAAGTACAGCTTCCTCACCGCACTGGCCGCGGCCACGTGCCTGATGCGTGCGCCGGTCGGCGCGATCGTGGCCACCGACGACGGCCGCGCGTTGATCAACGGTCTGTACAACGAATGCCTGTGGGCTGCCGATGCGGCCGGGCAATCGATTCCCGAGCCGGCACGCGCCAAAGCGTTGCAAACGCTGCTACAGGTGGATTCGCCACTCAAGGCCTCGATGCTGCGCGACCTGGAAGCCGGCCAGGACGTGGAAGCGGCGCAGATCGTCGGCGACATGCTGGCGCGCGTGCGCGAAACCGGGCGCAACGCGCCTCTGCTGATGGCGGCCAATGTGCATCTGCAGGCGTATCAGGTGTTGCGGCATAGTTGATCATGGCGGGCAACTAGGGCCGCCTGCGCGTGTGAGCCGTGTGAGCCGTCTCCGCCATTCGCTCTTCGGGCACCTTCCCCGCAGGCGGGGAAGAGCGCGGGACAAAGGATGCGGGTCGCTACACGGCAATGGGCCAAAGGCCTGCATATCCATTCCACCGCGTTGCTCTGGGACGTCACTTCTCCTGCTCGCGGGAGAAGGTGGCGCAACGCGCCGGATGAGAGCGCGCCGGGTTGGCGCAGCCTTCGCGCTGCAACGACGCAGTGCACACGATGCTCTGCTTCCCATCGTCCGCCTCGCCCCTGATGAAAGCGCTCAGCCACCTATTCCGTGCCGGTCATTTCGTGATCCTGGCGTTCTTCGTGCTGTGCGCGGCGGGCCTGGTGACGATGGCCGGGCTGGAGCTGTGGCACGGCTTCACACCCGGCGGCGACATGGTGGTACGCGACCGTTTCAACGTCGTGCTCGAAGCCATCGGCCTGCTGACGGTGGCGCTGGTCACGCTCGAATTGGGCCAGACCATCTTCGAAGAAGAGATCCTGCGCGACGTCAAGGTCAGCGGCCCGACGCGCGTGCGGCGGTATCTGTCGCGCTTTTTCGTGGTCATTGTGATCGCGCTGGCGATCGAAACGCTGGTGTCGATCTTCGAACTGATGCATGCCGACCCGGCCAAGCTGCCTTACGCGGCTGCCGTCGGCTCCTGCGCGGCACTGCTGCTGATCGCCTGGGGTGTGTTCGTCAAACTCAATCGCAGCGCCGAAGAGCTGGAACCGGAGGCGATGGAAGAAACCAAGCGCGAAGACCGCGAAGTGCAGGAGTAAGCGCGCTCACGGCGGCGAGCACCACGTCGCGAGCGGTCGTCAGGCGGGTGTGGATGAAGCGCAGCAACCGCAGTGCACGTGATACATACCGCACCGAGCACTGGCTGCGCTCACATGGCGGCAGCGCAGTCGTCTTATTCGCTGCTCTTAGCCGGCTGCCGGCAGCGGCGGCACCGCCGTCGGCTTGCCATCGGCATCGAGCGCAATCATCACGAACTGCCCGCGCGTGCACAGCTCGCGTGCGCCGCTGAGCAGGTCTTCGGCGATCAGTTCCACTTCCACCGTGATCGAGCTACGCCCCACCAACACCACGCGGGCGATGGTTTCCACCATCTGGCCCTGGCGGATCGGCAGCTTGAAATCCACCTGATCCGAACGCGCCGTCACCACGGTGCGGCGCGCATAGCGCGAGGCGGCCAGGAACGCGGCCTTGTCCATCCACGCCAGCGCCTGCCCACCGAACAGCGTGCCCAGATGGTTGGTGTGATTGGGAAACACGATCTCGGCCATGCGGGCTTCGGTCGGTGCAACGGGCGTGGAACTGGTCATGAAGAAGTGCCGTAAGAAGGAAGGATAGCCAGCCCGATCATCTGCGCAGCGGCGGCAGGAAGCTCAGGTCCAGGTGGTAGCGCACTGGCCGCTGCGGATCGACGAACACCCGCAGCGACTGCCCCTCGCGCAGGAACGGCTGCGGATCGGTCCACAGATTATCGCTGCGATACTCGGTCAAGGTGTCGTGCGTGCGGTCGTGGCGATGGGCCAGGATACGGAACGGGTGCACGCCGTTAACCTGCAAAGACGCATTGCGTTCAACGCACACAAAACGCGCCTCCACCACCGTGCCATGCCGGCGCAACCACGCAGCACGGCGCGCATGCCAGACGCGATAACCGAGGATGCCACCACCCACGCCGCCGAACGTCACGCCCAGCAGCAACAAGATCCAGCGCGCCTGATCCGGCAGCAGCGCCACACCGGTCAACAAGCCCAACCCCGCCAACAGGAAGCTCCAGGCGACGATGGTGACCGTGGTGTTCATTGCAGGGCGCCTCGCATCGACCGGGCGCCCGTCGCCATCACAGGCCGCTGCGGACCGCCGCTTCCACCTGCGCCGGCGACTGGAAGCCGGGCAGACGCGCCACTTCACTGCCGTCGCGGTAGAGCGCCAGGGTCGGCGTCTGGCGCAGGCCCAGCTCGCGGAAAAAATCATGCCCTAATACTTCAAGCTTGACCTTTAACAACGCTAAGCCGCCTGCGGCATCGCTCTTCGCGAACCTCTCCAGAGACATATCGAGCATCCGACATCCAGGACAGTCGTCCTTATAAAAATCCACGAGCGCGCGCGGGTGCTCGGCCAGCGCGGCAATGTAGTGTTCAGGCGAGGTGACTGTAATGGTCTGCATCGTGTCAATTGTGTTGGCATTGGGCCAGGACTTGATCGGTCCAGGTAGAGATGATCTGCGCATCCGTTGCACCGTGGGGCATCTGCTCGATGGTCAAGCGCGCAAAGGGACTGGAGAAGAACTGTGCGATGCGGTGTACGGCACCGCAATAGTACTCCTCACCCCACTGTGTTTCGCCGGTGCCGAACACGGCTACGCGTGGTGGCTTCCCGATCATCTCCACCAAATCGACGATGAAACGTTTCATTTCGGCAGGCGTACGCCCTCCGTTGGCCGTCCAAGTGCCAAGCATGAACAAGTCATACTGATCTAGCGTCAGCGATGCGTTCGCCAGAGTCTGCATATCGGTTTCAATCCAATCCAATGACAAGCCATGCTCTACACAGCGAGCACGAATCATCCGCGCAACATCGCGCGTGTTGCCGCTAAGCGATGCAACCGCAAGAAGGATTTTCATGTGACGTATTCATGAGATTGCAGCTCGCGTCTTGAACGTCGCAGAGCCCTGATTGATATCTATAAGTAGCATCTTAGTTCCATGCCAACATTTCACTCAGTTAGGGCGCCGGCACACCGGCGCCCTTCCCATTTCCCCAGAGATCACGCCTGCAAATTAATGGCTAGGCAGTGAACGAAAGTGTTGACACACATTCTCCAGGCGTCCATTTCGGAACCTGGTGTACGAATGCACGAACACACTCTTGAAGAGAGTTTTCATGTTGACCTCTTGATCAAAAGAGGCGCAATGAACCGGTGGAAATGGATCTGGCTATCCTACGGAATGCGACCGGCGGCACTAGGCCTAGCGGCCAACTCTCTGTAGGATGCTCGTTGTCAGCGAGTGCAATTGTTGACGAAGCTCCAAATCTGGTGTAGTGCGGATCGCCTCTAGCATCCGTCTATCCCGGGCATCGAGTGGCTACTGTGCGTTAGCGCGCACAGTAGCCACTCGTTTGATCTGAATCAACTAAGTTGTAAAAGATCAATCTAGAACCCGCCCACAGTGGCGGGTTCTTTTTTGCAGCGCTTTACAAGTCGTCGAAGCCGTTATCCGAATTGGTCTTCTTGTACGAGGCATTGCGCATCTCGAAGAAGTCGGTCTTGGTCTCGGTGAAGTTGTCGGCGTAGGCCTTGATCCACGGCATCACGTTGTCGTTGGCGCCTTCGTACAGCTTCTCGATGCCGAGCATGCCGGCCATCTTGTTGGCGCGGTACTTCACGTAGCGGATCATCTCATCCACGTCGATGCCGTCGATGCCGTCCAGCACTTCGGCGGTCCACTGGGTTTCCAGGTCGATCGCGTGCTCGAAGGCCTTGTGCACGTAGTCGGTGAGCTCGTCGCCCTGCAGCGCCTGGTTCTCGCCGATGATGGCGCGAATCAATTCGCTGATGAACTTCGTATGCGCCAGTTCGTCGCGGTTGATGAAGCTGATGATCTTGCCGGTGCCGGTCATGCGGTTCTGGCGGACCAGATTGTAGAAATACGCAAAGCCGGAATAGAAGTTGATGCCTTCCAGGATCGAGGACTGGATCAGCGAACGGATCAGCGTTTCGGCCGTCTTCTCGCGCATGAAGTCTTCGTAGGCGCCCATGATCGGCGCGTTGCGCTTGATGATGGTCGGGTGCGTGCGCGCGATTTCGAATACGCGGTTCTGGTCGGCCAGGCCGGTGATCGAAGCCAGCACGTAGCTGTAGCTCTCGTTATGAATCACTTCCTGCTGGCCGATGATCGCCGCATTGGCATGCGCGGCCGGGTCGGTGATGTATTCGGCCACGTTGTAGATGAAGCGCGTCTGCGGCGAATCCAGCGTGGCCAGCAAGCCGATGATCGAATCGTAGGCATTCTTTTCGCGCGCCGACAGCTCGTTGTACTGGCGCGCATCGCCCTTCATGTCCACCTCGTCGGGGATCCAGAAGTTGGTCGACAGTTCCTTGTAGGCCCGATAGAAGGACGGGTACGGAATATCGTTCCAGTTGAGGATGCCCGAGGTCTGGCCGTTGATGATGCCGGTCGAACGGTTCGGGTTGCGCGGCTCAAGGATCTTGATGCGGTCGAGCGGTGTTGCGGACATGGGTTTCTACTCGTGTTTCAGGCGCCGCGCGTACAAACAAAAACGGCGGCGCAACAAATCAATCTGGAGGAAAGCCCCCTGAGTCAGGGGGCGCGCCGAAGGCGCGGGGTGTGGGAGCTAATGAGCCGGGGCCCACGGTTCGCAAGGCGAACCGTGGGGAGCTAAAGCGCGATTGCGCTTTAGCTCGAACACCACTCGCACTCACTGATGTCGATATCGTTGGAACGCACGTAATACGTGGTCTTCAACCCTTCGCGCCAGGCGGTCATGTGCAGGTCCAGCAGCGTGCTCGCACGAATGGTGCTGGGCACGTAGAAGTTGAAGCTGATCGACTGGTCCACATGCCGCTGGCGGCGCGCGTTCTGGCGCACGCTGGCGAACTGATCGACCTTGTAGGCGCCCTTTTCGTAGTACGGCCAGGTCTCCAGCGACAGGCCGGGCGCGGCAACCGGGCGACGGAAGTCCTTCTTTTCTTCGTAGTAGAACGCGCTGTAGATCGGGTCGATCGAGGCGGTGGAACCGGCGATCTGCGCGGTGCTCATGTTCGGCGCCACCGCCAGCATCCACGCATTGCGCACACCATTGACCGCCACCTGCGCCGACAGCTCCAGCCACTGCGGGCTATTGTAGTCGCGTGCACGGAAGTACTCGCCGTTGTGCCAGTCGCTGCCGCGGAACACGCTGTAGGTGCCCTTTTCCTTGGCCAGCTCCATGCTCGCCTGGATGGTCAGGTAGTTGATGCGCTCGTACAGCTCGTCGCTGTAGTCCTCGGCTTCCTTGGCATTCCAGTGGATGGACTTCTGCGCCAGCAGATGATGCCAACCGAAGGTGCCAAGACCGATCGCGCGGTACTTCTGGTTGGTGATGGTGGCCTGCGGCACCGGCAACTGGTTCAGATCGATCACGTTGTCGAGCATGCGCACCTGGATCGGGATCAGGCGCTCCAGCACGTCGGCGCCCAGCAGATCGGCCTGGTCGGCCTGCACGGTGATCGCGCGGCCCAGGTTGATCGAGGACAGGTTACACACGACGAAATCGCCCGCCTTCTTGGTGGTGACGATCTGATTGCCGCTGATGATCTCCTGCATCATCCGCGTCGGGCTCATGTTCTGCAGGATCTCGGTGCACAGGTTGGACGAATAGACCATGCCCTCGTGCTTGTTCGGGTTCTTGCGATTGACTTCATCGCGATAGAACATGAACGGGTTGCCGGTTTCCAGCTGGCTGACCATGATGCGCTTGAAGATCTCGATCGCCTTGACGGTCTTGCGCGTGATGCGCTCGTCGGCGACGACTTCTTCGTACTTGCGACGGAAGCTGCCGTTGGCGTCGCCCTTCTTCTCGTCATAGAAGTCCTGCAGGTACCAACCCTTGATCCGCTTCACTTCGTGCGGGTCGAACAGGTACCAGTCGCCGCGGCGCTCGACCGCTTCCATGAACAGGTCGGGGATGCACACCGAGGTGAACACGTCGTGCGCGCGCAGGCGCTGGTCGCCGTTGTTCAGGCGCAGGTCCAGGAACGCTTCGATGTCGCGGTGGAAGATGTCCAGGTAGACCGCGATGGCGCCCTTGCGCTGGCCCAGCTGGTCCACCGACACGGCGGTGTTGTTGAGCTGCTTGATCCACGGCACCACGCCGCCGGACGAGTTGGACACGCCGCGGATCGCCGAACCCGACGAACGCACATAGCCCAGGTAGGCGCCCACGCCGCCGCCGTGCTTGGACACGCGCGCCACGTCGGTATTGGAGTCGTAGATGCCCTGCAGGCTGTCGTCGACGGTGTCGATGAAGCAGCTCGACAGCTGGCCGCCGACCTTGCCGGCATTGGCCAGCGTCGGCGTGGCCACCGTCATGTACAGGTTGGACAGCGCCCAGTAGGCCTCGCCCACCAGCTGCATGCGGCGCTCGCGGCTGCCCTTGCCGGTGCCGATCTCGTCCTGCATCAGGTACAGCGCGATCGTCAGCCAACGCTCCTGCGGCAGTTCGAACACACCGCGCGAGCTATCGGTGGCCAGGTAACGCGTGGCCAGCAGGTACAGGCCGTTGTAGGCGAACAGCTTGTCGCGCTCGGGCTCGATCATCTTGCCGGCTTCGATCAGCTCGTCCTTGGAATAGCGGCGCAGGATGTCGTTGGAATAGACATTGCGGTCGGCCAGGCTCTCCTGCAGGCCGACGAACGAGCCGTACTTCTGGCTGGCGTCGTAGAAACGGTTGCGGCTGGCGCGCTTGTACAGGCGGCGCAAATACAGACGCGCAGCGAAGTGCTCCCACTCCGGGGTGGTCAGGTCGACGCGCGCTTCGGCCTCACGGATCAGGTGGTCGACCAGGTCGTCGGCGTTGACGCTGTCCTTGCGCTCGACAAACCCGAACACCGAGCGCTTGTAATCGGCCACGTCCAGCTGCGGGAACTCGGCATGGATCTGGTCGATGGCGCGATTCAGGCGCTCCGGCTCGAACGGAATCTTGCGATTGCCCGCTTCTTTCGTGATCCAGGTGGAGACGTTTTGTTCTTCGATGGTCTGTGCGTGCATTGCAATGGCTTGGCGGGGAGGCGGCACGATGTCCGACGGGTCGGTCAATTCCGGCGCGCCGCAGGCGGGCGCGGCAACGCTGGCGGGAACGCTGGTGGGTGTTGCGGTACCGGCGGCGATCGCGGAAAGGGTGTCGTTGGTGGTCATGCGTCCTCCATGCGTAGGCACACGAACCTGCCGGAGCAGGCAACGACCGAGCGGCGTCCAGGGTGCGTTGGCGACACAGGACGCACAGCGCGCAGGCCATGGCCTGCGGCGGCATCACCCACCAATTTCCCTGAACTCCCACGGCCGCCATCACGCGGTGTGCTGTCGCATGATGGTGTTCGGTGGCAACGCGCTGCCGTCATCGGGCCGGAAGCGACCGCGGCAATGCCGGGGCGCGTACAGGTCGCTGAGATGGGAGCCGCAGGCAATGTCGCACTTGCGCATCGCCTTCGTCTGATCGGTGCCACTTGGGGGCGGTCACCACCGAACCCCAAGATAGTGGGGTACCCCCAGGGGGTCAACACCAAATGTGCCCAAATTGCGCCGAGCCTTGCGGCACAACGGGCTGCGCTGACGAGTGGTCGCCTCGCGCGGCGGGAGGACGAATCCGACTGCGCAGGTCAAGTCGGGAGGGTCCTGATTCGCTCGCCGCACTCACCCGCCGTCGACACCAGGCGTGCTATCGGTCGCGTTTTTTACCCGCCGGGCGACCACGTGCCCGCCAGCCGATCAGCGACCGCGCAAGCTCGCCGGTGATCGCTCAGATCTCGGTCGGCCCGAGATGGTGGCGCTTGCGGTAGCGGATCGACGACCACACCGAGGCGGCGATGAAGGCCACGCCGATCAGGCCGGTCAGCACCTCCGGCACGTGGTAGACGGTGCCCACCAGCATGATGATCGCCAGCACGCCGATGGCGTAATGGGCGCCATGCTCCAGGAACACGAACTCGTCCAGGGTGCCCTTGTGCACCAGGTAGACGGTCATCGAGCGCACGAACATCGCGCCGATCGCCAGGCCCAGCATGATGATCACCACGTCGCGGGTGATGGCGAAGGCGCCGATCACGCCGTCGAACGAGAACGAGGCATCCAGCACTTCCAGATACAGGAACGCGGCGATGCCCGAACGCTTGGCCGGGCCCATGCTGCCGTCTTCGCTCTCTTCGGCCTCGAACAACGCATCCACGCTGCCGACCAGCAGATACAGCAGGATGCCGCCCAGGCCTGCGAACAGCACGCTCTGGAAGATGGCCTCCGGCAGGAACAGCTTGGTGCCCAGCAGCACCGACACCGCCACGATCACCGACATCGCATCGGCCTTGCCCAGCTTGCCGACCAGCCGCTCCACCGGGCCCAGCCAGTGCAGCTTGCGCTCCTGGTCGAACAGGAAATTCAGGAACACCAGCAGCAGGAACATGCCACCGAAGGCGGCGATGGAGGGGTAGTTATCGGTCAGCACCTGGCTGTAGCGGTCCGGCTCCTTCAATGCCATCTGCATCACCGGCACCAAGCCCATGCCGGTGGCCACCGACACGATCACGATCGGGAACACCAGGCGCATGCCGAACACGGCGATCAGGATGCCCACGGTCAGAAACAATTTCTGCCAGAACGCGTTCATGTGCTTGAGCACGCCGGCGTTGACCACCGCGTTGTCGAACGACAACGACACTTCCAGCACGCTCAGCACCAGGCACAGCCACAGCGCCTGCCAGATCCCCATCGATGAGGTATGGCCCCACCACGCAGCCAGGCCCAGGCAGATGGCGGTGACCACGAACGACATTCTGAAATCGCGAAACATTGACACTCCCAGGCGGGCCGAGACGACAGCCGGAGCAATGGGCCAGATCGAGGCCTGGCAGCCCGGCGTGCAGTGGAGGATGGGGGACCGCGGCGTGACGCAACGTCAGGCCGGGCGCGGCTCGCCCATTATAGGGAGTGTCACCGCCATCAGGGTCGCATCGTCCGGATCCGGGCGCACGCCAAAGCCCAGGCTCTGGCACATCGCCAGCATGGTGCGGTTCTCGCGCAGCACCTGGCCTTCGATCTGTTTGAGGCCCAGCCAGCGCGCGTACTCGATCATGATGCGCATCAGCTGCCAGCCGATGCCGTGGCCCTTGAGGTCCGAGCGGATCAGGATGCCGTACTCGCCGCGCTGGTAATCGGCATCGGCGTGCAGGCGCACCGCGCCGAGCATGTCGCCGGTCTTGGGGTCGATGGCCACCAGCGCGATGGAGCGGGCGTAATCAAGCTGGGTCAGCCGGGCAATGAATTCATGGCTGAAATGCTTGACCGACTGGAAGAAGCGCAGGCGCAGGTCTTCGTCGGTGACGCGGGCGAAGAAGGCGCGGAACAGCGCGTCGTCTTCCGGGCGCACCGGGCGCACCAGCGCATGGGTGCCATCGCCCAGGCCGATCTGGCGCTCCCATTCCTTGGGGTACGGGAAGATCGCAAAGCGCGGATGGCCGCGGCCCTTGTGCAGCTTGCGCGCCGGCGCCACCGCCACGCGGGCGTCCAGCGCAATCACCCCATCGCGGTCGGCCAGCAGCGGGTTGATGTCCAGCTCGGTGATTTCGGGGATGTCGGCGGCCAGCTGCGCCAGCTTGACCAGCACCAGCGCCACCGCACGCTCGTCGGCGGCCGGCACGTCGCGGTAGGCCTTGAGGATGCGCGAGACGCGGGTGCGGCCGATCAGTTCGTGGGCCAGGCGCAGATCCAGCGGCGGCAGGGCCAGCTCGCGGTCGTTGATGACTTCCACTGCGGTGCCGCCGCGCCCGAACACGATCGCCGGGCCGAACACCGGGTCGTCGGCGATGCCGGCGATCAGTTCGCGCGCCTTGGGCCGCAGCACCGTGGGCTGCACGATCACCCCTTCGATCACTGCATGGGGATGCGCGGCGCGCGCACGCGCCAGGATGCCGGTGGCCGCTTCGCGCACCGCCGCCACACTGGACAGGTTCAGGCGCACGCCATCCACGTCGGACTTATGCGCGATCTCGCTGGACAACACTTTCAATGTCACGGTGCGGCCGACGGCCAGCAACGGGTCGGCCAGCAATGCGGCCTCGTTGGCGCTGGCGGCCACCTGCAGCGGTACGACCGGGATGCCGTAGGCGGCCAGCAGGCGGTTGGTGGCGACCGGATCCAGCCAGCGCCGGCCGGCCGCCAGCGCCTCTTCCACCAGCGTGCGCGCGATGCCGGCATCCACGACGAAGTCTTCCGGCAGGCTGGGCGGGGTTTCCATCAGCGCCGCCTGCGCCTCGCGGTAGCGCACCAGGTGGGTGAAGCCACGCACCGCATCCGATTCGGTGGCATAGGTGGGCACGCGTGCGGCGTTGAGCGCGGCGATCGCCGCATCGTCCTGGCCCAGCCACACCGCAAACACCGGTTTGTCGCGCTGGTAGCGGTTGCGCTGGTCCAGCGCGCGGGTCAACGCCTTGGCCGCATCGGCCGAGGAGGTGAACGCGGTGGGCACATTGACCACCAGCAGCGCGTCGTTTTCCGGATCGTCCAGCAGCGCTTCGATCGCTGCGGCATAGCGCGCGCCGTCGGCGTCGACAATGATGTCGACCGGGTTGCTGCGCGACCAGCCTTCCGGCAGCGATTGATCGAGTTTTTCCAGCGTCTTGGGCGACAACTCGGCCAGGGTGCCGCCGCGCAGCACCAGCTGGTCCACCGCCAGCTGCCCCACCCCGCCGCCGTTGCTCAAAATGGCCAGGCGCCGGCCCGGGAAACTGCCGAGCCGGCCCAGCGTTTCGGCGGCGGCGAACAGCTCGTCCAGCGCGCCCACCCGCAACAACCCGGCGCGTGCGAACGCCGCGCCGTACACCGCGTCCGAACCGGCCAGCGCCTGCGCGTGGGTGTCGGCATTGGGATTGATGCGGTACTGGCGGCCGGATTTGACCACCACGACGGGCTTGGCGCGCGCGGCGGCACGTGCGGCCGACATGAACTTGCGCGCATCGCCGATGCGTTCGACGTACAGCAGGATCGCGCGAGTACGGTAGTCGGTGGCGAAGTAGTCGAGCAGATCGCTGAAATCCACGTCCAGCGTATCGCCCAGCGACACCACCGCCGAAAACCCGACCGAACGCGCCACACCCCACTCCACCAGCGCGGCGGCAATGGCGCTGGATTCGGAAATCAACGCCAGGTCGCCGGCCTGCGGGCAATGCGCGGCGATGCTGGCATTGAGCCGCGCATGCGGGGCGATCACGCCCAGGCAGTGTGGGCCGAGGATGCGCATGCCCTTGGCGCGCGCGGCCGACTCCATGCGCGCGGCCGGCGAGCCGGGGCCGCTGCCCAGGCCGGCGGTGAGGATGATGGCGGCCGCCACACCACGCCGCGCGGCGATGGAGACGATGCGCGGCACGATGCGCGCCGGCGCAGTGATCACCACCAGGTCCGGTACCCACGGCAGATCGGTCAACCGCGCCACCGTGCGCACGCCATCGATCTCGCTATAGCGCGGGCTCACCCAACCGATCCGGCCGGGAAACCCGGCCGCGCGCAGGTTGCGCACCACCGCTCGCCCGGCCGAGCGCTCGCGCGGGCTGCCGCCCACCACCGCGACGGTGCTGGGACGAAAGACCTGCTGCAGGTGGTACGTACTCATCGGACGGGGGACGCGAATGCCATCGCGCTACGGTACACGCACTGGCGTTTCAGGGCATGGGGTGACGGATGCATGCGCACGTGCATGCATCCGTGATTACCCGAGCGCGAGGCCTCTACAACAGCGTGCCGCTCAAGATCAGCGCGGCGATGCTGAAATAGATCACCAGGCCTGTGACATCCACCAGCGTGGCGACGAAGGGCGCCGAGGCGCTGGCCGGGTCGAAGCCGAAGCGTTGCAGCACGAACGGCAGCATCGAGCCGGACAGCGAACCGAAGGTGACGATGCCGATCAGCGCCGCGCCGATGGTCAGCGCCACCATCTGCCAGTGCGGGCCGTAGTCGTACAGGCCGGCGGTCTGCCAGATGGTGATGCGCACGATCGCCAGCACGCCCAGGATCGCGCCCAGGGTCAGGCCGGTGGGCAGTTCGCGCAGCGCCACTTTCCACCAGTCGCGCAGGCGGATTTCGCGCAGCGCCAGCGAGCGGATCAGCAGCGAGGTGGCCTGCGAGCCGGAATTGCCGCCCGAGCTCATGATCAGCGGGATGAACAAGGTCAGCACCACCGCCTTGGACAGCTCGTCCTCGAAGTGCTGCATCGCGCTGGCGGTGAGCATTTCGCCCAGAAACAGCACGCTCAGCCAGCCGGCGCGCTTCTTGATCATCTGGCCGAAGCCAATCTGCATGTACGGCTTGTCCAGCGCTTCCATGCCGCCGAACTTGTGCACGTCTTCGGTGGATTCGGCGATGAGCGCATCGAGCACATCGTCCACGGTGACGATGCCGAGCACGTGGCCGCGCGCATCCACCACCGGGATCGCCAGCAGGTCGTGGCGACGGATCAGCCGTGCCACTTCTTCCTGGTCCAGTGCGGGGTCCACGGTGACCGGGGGATTGACCTGCGCCACGTCCAGGATCGGCGCCTCCGACGCGCCGGTGATCAGGCGGCGCATGGTCACCACCTGCTGCAGCACGCGGGTGTGCGGGTCGAGCAGATAAATCGCGTAGACGGTCTCGCGGCTGCGCTCCACTTCGCGGATGTGCTGCAGGGTGCGGCCCACCGTCCAGTCCGACGGCACGGCCACGAACTCGGTGGTCATCAGCGCGCCGGCGGTGTTGGGCGGGTAGCGCATCAGCGCCTGAATCGACAACCGCGCCTCGGCACTGAGCAGCCACAGCAGCGGCTGGCGCTGCTCGGCATCCAGGCCATGGAAGATATCGGTGGCGCGGTCGTCGGCCATCTGGCCAAGCAGCGTGGCGGCCTGCTCGGCCGGCAGCGACGCCACCAGCATGCTGGCATCGCGCAACTCCGGCTGTTCGAGCAATTTCACCGCGCGCAGCAAAGGCAATGCGGCCAGCACCTGCGCCGCGTCGTCGCGGTCGAGGGTGTTGAGATATTCCACCGCGTCGGCCGTGTTGAGTTCGGCCAGGGGTGCGGTCAGTGCATCGACGCCTTCGGCAAGGCGCAGGGTTTGATCGTACATGGTGGTTCGCCTGGTGACGACCGTCGTCGATGACAGCCGGCGAACCTGGGCCTCAGGCGCGCGCCAGCTGGGTCATCGACCCGGGTCTAGGGTGACTGTCGCTGGACATGGGTAAGGGCTCCAAAGGTGCGTACCGACCGGTGATCCGGGCGATGGCGCGGCGCAGTCTGCGCGCCTGAGTCGGCTTGGTCAATGCCCTGCGCGCAGGCCGCTTAAAGCGCGTTATGCACGTTAAGACGAGATGCGTTGGCCGCCAGCGGCACGGAGCGGGCGCCGCGCGGCTTGCCTTGGCGCCAGTCAAGCCGGCCACGTAGTACCCGCTCCGCACCGCTGGCGGCCAACCCTCCGGGAAGCGCCCTGTGGCGTGCCGGCGCACGGGGGTTGCGCAGCGGTGCGGAAAGACTGGGGACGCTCGCGCGGCGATACGCCAATGCGTGCCGGGCAGGCGGGTTGCCAGGTGCCGATGCACCGCCGAGATGGCGCCGCGCAACCGCCTGTCGCCGCGCCGTGCTGAACGTCACAGTTCATTGCTACAGTCCGCTTCCCGCAGCGCCCGATGCGTTGCTTTTAAGCGATGGCATCGGCCACCGCATCCACGCAGTGCGTTTTCCTTCCGGAGTTTGTGCATGCCCGTTTCAAGGTCGCTTCTGTTACGTCGCATCAGCCCGCTGTGCCTGTGCATCGCCGCCGGATGGGGCGCGGTGGGCATGGCGCAAACCGCACTGCCCGAGAGCACGCCGGTGCAGGCGCACGAGACCGCGCCGCACAGCGGGCACGAATGGGGCTATACCGGCCCGGAAGGTGCCGAGCATTGGGCCGAGCTGGCCAAGGAAAATGCGCTGTGCGGCAATGGCCAGCAGAACAGCCCGATCGATCTGAAAGGCGCCATCGACGCCAACCTGGGCACGCTGCTGTTGAGCTACAGCGCGGTGCCGCTGGTCGTGCGCAACACCGGCCATTCCATCCAGCTGGATCTGCACGACGGCGGCACCATGGCGACCGGCGGCAAGCAGTATCAAGCGTTGCAACTGCACTTCCATCACCCCAGCGAGCACCTGTTGAACGGCCGGCGTTTCCCGATGGAGGCGCATCTGGTGCACCAGGGCCCGGACGGCACGCTGGGCGTGCTGGCGATCTTCTTCGAAACCGGCAAGGCCAACCCGGCGTTCCAGCGGGTGCTCGACGCCATGCCCAAGGACAAGGACCAGACCCGGCAGGTCGCCAACACAACGGTGAGTGCCGAGGCGTTTCTTCCGCCGAGCAATCAACGCAGCTTCTATCGCTACGAAGGCTCGCTGACCACGCCGCCGTGCAGCGAAACGGTGGACTGGGTGGTGCTCAGCCAGCCGGTGCAGGTGTCGGAGGCACAGATCAACGCGTTCGAACGCGTGTACCCGTTCAATGCGCGCCCGCTGCAGCCGCTGGATCGGCGTTTTCTGCTTAAAAGCCGCTGATTGCTCGCACGGAGTGTCGACCGTGTGCGGTGCCATGCGCTGCATGCGCACTGACCGTGCAGGCGCAGGCGGTGCCGGACTGATCCGCGCGCGCATCCGCAGATAGGTGCCGGGCCGCATCGCGCAGCCGCGCGTCGTCGCCGTGCAGATGGCACACGCGTGCGCGCAGGCCAACGGAACTGCGCGTCATAATGCGTGCCTCAATGGAGAGTAAGCATGCATAGCGGTGGTCTGGAACTGGCCTTGGTGCTGATGCTGGCCGCCATCGTGGCAGTGCCGGTGTTCAAGCGCTTCGGCCTGGGTGCGGTGTTGGCCTACCTGGTCGCCGGCGTGGTGCTCGGGCCCGATGGCGTGGGCGTGGTGCAGGATGCCGAACGCATCAGCGGCGCGGCCGAGATCGGCGTGGTGATGCTGCTGTTCGTGATCGGGCTGGAACTGTCGCCGGCGCGCCTGAAGGTGATGCGCCATTCGGTGTTCGGCGCTGGCGCCACCCAGGTGCTGGTGACGGCGGTGATCCTGGGCGGTTTGTTGATGGCAGCCCAGCTGGGCTGGAAGAGCGCGTTGATCGTCGGCGTGGCGCTGGCGCTCTCCTCCACCGCGGTGGGGCTGCAATTGCTGGCCGAACGCAAGGCGCTGAGCAGCGACTACGGGCGGCTGGCGTTTGCCATTTTGCTGTTCCAGGATCTGATTGCGATCCCGTTGCTGGCGGCCATCCCGCTGCTCGGCGGCAGCAAGAATGCAACGCTTCAATGGCAGGACGTGGCCAAGGCGATGGTGGCCCTGGCGCTGGTGATCGTGTGCGGGCGCTTTGTGTTGCGTCACCTGTTCAACGTGGTGGCGCGCACGCGCATGCCGGAGGTGTTCACCGCCAGCGCCTTGCTGGTGGTGCTGGGCACCGCCTGGATCATGCAGGAGGCCGGATTGAGCGCCAGCCTGGGCGCCTTCATCGCCGGCGTGTTGCTGGCCGATTCGGAATTCCGCCACGAACTGGAATCGCAGATCGAACCGTTCGAAGGCTTGCTGCTGGGCCTGTTCTTCATCTCGGTGGGCATGGGGATCGATCTCCACCGCGTGGCGGCCGAGCCGTGGTTGATCGCAGCGGGCGTGGCGATGTTGCTGGT
Source organism: Xanthomonas euvesicatoria pv. euvesicatoria (assembly GCF_020880415.1). Lineage (GTDB taxonomy): Bacteria > Pseudomonadota > Gammaproteobacteria > Xanthomonadales > Xanthomonadaceae > Xanthomonas > Xanthomonas euvesicatoria. Next base: position 24,137 of record NZ_JAJIUJ010000105.1, on the reverse strand, counting down.
GGTGAAGTTCTCGCTGCTGGTGGGTATCGGCAGCGTGGCCAAGCTGCCGCTGCGCAGCAGCCTGATGCTGGGCAGCGTGCTGTGGCTGGGCGGCGAATTCGCCTTCGTGGTGTTCAACGAAGCCGACCGCGTGGGCCTGCTGGAACCGGCCAATCACGACCGGCTGGTGGCCATCGTCGGCGTGTCGATGGCACTGACCCCGCTGTTGCTGCTCGGCATGCAGCGCATCCTCAACGGGCCGCTGCGCGTGCGTGCGCCCAAGACCGATCGCCCGTACGACACCATCGATGCACAGACCCCCAAGGTGCTGGTCGCCGGCATGGGCCGCTTCGGCCAGGTGGTCGCGCGCCTGCTCACCGCACGGCATGTGCCGTTCGTGGCACTGGAACACAACCCGGACACGGTGGAAGACCTGCGTCGATTCGGCAGCCAGCTGTATTACGGCGACCCTACCCGCCCCGAGCTGCTGCGCGCTGCCGGTGCCGAGCGCATCAAGGTGTTCGTGATCGCGGTGGACGACCCGGACACCAACATCAAGACGGTGCGGCTGATCTGTCGCCTGTACCCGCAAGCCACCGTGCTGGCGCGTGCACGCAACCGCCAACATGCCTGGAAATTGATGGACCTGGGCGCAGAACCGTTCCGCGAGGTCTTCGCCTCCAGCCTGGAGCTGAGCGAACGCGTCCTCACCTCGCTCGGCCTGGGCGAAGCCCTCGCACACGATCACGTCAAACGCTTCCGCCAGCACGACGAAGACCTGCTACGCCGCCAGCACCTGGTCTACGACGACGAAGCCAAGGTCATCCAGACCTCGCGCGATGCACGTGCCGACCTGATGAACCTGTTCGAAGCCGACGTCAAGGCGGATGTGGATGGGGATGAAGAGACGGTGGCAGCGACGCGGGATGCGTGAATGCGCGTGGCAAACTCACAACCAGATGTGCACTGCGAGCGCGTTTGACCGAGTGACAATCAAACCCTATCGCTGAATCGCCAAGTGCACCAGACACACGACACGCAGACCACAATCACGGTGGCAAGGCCGAGCTTCCAACGCGTATACCCGTGAGAGCCAATCAGGCGCTGTGCGTCGAACCCGCACAGCAGAAGGCCCGCGCCTACGCAAATCGGAGCGGTCATTGGTGCCCACTCACCGCGTCGGTCATTTGCAAAGTCGCTGACACCATAGGCAGCCAACACACCGCTGATTCCTGCACCCAGCAAGACAGCGCAACAGACAATAGCCAGCACAATAGCGCCTTGCAGAACTTTGTGGACTCACACCATAAGCCGCCTGCGCGATACAACAGAACTGCTAGTACCTGCTGCGCGCTCGTAGGTACCCGTCACGCAAGCAAACGCGTTCAGACAATGGTTGGTGGTTGGATATGTGTAGTTTTGCATGGCGCCGCGAACCTTGGCACTTGGATTATTGCAGATCGTCAGCATGGCCTAACTTAGTCACATTATTCATCCCCCATGTAAATGCGTAATCTGACGCATCTGGGATGCTTTACTCACAGACAGCCGGCACTTAAATTATCGATGCGCTTAGATTTTCATGAAGGCTTATCCTGACATCAGTTATTACTTCGTCAGAATATAAAATCTCATCGAAAAACGCGGGAGCACCCTCATACTCAATCGAGAAAATAAATCCCCTGACACACCACACTTTAGCTGCCAACTCTTGATTACAAGCTTTAATAACTAAACTTGCAACCATGAGCTCCTGGGTTCTATTTTTGAATGCAATTTCATCATCAAAGGTTGGCCTACCCCTTGAAATTCGGTAAAAGTTTACCTCCACTCCCTGCGGCAGTCGTTGAACTTTATTTATTTTTGAAACTTGCAAACTCCATAATTCCCTTTCAGAAACAGGTAATCTTCCCGCTATCGAATCAAGCACCAATCGTTCAAGCCGCGAAAGACTTGAATTTCTCTTAAAAATTTTCAAAATTTCATGTAAGAACGCTCGCATAAACTCCTACCAAAAAATTACTAGTCGCGCAGACTTTCACTTGCGGAACCATATGTCGCACCTGAAAGGAGCCCTTTGTAGACGTCAGGCAGTCTAATCCATTGCTGCGTCACTCTTCCCGGCATCGGATTTTCTGCTTTCCAAATCCTTGGCATAAACTTATAACGATATGGATCGGAGAGCGCATGCACTCGCGTTGGCACATAATTTCCGTTCCAAAGAGATCGTGGACCACCCATTCTGTTTGGTATCCAATGCGAAAATTCCGTTCCTGCCTTTTTCCCCGCAGAACGCCATCCAGCAGCTCCACCCAAGACTATTGAATTAGCTACTCCGGCTACTTCACCAATACCGTAGCTCGAAGAACACTTGTCCACTTGGTCGTTGGTCCCAGCCCAGTCCCTGATTACATTTGTCGCACCGAAGCTTACGGTATCTCCCATTCCGGCAGAAAAGTCGACGATAGGCTGAGGAATGTTAGGCCAGGTTGCAGGATCGTTGAGTTCCAGTAAGCCATATAAATCCATCGCGTTCAACGGATTGGATGCAGCATATCCATAGGTTGCCAAGCCCGCAGTTAGGCCCAGGGGATCACTCTGCCCATACCGACCAGTAGCAGCATCATAGTCACGAAAGTAGTTCTGATTGAATTCGCTCGCTGCATCAAAGCGCTGCCCAGGGAACCGCATGTCGAACACCATCGCAATGCCATCCCCATCCGGATCCTGGTTCGGCGCGGTGTTACCGAAGGCTTCGCCCTTCGGACTCCAGTTCCACACGGCGACATCGCGGGCGGCATCGACGACCACACGCGGGCTGCCGAGGTGGTCGGGTTCGATGTAGTGCAGTTGAGCGCCGTTGGCTAGCAGGCCCACCGGCAGGTCGTCCAGCCAGATCGCTTGCTGCTTGGGTGCACCGTTGGTGTCGTAGTCGCCGAGCCAATGGCCGGCCTCGTCGTAGAGCGTATAGGTGTTGGCAGTGCCCAGATAACGGCGTACCTGCTCGCCGCGAGCGTTGTAGCGGTAGTTCATGACTGCAACGCCTGCGCGCTTGACCTGGGTCATGCGGCCGGTGGTGTCGTACAGGTATTCGCGTGCCTTGCCGCCGATGGTGAGGGTGTTGCCCATCTTGTCGTAGGTGCGTGCCACGCCTGCGACTGCGCTCAGGCGATGGTTGGTGGTTGGATAGGTGTAGGCTTGGGTGGCGCCGCCGACCTTGGCACTCAGGCGATTGCCGGTGGCATCGTAGCTGTAGCCATCGATCGCGGTATTGGCGGCGCCGTCTTTCAGCGCTGTAAGCCGACCGAGGGCGTCGTAATCCAGTCGTAGCTCTGGTGTCGGGTTGCCGGCCGGCGTCAGAGCAGTGAGGTCGCCAACGGCATCGAAGCCGAAGCCGATTTCCAAGCCGCCTGCGCGGGTGTCTTGGATGCTGCGGGGGCGGTAGTCAAGATCGTACATGCGCACCAGCTTGCGGCCGTTGCCATAGGTCCAGCCGGAGGATGGCCCAAACGGGTGGTAGGTCGCTCCGCTTAGCAGACGTTGGCGGCTGCCGCCTTGTGCAGTCACCCCAACCTCGGTCGTCTGGCCTTGCGCGTTGCGGACATAATCGACCGTGGTGCCGTCCGGGTAGACCATCGACCGCAGCCGGCCGCCAGGTGTGTAGTCGTAGCGCAACACCAACACCTTGCCATTGACCGTCTGCACCTTGCGCACCACTTCGCCGAAACGGTTGTAGCAGTACTGGGTGGTACCGCTGCCATCCTGGAGCTTGGCCAGCCGCCCGACGGTGAACGTCTCACCGCTGGCGCACACGCTCTGCGTAACGTCATAGGTATAGCTGACACTGAAGGCGGCGGTTGGGTAGCTGACGCTCAGGACACGGTTGAGCGCGTCGTAGCCAAAGGTGGACGTGATGCCGCGTGCATCGGTCTGCGTGGCGCGGTTGCCTGCGCTATCGTAGCTATAGCTAGTGACGCCGGTGTCCGGGCTGGTTAGCTTCAGGGTATCGCCGAAGCCGTTGTACGTGTAGCGCGTGTCCAGACGTTTGGGGTCCTTGATCTGCAACGGGCGATCCTGCGTGTCGTAACCCACGTTGGTTTCGGCCTTGATGCCATCGACATCCTGCAACGTACGCGCAAGCCGGCCAAGTGGGTCGTGCTCTTGCAGGGTGCTGCGGCCGAACGCATCTGTGATCAAGCGTAGGTTGCCATTTGCATCGTAGGCGTAGTCGGTAGGATTTGCGGCCGCATCCGCCTGCGTTTCCAGTTGGCCCAATTGATTGTAAATACGGCTCAAGCTGCGCTTGAGCGTACCTTGTGCATCGTTGGTCTGCTCCTCCAAACGATTGCCAGCCTTATCAAGCACGTAATGGAGGGTGTTGCCCAGCGTATCGGTGACATCGGTGAGGCGTTGGGCCTGATCGTAGACAAACGTCGCGTAGCTGCCATCGGGCTGGTTGATGCGCTTGACCAAGCCGGTGGGCCAGTACTCGAACGTGGTGACGCGGTTCTGCGCAGCAGTCGCGCCATGCACCGTGGTCGATGCCAACCAACCACGCGGGTGGTAGCTGTAATCGGTCAGCACCCCGTTTTCGTCAACGGCAGAAAGAACGCGGCCTGCTGCGTCATAGCTCAGATTCTCGCGGATCTGACCGCGGGCGTTGATGGTCCGCCTGAGGTCACCCTTGCGATACAGGCACGCTCCGGTGCCAGTCTCGCACCCGGCAGCATCGATGGGGTAATAGTTGTAGATCGTACGGTCGTCGATATCCGTGCGCGGGCCATCGATGGACTTCAGGAGGCCAAGCACGGGACAGTCGCCACCAGCAGCCACATCGGCTGCCTCGCAGTAGTTCATACTGAGAACTCTGGTCTGACCACTTGCGACGTCGGTCGTGATGACTTGCTGCGGCTGCAGTCGCGCATTTCGGACATAGCCTACTTTTTTGTCACTTGATTGAACTGACATCAATCGATTGCTGTCGACAGCGGTGCGCGTACTTGTGATTCGCTGACTGGGTAAACCAGCCGCCTCGGTGACCGTATGCACATCGATTGGCACGCCAGCATCCGCAAGTTCGGCATAGGCGTGTTGCGTGATCACCCCGGCACGATCGGTAGATGCTCTCAAGCGCCGACGAAAATCAACACTTGCGTCCAGATAGTCGCTGCTGAGGGTACCTGCGCTGTCGGTGACGTCATCTATTTTTCTAGGACCTGCGGAACGCTGGCTCAGCGTATATGTCGTCTGTTTTCCCAACGCGTCGGTTACAACGGTGGCGTCATCGGTGTAATCAAGCGTCACACCGTCTGCGCCGTCGTGATGCTGGCTCGACACAACACGCCCCGTAGCGCTGTAGGCGAATGTGCTGTAGCGCATTCCATCCTCCGCGACCACACCGGTCAGGAAGCGGTAAAAATCTTCGTCTTCATACAGATACGACCTGACCCGACCGTCCGCATAGGTCACGCTCTCCAGCACCGCGCTGTCCGGGAAAGTGTCAGAGTAAGCGTAAGTAGCCAACGCAACTCCGTCCAGCGCAACTCGAATAAGCTGGGCATAACGGGAGCCATCAGCGTAGTTAAAAACCAACTTGCGTCCGGTCGAGTGCGTGATCGATTCCAACCTCGAGGATCGATCGTACGCGTATCGAAGATAAGTACCGTCGTCTTTCGACACCAAGCCCAACGCGCCTGTAGCATCAAATTCCGAAACCGTTTCCGACCTAAAAAGCCTCCACCCGTTGGCTATTTTCTCAAGCCGATCCCCAGAGCCATCAGAAGCAATAAAAGAATTTCCGACCGATTTGAAATTACGTTGAAGCCCGTTTCCTTCAGCAAGTATTGCGTGAGAGCCGCTTGAAGAAACACTGATTTCATGTGAGTTAAACCAGCCCGCCCCAAGGTTTGATCGCCGTCCAACCTGCGAGGACCGGAACGTTCGAACGAGACGTATCCATCCAAGATCGAAATCCTGTTCAGGTTGTGATTTTTCCCCGGTCTTTACATCGCGCGGATTGCCAACCGAACACGTATCCTCTAAAGAAGGCCCGGTCAAGTAAGCAAATATTTCCAGATTTACACAGGCTTGATAATCATCGTTCCAGGTCGTATATAAAGGACAAAATAGCCTGCGCTGGCGACCACCGATCCCAGTATGCTCTACGGGTAAGCACGTTCCATCGTAATAAAGCACGTTCGATATAACATCAAACCGTTTTGAATCAATACGACCCTCGTATTCCGCCGAATATGGCATCCATTCCGTTGCTGGTTTCAGCAAAATCTTGCCACATTCGTTAAATTGAGTATAGAAGGATTCAATACCTGCAACCATCTCGACCTCAGTTGCGTAAGAGCTACCTAGTGCAGAGTAAGTCCATTCGGGATCGGAAGGTTGATCGTTACCAAGCCAGTATGTGAGCGTAACCGTCTGGTCGTCGTTCGTTTTTGTTTCTTTTACGTGCGTAGCTAAACGATACGCATACTCTGCATCGCTAGGACCAGCGATCTGCGCCATGGCCTCAATTGCACGATGCTGATTGCCAAAGACGCCAACAGTTGTCGTTGGCATTTCTGGATGCTTGGCAGAAAGCGTCCACTCTGGCTTGGCCTCTTGCGCGGAAACTCCGCAGACAACGGCCAGCAACAACACGAACACATAAAAACGCAGCCGCAAGGGCCCAAGAACTTCCATGTCCTATCTCTCTCTATTTTTTGACTGCGCGACAGCGCTATAGACGCAATCGAGGACAACGTGGCCGCGAGGTGCGTCACTATCACCTGCCGAAATCGCTCCAGTCAAGCATCAGTGCAACTGATGCTGGCTTACTTGGTGATGACAGCGCATAGCCCCTTCCAAGCCAGCGACCTCAACAACTCGCCACATCCGCAATTTCTTTCTGAGCTATCAACCTCGCCCGGTTACTGCGTCGCGCAAGTTGACGTCAAGATTCACGCATGCCGATGATCACGAGCGCTTTTGGTCACGACATGGCCTGCCTGTAGCTGAGTAACGAGCATCATGACGCAAGTCAAAAGCTGCATCGCTTGCTCCAATCAAGCGCCAGTCGCCACGCTATGGTCGGCGCTTGCAAAATCAGCGGCGCGCTTTACGCGCAGCTACACTCTTGCTAACCAACTTCGTCGCGACAACTTTGCCGGCCGCGGTTTTCCTTACGGTCTTCGCAGTCTTTTTTGCGACCTCCTTCGTTGCACGTTTGACGCCCGATTTTTTCGTAGGCTTGCTAGATGAATCGGCTCCGGTTTCAGCGGATTTTGCAGCAGGTTTACCGGCACGCTTGGATGTCGCCTTGCTCGCTTTCTTCGCGATCTTCTTGGTGGCTTTCTTCACCGGCGTCGCAGCACCAGCACGCGCTTCTGGGGGACGGCGTGGTGGGGGTTTGCGGCCGGGAGTGAGGGCGCGCCAGGCGTGTCCGCCGTTCATGGCCAGCAAGGCGTCGGCGGCCGAGGGGCCGGCGCTGCCTGCGGCGTAGTTAGGGAAGTCGCTGGGCGGTTGTTTCCATGCATCCAGGATCGGTTGCACGATGCGCCATGCGCCTTCCACCATGGCCGCGTCCTGGAACAGGCCGGCTTCGCCGTTCATGCAGTCCTGCAGCAGGCGTTCGTAGCCCACGGTGTATTCCTTGGGAAACCAGTCGCGATAGCGGAAATCCATGCGTACCGGCGCCAGTGCGACCTGCGCGCCGGGGCGCTTGACGTCGAACTGCAGCGAGATGCCCTCGTCGGGCTGGATATGCAGCACCAGCCAGTCGGGGCCATAGCCGCCCACTTCGGTGCTGCGGAACGGGGCCAGCGGTGCGGGCTTGAAACGGATCGCGATCTCGGTGGTGCGTTCGCGCAGGCGCTTGCCGGTGCGCAGGTAGAACGGCACGCCGGCCCAGCGCCAGGTGTCGACCTGCAGCTTCATCGCCACATAGGTTTCGGTGTCCGAATCCTCGGGCACGGTGTCTTCTTCGCGATAGCCCGGCACCGCATTGCGATTGACCGCGCCGGAGGCATATTGCCCGCGCACCACATCTTCGGGCCTGATCGGGCGCACCGCCTCGATCACTTCGGCGCGACGGCGATGCATCGCCTCGGTAGTGAACGCCGCCGGCGGTTCCATCGCAATCATCGCCAGCAACTGGAACAGATGGTTCGGCACCATGTCGCGCAGGCAGCCGGTAGGGTCGTAGAACCGCCCGCGCCCTTCCACGCCGATGGTTTCGGCCGCGGTGATCTGCACATGGTCGATGCGATCGCGATTCCACACCGGCTCGAACAAGCCATTGGCGAAGCGGAACGCGAGAATGTTCTGCACGGTTTCCTTGCCCAGGAAATGATCGATGCGGAACACCTGATCTTCGTGCAGCACCTTGGCGACCGTGGCATTGAGATGCTGGGCGCTGGGCAGATCGTGGCCGAAGGGTTTTTCCACGATTACCCGGCGCCAGCCTTCGCCTTCGCGTTGCCTGACCAGGCCAGCCTCGCCCAGGTTAAGCAATACCGGCTCGAAGAAGCGCGCGGCGGTGGCCAGATAGAACAGCACGTTGCCCTGCGTGCCATAGCGCTTGTGCAGCTTGTCCAGCACGCCGCCCAGCGATCGGTAGGCTCCCTGATCGGTGAAGTCGCCGCGCAGGTAATGCATGCGCTCGCGCAACCAGTCCCAGGTGGCGGTGTCGAATTCGTCGGTCTGGAATTCGGCATCGCGACTGCTGAGCAGCTGCGTCATCGACTGCCCCATGTTGGTCCGCCACGCGCGTTCGCTGATGTCGCCATGGTCCATGCCGACAATGGCGAACTCATCGCCCAGCGCACCGGAACGGCGCAGGTTGTACAGCGCCGGCATGACCAGGCGCTTGGTCAGATCGCCGCGTGCGCCGAACACCACGATGATGCACGGCGGTGTGGTTGCTTGCTCACTCATGGATGCGTTTCCTTTTCGCCCATGCGTCCATGCAGGCGCAATGCCGCATTGACCAGGGCCACGTGGGAATACCCTTGCGGGAAGTTGCCGAGCATGCGTTTGCTGCGCGGGTCGTATTCTTCGGCGAGCAGACCGACGTCGTTGCAGAGCCCGAGCAGACGTTCGAGCAGCGCACGCGCCTGGTCGGTGCGGCCGAGCAATGCATAGTTTTCCACCAGCCAGAAACTGCAGGCCAGGAAGGTGCCCTCGCCGGCCGGCAAACCGTCGGCGCTGTCGTCGGCGCGATAGCGCTCGACCAACCCGTCGATGGTCAGATCGCGTGCGATCGCATCGGCGGTGGCGGCGATGCGCGGATCATCCGGCGGCAGAAAACCCACGATGGGGATCAGCAGCAGCGAAGCGTCCAGCCGGTCCGAGCCATAGCTCTGCACGAAGTGACCTTCCGGATGCACGCCTTTTTCCAGGACGTCGGCTCGAATCTCTTCGGCAATGCGGCCCCAGTGCGCGCGTTTTTCTGCGTCTGCATTGGTGATGCCATCGCGCGCGCCGCAGTCGAAGGCCAGCCAGGCCATCACCTTGGAATGCACGAAGTGGCGGCGCTCGTCGCGGATTTCCCAGATGCCCTCATCGGGTTCGCGCCACAGGGTTTCCAGCGTTTCCAGAATCTTTTCCAGCAGCGACGCAGACGATCCGTCGTCGTCGGACGGCAGGCCCACGCCCTTTTCGCGGGCGTAATGGAACGCGCCGATCAACTCGCCATACACATCGAGCTGGAACTGATCCACCGCGCCGTTGCCGATGCGCACCGGGCCGGAATGTTCATAGCCGGGCAGCCAGTGCGCTTCCCATTCCTGCAAGCGGCGCTCACCGGCAATGCCGTACAGCGCCTGCAATTGATCCGGCGAACCGGCAATGGTGCGTTGGACCCAATCGCGGAAGGCTGCCGCTTCGTCGCGGTACCCGGCCTGCAACAACGCGATCAGCGTGAACACCGAATCGCGCAGCCAGCAGTAACGGTAATCCCAGTTGCGCATGCCGCCCAGATGCTCCGGCAACGAGGCAGTGGGCGCGGCGACAATGCCGCCGGTGGGCAGATAACTCAGCCCCTTCAACACCACCAGCGAGCGGCGCACCTGCTCGGTCCACGGCCCGACATCGGTACAGCGGCGCGCCCAGCCGTGCCAGAACGCGGTGGTGCGTTGCAGCGCCTGTTCGGCGTCGATCAAGGGCGGCGTGGCTTGATGCGAGGCGCCGTGGCTGAGCAGAAACCAGGTGCTTTCGCCCTCACGCAGGGTGAAGTCGGTTTCGGTGCCCATGTCCTGGCCGCGCAGTGTTTGCGGCGAACGCAATGCAAGCTGATCGGGGCCGGCGATGGCGCGGATGCCATCGACGATGCGCGTCACCCATGGCACCGTGCGGCCGTAGTTGAAGCGGAAGGTCAGGCGCATGTGCATCGGCACGCTACCCTGCACGCAGCGCACGATACGCACCAGATGCTGATGGACTTCGCCGTTTTCGCTGGCGACCATGAAGTCGATCAGTTCCACCGTGCCGTTGTCGGTGATCATGCGCGTGCACAGCACCAGGCTATCGTCCTGGTAGGCGCGCTCGCTGCGGAAGTCGGCAGCCGGCGACAACGCCCATTGCCCGTGTTGTTCCTCACCCAGCAACGCAGCGAACACCGCATCGGAATCGAAGCGTGGCAGGCACAGCCAGTCGATGGTGCCGCGATGGTCGACCAGGGCCGCGCTGTGGCAGTTGCCCAGCATTGCGTGGTCCTCGATACGCACGCTCATTGGTTGGGCGCTTCCTTCCGGCGAAAGAACGCGCAGTCTTGCATGGGCCGTGTCGGGATCAGGTTACGACTGCGCCGGTAAACCCAGCAGCGGTGGCACCGTGTGTTCCAGGCGGCGTACCAGTGCCGGGTGCATAGACGCATCCTCGTCGGGACGCTGCAGGCAGATCACCCGGCGGTGGCGTAGGTGCGCGGCGACGCTCCATGACCAGCACCACCTCTGCCTCCTGTAATAGCCCTGGGGTGACCTGCACTTGCGCATCGGCCGCCAGCCGGCCGATTGCGCCCGCACGCCGGGCCAGCGGCGAAGACGCGCTCGGCGGTGAGGCTGCGCAGGCGGGTGCGGCTGCACACGAACGGCACCCGCAGCGGTTACCCGACGCGCTGGTTCAGCGGCCTTCGCGCAGGAAGCGCGCCATCGAAGAGACGCCCGGCAGCGCCGGTTCGAACTGGCCGGCCACGTCGATGAAGCCGCGCATGATGGCGATTTCGCGCGGGGTACGGTTGAGCGCATCGCGGCGGTCGGCATCGGCACCGGCCCGCAGCAGGCGCTGCACCAGCAGCGGCAGGCCGTGCAGTGCAGCCAGATGCAGCGGGCCGAAGCCGCGCTGGTCGGCCACATCCAGCGAGACATCTTCGTCGAGCAGGCGTTCGACGCCGGCCAGCACCACCTGCTCGTCGCAGGAGGTACCCGGTTCGGCACGCGCGCCCAGCAACAGCAGCAACGGGCTGACCCGGCCACCGGCCAGGTAGTCCGGGTCGGCACCGGCCAGCAGCAAGGTGTCCAGCAGGGCCAACAGGCGGTTCTTGTCGCGCGCGGTGAAGCCGTACAACGCCGCGCAATGCAGCGGCGCCAGCCCCTGATTGTCGGTGGCGTGCACGTCGGCCGCGGCGGTGAGCAGGCGCGCCACGATGTCCGGCAGGCCCAATGCGCAGGCCAGCATCAGCACGGTCACCCCGCCCGGCAGGCGGTGTTCGATCTGCGCACCGGCCTGCAGCAAGGCGGCCACGATCTCGGTCTGGCGCATGCTCACGGCCGCCGACAACGGCGTGGCGCCGCTGTTGGCCGCGCGCTGCGGATCGGCGCCGCGGCCGAGCAGATGCGTCACCACGCCAAGATGGCCACCACCGGCGGCACGCAGCAGCGCGGTGCAGCCTTGCGCGTCGACGGCGTCGACGGCGAGGCCGAGATCGATCAGGCGACGCACCGCATCGGTATCGCCGGTCATCGCGGCGGCCGGCACATCCGCTTCGCGCAGCGTGCGGCGCGGCAGCGACCAGATGCGCCAGTCCAGCCAGTCGGCCAGATCGCGGCGGCCGATCGACAGCGCCACGCCCAGCGGGGTCTGCCCGTCGGCAGCGCGCGCTTCCGGCGAGGCGCCCTGCTTGACCAGCAGTTTCAGCGAGGCATCGCGGCCCAGCGCGGTGGCCAGATGCAGCGCGGTCATGCCGTGGCTGTCGCGCGCTTCGCGGTCCACGCCATGTTCCAGCAACCACTGCTGCAGGCGCAGCCAGCCCAGCCGCACCGCCAGCGACAACGGCGGATCGCCGGCAGCCGACGGAGCGAAGGGGTCGGCGCCACGTTCGAGCAGTTCCAGCGCGAACTGTTCCAGCCCGCGCGATGCCGCATCGTGCTGCACGCAGGCACTCAGCAGCCGGGTCAGGCCACCGGCGCCTGCCGGCGAGACGCCATGCCGCAGCAACGCCTGCAGCGCCGGTACCGCCTCCACGCCGCGCGAGAGCAGCGCAAACATCGGGACATCGCCGCAGGCGTCGCGCACTTCGGCATCGGCGCCATGGCGCAGCAGCCAGTCGACCGCCTCGGCGTTCAAGGCCAGATGCGCATCGTGCAGCAGGCCGCCTAGTTCTTCCGGGGCGCATAGCCGCGCCAGCGCGACCAGACCGTCGCGCTGCCCGAGCTGCAGGCCCTCGCGCAGCAGCACCAGCGGCGGGCGATCGGGCAGCACGGCAACGCCAGGCGCCTCGCCCTGCGCGTCGCTGACCGCGGCCGGCAACGGGTAAGCGGGATCGAGCAGCTGCACGATCGCCCAACGTCCGGCCTCGGCGGCCACATCCACCGCGCGGCGACCGTGCGCATCCACGCTGTCGGCAGGTACCTGCAGGTCCAGCAGGCGGCGGATCAGCGCCGGCGACACATTGTCGGCGGCGCAGGCCAGCATCAACGCGTTGCGGCCGTCGCCATCGATGGCCAGCACATCGGCCTTGCGCGCGACCAGGCGTTCGAGCACGGCGCTGCGTGCCTGGCGCGCGGCATCCAGCCACGGCGTGCGGCCCAGCAGATCACGCGCTTCCAGGTTTGCTCCGGCCGACAACAGCGCCTCGACGATGTCGCCGTGGCCGGCCAGCGCGGCTTCGTGCAGCGCACTGCGACGCTGGCGATCGCGCGCATCCACACGCGCCTTGTGCTTGAGCAGCAACTGCACGCCGGCCGGGTCGTCTTCTTCGGTACCGGCTGCCGCCAGCAGCACCGGGGCGCCGCCCTCCGGTTCGGACTGCGCGCCGCGCTCCAGCAGGAATTTGGCCAGCCGCCAGTTGCCGACCTGGCAGGCCATCGCCAACGGCGAATGGCCTTCGTTGTTGAGCGCGTCGAGCTCGGCGGCGGCATCGCGCAACAGCGCGGCCACGCCCGGGTCGGAACTGCGCACGGCGTGATGCAAGGGGGTATTGCCGTCGTTGTCGCTGGCGCGCGGGTCGGCGCCATTGGCCAGCAAGGTCATCACCGCATCCGGGCGGCCGTGCCAGCTGTCGCGGGTGGCGGCCAGCAAGGGGGTCATGCCGCGATGCGGTTGATTGACGTCGACGCGGCGCACGATCAACTCACGCAGCAGGCGCAGATCCGGCAGTACGGCCGCCAGCGCCGGCAGGCTGCGTTGATCGCGCCATTCCGGCAGCGGCAACGCCTGCGGGTCGGCACCGGCCTCGAGCAATTGCAGCGCGCGGTCCACCCGGCCACTGCGCGCGGCCTCGAAGAGTTCGGGCACCAGCTGATGCCGGGCCACCGGTTCCAGCGGGCGCGGTTCGGCGGCGGCTTCGGAGAAGAAATCGGCGGCCTGGCGCGTGTGCGGCGCATCGCTGCGCATGGGTGCGGCGGTGCGTTGCAGCAGCAGATGGGCCACCGGCAGCAGCACACCGGCAGCCACCGCCAAGCCCCAGCGCAGGCCGCCGGACAACCAGCCCGGCCAGGCCAGCACCACGGCCAGGGTGCACACTGCCAGCACCAGTGCAGCCGTCAGCAGGCCGCGCCAGGCATGCAGTTCCTGCGCGGCCAATGCCTGCCAGCGTGGCGCCAGCGCGCCGCCGTCGCGTTCCACCTCGCCCCACAACGGCCAGGTCCGCCACAGCCCCAGTAAGGCAGCGCTGACTGCGACGCTCAGCGCCAGCGCGGCCGCCAGGCTGCCGCTGTCGCGCAGGGCGGTCAGCGGCCAGCTGATCAGCGCAGCCAGTGCCAGCAGGCCCACGCCCCAGATGGCCAGCAACGGCGGCAGCGCCTGCGCGACCGCGCGCGGCTGGCCCGGCACTGCGCGCGTCCCACGTGCCCACGACACCGCCAGCGCGAACGCCGGCTGCGCCAGCCACAGGCTCAGCGCGGCAACCACGCCGCCAATGCCACCGAGCAGGCAGAGCACCACGCCAGCCGCACCGGCCAGCGTTGCGGCGCGCATCCGTGCGCCACGCACAGGCTCAGTCATGGTCGCACTCGCCTGCGAGCACGATGGTCTTGGGCAATTGCAGATAGAAGCCGTGCTTGCCCAGCGCCTCGCGCACCGTGGCCGCGTCGGCCTGCGCCAGCCGGCGCTCCGGCGTCAACGCCACATCCAGCACGAACGTCAACGGCGCCAGCTGCGCCTGCACGGCGGCAGGAAGACCGGAGAAATCGTCACGTGTGGCGAGATAGACGAAGGTGTCCTGCTTGCGTTGGCTTTTATAGACGTAGGCGTGCATGCGCGCGTGGTCGCGCTCGGAAGAGAGATGTGTCGCGCCGATTGTGTCGCAATTGCGGCGACGGCGAAAGCGCGGCCTGTGCGAAAAATCCCAGCCGCGTCAGCGACATGACGGTGACGTTCAGTTGCGCCGTCCACGGGACCCACGCGCGCCATCGATATACTGACCGCACTTTTTGCCAGCCAGACCATCGTGAGCCAAGCGCAGCATTCGTCCCAGATGGCCCCGGTTGCCGTCACCGCGTTCACTTCCACCACCGCACTCGGTGCCGGGCTTGCCGCCCAGGCCGCCGCGTTGACCGCCCGACGCAGCGGCCTGCGTCGCAACGATTTCGGGCCGCAACCGCTGCTGCCCTGCTGGGTCGGGCGCGTCGATGGCGTTGAAGAGGTTGTGCTGCCCGATTCTCTGCACGCGTGGGATTGCCGCAACAACCGCCTGGCCTGGCTGGCACTGCAGCAGGACGGGATGGCGCAGGCCGTGCAGGCCGCCGCGCAGCGCTACGGCGCTGAGCGGGTAGCGGTGATCATCGGCACCTCCACCTCCAGCATCGGCGCCAGCGAAGAAGCGTATACGCGGCTGGTCGACGACGCCGACGGCGCGCGCTTCCCCGAGGATCTGAATCGCCCGATCGTGCACACCCCGCATTCGCTGGGCGACTTCGTGCAGCACGCCACCGGCCTGCGTGGCCCGTGCGTGACCGTGGCCACGGCCTGTTCGTCCAGCGCCAAGGTGTTCGCCCAGGCGGCGCGGCTGATGGAGGCCGATGTGATCGACGCGGCGCTGGTCGGCGGCGTGGACACCTTGTGCGGCAGCGTGCTGTTCGGCTTCAACTCGCTGCAGGTGGTGGCGCCGGAGATGTGCCAGCCGTTCGACGCGCGCCGGGTCGGCCTGAGCCTGGGCGAGGCCGGCGGCTTTGCGCTGCTCGAACGCCCGGCCGCCGCACCGGATGCCGCGCTGTGGCTGTACGGCTACGGCGAATCCAGCGACGCGCACCATATGTCGGCGCCGCATCCGCAAGGGCTGGGCGCGCAGCTGGCGATGCGCGGTGCGCTCGACCGCGCCGGTCTGGAGCCGGCCGCAGTGGGCTATCTGAACCTGCACGGCACCGCCACGCCGGCCAACGACAGCGTGGAAGCCGCCGCAGTGGCAGCGATCTTCCCCGGCACCTTGCACGCCAGTTCGACCAAGGCCTGGACCGGCCACACCCTGGGCGCGGCCGGCATCGTCGAATCGGTGATCGCACTGCTCGCGCTGCGCGACGAGGTGCTGCCCGGCACGCTCAACAGCGACATCCCCGACCCGGCCTGTGGCCCGCAAATCCGCTTCGACAACGCCCATGCCCGCATCGATTACGCCATGAACAACTCCTTCGGCTTTGGCGGCAACAACTGTTCGCTGCTGTTCGGGCGGGCCCGCTGATGCTGACCGCGACCATCGAAGGGATCGGCTTCTGGACCCAGGGTCTGCCCAACTGGGACGCTGCCAGCGCCTTCGCGCGCGGCGGCGCCCTGCAGGAAACCCCCGCCCGCCCGGCGCCGCAGCTGCTGGCCGCCAACGAACGCCGGCGTGCGCCGGATACGGTGGCCGTGTCGCTGGAAGCCGCGCTGGCCGCCTGTAACGCCGCAGGCCGCGACCCGGCCAGCCTGCCGTCGATCTTTACCTCGACCTACGGCGACCTGGCCATCTCCGACTACATGTGCACCACGCTGGCCAGCGATCCGTTGGCGATTTCGCCAACCAAGTTCCACAACTCGGTGCACAACGCCGCCGCCGGCTACTGGACCATCGGCGCCGGTGCGATGACCCCGGCCACGGCGATGAGCGCCAGCCTGGGCAGCTTTGCGCAGGGCCTGCTGGAAGCGCTGGTGCAACGCGCTGCCGGCGCCCAGGCCGTGCTGCTGGCCAGCTACGACGCCCGCTCGGTCGGGCCGCTCGGGCGCGTTGCCCCCAGCCAGGGGCTGCTGGGTAGCGCGCTGGTGCTGGGTGCCCCCGGCCAGGCCGGCAAGCCGCAGCTGCACGCATATCTGGACGACGGCGCTCCCTCGCCCGGCGATGGCGCGCTGGCGCGCCACATCGCCGGCAATGCAATGGCGCCGATGCTGCCGCTGCTGGACCTGTTGGCCGGCAATGGCGGCAGCGTGGCGCTGTATGCCACGCCGGGCCGGGTGCTGCGCGTGGAGGTCCGGCAATGAGCCGGCAACCGCTGAGCCGCGAGGACACCGCCATCCTGGTGCCGGCCTTGAACGAGGCGCTGCGCATCCGCGAAGTGGTCACCGACGCGCTGACCTATTGCGCGCACGTCATCGTGATCGACGACGGCTCCGACGACGGCACCGCCGAGTGCATCGCCGGCATGCCGGTCACGCTGATCCGTCACCCGCAGCGCATGGGCAAGGGCGCGGCACTGCGCAGTGGCTTTGCCGAAGCACAGCGGCTTGGCATGCGCGCGGTGATGACCATGGACGGCGATGGCCAGCACAAGGCGGCCGATTTCCCGCGCCTGCTGGCCGCCGCCAACCGCCACCCAGGCTGCGTGATCATCGGTGCGCGCATGCGCAAGCGCGCCACCCAGCCCACCATCCGCCGCATCGGCAATGATTTCGGCGACTGGGGCATTGCCTGGGGGTGCGGCTTCGGCCTGATCGACAGCCAAAGCGGCCAACGCTTGTATCCGGCCTCGGTGTTCACCCTGCCCAACGTGCCCGGCGAGGGCTTCGTGTTCGAAGCGCAGCTGCTGATTTCGGCCGCGCGCCAGGCTGGCGCGCGCGTGGTCGCCGTGCCGATCGAGACCCGCTACGCCGGTACCTCGCCTGGCACCTTCCGCAAGAGCCATTTCCGGCTGGTGCGCGACCTGTGGAATATCACCTCGCACGTGGTCAAACAGGTGTGGGCATACGGCCATGTGTGGCGCGAATATCGCCGCGTGCGCGCCAACCCGGTGATCGTTGACGATCCCGATGGCGAATTTGCTACTGTCCCCGCGGTCACCAAGAGCAATCACTCCTCATGAATGCACAGCGCGCCGATGTCGTGATCACCGGGGGCGGCCTGGCTGGCCTGAGCCTGGCCCTGCAACTGAAGCAGCGCGATCCGCAGCTTGCCATCACCGTGCTGGAACGGCGCGCGCATCCGGTCCGCGAGGCCGCGTTCAAGGTCGGCGAATCCACGGTGGAAATCGGCGCGCATTATTTTGCCGACGTACTGGGCCTGCGCGAGCATCTGGAGACCGAGCAGATCCGCAAGTTCGGTTTCCGGTTCTTCTTCTCCGACCAACGCCACGACATCGACCGCTGCACCGAACTGGGCGTGAGCAAAATCCTGCCCACGCCGTCGTGGCAGATCGACCGCGGCCGCTTCGAAAATTTTCTGGGCGAACGCGCGCGTGCACAGGGCATTGCCTTCATCGACAGCTGCAGCGTCAAGGGCGTGGACCTGTCCGAAGACGACAGCGACCACGCCGTGCGCTTCGAACGCGACGGCACGCTAGGCACGCTGGGTGCGCGCTGGGTGGTGGATGCCAGCGGACGTGCCGGCCTGCTCAAGCGCAAGCTCGGCCTGGCGCAGGACAACGCGCACAACGCCAATGCAGTGTGGTGGCGCGTGGAAGGCCTGATCGACCCCAACGGCTGGTCGCAGGACAGCAGCTGGCTGCAACGCTGCACGCCGCCGGACCGCTGGCGTTCGACCAATCACATGTGCGGGCCCGGCTACTGGTTCTGGCTGATCCCACTGTCGTCGGGTGCGCATTCGCTGGGCATCGTCTGCGATGCAGACCTGCATCCGCTGGAGAGCATGAACACCCACGAGAAGGCGATGAACTGGCTGCGCACGCATCAGCCGCAGGTGGCCGCCACGCTCGACCAGGCCGATTACCGGCTGCAGGACTTTCTGTTCCTGCGCAACTTCTCGTATGGCTGCAAGCAGGTGTTCTCGTCGCAGCGCTGGGCACTGACCGGCGAAGCGGGCGTATTCCTGGACCCGTTCTATTCGCCGGGCAGCGACTTCATCGCCATCTCCAACACCTACATCTGCGAATTGATCGGCCGCGACCGCGCCGGCAAGTCGCTCAGCCCGTACGTGGAGCTGTACCAGCAGCTGTATTTCTCGTTCTACGAAAACACGCTGACGCTGTATCAGGATCAGTACGCGCTGTTCGGCGACGAGCAGGTGATGCCGGTCAAAGTGATCTGGGATTACACCTATTACTGGTCGTTGCTGGCACCGCTGTTCTGCAGCGGTCGCATCGCCCATCTCAGCCTGCTCTCGCGCATGAAGAACGACTTTTTGTTCGCGCGCGACATGAACCTGGCAATGCAGCAGGTGCTGCATGCATGGGGCGTGCGCAATACCGCCCAGGGCATCGCCGCCGGCAGCGGACGGCTGCTGGACCAATACCTGATCGGCTGGTTCAACGAACTCAATGGCGCCTTGAACGACACACTCGACGATGATGCGTTTGTCGCACGCATCCACGGCAATGTCGCGCAGATGGCGGTCCTGGCCCGCGAGATCCTGCAACAGGCACGCCAACGCTACCCCGACCTGCCGGACTACGGTCTGGAGGCGTTGACTGCCGATGCCAACGGCGAAGCGATTCTTACCGCAACCTGGTACGCCGACGCGGCGTGAGGCCTACAGAATTAGGTGTGCGCCATGAAACTTACCTGTTTCGCTATATCGATTGCGCTTAGCACACCGACTTATGCTGCGGAGATTGCCTCATGCTCAAATCCCGCAGGAAAAGGCTACTACGCCGAAACAGGCATCATCACGGCAAAAGACAGCGGCTGGAACGATGAAAGGATCACAGGCGGTCTGACCAAGCTCTCAAAGCAGGGGGACGATTACGATCTGATTTATGTAGATGTTCGCCAGGAGATAGTGTCAGCTCGTGAGGAAGGAGCACGGATAATGCTTCTGAGCCGAGGCATCAGTTCGTTATCCGTTCTGGTTGTTTATCCAGGGAAGACGGCCGAGGTTTACACCTTTCTCAAGACATCCTCAGGAAAGCTGGAATACATCCACACGCTTAGTCGTGCTGGTGATGAGGTCCTCATTACCAAGGCATCCGTGATGCACGGGGAATGTCGCTACATCAACTTCGATGCAATTTAGGGCGGCTACCAAAACGTAGCGAGCAGTCGCCAGGTGGGCGTGGACGGCGCACAGGAACCGGAGTGTACGAGTTGTACATGAGGATTCCGAGCACCGGCCGCGCCCGCCTGGCGGCTGCGCAGTAGTTTTGGTAGTCGCCCTCAGCCCATCCCACCATTGACGCCGATCACCTGGCCATTGATGTAACCGGCCGCGTCCGAGCACAAAAAGGCGACCAGCGCGGCCACTTCATCGGGCTTGCCGACGCGGCCGGCCGGCACCAATTGCTTGATCACCTCCGGCGCGAAACTGTCGCCGACCATGTCGCTATCGATCACGCCCGGCGCGACCACATTCACTGCGATACCGCGGCTGGCCATTTCGCGCGAGAGCGACTTGCTGGCGCCGTGCAACGCCGCCTTGGCGGCGGCGTAGTTGGTCTGCCCGCGGTTACCCAGCACGGCCGCCACCGACGACACGCTGACGATGCGGCCCCAACGCGTGCGCGCCATCGGCAGCAGCAACGGCTGGGTGACATTGAAAAAACCGTGCAGCGACACGTCGATGACGCGGTGCCACTGCTCGGCATTCATGCCTGCCATCGGCGCGTCGTCATGGATGCCCGCGTTGTTGACCACGATCTGGATCGGGCCAGCGTCCAGCAAGCTCTCCAGCGCCGCCGAACTTGCCTGCGCGTCGGCCACATCGAAGGCCACTGCCTGTGCGCTGCCGCCATCGGCCACGATCGCGGCAACCACCTCGTCCGCACGCGCCAGATTGCGATTGGCGTGCACGATGACATGCAGGCCCTGCGCAGCCAGGTGGCGGCAGATCGCACCGCCAAGATCGCCGCTGCCGCCGGTAACGAGTGCGCGTCTTGCAGCTGAGTTCATAAGCCACGAACCATATGAGCAGAGAAGGAGCGTTATCGTAGATCAAGCTGCCCGTTGAAGGACGGACTCTTGGTACTTCTCGCGTATTTGCCTGACCATGCCGCAAATCCGATCGCTGCCGCTTGAGCGCTTTCGAATCCGGCTGGTAGCTTTCGAACACGGGCGGCGATGAACGAAACGAGATGAATGCAGTGAACTTGGCGGGCCTTGGCAACCAAGGCGAGGACGCGATGAATGCATGGCTGCAGCTGCATGGCTTCAGCTATGTGGCCATTTGCCAAGCGCCGGACACCTTCGCGCCGTTGTTCGGCACAGCGGTCAAACGGCCGGATTTCCTGCTGCTGCTGGAGTCGATCGGCTTGATCGCCATCGACGTCAAGAACCGCAACAGGTACAAGAAAACCTGTTACAGCCTGCCCTATGAGGATGAACTCAGACGCGCGGTGGCGTTTGAGCGGCTGTTCCGCATTCCGGTCTGGTACGCGTATTTCAATCGCGAAGACGCTGGCCAGTCCTTCCATTGGATCAGCGCCTTGAAGGCACTCGAAGTCGGCGAGATCAAGACGCCGCACGATGGCAGTGCGGAATTCCTGTCGATCGGTCTGGAGCATTTCGAGCATCTGCACAGCGGCAGTGACATCGCGCGGCTGTATGCGCACCGCCTGCCCGGCGTCGGCAATCTGAGCGCGCTCATCGCGGCGAAGACACCCGTCAATCCCTGAGCGCAGGCCTCAGGCGGCGCCCAGCATGACCGTGGCGCGGCCTTCGGCGAGCAGTTCCCCGCGATGGGTCAGGCGGAAGCCGTATTGCTGGCTGTCCTCGCCCTGCATCAGCACCTGCGCCTCGCAATCGATGGCATCGGGCAGGTCGTCCAGATAGGCGAGGTGCAATTCCACGCTACGCAGCGCGACCAGCATGCCCGGGCGTACCGGCATGCCGGATTGGCGACCCAGCAATCCGCCATGCACGGCCATGGCCTGCGCGCCGTACTCGCACAGATGCAGCGCGCGCAAACGCCCGTTGCACCGCAGCGGATGCGTATCGCTGCGGTGTGCGTGACTGCGCAGCACAATGCGCTGTGCATCCCACTCAATCACTTCTTCCCACAGGCACATGCTGCCCTGGTGCGGAATCAGCGCAGCGATTGCGTCACGTCCCTGCATGCGGCTCTCCGTTCGCGGTGCGTTCCAGCGCCGGTTCGCGCGACACCAGCAAGGCCAGAATGAAATTGAACAACACGCCCAGCGCCACCGTGCTGCCGATGGCACGCAAGACCGGGATACTGGAAGCGGCCAACAGCGCAAACACCAGCAGTGTCATCAGGCTGCAGACGATCAACGCGTGCAGCGTACGCAGCTGGTCGGCGTGATCGTCGCCGGCATGATCGAAGAACAGCGCGTAATCCAGGCCCAGACCGGCGGCCAGGATCAGCGCGATCAGATGGAACAGATTGAGCTCCACCCCGGTGCCGCGCAGGATCGCCAGGATCAGCACCGTGGTCAGCGCCATCGGTAGCAGCACCCGCACGATGCGGCGCGGGCTGCGCAGTGCAATCGCCACGGTCACCGCCAGCAGCAATGCGGCAAGGACCAGCGCACCGAGCACGCGTCCGCGGTAGGCGGCCACCAGCGATTCGGAGGCGTCCTTGAGATCCAGCAATTGCGCGCCGCTGCCCTGCACGGCGGCCGCCAACACCGCCGGATCGCGCAGGCCGGTCAACGACACCAATGCGGTGCTGCGATCGCCACGGCCGAGCAGCAGGCCACCGACCGACGTGGCCAGCGGCGAGCCGCTCAGATCCTTCGGCAGCAGCGGTGCAGCGCGCTTGGCGGCGTCCAGATCCTGCAGGAACGGCGCAAACGCATCGCTGCGGAATGGCGTGGTGGCCACGGCGCGCTCGGTCAGCGCGCGCGCCTGGGCAGCATCGGGCAACGCGGCCTGTCGCGCACGCTGGGTCTTGGCACTGGGCAGATAGCGTGCCGCCATGTCGTAACCGAGCAACGCACCATCGCGCACCAGCGCATCCAGACGCGGGCGCAACTGCTCGCTGGCCTGCAACGCCGCTTCATCGCTGGCTGCCGGCAGCGCCAGCACGTAACGCACATCCGGCGCGCCCAGCTCCTGACGCAGATGGGTGTCCTGCGCCAAGGCCTTGGGTGGCACCGGGGTCAGCTTCGACAGATCGTTCTGCCAGAATTGCCCGGGCGCGAACACGATCACCGCAATGCCGATCACGGCCATCACCGCCAGGCTGATGCGTGGCCGCGGCAGGCGCGCAATGCCACGCCACAGCACCGCCAGCAGGCGCGAGTCCGCGTAGTCGCGCGGGGCCGGATCGATCAAGGCCGGCAACAGCCAGCGCGTGGTGACCGCGGCGGTGGCAAGGCCGGCGATGGTGAACACCGCCAACTGCCGCAGGCCGTCCACGCCGGAAAACAGGAAGGTCACATAGGCAATGCAGGTAGAGACCACGCCGGTGGCCAGTGTTGGCCACAGGTGCCGTGCGTTCTCGCGCGGATCCAGACCAGGGCGCTGATGACTGAACAGGTGGATCGGGTAATCCTGCACCACGCCGATCAGCGTGAAGCCGAATGCCACGGTGATGCCATGCACGCCGTCGAACAGCAGCGCCACCGCACCCAGGCCGGCCAGACCGGCGCTGGCCAGCGGCAACACGCCAAGCACCGGAATCTTCCAGCTGCGGTAGGCCACCAGCAGCAGCAACACCAGGCCTACCGTATCCAGCGTGCCGATCCACTGCGCCTCGCCCTGCGTGCGCGCGGTGATTTCCACCGCGAATGCGCCCGGCCCGGTCAGCGTCAGCCGGGTGGCAGTGCCCTTGCTGACCTTCGCGAACGCCGCCTGCACGGCGTCATAGGCCAGTTGCTGGCCGGTGGGGTCGAAGCCGGCCGCGCGGGTCTGCACGATCAACAGCGCCGAAGTGCCGGCGCGATCGAACCACACGTCATTGCGCGTGCGCGGCATCGCTGCCGGCTGCAGGGTTTCGGCCAGATGCACGATTTCCATCGTGGGGTCGCGCGGCAACAACGGCTCCACCATGGCCGCTGCCGGCGAGCCCAGATCCTGCACGCGCGCCTGCAACGCCGCTTCCAGCGTCGGCGCGTCGAGCGGGGTCTTGTCGAAGCTGTCGCTGAGCAGATAGCGGTACGGCAGCAAGCGCTT
Organism: Xanthomonas euvesicatoria pv. euvesicatoria; assembly: GCF_020880415.1. Lineage (GTDB taxonomy): Bacteria > Pseudomonadota > Gammaproteobacteria > Xanthomonadales > Xanthomonadaceae > Xanthomonas > Xanthomonas euvesicatoria. The sequence goes on along the minus strand of NZ_JAJIUJ010000105.1, from coordinate 302 downwards.
GGGAATCGCCTCCAATCCGGCATTGCCGCCATTGCTGACCAGTTCGAACAACGCCGGCTGCGCGGACAGCGCCTGGTGCAGTTGCTGCGACTGCTCGGCCAAGGTGACCGGATCGTTGTTGGACAACGCCATCAGCAGCAACCGCGATCCAGGGCCTTCGCCGAGTTCTTCGATCAGCAGTTTTTGCGCCGGCGTGCGCGGGGCGGGCATGAACTTGCGCAAGTCCCCAGTGACCTTGAGCGTCTCGCTCAACCAGAAGCCAGCCACTGCCAGCAAGGCCAGCCAAAACAGCGCCAGGCCGA
>NZ_JAJIUJ010000104.1 GCF_020880415.1 Xanthomonas euvesicatoria pv. euvesicatoria | reverse complement strand
AGGATGAGTCGGGAATAGAAACGATGTTTTATGTTTACGGTTGAGGCTGCAACGCAAAAGCGGACCTGGCGGGCTGCTGCGGGGCCAAGGCCAGGACCGAGTCGTATGGTTTGGCTTAGACCGATACCGAGCCGTGCGGTTTGGTTTTGGCTGGCCGATGGGCAGAATCCTGGACGGCAAACTCGTCGGCGCGGTCCTCGCCCGCACTTGGAGCGACGGCTCGCCCCGCGCACGCTACTCATCCAGCTGAGTAGATGCGCATGTGGCGTGGATTGGCGGACGACGCGTTCGCAACTGCGCCGCCTTGGCGGGTGCAGCGCTGCGCGGTAGCCACCGGTCCGGCGCGGCCGCTGGAGGGCCGCGCCGGGTGTCTCACAGTGCCGGGAAGCGGGGTGCGCCCGAGCAGGTGGGGATCGCGCCGCTGACCTGTACCGGGCCGGTGGTGACTCCGGTGCCGGTCGGTGTCAGCGCGCTGTTGCTGAGCCCGATCTGTGCGTTACTGGCGGTCACCGTCACCGAGGTGCTTCCGATGGCCACATTGGCCAGCACCAGATCCAGCGGTGTCTGCGCGTCGTAGCCGCGCAGGATCCACCCCTTGCCGCCGGCGTCATTGGCGCTGTGCAATCCATCCACGACGATGGCGCTGAAGGTCGGCTTGGTACCGCTACTGCCGCTGGCATAGAACGGGTTGATCACCACCGGGCTGGTCACCCCATACAGGCAGGTGTTGCGATAGGTCACCTGGCTGACCGGCCCGCCCTTGACGATGCTGGTCTTGATACGCAGGCCGTTGTTGTCGGTGCTGCGGTTACCTGCATCGTCGGTGGACACCAACGCATTGTTGTCCACCAGCACGTTGCTGACGCCGGACATCACTTCGCTGCCGATCGAGATGCCGTGCGTGCCATAGCAGCGGCTGTTGCGCACGGTGATGTTGGCCGACTTGGAGGCGATGGTCTTGATCGCCACGCAGTCGTCGCCCCCCATCACATCACTGTCGTGGATGGTGGCGTTGACCACGCTGTCCAGATCCAGTCCGTCGGTATTGGGGCTGGTGGCGGGTGATTTCACCCGCACGCCCCAGATGGTGAGGCCATTGACGATATGCGAGAAGAAATGGAAGTACGCCGCATTGATCAGGTTGACGTCGTAGAGCGTGAACTCGCTGGAATTCTGCACCTTGATCAGGTCCGGGCTGTTCTGCACCTGATTGGCCTTCTTGGCGTTTTCGCCGAACTCCCACCAGGTGGTGCTCTTGCCCAGCATGGTCTGATCACCGCGCCCATCGATGGTGCCCTGACGCCCGCCGGTGCGGATGCCCATCACGCCTGCATTGTTGCCCTTGACGCTGATCAACGGCAGGCAAGCCCCGCTCTTGGAACCGGCAGTGCCGCAACCGCTGCCGTAGTCGGCCGGGTTGCGCGAGCCGTACAAGGTGACGCCCTGGTCGATGACCAGGGTGACGTTGGCCGGGATGGACAACGGCCCGGTCAGAAACGCGTTGCCACTGCCGCTGGTCAACAGCACGCTTCCGTTCTTGCAGGCGTTGAGCGCGGCCTGGATGGCCTTGGTATCGGGGGGCGCGCTTTCCAGCGCGGCGTCGAATTGCCGCCCGGTCGGCGTCTGGCTGGCCTTCAAGGACGGCTGGCAAGTGGCGCGAATCGCCGGTTGCGCGACAGCGCGCGTATCGCCGGTAGCAAACGTAACGGCGCCGGCTTGCGCAGCAAGCGTCAGACAAACGCCGCCGATGGCAGCGGTAAGCAGTTTCATAGAAGAGATCACCCGAAAGAGAAAGTGCGCGTGCCCGTGCAGGCCACGCGGTGCGCACCGCCATCGCTGCAGCGGCGTGGCGGACTCTACGGAGCGTGGTGCGCGCCTGTAGCAGACGAGCGAATCGGACACCGTGGGAGCGAAGTCACGCCCGCGCGCTGCGCGCTCCTTGCAACGCAGCGCGCAAAACACGACACGGGTGCCGAGCTGTCAGCGCGATGACATGCGCGCGTCACGACCGTCAACAACGCGTTCGTGTGGCCTGCTGCGCGCGGAGTGATTGGTGTGACGCACGTCAGGCACTCTGCCTGGCGCTCACAACCCGCACGGACACGATGCAGTGCAGCGACGCGGCCTCAGTATCCATGCACCGGGCGATGCGACTTCACCGCCATCACCAGCCCCAACCCGGCCAGCAACGACACCGCCGAGGTGCCGCCGTAACTCATCAGCGGCATCGGCACGCCCACCACAGGTAGCAGGCCGGAGATCATGCCGCCGTTGACCAGCACGTAGACGAAGAACGCCAGGCCGGTGGCGCCGGCAACCAGGCGCGAATAAGTGTCGCGCGCCTGCGAGGCGATCCACAGGCAGCGGCCGATGACGATCAGGTACAGGGTCAGCACGGTGGCGACGCCGATCCAGCCGAATTCTTCGCTGAGCACGGAAAACGCAAAGTCGGTGGTCTGTTCGGGAATGAAGTTCAGGTGCGATTGCGAGCCCAGACCCCAGCCCTTGCCGTCCAGCCCACCCGAACCGATCGCGATCTTGGACTGGATGATGTTCCAGCCCGCGCCAAGCGCGTCGTTTTCGGGGTTGAGGAACATCATGATGCGGTCCTTCTGGTACGGCCGCAGCAGCCAGAACCACGCCACCGGCGCAGCCGCGGAGACACCACCCACACCAACGGCCACCCACCACCACGGCAGGCCGGCCAGCAACAGCACGAACACGCCGCTGGCAGCAATCAACACGCCGGTGCCGAAGTCCGGCTGCAACATGATCAGCGCGGTGGGCACGCCGATAATCACGCCGGTCACCAGCACGGTGGCAATGCGCGGCGGCAGCGGCATGCGGTGGAGATACCAGGCCGCCATCATCGGCAGGCTGATCTTGAGCAGCTCTGCCGGCTGCAGGTAGAACACTTTCAGGTCCAGCCACTGCCGGCCGTACTTACCGGTGCCCAGCGCGAAGACCGCCAGCAGCGGCAGCATCGACAAGCCGTACACCCACGGTGTCCAGGCGCGCAGGCGCAGTACCGACATGCGTGAAATGCCCCACATCGCTGCTGCCCCGATAATGAAGCGGATGCCCTGCGCCAGCATCAGGTGCTCGCCATTGGCAGTGCCGCCGGCGCTCTTGAGCACCGACAGGCCGATGGCCATCAGGCCGCCCAGCGCCAGGCACAGCACCCAGTCCAGGCTGCGCGTAAAGCGCGCAGCCATGTCCACCAACCAGCGCAGGATGTCGCTCAATGGTCGGTCTCCTGCACCGCGTCCGGCACATCCGGCACCACCGGTTGCGCGGGAGTGTTGGGGTCCAGCGCAACGGCGCTCTGGCCGATCACCACCGGCAGCTCGTCCAGCGTGGCAGCGGCGGCGTCGCCGGCGGCGCGCGCGTCGGTGACGCCGGCTTCGAACTGATTGACGCCCACGGCGGTCATGCCCAGCTCGCTGTCCAGCGGCTCCAGACCGGCGGGCATCTTGCCCAGCAGCCAGGCATCGAAGATCTTGCGTGCGATCGGCGCCGCCGAACTGGTGCCGAAACCGCCGCCTTCCACCGCCACCGCCACCGCGATGACCGGGTTGTCGGCCGGCGCGAAGCCGACGAACAGGCCGCGGTGACGCAGGTGCAACGGCAGGCTGCGCGGGTCCACTGCCGCCACGCCCTTGCGGCTGACCACCTGCGCGGTGCCGGTCTTGCCCGCCATCTGGTACGGCGCGCCCGGGGTGATCGCATAGCCGGTGCCGCCGGGCCGCATGGTGTCCATCATGCCCTCGCGCACCACCTGCAGATGCGCCGGGTTCTGGCTGAGCGGCTTGCCGGGCGGCTGGATCATCGGCTCCCAGGGATGATCGAAACCGGTGCGTTCTTCCAGCACCAGGTGCGGGCGCAGCAGCAGGCCACTGGCGATCGCCGAGACGCCGCGCACCAGCTGCAGCGGCGTGACCTTCCAGTCGCCCTGGCCGATGGCGATGTTGACCGTGTCGCCGGGATACCAGCGCTCCTTGCGCGTCTTGTACTTGTAGGCGGGCGACGGCAGGATGCCGCCGATTTCGCCCAGCAGGTCCACCCCGGTAGGCTGGCCGAAGCCGTACTCGGACATGTAGTGGTCGAAGCGCTCGATGCCCATATCCACCGCCAGGCGGTAGTAGTAGGTATTGACCGACTGGGCGATCGACTTGCGCAGGTCGGTCCAGCCATGCCCGCCGCGGTGCGAATCGCCCCAACCGCGGCTGACGCCGGGCAGGTAGAACATGCCGGTGGACAGCACCCGGTCTTCCGGCCGGCGCAGGCCGCTGTCCAGGCCGGCCAACGCGATCAGCGGCTTGAGCGTGGAGCCCGGCGCCACGCCGCCCAGCACCAGCCGGTTGAACTGCGGCCGGGACGGGTTGTCGTTGAGCATCTTGAAATCGATATGCGAGATGCCGTTGACGAACAGGTTGGGGTCGTAGCTGGGCAGGCTGACCATGCCCAGGATCTCGCCGGTGCGCGGGTCCATCGCAATGGCCGCCCCTTCGTGCTCGCCGAAGGCGGCCACCATCGCGCGCTGCAGGTCGGCGTCTACCGACAGGCGCAGATCCGCACCCGACTGCGGGGCGACCCGGCCGACGGTGCGGATGGCCCGCCCCTGCACATTGGTTTCGACCTGCTCGTAACCGACCTGCCCGCGCAGATCCTGCTCGTAGTAGCGCTCCAGCCCGGATTTGCCCATATGGGTGAGCGCAGCATTGCCCTCGCCCAGCACTGCCAGGTCTTTTTCGTCGATCCGGCCCACATAACCGATGATGTGCGCGAACAACGGGCCGTAGGGATAACGCCGGGTCAGATACGGCTCCAGCTCCACGCCGGGGAAGCGCCAGCGCTCCACCGCGAACCGTGCCATCTCTTCATCGCTCATGCGCAGCTTGAGCGTCACCGGCAAAAAGCTGCGGCGTGCGCGGCGCTCGCGGTTGAAGCGTTCCAGATCCTCCGGCGCGATCGGGATCACCTTGCCCAACGCGTCCAGCATGGCGTTCATGTCGGCGACCTTGTCGGGGGTCACGTCCAGACGGAAGGCCGGCACGTTTTCGGCCAGCAGCCGGCCGGTGCGGTCGTAGATCATGCCGCGCCCGGGCACCACCGGCTTGGGCTTGATGCGGTTGGCCTCCGAACGGGTGGCGTAGACCTCGTGGTCGAGCACCTGCAACTTGAAATACCAGCCGCCCAGGCCGACCAGGCAGATCACCACCATCACAAAGCCCAGCACCGCGCGACGGCGGAACTGTTCGGCCTCCGCATGCGGATTCTTGGGATGACGGCGCCCGTGCATGGCTTACTTCTTGCCCCGCTTGCCCAGCCGCACCGCATCCAGCACCACGAACAGCGGCGGCCACAGCGCCATGCCCAGCAGCGGCGCCCACCAGTAGCTCCACGGCAGGGTTGGCTCGCCCACCGCCAGATGCACCGCCGAAGACACGATGCGGTCGTTGAGCAGTAGCCCGCCGATGGCCAGCGCCTGTTGCGAGACCGGGAAAAAACGCATGCGCGCGCGGAAGCGCTGCAGGATGAAGGTCATGATCACCAGCCGCAGCGCCTGTTCGCCGAGCAGCCCGCCATACAGCAGATCAGCCAGCACGCCGGCCACGAAGGCCAGGCCCAGCCCAACCCGGTCCGGCTCCTCGATCACCCAATATGCCAGCACCAGCGCCAGCCAGTACGGCCGCAGCGGCTGCACCACCATCGGCAACGGCAGCAGGCCCAGGACCAGCGCAATGAAGATGCTCGCCGGCAGGATCCAGGTGTTGCGCATGCGGGTCATTGGTCCGTCTCCTGCGGAGAAGAACGGGATTGGGGATTGGGGATTGGGGATTGGTTAGAAGCGGCCGCCTGTGCTGGTGCGGCGTTGCCGTTGCCCCTTCCAGCGTCTCCACTCCCTGAAGCCCGTGAGCCCTGCGATGACGCTGCGCGGGAACCGCGGGTCTGGAGTTCAGGGCCGTTCGACCCAGGAGGACTGGCCGGCAGGCTGGCGTGGCCGCTGGATGCTTTGGAAATCCCGCCCACCGGCGTGCGTGGCGTGGCAGCCACCGGCGCGCTGGCGGCTGCCGCGCCGCCGTTGCTGTTGTCGCTATTGCGAATCCCAACTCCCGAATCCCCAATCCCGGCCCCCGGCACCAACCGCAACGGCTTGCCGGCACGCAGCAGCAACACATCGCGGCCGCGATCGAGCTTGGCGGCCGGGGTCAGTTCGCCGACCAGGAAGGCGTGGGTATCGTCCGGATGCAGTTCGGAGACCTTGCCGACCGGGAAGCCGGCCGGGAAGCGGCCGCCCAACCCCGAGGTGACGATTTCATCGCCCACCTGCACGCCGGCACTGAGCGGGATGTCGCGCAGTTCCAGGCGGTCGCCGCGCCCGTAGACGATCAGCCGCACGCCATTGCGCGCCACGCTGACCGGCACGGCGTGGTCGGGGTCGGTGAGCAGCAACACGGTGGAATGCAGCGGGGTGACTTCGATCACCTGTCCCATCAGGCCGCCGGCATCGATCACCGCCTGGCCCAGCACCACCCCTTCGCGGCTACCGGCGTCCAGCAGCAGGCGTTGGCGCGTCGGATCCAGATCGATGTTCAGGATCGGCGCCAGTTGCACATCCAGACCGCGGCGCTCGGCCACGTTGAGCAGTTCGCGCAGTTGCGCGTTGTCCAGGGCCGCGGTCTGCAACCGGGTCAGGCGCGCATTGGCGACCAATAGCTGATTGCGCAGATCCCGGGTCTCTTCCACCAGTTGCGCATGCGTTGCGGCGTTGTCGCGCACCTGCGAGCCGATGCGCCCCGGCAGCCCGGCCACCGCCCAGATCGGCTGGATCAGCAGATTGGCCTGCATGCGCACCTGGCTCAGCCAGCCACCGCGGCTATCGAGCGCGATCAGCACCACCGCCAGCACCAGATAAACCAGCAGCCGCAGCGTGGAGGTGACTTCGCCCGGACGGGAGGCGACGGGAGGACCGGCGTAGGAGGGCACGTTAAGGCCGGGATTCGGGATTAGGTATTGGGGATTCGAGGAGCAGTTGGCGGCCCCCGGTACGACTAAGCGTTAGACAAACAGGGCTACACCGCAATCGGTCAAGGCCGAAGGCCGGGACACGCTTTGCGAATCCCGAATGCCGACTCCCTAATCCCGAGCGCTTCACTCCGGCGCGAAGAACTCGTTGCCGTGCATGTCCACCAGCTCCAGCGCACGGCCGCCGCCGCGGGCCACGCAGGTGAGCGGATCGTCGGCCACCTGCACGTGCAGGCCGGTTTCTTCGGAGATCAGGCGGTCCAGGTCGCGTAGCAGCGCGCCGCCACCGGTGAGGACGATGCCGCGCTCGGCCACGTCGGCACACAGTTCCGGCGGGGTCTGCTCCAGCGCCAGCTTCACCGCCGAGACGATGCCCGACAGCGGCTCATGCAGCGCTTCGAGCACTTCGTTGGAGTTGATCTTGATCATCTTCGGCACGCCCTCGGCGAGGTTGCGGCCGGAGATTTCCATCTCCTGCACCTCGTCCTGCGGGTAGGCGCAGCCGATCTGCAGCTTGATGCGCTCGGCGGTGGCTTCACCGATCAGCATGCCGTGGTTACGGCGCACGTAATTGGTGATCGACTCATCGAAACGGTCGCCGCCCACACGTACCGATTGCGAGTACACGATGCCGTTGAGCGAGATCACCGCCACTTCGGTGGTGCCGCCGCCGATGTCGATGACCATCGAGCCGCGCGCCTCGGTCACCGGCATGCCGGCGCCGATCGCTGCGGCCATCGGCTCTTCGATCAGATACACATCGCGCGCACCGGCCTCTTCCGCAGATTCCTTGATGGCGCGGCGCTCGACCTGCGTGGAGCCGGCCGGCACGCACACCAGCACGCGCGGGCTGGGGCGCAGGAAGCGCGATTTGTGCACCTTCTTGATGAAGTGCTTCAGCATCGCCTCGGTGTAGGTGAAGTCGGCGATGACGCCGTCCTTCATCGGGCGGATGGTGGTGATGTGGCCGGGGGTACGGCCGAGCATCTGCTTGGCCTCCGCGCCGACGGCAGCGACCGAGCGCGTGCCGCCGATTGCGCGATCCTGCCGCACCGCAACCACCGACGGCTCGTTCAGCACGATGCCCTGTCCGCGCACGTAGATCAGCGTATTGGCCGTGCCCAAATCGATGGACAGGTCGTTGGAGAACATGCCGCGGAGTTTCTTGAACATCGAGGGAGTCGTTCCTGGGTGAGTCGCGTGCCCGCCGCCAGACTGGCGAAAATTTGGGCAGAAAACGAAGTCGGCTAGCCTAGCAATCCCCCCCGGGGTGAGCAAGGAAAAATCGGCGATTTCGCCCCCGTTTTCATGTGGCGGTCACGCCGGCCATGGCATGCGGTTGTGGCCCTGATCGGCCGCAGCCGTTACCCTTTGCGCCGCGGCGCACGCGCCGTCCCGCTGCCATGCCCGGCAATTGGCGGGTTTTCCCAACGCAAAGGCCCGACTCGATGTCCGCACTGATCTGTGGTTCCCTCGCCTACGACACCATCATGGTGTTTCCGGACCAGTTCAAGAACCACATCCTGCCGGACAAGGTGCATATCCTGAATGTGTCGTTCCTGGTGCCGCGCATGCGCCGCGAGTTCGGCGGCTGCGCCGGCAACATCGCCTACAACCTGCATCTGCTCGGCGGCGCGCCGATCCCGATGGGCACCGTCGGCCAGGATTTCGGCCCGTACCGCGAACACTTCGAAACGCTGGGCATCGACCTGTCGCGGGTGAAGATCATCGACGACCTGTTCACCCCGCAGGCGTTCATCACCACCGACCACGACAACAACCAGATCACCGCCTTCCATCCGGGCGCGATGATGCGCAGCTACGAAAACCACGTGAAGGATGTGCCGGGCGTGACCCTGGGCCTGGTCGGCCCGGACGGGCGCGAAGGCATGATCCAGAACGCGGAAGAGTTCGCTGCCGGCGGCATCCCTTTCATCTTCGACCCCGGCCAGGCGATGCCGCTGTTCAACGGCCCGGAGCTGCGCCAGTTCATCGAACAGGCCCAGTACGTGGTGGTCAACGACTACGAGTCGAACCTGTTGCAGGAACGCACCGGCTGGGACGAAAAAGACATCGTCTCGCGTGTGCAGGCCTATATCACCACGCAGGGCCCGAAGGGCGCACTGGTGCATACGCCGGAAAAGACCTACGACATTCCGCCGGCGCACGAGCGCCGCGTGGTCGACCCGACCGGCTGCGGCGATGCGTTCCGCGCCGGGCTGATCTACGGCATCCAGGGCGGCTACGACTGGCTGACCATCGGCCGCATGGGCAACCTGATGGGCGCGCTGAAAGTGGAACACCCGGGCACCCAGAACCAACGCTTCGACTTCGCCGAGTTCAACGACCAGTTCAAGCAGCAGTTCGGCTACGCGTTGTAGCCGGGAGTGGGGATTCGGGAGTCGGGAGTCGTAAAAGCTGGGTCCTGGCGCCTCGAGGCCACGAGGAACCGCGCGATGGCGCGGTTTTTTCGTTTTGGCCCAGGCGAAAAGGCAGCCGCCCCCAGCCGAGCCGCTTTTGCCAATCCCGAATCCCGAATCCGCATCCCCGGCGTTTGCTGCACCGCGGTTTGAGCCTCGCCCCGGTTTATGCGTCACTGCCGCTCTGGCCCCGGGTAGGGACCGAGGAAGCGCCACGTGTCGGAAGTGACTGTCGCCAACCTCCTGCAGGCCACGGCCGGGCCCTTGTCCGATGCCCAGGCCGAATCGGCGCTGCTGGCGCGGATGCGCCGCTTTCGCCAGATCGAACCGCTGCCGCCGGCGCTGGCGCGCTCGTGGCAGCGCTGCCTGGACGAGTATGGGCTGAGTCCGGATGCCCCCCCGTTGCCGATGGTCCACGACGGCAGCGGGCTGCGCGAGCGCCAGCAGCGGCTCGAGGAAGTGCTGCGCATCGCCAAGGTGGAGATGGAGAACCTCTACGAGCAGATCGCCGGCGGCGGCTATGCCGTGGTGTTCGCCGACGCCGAGGCGACCTTGCTGCACAGCGTGCAGGACCCGGCACTGCTGCGCGAATTCCGCCAGACCGGGTTGTTTTGCGGCGCCAGCTGGGCCGAGCGCTACCAGGGCACCAACGGCATCGGCACCTGCGCGGTGGAGCGCAGCGCGCTCGGCGTGCACCGCGGCGAGCATTACCTGGCCCGGCATCTGCCGCTGTCGTGCAGCGGTGCGCCGATCCTCGACCCGCACGGGCAATTGCTGGCGGTGCTGGATGCGTCCACGCCGGACGCGCGCGACACCAAGCTGGTACAGCGCCACACCAGCGCGTTGGTGCGCATGTCGGCGGCACAGATCGCGCGTTCGTATTTCCTGGAGCAGTACAGGCATGCGTGGATCTTGCGCTTCCACAGCCGCCCGGAGTTCGCCGGCCTGTTGCACGAGGCGCTGATGGCGATCGGCGCCGACGGCTGCGTGCTGGCCGTCAACGAAGCGGCGCTGGAACAGCTCGGCAAGGGCGACCGCAGCCTGCTGGTCGGGCGCGACATCTCGCAGGTGATGCAGCTGGACTTCGACACCGTGGAGCAGCGTGCGCGCAACGCTGCCAGCACGCTGTGGTCGATCCGCTGCGCCTGCCACGGGCGCCGTTTCTTCGCCCTGGCGCAGCCGCCGCGCCGCAACGCGGTTGCTGGCGGCGCGCACGCCACCCCCGCCGACGATGGCGAGGCCGCTTACGCACGCGAACACGTCGGCTCCGATCCGCGCATGCGCCACAACCTGGACAACGCGCTGAAGCTGGTCGCGCATCGCGTGTCGATCCTGCTGTGCGGCGCCACCGGCACCGGCAAGGAGGAGTTCGCCAAGGCGGTGCACCGCGGCTCGCCATGGGCGGCGCGGCCGTTCGTGGCGGTGAACTGTGCGGCGATTCCCGAGGCGCTGATCGAGAGCGA
>NZ_JAJIUJ010000103.1 GCF_020880415.1 Xanthomonas euvesicatoria pv. euvesicatoria | reverse complement strand
GTCGACTGTCGGGTGCACTCAGCCGCGCAGGCGTTCCAGCTGCGCCTGCAGTGCGGTCACCTTCGATTGCAGCGCGGCATTCTCGTTTTCCAGTTCGGTGACGCGGCGCTGCAGGGCCTTGATGTCGCGGCGTTCGGCTTCGCCACCTTCGGCCTCGTCGGCCTTGGGTTTGCGCTTGGCATCGCGTACACGCTTGGCGGCCTGTTTGAGTTCGGCCTTGCCGGCCTGCGCGGCGGCGCGTTGTTCGTCCTCCGACAGCGTGGCCACCGCAGCGGCGGCGCTGATCGAAATCTCGCCCGCCTTGACCGCCTGCACCACTTCCGGCGCGGCCTGCTTGTGGATGCGTTCGATCATCACCACCTGGTTGCTGCTCAGGCGCGCTTCGCGGGCCAGCTCGGCACGGCTGACCGGGGTAGAGGTTTCGTCCCACGGCGGGCTGTCGGTGTCGTCGGCGGTGTGCGTGCTGCTCTGCTCCAGACTAGTGTCCGGCTGGTCGCCGGCCACCGCCGGCGCTTCGGCAGCGGCGTCGGCGTCGCGCTGGCTGCGTTGGCGTGCGGCCAGGATCTCGCGCTTGCGCAACGCCAGTAAGCCACGCTGGAAGTCGGACACGCTGCGCCGGCCCAGGTGCTGTTCGATCATCCACAGGTGCACGTCCTGCATGGACTGGAAGCGCGGGTTCTGCACCGTCTGGAACGGCAGCCCGTGTTTCTGGCAGATACCGTAGCGGTTGTGGCCGTCCACCAGCACATCGCCCCACAGCACCAAGGCATCGCGGCAGCCTTCGGCCAGCAGGCTGCGTTCCAGCGCCTCGTGCTCGTCGGGCGTCAGCGGGTCGATATAGGCCTTGAGTTCTTCTTTGACAACGATGTTCATACGGCAACTGCTGGGATGCGGGGCGGGCATTGTAGTGAGCCGGCCCCGGCTTTGCGCGCTTGACGGCTGCCTGCATGCGTGACACGCGGGCGCCCGTCGCCGACGTTGCGGTCGTTGCCTATGGCCAGCCGAGCCTAGTCCACCTGGCGAAGCATCTTGCCCAGCGTCTCCACCATCTGCCCGATCTGCTCCGGGGTGACGATCAGCGGCGGTGACAGTGCGATGACATCGCCGGTGACGCGCACCAGCAGGCCGCCCTCGTGGAAACAGCGCTCGAAGACCTCGTAACCGCGCGCGCCCGGGGCGCCGTCGCGTGGTGCCAACTCGATCGCGCCGATCAGGCCGATGTTGCGGATGTCGATCACATGCGGCGAGCCGCGCAGGCCGTGCAGTGCGTCTTCCCACTGCAGGCCAAGCGTGATCGCGCGCGTGAACAGCTCTTCCTCGGCATAGGTGTCCAGCGTGGCAATCGCCGCTGCACAGGCCAGCGGGTGGCCGGAATAGGTATAGCCGTGAAAGAGCTCGATCGCGTTTTGCGGCCCGTGCATGAAGGCATCAAAGATCGCATCGGCCACCAGCACCGCGCCCATCGGCACGGTGCCGCTGGTCAGGCCCTTGGCGGCGGTGATGATGTCCGGGGTGACGCCGAAGCGCTGCGCGGCGAATGCGTTGCCCACGCGGCCGAAGCCGGTGATCACCTCGTCGAACACCAGCACGATGCCGTGGCGGTCGCAAATGGCGCGCAACCGCTGCAGGTAACCTTCCGGCGGCAGGATCACGCCGGCCGAACCGGACACCGGTTCGACGAACACTGCGGCGATGGTGGATGCATCGTGCAGGGTGATCAGCCGTTCCAGATCGTCGGCCAGCTCCGCGCCGTGTGCGGGCAATCCACGCGCATAGGCGTTGCGCTGCAGATCCAGCGTGTGCCGCAGATGATCGGTACCGGACAGCAGCGGGCCGAACCACTTGCGGTTGTTGGGCAGGCCGCCGATCGACATGCCGCCGAAGCCGACCCCGTGGTAAGCCTTTTCGCGGCCGATAAAACGGGTACGCTGGCCTTCGCCGCGCAACCGGTGGTAGGCCAGCACGATCTTCATCGCGCTATCCACCGCCTCCGAGCCGGAGTTGGTGAAGAACACATGGCCCAAGCCGGGCGGGGCGATTGCGGCCAGCCGCTGCGCCAGTACGAAGGGCAGCGGCGAGCCCATCTGGAAGGTCGGCGCGAAATCCAGCGTGCCGGCCTGTTCGCGAATGGCGGCCACGATGCGCTCGCGGCCATGTCCTGCATTGCAGCACCACAGGCCTGCCGTGCCGTCCAGAATCTGGCGGCCGTGGACATCGCGGTAATGCATGCCCTGCGCCGAGGCCAGCAGGCGAGGCCGTGACTTGAACTGGCGATTGGCGGTGAACGGCATCCAGAAGGCATCCAGCTGCGTCGGTGCCTGCAGCGCATCGGCGGCGTCGCTGGGAAGGTGGTGGGGCATGGCAGGCTCCATCGTGCAGGATCGCCCGACTGTACGCAGCTGGCGCCTCGGCCGTCACCTAAGATGCCGGTACGCGCACGGGAATGGCCGGCGCGTTAGTGCGTACTCCGGTAGGACGGTGCCGGGAGCGGATGATGCCGGCACCTGCCGCAGCGCTGCGCGTGCAGCCGGCGCGGGGACGGGTTTCGCGACGCGGTTGGCGAAGTGCAGACAGACTAGTCAATTAGTCGCAGCTGCGGCCGCTAACACCAAGGCACGCTTACGTGACATGGGTATGGGCGGCGCTTTGCAACACTGCAGGGCGCTGGCAAGCATTGCAAACAGGCAGGGATCGCCGATGATGCGCCAGACGACCGCCAGTTGGGCCTGGTCGGTGTCGCTGCCCATATCGCAACGCGTTATTTGATTGCAGCTATCAATCGTATTCGGAACGGCCGACAGGACGTCGCCATCGCCCGCCAGGCGTTGGTGGTAGTCCTGTCAGCCGTGTTTTCGCAGTTCATCGTTGGTTTTTTGGGGGAAATGAGAATGACGCAAGGGTCCACCGTGGCGACAGCCAGCGGCGCAGACGCCGGTTTACTGTCCAAGGAGCGCATCATTGCGCGGCCGGGGTTCAATCGTTGGTTGGTACCGCCGGCAGCACTGGCGATCCACCTGTGCATCGGCATGGCCTACGGCTTCAGCGTGTTCTGGCTGCCGTTGTCCAAGGCGCTGGGCATCACCGAGTCGATCGCATGCCCGGCCGATATGGGCCTGTTCGCACGCATGGTGGCCACCACCTGCGACTGGAAGATCAGCGAGCTGCAGTGGATGTACACGCTGTTCTTCGTGCTGCTGGGGTGCTCGGCAGCGATCTGGGGCGGCTGGCTGGAACGGGCCGGCCCGCGCAAGGCCGGCGTGGTCTCGGCGCTGTGCTGGTGCGGCGGGCTGGTGATCTCGGCAGTCGGCATCCACTTCCATCAGATCTGGATGCTGTGGCTGGGCTCGGGCGTGATCGGCGGCATCGGCCTGGGGTTGGGCTACATCTCGCCGGTGTCGACGCTGATCAAGTGGTTCCCGGACCGACGCGGTATGGCGACGGGCATGGCGATCATGGGCTTTGGCGGCGGCGCGATGATCGGCAGCCCCTTGGCCGATGCGCTGATGCGCCATTTCGCGACCCCCACCTCGGTGGGCGTGATGGAAACCTTCCTGGTGATGGCGGCGCTGTACTTCGTCTTCATGATGGCCGGCGCGTTCGGTTACCGCGTGCCGCCGAGCGGCTGGACCCCGGCCGGCTGGACCGCGCCGGTGGCCAGCAGCAACGCCATGATCACCGCCAACCACGTGCATGTGAAAAAGGTCTGGGGCATCCCGCAGTTCTGGTTGCTGTGGGGCGTGCTGTGCCTGAACGTCTCGGCCGGCATCGGCGTGATCGGCATGTCCTCGCCGATGTTGCAGGAAGTGTTCGGCGGCCGTCTGATCGGCGTGGATGTGGGCTTCGCCAGCCTGGATCCGACCCAGCTGGCCAGCATCGCGGCCATCGCGGCCGGCTTCACCGGTCTGCTCAGCCTGTTCAACATCGGCGGCCGGTTCTTCTGGGCCAGCATGTCCGACAAGCTCGGCCGCAAGAACACCTACACGCTGTTCTTCGTGCTGGGCATCTGCCTGTATGCAGCGGCGCCGTCGGCTGGCGGTATTGGCGGCATCGCGCTGTTTGCGGGCATCTTCTGCATCATCCTGTCGATGTACGGCGGCGGTTTCGCCACCATTCCGGCGTATCTGGCCGACCTGTTCGGTACCCAGATGGTCGGCGCCATCCACGGCCGGTTGCTGACTGCCTGGGCAACCGCCGGCATCCTGGGTCCGGTGGTGGTGGGTTACATGCGCGAGTACCAGCTGGCGCACGGCAGCCCGCCGTCACAGGTCTACAACACCACCATGTACATCCTTGCCGGCATGCTCGTGCTCGGCCTGATCTGCAATCTGTTGGTGCGCCCGGTGGCCGCACGTCACTTCATGACGCCCGACGAACTGGCACGCGAAAAGCAGCTGGCGCACGAAAAGGTCGACCGCACCGGGCACGGCACGATTCCACCGGAACAAATGGCGCGCATCGGTCATGGCGGCAACCCCGCGCTGGTCGCGTTTGCCTGGCTGGCGGTGGGTATCCCGATGCTGTTCGGTATCTGGGTCACGCTGCAAAAAGCCTTCGTGCTGTTCCATTGAGGTGAGATGACCAGTCCGTCTTCCCGCTCCGTGCGTCCGGGCAGTGTGGTACGCACGGTCCGTCGCCATCGAGGCGGCCGCAGCGCCACGGTGCAGGACATGGTGGCGGCCGAAATGCCGGTCGCCTTCATCTACAACGGCGTGCCGTTCGCGGTGATGATGGCCACGCCGGAGGACCTGGAGGATTTCGCACTGGGGTTCTCGTTGAGCGAAGGCATCGTCGATCACGCGCAGGACTTGCGCGTGATCGCGGTGGAGACGTTTCTGGAAGGCGCTTCGCTGCAAATAGAAATCCCGCCCGAGCGCGCAGCCGCGTTGGACCAACGGCGGCGCAATCTGGACGGGCGCAGCGGTTGCGGGGTGTGCGGCAACGAGTCCATCGAAGCGGTGCTGCGTGTGCCGCCGGTGCTGCACTCGTCGCTGCAGATCGACGTGGATGCCTTGGCGCATGCGCTGGATGCGCTGCATGCACGGCAGCCCATCGCCGCGCAGACCGGCGCCGTGCACGCGGCTGCTTGGGCCGATGCGCAGGGCAATGTGCAGCTGGTCCGCGAAGACGTGGGCCGGCATAACGCGTTGGATAAATTGATCGGTGCATTGGCGCGCGCGCGCATCGATGCATCGCACGGGTTCGCGGTGGTCACCAGCCGCGCCAGTTACGAAATGGCCATGAAAGCCGCGCAGGCCCGAATTCCGCTGCTCGCAGCGATTTCGGCGCCAACTGCGCTGGCGATCAGCCTGGCCGAGAGTGCGGGACTGACCCTGATCGGGTTTGCCCGCGATCACGATTGTGTCGTTTACAGCCATCCGCAGCGCCTGGATCTGGGCGTTGCGGTGGGAGAGCCCGCATGAGCAAGAAAACCATCAAGCAATACGACAATCCCGCGGGCGGCTGGGGCGCATTGCGCTCGGTGGCCAAGCACCTGATGGAACAGGACATCGCCGTGCAGGGCGCCAAGACGCTGCTGCACGCCAACCAGCCGGACGGTTTCGACTGCCCCGGTTGTGCCTGGCCGGATCGCGACCACACGTCCACGTTCGAATTCTGCGAAAACGGCGCCAAGGCCGTGGCGGCCGAGTCCACCGCACGTCGCGCCGGGCCGGAGCTGTTCGCTTCGCACACCGTCAGCCTGCTGTCGCAATACAGCGATTACTGGTTGGAAGGGCAGGGTCGCCTGACCCACCCGATGCGCTACGACGCTGCGACCGACCACTACGTGCCGGTGAGCTGGGACGATGCCTTTGCGCAGATCGCGCGGCATCTCAATGGCCTGGCAACGCCGGATGAGGCGATCTTCTACACCTCCGGGCGCACCAGCAACGAGGCAGCGTTCCTGTATCAGTTGTTCGTGCGCGAGTTCGGCACCAACAATTTCCCCGATTGCTCCAACATGTGCCATGAGCCCTCCGGCACCGCGCTGCGGTCGCAGATCGGCGTGGGCAAGGGCACGGTGTCGCTGCACGATTTCGAGCTGGCCGACGCCATCTTCATCTTCGGGCAGAACCCGGGCACCAATCATCCGCGCATGCTGGGCGAGTTGCGTCAGGCCTCCAAGCGCGGTGCGGCGATTGCGGCGTTCAACCCGCTGCGCGAGCGCGGGCTGGAAAAGTTCGCCGACCCGCAGGACAAGCTGGAGATGTTGCACAACGGCTCCACGCGCATCGCTTCGGATTATTTCCAGCTCAAGATCGGCGGCGACCTGGCTGCGGTGAAGGGCATCATCAAGCACGTGCTGGAGCGCGATGCGCAGGCGCAGCGCGATGGCACGCCGCGCTTGCTGGACCTGGAGTTCATCCAGGCGCACACCGCCAATTTCGAGGCGTTCGCTGCCGACGTGCACGCGGAGCGCTGGGACACCATCGTCGAAGAATCCGGGCTGGACGAAACCGCGCTGCGCAAGGCCGGCGAGATCTATCTCAATGCCGAGCGCGTGATTGCCTGCTGGGGCATGGGCATCACCCAGCACAAGCATTCGGTGGCGACCATCCACATGATCACCAACCTGCTGCTGCTGCGCGGCAACCTGGGCCGGCCCGGCGCGGGCGTCTGCCCGGTGCGCGGGCACAGCAACGTGCAGGGCGACCGCACGATGATGATCTATGAAAAGCCGCCGGCCGCGTTCCTGGACAAGCTGCAATCGGTGTTCGGTTTCGCGCCCCCGCGCGCAGACGGGTTCGATACCGTGGGTGCGATCGAGGCGATGCTGGATGGGCGGGGCAAGGTGTTCTTCGCGATGGGCGGCAATTTTGCTGCCGCCACGCCGGATACCGATGCCACGCACCGCGCGTTGCGCAACTGCGAATTGACCGTGCATGTCACCACCAAGCTCAATCGCAGCCACCTGGTGCATGGGCGCGATGCGTTGATCCTGCCGTGTCTTGGGCGCACCGAGATCGACATCCAGGATGCCGGCGCACAAGGCGTGACGGTGGAAGATTCGATGAGCATGGTGCACCTGTCGGCCGGCATCAATCCGCCGGCCTCGCCGGACCTGCTGTCGGAACCGGCGATCGTGGCGCGCATGGCCGAAGCCACGCTGGGCGCACGCAGCGCGATCCGCTGGCGCTGGCTGGTGGGCGATTACGACCGCGTGCGCGATCTCATCGCGCAGGTGTTTCCGGACTTTGCCGGGTTCAACGAACGCGTGCGTACGCCGGGTGGGTTCCGTTTGTCCAATACCGCGCGCGACCGCAACTGGGTCACACCTGAGCAGCGTGCGGTGTTCAAGCCGCATGCGGTGCCCACCGACAATCCCATCCACCGAGCGCGCCGCAGCCACGCCGAGCAGATGGTGTTTACGCTGGCCACCACGCGTTCGCACGATCAGTACAACACCACCATCTATGGGTTGGACGACCGCTATCGCGGTGTGTTCGGCGAGCGCCGCGTGCTGTTCATCAATGGGGCGGATATCGCGGCGTTGAACATGAAGGCGGGCGATTGGGTGGACCTGGAAAGCCTGTGCGAGGACGGCGTGCGCCGCGAGGCGCGGCGTTTCCTGTTGGTGGACTACAACATCCCGCGTGGCTGCCTGGCCGCGTACTACCCGGAAACCAATGCGCTGGTGCCGTTGTCCAGTTTCGCCGACGAGGCGCGTACGCCGACCTCCAAGTCGATTCCGGTCATCGTGCTGCCGCACCGCGCCGAAACCGCCAATGCGGCGCCGCGCGATATCGGAGCGGTGCTTGTCCGCTGATCCACAGCTCACCGTGCAGCTGCTGCATGCGCTTGCCGACGCGCCCGGTGGCGTGTCGCTGGCCCGGCTATGCAAGCACCTGGGCGTGCGCATGAGCGTGCTGCTGCGCACGCTCGCCTGGTTGGGGACGGCGAACCTGGACGGCCAGCCGGGTCCGGATTGGGTGCGCGTGGAAGATCGCGGCGAGCGGCAGTTTGCAGTACTGACGCCGGTTGGTTTGGCCGAGCATGCGCAGCGATCAGCTGCGCAAACGTTGCAGGGCAGTTGAGCGAGCTTCTCGCTGATTGATTGAAAGCTCTGCAGACCGACCAACTCAACTGGCCCTTGCCGGCCCATCGTCGCGGGACCCTTGGCGGCATGGGTGCCCGCCACGGAGCCTACAAGTGCGTACCTGCGGCGTGTCCTGCGATGGTGGGCGCGCAAGGGCCTGCAGCAAACGCGAAGACCTCGCACCTTGCAGGCTGAGCAGTTGACGATCTCCGGCTACGCGTTGCCGGACACCTCTCCTGTGCGCAAAGCAGTGCCGCGATCTGCCAGAATCGGCCGTCTTGCTTCCCGGATGCCGATCAACCATGACTGCCGCTGCGCCGCTTGCCGCACCCAACAATTCACATGGGCGCGTGCTGTTCGCCAGCCTGATCGGCACCACCATCGAGTTCTTCGATTTCTATATCTACGCCACCGCCGCAGTGCTGGTATTTCCCACGCTGTTCTTTCCCGCCGGCGATGGCAGTGCGGCGATGTTGCAGTCGTTGGCGACCTTTGCGGTCGCGTTTGTCGCGCGGCCGGTGGGCTCGGCGGTGTTCGGTCACTTCGGCGACCGGGTAGGGCGCAAGGCCACGCTGGTGGCAGCGCTGCTGACGATGGGTTTGTCCACCGTGGCCATCGGCCTGCTGCCCAGTTACGCGCAGATCGGCGTGTTTGCGCCTGCGTTGCTGGCGTTATGCCGCTTCGGCCAGGGGTTGGGCCTGGGCGGCGAGTGGGGCGGGGCGGTGCTGCTGGCCACCGAGAACGCGCCGCCGGGCAAGCGGGTGTGGTACGGCATGTTTCCGCAACTGGGCGCGCCGCTGGGGTTCTTGTTGTCCACCGGCACCTTTCTGGGCATGGGCGCAGTGCTGGACGATGCGCAGTTCATGCGGTGGGGATGGCGCGTGCCGTTTTTGGCCAGTGCGCTGCTGGTCCTGACGGGGCTGTGGGTGCGCCTGAGCATCACCGAGACGCCCGATTTCCAGAAGACGCTGGACCGCAAGACGCGTGTCAGGCTGCCGCTGGGCACCGTGGTCGCGCAGCATTGGCCGGCGCTGATCGTCGGCACGCTGGGCGCGTTCGCCACCTTCGTGCTGTTTTATCTGATGACGGTGTTCGCGCTCGGCTATGGCACCAAGACGCTGGGCTACGACAAGGAACAATTCCTGTTGTTGCAGATGGCCGGCATCGTGTTTTTTGCGCTCGGCATTCCGCTGTCGGCCAAGTTTGGCGACCGGCACGGCGCGCCGCTGGCGATGATGCTGGCCAGCATCGCCATCGTGGCATTCGGCCTGGCGTTTGCGCCGCTGTTTCAGGCCAGTCACCCGTTGCAGGTGCTGGCGTTCCTGTCGCTGGGATTTTTCTTCATGGGCCTGACCTATGGTCCCTGCGGCACGTTGCTGGCCGAGCTGTATCCCACCGAGGTGCGCTACACCGGCGCATCGCTGTCGTTCAATCTGGCCAGCATCCTGGGCGCGGCGCCGGCGCCCTACGTGGCCACGCAACTGGCGGCCAGTTACGGCGTGCAATCGGTAGGGTATTACCTGGGCGGGGCGGCCGTGCTGAGCCTGATGGCGCTGGTCGTGGCGCGGCGCTGGCGTCGCTGAGCGCAGATCGCAACGGTTGATGGAGTCTGCGATCGTGCAGCAACGCGGCGGCCCACGATGACGCGATGGCGCGCGCTTCGGTGCGCTGCTGCAGAGCCGAGGCGTTGATCTGGCTGCTAGCCGAAGATCCGCTTGAGCGTGCGGCCCAGCCAGCCACCATGCTGATGGGTGCGCGAAAACCGGTCCAGGTGTGCGATCACCTGCGGTGCGTAGGCCTGATCGTCACCGCGAATATGGTTGAACAGCCAGCGTGAGAGCATGTTGCGCAGTTCGTCGCTGACGTCTTCGCCGGCCTGGAAGCGCAGGCGGTATTCGCCGACACGCTTCCCGAACACCGCATGCACGCGCTGGTGGGCCTGGCTGAAGGGATAGCCGGCTTCCTGCATCAGTTCTTCTTCGAAGGCGAAGTGCGAGAGCGTGTAATCGATCAGTTCGTCGATCACCTCCGCCACTGCCAGTTGCTGCAGACTGGTCTGCGCAACATGCAGCTGATTGATCATGTCCACAATGCGCCGGTGTTGATGATCGATGACCTCGATCCCGGTGTTGAGGTCGTCCTGCCAGACCAGCAGTGCCATCGAAGTACCTTGCCCAATGCGATGGGCATACGGTAAGCCGCGCGCGCCGGCAGTGCGTTGATCTGGATCAAGGCATGTCGGCAGGCGCGTCATCCGCACGCGCCGCTTGGGCCTGCAGGCGACGCTGGATCAGCTTGCCAGACGCACCTGGTTACGGCCGCCGGCCTTGGCCAGATACAGGTGCTTGTCCGCTTCGTTCAGCAGGTAATGCAGCGATTGGTCGCTTTCGCTGGCGATGCATACGCCGATGCTCACCGTCATGCTCAACGTCTCGTCTCCCACGCGCACGCGCAAGGCGCTGATGCGTTCGCGCAGGGTTTCGAAATAGCTGGTGGCATTGGCCGCATCCAGCCCGGGCACCAGCAGGCAGAACTCTTCGCCGCCGAAGCGTGCGACCAGGTCTTGCGGCCGCGCATGCCCGGACACCGAAGCGGCCACGGCACGCAATGCCTGGTCGCCGGCTTCGTGGCCCCAGGTGTCGTTGATGTGCTTGAAATGGTCGATATCCACCATCGCCGCGGTCACCGTCTGGTCCTGCAACAGCAGCTTGGGAATGACGCGCTGGCTCTGTTCCAGAAAGTAGCGCCGGTTGGGCAGGCCGGTGAGGAAGTCGCGGGTGGCCAGATCCTGCAGCGTGCCGATCAGTTCCAACTGGTCCACGTTTTGCGATACGCGGCAGAAGAATTCTTCGCGCGAGAAGGGTTTGCGCAGGAAGTCGTTGGCGCCGTTCTTCAGGAAACGCGGAATCAGCGACGAATCGCTATTGCCGGAAATGCCGATCACCGCCACCTTGTCACGCGAGCGGATCGCGCGCAGCCGGCGGGTGAATTCCACGCCATCCATCCCAGGCATTTCCTGGTCGACGATGGTCAGGCGGATGCCGGGGTCGCGTTCGATGGCGTCCAGTCCGGCAGCGCCGTCGGCCGCCAGCACCACGCGGTAGCCGTACATGGACAGCAGCGCGCCGGCATAGGTGCGTGCCGACAGCGAGTCGTCCACCACCAGGGCGGCGATCCGGCGATTGCGCTCCAGGCGCTGCACCAGCCATGCCAGGTATTCGATGCTGCCCGGTGCATTTTTCAGCACGTAATCGATGATCTGCTGCTGCAGCACGCGCTGGCGCAGGTCTTCGTCGTACACGCCGCTGACCACCACGGTGGGCAGTTTGCGCGAGAGAAAGAATTCCACAACCTTGTCGCGGTCGCCGTCCACCAGTACCAGGCCGGTGAGGACCAGGAACCAGCCGTCCTCTTCGTCGAGCACGCGCGCGGCTTCGGCCAGGGTCGAGACGACCGTGACCGGGAGTTCCACGCGTTGCTCGATGGCTTCGCGCAGCATGCTGGTGAACGTGCGCGAGTTCTCCACCAACAGCACGCGCTGCGGCAGAACTGCACTTTCACTATTGCGATGTAGGGTACCTGGGGACATCGGCTGGCCGTCTGGATCGAACCGTCAGGTCAGCTAACGGCCCTGCTCGCCAAAACTTGAGCACCACGTTCCAAAGCGTGGCGCTCACCACAGCGCATCGCGCAGCCGATACCAGCTCATCGCCGCCACCAGTAGCGGGGTCCGTAGCCGCCGCCCGCCGGGGAACGGGCGGTGCGGAATGCGTTCGAACACGTCCAGGCGCCGGCTCTGGCCGGCGATGGCCTCGGCAATGACCTGGCCGGCCAGGCCGGTGGCCGCCACGCCATGTCCGGAAAAGCCCTGTGCGAAGTACAGATTGGGCGCCAGCCGGCCCCAGTGCGGCGCACGGTTGCGCGAGATGTCCACGTAGCCGCCCCACAGCGTTTCCAGCGGCACGTCGTGCAGCTGCGGGAATACCGTATGCATGCGCTGGGTCATCAGGCGCTGCAAGCCCGCAGGCGGACGCGAGGAGTAACTGGCGCGCCCACCGAACAGCAGGCGGTGATCGGCACTGAGCCGATAGTAATCCAGTGCCCAGTTGGTATCGGCCACCGCCATGTCGTTGGCGATCAGGGCGCGTGCACGCGCCTGGCCCAGCGGCGGCGTGGCGCCGACATAGGTGCCGACCGGCATGATGCGCTGCTCCAGCGTCGGGGCGATGCCGCGCAGCAGTGCATTGCCGGCGATCACACCGAACGCGGCAGTCACGTTGCCGTGGGCGGTATGCATCACCACGCGCGCGCCGGGCCGCTGCCTGGTCACGGCCGAGTCCTCGTAGATGCGCACGCCGGCGGCCAGCGCGGCCCGCGCCAGGCCCAGTGCATAGGCCAGCGGCTGCAGATGGCCGCTGGCAGGGTCGAACATGGCGCCCAGGTACAGCGGGCTGTCCAGCACCTGGCGGGTGCGTGCGCGGTCCCACCATTGCAGCGGGTAGTCGTAGCGTTCGGCCATGCGCACGATGCCGTGTTGCAGCGCCTGCACCTGACGCGGCTTCAGCGGCACATGCGCGTGGCCGTCGCGCCAGTCGCAGGCGATGGCATGGCGCGCGATGCGCTCCCGCAGCAGGCGCATGCCGTCGCGCGAGAAATCGAACAACAGGCGAGCATCGTCGTTGCCGACCAGCGCTTCCAGCGTTTCCTGCTCGCACCCATAGCCAACGATGGCTTGGCCGCCATTGCGCCCGGACGCGCCCCAGCCCACACGCCGGGCTTCCAGCACGATGACGGCGTAACCGGCCTCGGCCAGCGCCAGCGCGGCGGCGAGGCCGGTATAGCCACCGCCGAGAATGCAGACGTCGGCGTGCTCGGCGCCTTGCAGGCGCGGTTGTTGGGGCAGGCCCGGCGTGCTGCGTGCGTACCAGCTGTCCGGATACCCATTGCCCGCTGAATCGCTGTGCGGCGGTGGCGCGTGGGGGGAAGCCATCACACGGTGCGCAGGTACCGCGCGTAATCCAGGTCGGGGACCTGCGCCTGGTAGTCGAGCAGCTCGCGTTGCTTCTGCTGGCCGAATACGTGCTGGAACTGCATGCCGAACTGCTCGGCGATGAAGTCGCTGCCGAGGAACGCATCCACCGCGCCTTGCCAGCTGCGCGGGGTGAACACCGACTGCGCGTACGCATTGCCGGTGATCGCCGCGGTGGGTTCGGCCGGCTGCCGCAGGCCGTCCAGCATCGCGGCCAGCACGGCTGCAGCGGCCAGATACGGGTTGGCATCGGCACCGGCAATGCGGTGTTCGATGCGGGTGTTGTGCGCATCGCTGTGCGGGATGCGCAGCGCCACGGTGCGGTTGTTGAAACCCCAGCTTGCATCCAGTGGCACGAACGCGTTGCTGACGAAGCGGCGATAGCTGTTGGCATGCGGGGCGAACATCAGGAGCGAGGCATCCGCATGCCGCTGCAGCCCGGCGATGGCGTGGCGTAGCGGCTGCGCAGGCGCGTCGGCGGCGCTGGCCAGCACGTTGTGCCCGGCGGCATCGAGCAGGCTCACATGCAGATGCAGGCCGCTGCCGGCCTGGCCGGGGAAAGGCTTGGCCATGAAGCTGGCCAGCTTGCCCTGCTGCTGCGCAATGGCTTTGATGGTGCGCTTGAGCAGAATTGCCTCGTCGCAGGCGGCCACCGCATCGGCACGGTGGTGCAGATTGATTTCGAACTGGCCGGGAGCGTACTCGGCCACGGCGGTGTCGGCCGGAATGCCTTGCTGTCTGCAAGCGGCGGTGACCGCATCGGTGAAACCACGCTGGTCGTCCAGATCCTGCAGCGAATACACCTGCGTGCTGTTGCTGCGTTCGCCGGTGATCGGGTCGCGCGGGGTCTGCGGGCGCCCCTGTGCATCGGCGATGGCGTCGAACAGGTAAAACTCCAGCTCCACTGCGATGACCGGGGTCAGGCCGAGTGCGCCAAACCCCTGCAACACGCGCTGCAACACCGCACGCGGGGCGACTTCGAACAGCGCGCGTTCGGGGGTATGCATCGCCAGCAGCAGTTGCGCCATCGGCCTTGGCGCCCAGGGCACCGGGCGTAGTGAGCCTTCGATCGGCCGGCAGATGCGGTCGGCGTCGCCGATCGCGTAGCCAAGCCCGGTTTCTTCCACCGTGTTGCCGGTAATGTCGGTGGCGATCAGCGACATCGGCAGGCACACGCCCTCGCGATACACCTTGCCCAGGGCCTCGGCGGTCACCCGCTTGCCGCGCAGCACGCCGTTGGTGTCGGGCAATAACAGATCGACAGACTCGCACCCGGCGATGCGAGAGAGGGTGTGGGCATCGGCAGCCGGCAGGGAGGCGATGGAGTTTTCGGAAGCCATGGGCAACACCTGCGAAGTCGCCACGCAGCGTAGCAAAGCGCGCGTGAGTAATCGCAAGCGCAGTGGCACGCTTGGCAATGCCGGCAATGGCGCGGTAACTTCGAGCGTATCGACGTTCCACCGAACGTATCGGATTTTTGCGTATGGCAGTCGTTCCGCTGGTCGGCCTGCCGACCGATCGCATCCTGCAAGGGCCTCACCCGTTTCTGGCTGCCGGCGAGAAGTACATCCGCGCGGTGATCGAGGCAGCCGCCGCGATGCCGGTGCTGTTGCCCAGCCTGCAGCCGGCATTGGATGCAGGCGCGTGGCTGGAGCGGCTGGATGGGCTGTTGTTGACCGGGGCGGTCAGCAATGTGGAGCCGCATCACTACAGTGACGAGCCCAGCTGGGAAGGCAACCCGCACGACCCGGCGCGCGATGCCACCATCCTTGCGCTCATCCCGCAGGCGCTTGCGCGTGGCCTGCCGGTGCTGGCGATCTGCCGCGGGCTGCAGGAGGTCAATGTGGCACTGGGCGGGCGCCTGCATCAGCGCGTGCACGACGTGCCCGGCCTGGCCGACCACCGGGAAGACCGCGGCACACCGATAGACATGCAATATGGCCCGGCGCATGTGGTGCACCTGCATCCCGGCGGCTGGCTGGCGGGCATGAGCGATAGCGCCCAGGTCTGGGTCAATTCCCTGCACGGGCAGGGCATTGCCACGCTGGCTGAGGGGTTGTTGATCGAAGCCACCGCGCCGGACGGGCTGATCGAAGCGTTCCGCGGCTCCGGCCCGGGGTTTCTGCTGGCAGTGCAGTGGCATCCGGAATGGCGTGTCACACAGCATCCGTTCTACCGTGCCATCTTTCAGGCCTTCGGCGAGGCCTGTCGCCAATACGCCGCGCGACGCGGCAAGTGAGGTTGCATGTCCATCCGCACGCGTTCGCGCAAGACCCCGTCCAAGCAGCCGGAGAGCGCGCTGCGCCGCTGGCTGAAGGAGCGCAGCATCACCGAGGTGGAATGCCTGGTGCCGGACATTACCGGCAACGCGCGCGGCAAGATCATTCCCGCCGACAAGTTCTCGCATGACTACGGGACGCGCCTGCCGGAAGGCATCTTCGCCACCACCGTGACCGGCGATTTCCCCGACGATTATTACGCGCTCACCTCACCGTCGGATTCGGACATGCATCTGCGCCCGGATGCCAGCACCGTGCGCATGGTGCCGTGGGCGGCCGACCCCACCGCGCAGGTCATCCACGACTGCTATACCAAGGATGGCCAGCCGCACGAACTTGCCCCGCGCAACGTGCTGCGCCGCGTGCTGGACGCCTATGCCCAGGCCAAGCTGCAACCGGTGGTGGCACCGGAACTGGAGTTCTTCCTGGTGCAGAAAAATACCGACCCCGACTTCCCGTTGTTGCCGCCGGCAGGGCGCTCCGGGCGGCCGGAAACGGCGCGGCAGTCGTACTCGATCGACGCGGTCAACGAGTTCGACCCCATCCTGGACCTGATGTACGACTACTGCGATGCGATGGAGCTGGACGTGGACACGCTGATCCACGAATCCGGCGCCGCGCAGTTGGAAGTCAACTTCACCCATGCCGACCCGATGTCGCGCGCGGACCAGGTGTTCCTGTTCAAGCGCACCATGCGCGAAGCCGCGCTGCGGCACGGTGTGTATGCCACGTTCCTGGCCAAACCAATGGAAACCGAGCCAGGCAGTGCGATGCATATCCACCAGAGCCTGTTGCATGCCGGCACCGGCAAGAACGTGTTCAGCGGCAAGCGCGAGGGCGGTTTCAGCGATACCTTCGCGCATTATCTGGGCGGCTTGCAGAAATACATTCCGATGGCGATGGGCCTGCTGGCGCCCAACGTCAATTCATACCGGCGGTTGATGTTCGGCGAGGTGTCGCCGAGCAATGTGCTGTGGGGCTTCGACAACCGCACCTGCGGGCTGCGCGTGCCCATCGATGCGCCGCAGAACATGCGGGTGGAAAGCCGCTTTGCCGGCTCCGACGCCAACCCGTATCTGGCCATGGCAGCGACCTTGGCCTGCGGGTTATTGGGGATCGGCGAAAAGCTCGAACCGACCGCGCCGATCAGCAGCAATGGCAAGGAGCAGGGCTACGATTTGCCGCGCTCGCTGGGCGAAGCGCTGGATGAACTGGAAGGCTGCGAGGCGTTGCAGGAGATGTTGGGGCGGCGGTTCGTGCGCGCATACATCTCGGTGAAGCGAAAAGAGTACGAGACGTTTTTCCGGGTCATCAGTTCGTGGGAACGGGAGTTCTTGTTGTTGAATGTGTGAGGCGTTCTTGCATCTCACGCGCGTGCTGTGTTCCTTCTCCTCCCGGGAAAACTGCCCGAAGGATGGATGAGGGCAACCTCGGCGGCAACGGAAGTTCTCGCGGCCAAGCTGCCTGCCGGGTGTGCAAGCGATTGGCCGGGCGTTCTGCAAAACCGTCCACGGTCCGGCAACAGGGCCTGGGTATGCTTGTAACCCCTCACGCGCGGAGCAGGTCGTGGATCCTTCGGTGCTCAAGGCGTTGCAGCGGCTCGACGCCGCCCATCATCTGCATCCGTTCAACGACAACGCGGCATTGGCGCACAAGGGCACGCGCATCCTGACGCGCGGTGAGGGCGTGTACGTGTGGGATGCCGACGGCAATCAGTTTCTGGATGCGTTCGGCGGACTGTGGTGCGTCAATGTCGGCTACGGGCGCGAGGAACTGGCGCAGGCAGCGGCGCGTCAGATGGAGCAGCTGGCCTACTACAACAGCTTCTTCCAGTGCACCACCGAACCCACCATCCGGCTGGCGGCCAAGCTGGCGGCGTTGGCGCCGGGCGATTTGAATCATGCGTTCTTCGCCAACTCCGGGTCCGAGGCCAACGACACCATCCTGCGCCTGGTGCGGCATTTCTGGGCCGTGCAGGGGCAGCCGCAAAAACGCATCTTCATCGGCCGCCACGATGGCTATCACGGCACCACCATGGCCGGCGCCAGCCTGGGCGGCATGAAGGGGATGCACCGGCAGGGCGGGTTGCCGATTGCCGATATCCATCACATCGCACCGCCGTATCACTTCGGCGATGGCGGGCAGATGGATCCGGAGGACTACGGGTTGCTGGCGGCACGTCGTCTGGAGGACAAGATTCTGGAACTCGGCCCCGAACATGTGGCTGCGTTCATCGGTGAGCCGATCATGGGCGCGATCGGCGTCTATATCCCACCGCGCAGTTACTGGCCGGAAATCGAGCGGATTTGTCGGCGCTACGACGTCCTGCTGGTCGCCGATGAAGTGATCTGCGGTTTCGGCCGCACCGGCGAGTGGTTCGGTGCGGAGTACTTCGGCTTCCAGCCCGACGTGATGACGCTGGCCAAAGGCATCACCTCCGGCTACATCCCGCTGGCGGCAGCCATGTTCAACGACCGCGTGGCCGGTGTACTCAAGACCCAAGGCGGCGAGCTGGCGCACGGTGGTACCTATGCCGGGCATCCGGTGTGCGCGGCGGTGGCGCTGGAAAACCTGCGCCTGCTGCAGGACGAGGGCATTGTCGAGACCGCGCGCACGCAGGTTGCGCCGTACCTGGCGCAGCGCTGGGCCGCCCTGGGCGAGCACCGGTTGGTGGGCGAGGCACGCATCGCCGGGCTGGTCGGGGCGCTGGAGCTGGTGCCGGACAAGCAGCGCCGTGGTGCGTATTTCCCCGGGCGCGGGCGGGTAGGGGCGATGTGTCGCGATTTCGCGCTGCGCCGCGGGCTGATCCTGCGCGCGACCTACGATGCCATGCTGCTGTCGCCGCCGTTGATCATTACCCGGGAGCAGGTCGACGAACTGTTCGACAAGGCCTGGGCCGCGCTGGACGACACCGCGCACGCCTTGGGTCGATAGCTCCTGCACAAGTCGTCCCACCGCACGGCAGCGGGCAGTGACGAGGTCGGTGAGCACGCATGCGCGCAGCGGTGCCTTCGTGGCGGCTGCCGCGCTGGTCAGCCGGCAAGGTCGGTCCGTGCCGGTCCCGCTGCGCTGGGCAAACCCGGGCGTGGTGAGTAGGCTGGGAAGAGACCGGATTCGATACCGGCCGCCCCATCGCGCTGCCTGGAGACCCACATGACGCTGCGACTGCTCACCCTGACGCTGTCCATCACCCTGTTGTCCGGCTGTGGCGGCGCTGGCGCGCCCGGCAAGACCGACGCGCAGGCCAAGGTGCTCAACGTCTACAACTATTCCGATTACATCGCCGAGGACACCATTCCCGGGTTCGAAAAGAGCACCGGCATCAAGGTCACCTACGACGTCTTCGACAGCGACGAAATGGTGGAAACCAAGTTGCTGGCCGGCGGCAGCGATTACGACGTGGTGGTGCCCACGCTGAACTTCTTCGGCCGGCAGATCCAGGCCGGCGTCTTCCTGCCGCTGGACAAGAGCAAGATCCCCAATCTGGTCAATCTGGATCCGGACGTGATGCGCCGCATCGCCGCGCAGGACCCGAACAATGCCTATGGCGTGCCGTACATGATCGGCACCACCGGCATCGGCTACAACGTCGACAAGCTCAAGGCGATCTTCGGCAACACCGATGTCGCCAACAGCTGGGATCTGGTGTTCAAGCCGGAGAATCTGTCCAAACTCAAGGACTGCGGCGTGACCATCCTGGACACGCCTTCGGACATGATTCCGATTGCGCTCAATTATCTCGGGCTCGATCCGCACAGCACGGCGCCGGCCGAGATCGAAAAGGCCGCCGCGCTGATCAAGGCCATTCGCCCGTACGTGCAGAACTTCCACTCCAGCCAGTACGTGACCTCGCTGGCCAACGGCAATACCTGCCTGGCGGTGGGCTGGTCCGGCGACATCATCCAGGCGCGCGACCGTGCCGTGGAAGCCGGCAACAACATCAAGGTGGCTTACGCCATTCCGAAGGAAGGCGCGCCGCAGTGGTTCGACATGCTGGCCATTCCCAAGGATGCCAAGCACCCTGACAACGCCTACGCCTTCATCAATTATCTGTTGAAGTCGGACGTGGCCGCGGCCAACACCAACTTCATCCATTACGCCAACCCGGTGCGCACGGCCACGCCGTTGGTGGATGCGGCGATCCGCAACGACCCCACCATCTACCCGCCGCCGGAAGTGACGGCCAAGATGTTTACCTACGCGATCAATCCGCCGGACGTGGACCGGCTGTACACGCGGCTGTGGACCGAGATCAAGACCGGGCATTGACCGGCTGCGTCGGCGGCGGGTGCTGCGCCCGAGCGCAGTGCGGCCCCGTGCGACGGCTCCTCCCACGGGCCACGCGCATGGCGTGGGAATGGCACCGTCGGGACTTGGTGGGCCGGTTGTTGGCCGGTCGGGTCATCACGCAATCTGTACCGGGCAGTTCAAATAATTGTATGGTTGCGCCGCCATTGCCGACGCCGCCGAGACGGCCGCTGCGTGGCGCGCCTCGCCCATCACACAGGACGCATCCTTTTGAGCAACCACGACCATCAGTCCAATGACGGCCAGTCCTCGGCCACGGATGCGCAGGGCGCCGGCGCGCGCGACGAGCAGCAGGCGCCCAAGCCCTCGCCGTTGAAGAACCCCAAGGTGAAGTGGACGCTGATCCTGGTCGGGGTGCTGGTGCTGATCCTGCTCGTGGTGTGGCTGGCCTATTACCTGATCAAGGGCCGCTACATGCAGGACACCAACAACGCCTATCTGCAGGCCGATTCGGTGGCGGTGGCACCGCGCGTCAGCGGCTACGTGACCAAGGTGCTGGTGAGCGACAACCAGATCGTGGAAGCCGGCCAGCCGTTGCTGCAGATCGACGATCGCACCTACCAGGCCACCCTGCAGCAAGCCGAAGCCGCCATTGCCGCACGCCAGGCCGATATCGTCGCCGCCACCGCCAATGTCTCCGCGCAGGAATCGGCGCTGCTGCAGGCGCGCACCCAGGTCACCGCCGCTGCTGCCAGCCTCAAGTTCGCCCAGGCCGAAGTGAAGCGCTTCGCGCCGTTGGCCGCCTCCGGCGCAGACACCCACGAACATCAGGAAAGCCTGCAGCACGATCTGGCACGCGCACGTGCGCAGTACGACGCCGCGCAGGCGCAGGCCAAGGCCGGCGAGAGCCAGATCCAGGCCAGCCGCGCGCAACTGGAACAGGCACAGGCCGGCGTGAAACAGGCCACCGCCGATGCCGACCAGGCGCGGGTGGCGGTGGAAGACACCCGTCTGACCAGCCGTATCCACGGCCGGGTGGGCGACAAGACCGTGCAGGTGGGCCAGTTCCTCGGCGCCGGCACCCGCACCATGACCATCGTGCCGCAGCAATCGCTGTATCTGGTTGCCAATTTCAAGGAAACCCAGGTCGGCCTGATGCGTCCCGGCCAGCCGGCCGAGATCGAGGTCGATGCGCTGTCCGGAGTGAAGTTGCACGGCAAGGTCGAGAGCCTGTCGCCGGGCACCGGCTCGCAGTTCGCCTTGCTACCGCCGGAAAACGCCACCGGCAATTTCACCAAGGTGGTACAGCGTGTGCCGGTGCGCATCCGTGTGCTGGCCGGTGAAGAGGCGCGCAAGGTGCTGGTGCCGGGCATGTCGGTGGAGGTCACCGTGGACACGCGCTCGGCCAAGGACGCCAAGCAGCGTGCCGAAGAAGAATCCGACCGCGTGCAGGAGCAGGAGAGCGCGCGATGAGTGCAGCGGCCGCCACCGGCCCGCGTGCCGGCGGCAGCGCCCAGCGCGAGAAGGCCGAGCCGGGCGCCTGGCTGGCGGTGCTGGCCGGCACCATCGGCTCGTTCATGGCGACGCTGGATATTTCCATCGTCAATGCCGCGCTGCCCACCATCCAGGGCGAGGTCGGCGCCAGCGGTACAGAAGGCACCTGGATTTCCACCGCCTACCTGGTGGCCGAGATCATCATGATCCCGCTGACCGGCTGGTTCGTGCGCACGCTGGGCCTGCGCAATTTCCTGCTGATCTGCGCGGTGATGTTCACCGCGTTCTCGGTGGTGTGCGGGCTGTCGACGTCGCTTTCGATGATGATCATCGGCCGCGTCGGGCAGGGCTTGGCCGGCGGCGCCCTGATTCCGACCGCGCTGACCATCGTCGCCACGCGGTTGCCGCCCAGCCAGCAGACCATGGGGACCGCCTTGTTCGGCATGACCGTGATCATGGGCCCGGTGATCGGCCCGCTGCTCGGCGGCTGGCTGACCGAAAACGTCAGCTGGCACTACGCGTTCTTCATCAACGTGCCGATCTGCGTTGGCCTGGTTGCGCTGCTGCTGCTCGGCCTCAAGCACGAAAAGGGCGACTGGGCAGGCCTGCTCGACGCCGATTGGCTGGGCATCTACGGGTTGACCGCGGGTCTGGGCGGGCTGACCGTGGTGCTGGAAGAAGGCCAGCGCGAGCGCTGGTTCGAATCCAGCGAGATCAATACCCTGAGCCTGCTTGCGTTGAGCGGCTTCATCGCCCTGGTGATCAGCCAGTTCCGGCGGCGCCCTCCGGTGATCCGGCTGTCGCTGCTGCTGCAGCGCAGCTTCGGCGCGGTGTTCATCATGGTCATGGCGGTGGGCATGATCCTGTTCGGCGTCATGTACATGATTCCGCAGTTCCTGGCGGTGATCTCCGGCTACAACACCGAGCAGGCCGGGTACGTGCTGCTGCTGTCCGGCCTGCCGACCGTGCTGCTGATGCCGATGATGCCCAAGCTGCTGGAAACGGTGGATGTGCGCATCCTGGTCATTGCCGGGCTGATCTGCTTTGCCGCTGCCTGCTTCGTCAATCTGTCGCTGACTGCCGACACCGTGGGCACGCATTTTGTCGCCGGGCAGCTGCTGCAGGGCTGCGGCCTGGCGTTGGCGATGATGTCGCTCAACCAGGCGGCGATTTCGTCGGTGCCGCCGGAACTGGCGGGCGATGCCTCGGGCCTGTTCAATGCCGGCCGCAACCTGGGCGGCTCGGTCGGGCTGGCGCTGATCTCCACCTTTCAGGAGCGCCGCATGACCTTCCACACCGAAACCATCGGCAGCTCGATCACCGCCAACGCCAGCCGTGCACAGGAGGCGCTGGCCGGCCTGACCGCACAGATGCAGGGCAGCGCCGGCGGCGAGGCGGCAGCCCGCTCGATCGCCCAGTTCGCCCGCGTCGTACAGCAGCAGGCCCTGGTGATGACCTATAGCGACCTGTTCTGGATCTTTGGCGTGATCGTGGTCTGCACGATTCCGCTGGCCTTTTTGCTCAAGCCGTTACCCAAGGGGGCGCACCTTGCAATGCACTGATTCCATGCGCCTGATCCGCATGCCGCTGGCTGCGGCGTTGGGCACGCTGCTGCTTGGCGGCTGCATGCTCGGCCCCAACTACACCAAGCCGCCAGCGGTTGCCGACGCGGCGATGCAGGCACCCGCCCTGCATCGTGCCAGCGGCGCAGACGTGGTCGCCGCCGCACCGCTGAACCATTGGTGGGAGGAATTGCACGACCCGCTCCTGACCCAGTTGGTCACCCAGGCCTTGGCCGACAGCCCCAACCTGCGCGCGGCACAGGCGCGGCTGCGTGCCAACCGCGCGCTGGCCCAGCAACGCCGCGCCGAGCGCCTGCCCAAGCTCAACGCCAGCGCACTGTATGCCTACGCCGAACCGCCGCAGACCATTGTCGACACGCTCGGCGGGCTGCAACAGGGTCAACCCGGCCAGCCGCCGGCGGCCGGCAACCAGGCGCTGAACCTGGAAGAGACGCAGATCTACAGCGCCGGCTTCGATGCGAGCTGGGAGCTGGATTTCTTCGGCCGCCGCCGTCGCGCCGCCGAAGGCGCGCTGGCGCAGGCACAGGCCTCCGAAGCCGAGCTGGCCGATGCGCAGGTGCAGCTGGCCGCCGAAGTCGGGCAGGTCTATCTCAATTACCGCGGCTTGCAGGCGCGCCTGGCCATTGCCGATACCAACCTGGACAAGATCCGCCAGTCGCTGCAGCTGGTGCAGCAACGTCGCGGGCAGGGCGCCGCCTCGGACCTGCAGGTCGAGCAGATCGCCACCCAGGTGCAGCAGCAGGAGGCGCAACGCCTGCCGCTGGAAATGCAGGCGCAGGAAGCGCAGGACCAGCTGGCCCTGATGGTCGGGCGCGAGCCCGGCGCGCTGGATGCCCAGCTCGGCACGCCGCAGCCCTTGCCGATGCTGCCGACACAGGTGCGCGTGGACGATGCCGGTGCGTTGATCCGCCGGCGCCCGGACGTGCGCAAGGCCGAGCGCGAGCTGGCCGCCTCCAGCGCGCAGATCGGCGAGGCGTTGAACGGCTACTTCCCGCAGGTGAGTCTGCTGGGCGGGCTGAGCTGGGTCGCCGGCTCGCCAAGCGATTTCAATTCCGACGCGCTGACCACATTGGCGGTGCCGATGCTGCGCTGGTCGATCTTCGATTTCGGCAAGACCCGCGCGCAGGTGGAGCAGGCACGTGCCGGTAATGCCGGGCGTACGGCAGCGTACGAAGGGAGCGTGCTGGCTGCCTTGCAGGATGCCAATTCGGCGTTGGCGCGCTTCGGTTCGGCACGCAAGCAGCTGATGGTCGCACGCCAGGCCGAAGCCTCGGCCACGCGCTCGGCCGGGCTGATGCAGCAGCGTCGCGATGCCGGTGCCACCTCATCGATCGATCTGCTGGATGTGCAGCGCCAGCAGTTGTCGGCGCAGGACGCTGCCGCACAGGCGCAGGTGCAGTTGCTGGTGAATTACGTGGCCCTGCAGAAGAGTCTGGGGCTGGGCTGGAGCGCACCGGCGCAGGACGCGCACTGAGAGCAGCCAGGGCAATCTGTGACGCGGCAGCCCATGCGCGGCCGCGTCCGGGTTTTGCCATCATGGTCGGCATTGGCCGTTGTGGCGCATGCAATGCGCAATCGAGAGGTTCAATGGCATCCCCCGAGGCCACCCCGCAGCCCCACCTCACCGCTGGCGACGGCGGCTACCTGAGCATCGACGCGGTCCGCAAGGAGTTCGACGGCTTCGTTGCGGTCGACGACGTCAGCCTGCAGATTCGCAAGGGCGAGATCTTCGCGTTGCTCGGTGGTTCCGGTAGCGGCAAATCCACGCTGCTGCGCTGCCTTGCCGGGTTCGAGCGGCCGACCAAGGGGGCGCATTGTCCTGGATGGTCAACCGATCGACGCACTGCCGCCGTACGAGCGCCCGATCAACATGATGTTCCAGTCGTACGCGCTGTTTCCGCATATGAGTGTGGAGCAGAACATCGCCTTCGGGTTGAAGCAGGAAGGCTTGCCCAAGGCTGCGATCGCCAGCCGCGTCGGCGAGATGCTCGAACTGGTGCAGCTTGGCGCGCTGGCCAAGCGCAAGCCGCACCAGCTCTCCGGCGGGCAGCAGCAACGCGTGGCCCTGGCGCGCTCGCTGGCCAAGCGCCCCAAGCTGCTGTTGCTGGACGAACCGATGGGTGCGCTGGATAAAAAACTGCGCTCGCAGATGCAGCTGGAACTGGTCAACATCATCGAAACCTCCGGCGTGACCTGCGTCATGGTCACCCACGATCAGGAAGAGGCCATGACCATGGCCACCCGGATCGCGCTGATGGACCAGGGCTGGATCCAGCAGGTGGGCACGCCCGATGAAATCTACGAGCAGCCGGCCAACCGGTTTGCGGCCGAGTTCATCGGCTCGGTCAATCTGATCGATGCGCTCATCGCCGACGACGCGCCCGAGTACGTCACCTTGAA
The DNA here is from genome assembly GCF_020880415.1 of Xanthomonas euvesicatoria pv. euvesicatoria. Lineage (GTDB taxonomy): Bacteria > Pseudomonadota > Gammaproteobacteria > Xanthomonadales > Xanthomonadaceae > Xanthomonas > Xanthomonas euvesicatoria. The sequence continues at coordinate 184,730 of NZ_JAJIUJ010000103.1, read as the reverse complement.
AACGCCGGCGTTCGATGCCTGCATCCGCATCGGCCACGGCATCACCGGCTTCGAAGGGCAGGCAGTGGCGTTCGCGCTGCGCCCGGAAAAGCTCGCCATCGGCAAGGACGAGCCGGCCCAGGCCTGCAACAAGGCCCAGGGCGTGATCGAAGACATCGCCTATTTCGGCAGCCACTCGGTCTACCACGTGCGCCTGCCCAGCGGGGTCAAGCTGATGGCCAATTTCGCCAATCGCCAGCGCTGGGCCAGCGAAGCGCTGACCTGGGGCGACACCGTGTGGGTCGGGTGGGGCGAAGACGACGGCGTGGTGCTCACCGCATGAGAGCGGCCAGCAAAACTACTGCGCAGCCGCCAGGGGGGCGCGGCCGGTGCTCGGAATCCTCATGTACCACTCGTACACTGCGGTTCCTGCGCGCCGTCCGCGCCCCCCTGGCGGCTGCTCGCTACGTTCTGCTAGCCACTCTTAGCCGTGGCTTGCCGGGCGCGCGCTGGGGCGTGATCGCCGCACCGTATCTATGGCTGCTGGTGTTCTTCGCGATTCCGTTTTTGATCGTGCTGAAGATTTCCTTCGCCGAGCGCGCCACCGCGATGCCGCCGTATACGCCGCTATTGGCGGTTGCTGCCGACGGTGCGGTGAGCCTCAAACTGCATCTGGGCAACTATCTGGCCTTGCTGCGCGACAGCCAGTACGTGGCTGCGTACCTGAGTTCGATCAAGATCGCGGCCATTTCCACGGCGCTTGCGTTGTTGATCGGTTATCCGATGGCGTATGTGATCGCGCGCCTGCCGCTGGCCACACGCAACGTGGCGATGATGCTGGTGGTGCTGCCGTCGTGGACCTCGTTTTTGATCCGCGTATACGCGTGGATCGGCATTCTCGATGGCAATGGCGTGCTCAATCAGGTGCTGTTGGCGCTGGGTGTGATCAAGCAGCCGTTGCAGTTGTTGTACACGCCGATCGCCGCCTATATCGGCATCGTGTACTGCTATCTGCCGTTCATGGTGTTGCCGCTGTACGCCAACCTGGTCAAGCACGATCAGCGCCTGCTCGAAGCGGCCTACGACCTGGGCGCGCGGCCATGGCAGGCGTTCGCGCGCATCACCTTGCCCCTATCGCGCAACGGCATCGTGGCCGGCTGCATGCTGGTGATGATTCCGGCGGTGGGCGAGTTCGTCATCCCGGAAATGCTCGGCGGGCCGAACACCCTGATGATCGGGCGCGTGCTGTGGGGCGAGTTCTTCAATAACCGCGACTGGCCGGTGGCAGCGGCCGTGGCCACGGTGATGCTGTTGCTGCTGTTGCTGCCGATCGTGATCTTCCACCGCTACCAGCAGCGTGAGCTGGAAGGGCGGCTGACATGATGCGCGCTTCGCGCGGTGGGCGCCTGCTCGGCGGCAGCGTGCTCGCGCTGGGTTTCGGCTTCCTGTACCTGCCGATCCTGTTGTTGATGGTGTATTCGTTCAACGCCTCGCGCCTGGCAACGGTGTGGGGCGGGTTTTCGACCAAGTGGTACGGCGAATTGGTGCGCGACCGGCAATTGCTCGACGCAGCCTGGGTCAGCCTGGAGGTGGCGTTCTGGACGGCCTGCGCATCGACGGTGCTGGGCACGATGGCCGCCATGGCGATGGTGCGCCTGCGGCGGTTTCCCGGCAAAACCCTGTTCGGCGCATTGATCACCGCGCCGTTGGTGATGCCCGAAGTCATCATCGGTCTGTCGATCCTGCTGTTGCTGGTGTCGATGGGGGGCGTGCTCGGCATCGCGCCGCGCGGCGCAGTGGCGATCTGGGTGGCGCATGTCACCTTCACCGTCTCGTTCGTGACCGTGGTGATTTCTTCGCGGCTGCAGGAACTGGACCGCTCGCTGGAAGAAGCCGCGATGGATCTCGGTGCCACGCCGCTGAACGTGTTTTTCCAGATCACCTTGCCGATCATCGCGCCGGCCCTGGCATCGGGCTGGCTGCTGGCCTTTACGCTGTCGCTGGACGATGTGGTGATCGCCAGTTTCTTGGCCGGGCCCAGTTCCACCACCTTGCCGATCAAGGTGTTTTCGTCGGTGCGGCTGGGCATCAGCCCCAAGATCAATGCGCTGGCCACGGTGATGGTGCTGGCGGTGTCGATTGCCGCGGTGATTGGCTGGTGGCTGCTGGCGCGCAGCGAAAAGCGCCGCATGCGCGATGCGCAGCTGGCGTTGCAACGCGAAGGTTGAGCGCTTCAGCAGGGGGGGGGGCGAGGTGCAGAGGCGTGCGAGGCAGGTAAGCCTTCGGCAGCACTGCTTCGAAAACCGATGCGGCTGCATGCACCCAGTGTGGCTGGCGGCCGTGGTGCTTGCGAACACAGTGTTGCAGCAGTTTCAGGCGATTGTGACGCGCCCCGAACTTGCCGGCGTCTAGCATGACCGCCTCGCAACAGGAGACCGTCATGTCCTACGACACCGTCAACCCCGCCAACGGCCAGGTCGAGCACACCCAGCAGACCCTGGACGCCGCTGCCATCGAAGCGCGTCTGGCCGCTTCCGCCAAGGCATTTCCGGCCTGGGCCGCGTTGCCGCTGGCCGAGCGTGGCGCCTTGCTGCGCCGCATTGGCGAGGAGCTGACCAAGCGCCGCGAGGACCTGCAACGCATCATGACCGCCGAGATGGGCAAGCTGCGCGCCGAGGCCCTGGCCGAAGTCGACAAGTGCGCGCAGGCCTGCGCGTACTACGCCGAGCACGCCGCCGACTATCTGGCGCCGCGCGACATTCCCACCGAAGCGCAATCCAGCTATGTGCGCTACGAACCGCTGGGCTGCGTGTTCGCAGTGATGCCGTGGAATTTCCCGCTGTGGCAGGCGTTCCGGTTCCTGGCACCAAGCCTGATGGCCGGCAACGTGTCGCTGCTCAAGCACGCCAGCAACGTGCCGCGCTGCGCTGACGCCATGAAAGAGGTGCTGGACGCCGCCGGCATTCCGCCGGGCGTGTTCGATGTCCTGCATATCGATAACGACCAGGCTGCCGATGTCCTGCGTGATGCCCGCATTGCTGCGGTAACGCTGACCGGCAGCGAACGCGCCGGTCGCTCGCTGGCCGCCAATGCGGGCGACCAGCTCAAGAAGTGCGTGATGGAGCTCGGCGGCAGCGATGCCTTCGTGGTGCTGGAAGACGCCGATCTGGAGCACACCGTGCCATCGGCCGTGCAGTCACGTTTCGACAATAGTGGGCAGACCTGCATCGCCGCCAAGCGATTCATCGTGGTGGATGCGATCGCCGACCGGTTCATCGAGCGCTTCGTGGCAGCGGCAGCCAAGCGCATCGTGGGCGACCCGCAGCAGGACAGCACCACGCTGGCGCCAATGGCCCGTGCCGACTTGCGCGAGGAATTGCACAAGCAGGTGCAGGCCAGCGTGGCGAAGGGCGCCAAGGTCTTGCTGGGCGGCGAACCGGTCGCCGGCTCGCATGCCGGTTATCCGGCCACCATCCTCGACAACGTCGCCCCCGGCATGCCGGCATACGACGAAGAATTCTTCGGCCCGGTCGCTTCGATCATCCGGGTGGCCGACGAGGCCGAAGCGGTGCGCGTGGCCAATGACACCAGCTTCGGGCTGGGTGGCAGCGTGTGGACGGCCGACCCCAAGCGCGGCGAGCGCGTGGCGCAGCAGCTGCAGTGCGGCGCGGCGTTCGTCAACTCAGTGGTCAAGAGCGATGTGCGCTTGCCCTTCGGCGGCATCAAGCGCTCCGGCTTCGGCCGCGAACTGGCCGAGCACGGCATCCATGAGTTCATGAACGTCAAGACGATCTATGTGGCTTGATGGCGGGGAATCGGGATTCGGGATTCGGGATTGGAGATTCGCAAGAGCAGGCGCTCGCGACTTATGAGCACCCTGGCCTAGGTTGAAAATCAACAACCTGCCAACTGCTCAAACCAATCCCGAATGCCCAATCCCGAATCCCGGGCCGCGCAGCGGCCCTATAGCCACTTGGCGCGCTTGAACAGGCGATACAGCACCAGGCACGAGCCCACGACGCCGGCGACCAGCAATGGGTAGGCGTAGCGGGCGTCGAGTTCGGGCATGTGGGCGAAGTTCATGCCGTACCAGCTGGTAATCAGGGTAGGGGCGGCCAACAGGGCGGCCCAGGCACCGAGGCGCTTGACGGTTTCGCCCTGAGCGAGCGTCACCATCGACAGGTTGACGCTGAGCGCCGTGCCCAGCATTTCACGCAAGGTGTCGATGGCATCGTTGATGCGCACCGCGTGATCGAGCACGTCGCGCAGGTAAATGCCGACTTCTTCGTGGATCAGGGAGCCGGGATTGCGCTTGAGGTGCGAGAGCACGTCCTGCAACGGCGCCACCACCAGCCGCATCTTGTTGAGTTCGCGCTTGAGCTCATACAGGCGCACCACCGTCTCGCGCTTGTAGTCGTCGGCGAAGATGTCTTTTTCCAGACGTTCCAGCGTGTCGCGGAACTCGTCCATGATCGGTAGGTAATTGTCGACCACGAAATCGAGCACGCCGTACAGGCAGAACGACGCGCCCATGTGCAGCATCGCCGGCTCGCGTTCGACCCGATGCCGCACCGGCGCGTACGACAGTGACGCGCCATGCCGTACCGTCAACAGGAAGCGCCTTCCCAGGAACGCGTGCGTCTCGCCATAGCGGATGCGCTCGTTGACCAGCTGCGCGGTGTTGACCACCACGAACAGCGAGTTGCCGTAACTCTCGGCCTTGGGGCGCTGATGCGCCTTGAGCGCGTCTTCGATCGCCAGATCGTGCAGGCCGAATTCGTCCTGCAACTTGCGCAGCACCGATTCCTGCGGCTCGTACAGCCCCACCCAGACGAAGCCATCCGGCCGCTGCAGCACGTCGCTGATGTGCTCCAGGCTGATGTCGTGGCGCTTGCCGTCGCCGTCGTAATAAGCGCAGGTGATGACGCAGGACGGATTATCGGGATGATGGCCGTTGCTGTTCATGAGCGCATCCTTCAATCAGCGCGTACGTGCGGGCAGGTCACGCGGTCGCAGGGCAATGGCAAGTGCGGTGTGGATCGGCAACAGCAGCATCACCCATTGCAGGTTGTCCTGCGCCTGGAAGGACAGCCAATGGATCACCAACGCGGCCAGCGCGCACGCCGCCACCACCCAGGACAGCACGTTGAACCAGCGGCCCGGCCGATGGCCCAGCTGCAGCCGTATGCCACCGAACCACAGCAGCACGCACAGCGGGTTGACCAGCAGCAGGTTGCGGTTGGCCCATGCCGATTGATGGGCAGTGAATCCCCACAGATACACCAGCAGGCCGCCGCCGATGGCGCACACCAGCCAGAACGGTAACGCCAGTCCAGCCAGCAGGCGCTGCCTGCGGCCCAAGGCCAGCACGCCTGCGGCCACGATGAGCCCGGTCAGCAACCACGGCCACCAGTGTCGCCGCTGTTCGGCGGGCTCGGGCGCGATGCGATGCGGCAGCAATACCTGCGTGGATTGCACCAACGGGCGACCGGCGCTGTTGTGCACCTGGGTCAGGCTGTCGGCCAGCCGCATCGGCACGAAGGCTTCTTCCCAGCGCGACAAGGGGCGATCGGCGTACGGTCCCAGGCCCAGGTCGAAGCCCAGCCACATCCACGGGGCAGGGGAGGCCAGGCGTACCGCTTCGCTGCGGAAGGTGTTGCCGCGCGAACGACCGGCCAGCTGCGACTTGAGCGCGCCGCCCATCGCACGGTCCAACGTGTCGCGCACCATGGTGGCGCAGTTGGCCATGAAGTAATCGTAGTGGTAGCGCGCGTTTTCCGGTTGGCTACGCACCGCTAAGCCCTCGGCCAGCGCAAGCGCCTGATCTGGCGGCAGATCCAGCCACTGGATGCTGACACCGCGGCCGGCATCGCGATATTGCGACAGGTCTTCTTCCAGCGGCAGCGCGACCAGGTAATACATCATTTCGCCGCGCGCAAAACGCGGTACGAAGTCCGGCTCGCTCGGGTCGAAGAAGCCGAAGTTGTACGAGGTGGCCTGCTGCGTGCGCGGATCGACCACCACGATGGCATCGTGGCCGAAACGTTCGAAAAACACTTCGCCCGGTTGCATGGTCACCACGCCGATCCGCGGCGCCGACTGGGACGCAGGGTCGGCTTCCGGGGCGGGCGCCTGCGCGAAGGACGCCGGTGTCACCAACAGCGACAGCAACGCCAGCAGCCAGCACGCAGCCCAACGCCGGGCACTGCAGCGCGCCTGCGCTGCAGCGGTCATGCCATGCGACAGGTTCAAGCGTCGTCCTGCGGATCGGGCGGCAGAATGGTGACGTGGAAGGCATGCACGCGCCGCGCATCGGCCTTGGCCACGCGGAATGCAAAGCGCCCCAGCGTCAACTCTTCGCCGGTTTCGGGCAGGTGCCCGATCGCATCGGTGACCAGCCCACCCACGGTGTCGTACTCGTCGTCGGGGAACTCGGCGCCAAAGCGTTCGTTGAAGTCTTCGATCGGCGTCAGCGCATCGACCACATAGCGCCCATCGGCCTGGATCGCAATGAGCGAATTCTCTTCTTCGGCATCGTCGTGCTCGTCGTCGATCTCGCCGACGATCTGCTCCAGCACGTCCTCGATGGTGACCAGCCCGGCAACACCGCCGTATTCGTCCACCACGATCGCCATGTGGTTGCGCGAGAGGCGAAATTCCTTGAGCAGGACGTTGAGCTTCTTCGACTCAGGGATCAGCACTGCCGGGCGCAGCAGTTCGCGCACGTTGCCCGGGCCGTTGTCGGCCACCACGCCGCGCAACAGGTCCTTGGCCAGCAGGATGCCGAGCACTTCGTCCTTGTTCTCGCCGTGGACCGGGAAGCGCGAATGGCCCGATTCGACCACCTGCTTCATCAGGTCGATGAAACGCGCCTCCACCGGCAGCGAGACCATCTGCGAGCGCGAGATCATCACATCGCCCACGGTGAGCTCGGACACGGAGATCGCGCCTTCCATCATGCGCAAGGTGTCTGCGGCGATGAGACCGTCCTGTTCGGCGGTCCGCAGCAAGGCGACGAGTTCGTCGCGGGTGTGGGGTTCGCCGGAGAAGGCAGCGCTGAGGCGCTCGAGCCAGCTACGGCGTTTTTCCGGTGTTTCTGGGGATTGGCTACTGTCGTCTTCGGACATCGTGACGGGGAAGGGCACCCGGCAAACCAGGCGTTAGCCATCAGTCTAGCAGGAAGCCGGCAAGGCGCTGTGGATGCGCCGTTACCTGGCCGGTCTCAGGGCAGATCCAGGCTGTAGCCGCAGCCGACCACGGTCTTGCCCGGGTGCGATTTGACGTTGGTCACGCTCAGCACGACCGATTCGATCATCGCCTCGCCGGTCTTGGGATTGGTTGTGTCTTCGCTGACCAGCTCGCGCCCGTACATGACCTTCTCGGCGTTATCCACGCCCAGTTCCAGATCCAGCTGCTTGGCGAGCGGGCGCGGGTCGGGCAGGTCCAGGATCGCCATGATGCTGGCGCCGGAAAACGCGATGTGATTGGTACTGTGGCCGAACACGCGAATGGGCGTGTTGAGCGTGTACTCGGTCATGAACAGGTTGGACTGGTCCAGCGGCGTCCAGCCCAGCGCCACCGCCTTGAGCGGGTCGGCCAGTACCGGCGCCAACGCGCTGAAATCGCCGATGCGCTGGCGGCATTCGATCAAGGCGGCAAGGTCCGGGCGCACCGGCGCGGTCTGCGCCCAGGCGCCGGGCGCGCTCAACAGCAGCAGGGCGCCGGCAATGCAAAAACGCATCAGTGTTCTCCTGCGTAAGGGTCGTCGATGCCGAGGTCGGCCAGGATCTCGCGCTCCAGTTGCTCCATCGCCTCGGCCTCCTTGTCGTCTTCGTGATCCCAGCCAAGCAGGTGCAAGGTGCCATGCACGGTCAGGTGCGCATAGTGCGCAGCCAGCAATTTGCCTTGCTCTGCGGCCTCGCGCGCCACCACCGGTGCGCAGATCACCAGATCGCCCAGCAGCGGCATCTTGATGCCCTTGGGCAGGCCTTCCGGCAGTTCGGCAGGGAAGCTCAGCACGTTGGTGGCGTAATCCTTGCCGCGGTAATGGTGATTGAGCGAGCAGCCTTCCTTCTCGTCGACCACGCGCACTGCCAGATCGGCCTCGCGGATGCGTCCCTTCAACGCCGCGGCCACCCACTTGCGAAAACTCACCGCCGACGGCAGGCCGGCGCGCGGCAGCGCATAGCTGACGGCAACGTCTAGGCGGACAGGGCCCTTGGTCATGGGAACACCAGCATTCAGATCAGACAGAGGTGACAGTATCGCCCGAGTAGCGTCTTGCGGCGACGCCTGCGTGTGCGTGCTTGGCCCGCCGGTCCGGGATCAGCGAACGCACTCGACCAGCACCATGACAAGCGCGCCACCGTTGGCAACACGATAAAACGCACTGCCCATCGGCCCGTTCTGGCAATGCGGATCGACCCGGTTGACTTCCAGGGCCGGCGCGAAACCTGGTGGCGATTGTGTCCAGATTGCGGCTTGGCCGCGCTCCAGCAGGCGACCTACCAGATAGCGCGTGTCGGCGCTTTCCTTGTCATCTTGAGCCACCGCGCAGCCGAAGCGGTCGTGCGCTTTGCCGGTAGAGGCAAGTAGCGCCTGCGCTCGCGTGCCGGCAAGCAGCGCTTGTCGCTGCGCATCCTCGTCAACCCCCGCACCGGCTGCAGCCTTCGCCACTGCCAGGTGTTCCAGTTCGGCCCGATCCAGCAGGATGGTCGCTTGCCCAGCGGCCACCGAGACACAGGACGCGGCAAGTTGCTGCCGCAACATGACGTGCGTGGTCGTGTCGGCCTGCTGGCGTGCCTGCGCATGCGCAGGTTCATGGCAAGCCAGCGCCAACCAGACTCCCAACAGTAGGGCGCGGCCTTGCACGGTCAGTCGGCCGCAGGAGGCTGCAGCGCGTTATCGCGCTTGTCGTAGGCGGTGACAATGCGCTGCACCAATGGGTGACGCACCACGTCGCGCGCTTCGAAGAAGGTGAAACTGGTGCCTTCCACATCGCGCAGCACTTCGATCGCATCGCGCAGGCCGGATTTGACGTGCTTGGGCAGATCGATCTGGGTGAGGTCGCCGGTGACCACCGCCGTGGAGCCGAAGCCCAGGCGGGTCAGAAACATCTTCATCTGTTCGATGGTGGTGTTCTGGGCTTCGTCCAGAATCACATATGCATCGTTGAGCGTGCGACCGCGCATATAGGCCAGCGGCGCGATTTCGATGACGTTGCGCTCCAGCAACTTGACCACTTTTTCCACGCCGAGCATTTCGTACAGCGCATCGTAGAGCGGGCGCAGGTACGGGTCGACCTTCTGGCTGAGATCGCCCGGAAGAAAGCCGAGTTTTTCGCCGGCTTCCACTGCCGGGCGCACCAGGATCAACCGCTGCACCCGCGACTCGTTGAGTGCTTCAACCGCGCTTGCTACCGCCAGGAAGGTCTTGCCGGTGCCGGCCGGGCCGATACCGAAATTGATGTCGTGGGTGGCGATCGCGTGTAGGTATTTGGCCTGGTTGGCGCCACGGCCACGCACGGTGCCGCGCTTGACCTTGATCGCCACATCCTGGGCCTGGTATGCGCGCTCGGCCACATGCTCAAGGTTGGCATCGTTGAGCCGCAGATGGATTGCGTGCGTGTCGAACGTGGTGATTGCGGCCTCGTCGTACAACGCGGTCAACAGCGACTGGGCGGCGGCGATGGCCGGCTCCGGTCCGGTCACCCGGAAGACGTTGCCACGGTTGGCGATCTCGACGCCAAGCTTGAGTTCGATCTGGCGAAGATGCGCATCGAACGGACCGGCCAGATTGGCCAGGCGCTCGATGTCCTCGGGTTCCAGGGTGAAATCGCGATGTGCGGGTGCGTTCATGGTTGGATCGGACGGCGCACCTGGGTGCGCGTCGGTAGGGCGGGAGCGAAAGGGTAGCGCGCGGCATGTGATCCCACCAACACAGCGGGCGGCGCGGCACCTCGGCGACGCGCCGGTCCGCACAGGCATGCAGGTTTTCCACAACCGCTGTGGAGTCACGCATCACTAACCTGTGGATAAAACTCGCCGCGCTTACTGGCGCAAGGTTTGCCGGGTTGGTGGCGAAAAAAACGCCAGTACCGACAGGGTTGTCCACACAGGATGTGGATCGAATTCGGCAAAGCCTGTGGGTAAGTAAGACGAGGCCTTGCGCTGCAAGGCGCTACGGATGTGTGGTGAAATTTTGACCATTTCCCGCGAGACGCTTCGGCGCGTGGTCGCCTTGCTTGAAGGGGCGCCGCATTGCGCAGCGCCCGCGCGCCATCACTGTGCGCTGTCGTCCAGTTGAATCCGGCCACGCAGCGAATTGCTCATCGCCTCGGTGATCAACACATCGACGAACTGTCCGATCAAACGCGGGTTGCCTGGGAAATTCACCGGGCGCATGTTCTCGCTCTTGCCGGTCAGTTCGTTCGGGTCGCGCCGCGAGGGGCCTTCCACCAGCACGCGTTGCACGCTGCCCACCATCGATTGCGAAATGCTCGCCGCGTGCGCGTTGATATGCGCCTGCAGACGCGCAAGACGCGCCTGCTTCACCGCCTCCGGCGTGTCGTCCTGCAGGTCCGATGCCGGGGTGCCGGGACGGCGCGAATACACGAACGAAAAGCTCTGGTCGAAGCCCACGTCCTCGATCAGCTTCATGGTCTTTTCGAAGTCCGCTTCGGTCTCGCCAGGGAAGCCGACGATGAAGTCCGAACTGATCGAGATGTCCGGGCGCACTGCGCGCAGCTTGCGGATCTTCGACTTGAATTCCAGCGCGGTGTAGCCACGCTTCATCGCCGACAGGATGCGGTCGCTGCCGGCCTGCACCGGCAGGTGCAGGTAGTTGGCCAGCTGCGGTACATCGCGGTAGGCATCCACCAGCGAATCGGAAAACTCCAGCGGATGCGACGTGGTGAAGCGGATACGGCCGATGCCTTCGATCTGCGCGATGGTGCGGATCAGCAGGCCCAGATCGGCGTACTGCGCGGCGTCGCCGGCATCGGCGCCATACGCACCGCGGTACGCGTTGACGTTCTGGCCGAGCAGGTTGATCTCGCGCACGCCTTGCGCCGCCAATTGCGCCACTTCCACCAGCACGTCCTCGAACGGCCGGCTGACTTCTTCGCCACGGGTGTAGGGCACCACGCAGAACGAGCAGTATTTGGAGCAGCCTTCCATGATCGAGACGAAGGCCGACGGACCTTCGGCACGCGGCTCGGGCAGACGGTCGAACTTCTCGATTTCCGGGAAGCTGATGTCCACCTGCGACTTGCCCGATTCGCGTCGCGCGCGAATCAGTTCCGGCAGCCGGTGCAGGGTCTGCGGGCCGAACACCAGGTCCACGTAGGGCGCACGCTTGACGATGGCTTCGCCTTCCTGCGACGCCACGCAGCCGCCGACGCCGATGATCACCGGCTTGCCGCCGGCCTTGAGCGCCTTCCAGCGACCCAGCTGGCTGAAGACCTTTTCCTGGGCTTTTTCGCGAATGGAACAGGTGTTGACCAGCACCACATCCGCTTCCTCGGGGTTGTCGGTCAGCTCCAGGCCTTCGGAAGCGGCAAGCACGTCGGCCATCTTGGCCGAGTCGTACTCGTTCATCTGGCATCCGTGGGTCTTGATATAGAGCTTGCCGCGTACCACGGCAGGCGCCGATGGGCGCGCGACGGGCAAGGGCAACAGGGCGGGTGCGTCCACGGCAGCGGCCGCGGACAGGTCGGAAACGGGTGTCCCGGGCATGGCGCTTATTCCAGGCGGGTAGAAGAGAGCCGCGCAGTTTACCCGCTTGCGCTGGCGCCGTCCGCGGCCGCACGCCCGGCGTCGACGGCTTCGGCGCGCGCCACTGCCGGGCGCGCGGCCATCCGGGCGATATAGGCGCGGGTCGGGGCGGGCGGGTCGATCAGGCCAAACTCCACCATCCACGCCAAGGCGCCGCCCCACAGCACATCGGCCGCACTGCAGCGCTCGCCCAGCAGGTAATCGCCCTTGGCCAGCTGCGCATCAACCACCTGCAGCACCGTGTCGGCGTCGGCATAAGGCGAGAGCGAGCGCGGCGGGGCGCTACGCTTGAGCGCAAGATCGATGATCGCCGGTTCGAAGGCCGAGCCGTAGAACGCAAGCCAGCGCAGGTAGGCGCCACGATCGGCATCGCCCGGCGCCGGTGACAGGCCGGCTTCCGGATATAGCTCGGCCAGGTACTGATAGATGGCGCCCTGCTCGGTGACCACGCTGGTGCCGTGGACGATGGTCGGTATCTTGCCCATCGGGTTGATCGCAAGGAATTCCGGCATGCGCTGCTGCTCCTTTTCCAGATCGATGGGCTGCAGGCTGTAGCGTGCGCCCAATTCTTCCAGCAAGACCAGGACCCCCCGCGAGCGAGAGCGGGGGTTGTGGAACAGGGTGACGTGGCGGTCGTCGGACATTGCGGTCTCCAGGGTGGCTGCGGCGGCGATGCGAGTGGGGATGGCGGGTATCGCGATCTTACGGACCACTTGCGGACAGTTTCTGTCCGCAATACGGTGGCGCGATGGCTTCCACCGCTGCTCGCCTGTTGCGTCTGCTTTCCCTGCTGCAAGGTGGCCGGAGTTGGTCCGGTGTGGCGCTGGCAGAACGTTTGGACATCCATCCGCGCAGCCTGCGGCGCGATATCGAGCGCCTGCGCGAAGCGGGTTATCCGGTGCATGCAGCGCCCGGCAGCGGCGGCGGCTACCGGCTGGGGCAGGGCGGTGCGGCATTGCCGCTGTTGTTGGAAGAAGACGAGGCGCTGACCGTGGCGGTCGCTTTGCGCGCCGCCGCGCCAGCGGTGCGCGGGATGGACGCCGCGGCGGCACGCCTGATGGCCAAGCTGGATCCCCTGCTGCCGCGCCGCAGCGGCCAGCGCGCCAGTGCCGCGCATGCCGCCATGGCCAGCATGCCGGCTTCCGAAACGGAATCGCTGGTCGATGCGGGCCTGCTTGCCCAGTTGGCTGCCGCCTGCCGCGACCGGGCCACGCTGCGGCTGGACTATCGGCGCCATTCGGGTACGGCCATCACCCGCAGCGTCGAGCCGGCGCTGCTGGTGAACTACGGGCGGCGCTGGTACCTGTTGGTCTGGGACTGCGAACGCCAGGACTGGCGCAGCCTGCGCGCGGACCGGATCGATCAGGCGGTCGCCACCGGCGCGCGGTTCGCCCCCCGCGCATTGCCCGAAGAGCCGCTACAGCTATTGCGCAAGGCGATCGGCGAAGCGCCGTTTCCGTGCCGGGCGCGGGTGCGTCTGGCCGGCACGGTCGAGGCATTGGCAGCGCGCATCCCGCCCTGGCTGGGTGCCTTGCAGGCCGATGGTCCCGCACATTGCTGGCTGGGTCTTGGCGCCCCGAGCATGCCTGCGCTGGCGGCCAACCTGTTGTTGCTGGACCTGCCGTTCGACGCGATTGCGCCGGCCCAAGCCCGCCACACCTTGACGCAGGCGCTGGACACGTTGCGCACGCAGCTGGACCGGCTGCCCCAGTGAGGCGGCCAACAGGCCATCGCGCGTGGTCGTCAGGTGGGCGGCGGCGAACGCGTCATCGGGAGTGCGGGATGGGTATTTGAGGATTTCGAGCACCGGTCCCGCACGCCTGGCCGCGGCGCGGGCACCTTGCGGGCTGCTCCAGACGCTGGCCGACACTTGGCAAGCCCTGGGCAAGCTGGGACACTCCGCACATGAAGGGGATGTCAAGATTGCTGGGGCTGATGCTCGTCACGTTGTCGGCTGCGCCGGTCAGCGCCGGCACGCTGTACAAGTGCGTCGGCGCTGACGGTATCACCAGTTACCTGAGCAAGCGTCAGAGCGGCTCCACCTGCAGCGTCATCAGCAGCTATACCCCCGATCGTGCGGCCCGCCGCCTGCCGTCATCTCCCTCGGCCGGGCGTCTGGCCGTCAGCCCCGCGCCCCGCATGGCCAATGTCGACAGCGGCGCGCCGGCCACCATTATCAGCCAGCCAGTCAGCCAGCCGCCGCGGCACGCTGCCGAGGTCGCTTCGGCGCCGGCTCCGCGTGCCTTGCCGGAGTCGTCCGTCTCGGTCGTCACACCGCCAGCGGCAGCAGCAACCAATCCGCGCCGGGTCGTCAGCGGGCAGGTGTACTCTTATATGAAGGACGGCGTGCGCCACTACACCAGCGCCCGGCCGCGCCAGGTCGCCAGCATCGAAGGCCTGCGCACCATCCATTACAGCTTTATCGAAACCTGCTACGCCTGCGGTGCCAAGCCCGGGGTCAATTTTGGTGCGATCCGGCTCAACACCAACGCCTATCAGCAGGAAATCGCAGCGGCGGCGCGCGAGTTCGGGGTGGAAGAATCGATCGTGCGCGCGATCATCCACGCCGAGTCGGCCTACAACCCGCTCGCGCTCAGCCGTGCCGGCGCGCAAGGCCTGATGCAGTTGATGCCGGGCACCGCGCGCCGCTTCGGCGTCAGCGATGCCTATGATGCAACGCAAAATATTCGTGGCGGCGTGCAGTATCTGTCCTGGCTGCTGAAACGCTTCAATGGCGACCTCACCCTGGCCGCTGCCGGCTACAACGCCGGCGAGGGCGCAGTCGACCGTTACGGCGGCGTACCGCCGTATAGCGAAACCCAGCGCTACGTGCAACGCGTGGGCGTATTGGCCGGCCGCTATCGTGGCCAGGCCACAGCAGCCAACTGAAGCGGCTGGCAAAACGACCGCGCAGCCGCCCGGCGGGCGCGGCCGGTGCTCCTGGCATGTCATAAGCAGCGCGGCGTCTGCGCGATCCATTCCCGGCCCCCTCCTTGACGTCTTGGTCGCTGCTCTTGGGAATCTTTGCCACGGCGCTGCGCCGAGTGCGGTGGGGCAAGTGCTTCGGTCTCCGCAACATCGGTTGCAGCGCCCATAGCCAGTCGCGAACGAGCGTATTGCTGCGCTTGCACCATATCCACGCATCCACCGCACGCGCGCATTGCCGTTGCAGCCCACGCAAGGGCACTACGTCACAGCCATCCGTCTCCCACGCGCGTTGAACTCCATCGGAGCGGCTGCCGCTTGCATGGGCCGTTGCATCGCATAGGGCCGACTGCGTACATTGCGTTGTCTGTGCATTAAGCGTTCCGCTACACTGCGGTCGATTCATCGCGGCTGGACCCCCCGCCAGCCGTTGGCAGCCTCACGCTACCTAATCAAGATCGGAGAGCCGGATGGCCAACGATGGGGTTAACGCACCTGCTGATATCGGGCGTCGTCGGTTTTTAACCGCGACAACGGCCGTGGTCGGTGCGGTCGGAGCAGGATTCGTTGCAGTTCCGTTCGTGAAGTCGTGGAATCCCAGTGCGCGTGCCAAGTTGGCTGGCGCACCGGTCACCGCCGACATCAGCGCCTTGCAGGAAGGCCAGCGCATGGTCCTTGAATGGCGCGGTCAGCCAATCTGGATCGTCAAGCGCTCCAAGGCCATGCTCGACGCACTCCCGTCGCTGGACGACCGGCTCAAGGACCCCAAGTCCGAGAACAAGGATCAGCAGCCGGAGTACGTGCTGAAAAACCCGGAATATCGCTCGATCAAGTCCGACATTTCGGTGCTGGTGGGGCTTTGTACGCATCTGGGTTGTTCGCCGGAGATGGTCGCCGAAATCCGCCCCGAGCCTTACGACCCGCAGTGGAAGGGCGGTTACTTCTGCCCTTGCCACAAGTCGCGCTTCGACATGTCCGGCCGCGTCTTCGACGGCGTGCCGGCACCGATCAATCTGCTGGTGCCCCCACACCACTACGTGGACGACAACACCTTGGTGATCGGCGTCGATCCTGACGATGCCGGTGCGTCGGCCAAAACCACGGGGGCTGCCTGATGAGCAATGTTCTGGTCCGTACCGCCAACGGCGTGTTCGATTGGGTCAACGAGCGCGCGCCCGGGCTGATGCCCATGTACCGCAAGCACATCAGCGAGTACTACGCGCCGAAGAACTTCAACCTCTGGTACTACTTTGGCTCGCTGGCCATCGTGGTGCTGGTCAACCAGATCGTCACCGGCATCTTCCTGACGATGCACTACAAGACCAGCGCCGCCGATGCATTCGCTTCGATCGAATACATCATGCGCGACGTGGAGTGGGGCTGGCTGATCCGCTACATGCACAGCACCGGTGCCTCGCTGTTCTTCATCGTGGTGTATCTGCACATGTTCCGCGGCTTGATGTACGGCAGTTACCAGAAGCCGCGCGAGCTGGTGTGGATTCTCGGCATGCTGATCTACCTGGTGCTGATGGCCGAAGCCTTCATGGGCTACGTGTTGCCGTGGGGGCAGATGTCGTTCTGGGGCGCGAAGGTGATCATCTCGCTGTTTGGCGCCATTCCGGTGATCGGCAATGGGCTGACCGAATGGATCATGGGCGACTACCTGCCCGGCGATGCCACGCTCAATCGCTTCTTCGCCTTGCACGTGATCGCACTGCCATTGGTGTTGCTGCTGTTGATCGTGCTGCACATCGGTGCGCTGCACGAAGTGGGTTCCAATAACCCGGACGGGGTGGACATCAAGAAAGGTCCAAAGGGCAATCGCTGGGATGCGCACAAGCCGGCCGACGGCATTCCGTTTCATCCGTATTACACGGTCAAGGACCTGGTCGGCGTTGGATTCCTGCTGTTGATCGCTGCCTTCATCATCTTCTTCGCGCCGGCGTTCGGCGGCCTGTTCCTGGAGCACGACAACTTCACCGAAGCCAACCGGCTGGTGACGCCGGAGCACATCAAGCCGGTGTGGTACTACACGCCGTACTACGCCATGTTGCGCGTGGTGCCCAACAAGCTGGGCGGGGTGCTGGTGATGTTCTCGGCCATCGCGATCCTGTTCCTGGTGCCCTGGCTGGATCGCGCCAGGGTGCGCTCGGTGCGCTACCGCGGCTGGATTTCCAAGCTGGCGTTGGGCGTGCTGGTGGTGTGCTTCGTCTGGCTGGGCGTGATCGGTTCCGGCCCCGGCACGGACGCGCACGAGACCTATGTCGGGCGCGTGCTGACCTTCCTGTACTTCGCCTTCTTCATCACCATGCCGGTGTGGACGCGGCTGGACAAGACCAAGCCGGTTCCGGAGCGGGTGACGACCCATGACTAATTCCAACGTGACGTCACGGAAGTCGCGCGTGGTCGCCTTGCTCTGCGGCCTGGTAATCGCTGGTGGTGCAATGGCGGCCGAAGGCGGGGCGGTGCCGCAAGCAGGTAATGACCTGAGCGATCGCGCATCGCTGCAACGTGGTGCGCAGTTGTTCATGAACTACTGCTCCGGCTGCCATTCGTTGAAGTACCTGCGCTATTCGCGCATGGCCAGCGATTTGGGCCTGAGCGAAGAGGAGGTCATGACCAATCTCAACTTCACCGGCGCCAAAGTCGGCGAACATATCGAAGGCACCATGCCGCACGACGCGGCGACCAAGTGGTTCGGCAAGGCGCCGCCGGATCTGACCTTGATTGCACGCGTGCGCGGTACGGACTGGGTCTACACCTATCTCAAGTCGTTCTATCTGGACCAGACACGCCCGCTGGGCTGGAACAACAAGCTGTTTCCGAACGCCTCCATGCCCAACCCGCTATGGGAGTTGCAAGGCCTGCAGCAGGCGCAATTCGGCCCGGCCGACAAGGCCACCGGCGACAAGCCGGTAGAGGCATTGAAGCTTGGGCAGCCAGGGCGTCAAACACCGGTGGAATTCGACCAGACCGTGCGCGATATCGCCAACTTCCTCGAGTATGCCGGCGAGCCGGCCGCATTGAAGCGCCAAAGCATGGGCGTATGGGTGGTCCTGTTCCTGGCGCTGCTCACCTTCATCGCTTATTTGTTGAAGAAGGAATACTGGAAGGACGTGCACTGAACGCTGCGTAGGCCGTCATCGGCTGCGGGAGCGAACAATGCAGTGCAGGGCAGGCAGGTATCGCAGGTGCTTGGGATACCTCTATTTGTCGCCGAGCCTTGCGGGCGCTCCCAACAGAAAGCGCTAGCCCCCACCTCCCGTGCGGAGAGGGGGCGGGCTGATGGTTGGCAAGCGAACAGCATGTCGATCGGGGCCGTCAGCGTAGATCCCTGCAACAGGGTTGCAGCGCCCACATCTCCTGCGGTCCCGCGGGAGCAGCGCAGCAGCTGGCTTATCGGAACATTAATAAGCCCTATCACTCTTGGCTTTTGCGTGACGTGATTGCACACTCGATAGACCGTGGTGACTGTCGGCGTTGGGCCGGCCGCGCCGATGCGGCCGGCGGATTCCGGTCGTCGGAGAGCCTTGAATGGCGACGAGTGTGCGTATGCGGAATACCTTGACTTTGTTTTCGTCCAACGACGACGTGTTGTGCCACCGGGTCCGTCTGGTCCTGGCGGCGAAAGGGGTGACCTACGACCTGGTGCCGGTCGACCCGCAAAATCCTCCCGAAGATCTGATCGATCTCAATCCCTATCATTCGGTGCCGACGCTGGTCGAACGCGACCTGGTGCTGTACGCCGCCTCGGTGGTCAGCGAATACCTGGACGAGCGCTATCCGCATCCGCCGCTGATGCCGGTCGACCCGCTTTCGCGCGCGCGTCTGCGCCTGGCGATGTTGCGCATCGAGCATGACTGGGTGCCGCAAGTGCAGGCGATCCAGCTCGGCAACAAGACGCAGGCCGAGGCCGGCCGCAAGCGTCTGAAAGAACTGCTTACCGCCTCGGTGCCGTTGTTCAAGGCCAGCAAATTCTTCCTCAATCCGGAAATGAGTCTGGCCGATTGCGCGATGGCGCCGATCATCTGGCGACTGGACGCGTTGGAAATCAGCCTGCCCAAGGACGGTAAGGCGATCGAGGATTACGGCAACCGGATCTTCCGCAACCCGGGCTTTATCCGCAGCCTGACCGATCAGGAAAAGAAGCTGCGCGATCTGCCGGGCTGATGCGACGGCTGTATGCCAACAGACCGACTTCCGATCGCGTGGCCGCCGCGACGGGCCATGTGCGGGTAAAATGACGCAATGAGCGAAGATTTCCCCCGCATGACCAGCCATCGCCCGTACCTGTTGCGGGCCTTGGTCGAATGGATCAACGACAACGGCATGACGCCGCACGTTTTGGTGGATGCCGGCCTGCCCGGTGTGCAGGTGCCTGCCAGTGCCGTCAAGGACGGTCGCGTCGTGTTGAATATCGCCGAGCGTGCCGTGGTCGGCCTGCAGGTGGACAACGAAAGCGTGAGCTTTACCGCGCGCTTCGGTGGCGTGAGCCACCCGGTGATGGTGCCGATGGCCGCCGTACTGGCGGTCTATGCGCGCGAAACCGGGCAGGGCATGGCGCTGCCGGACGACATCCCCGGCACCAACAGCGAGCCGCCGGATCCGGGCTCGCCCCCACCGAGTGCGCCGACGCCGGACGAACCGTCCAGCGGTGGCAAGCGCCCGCATCTTCGCGTGGTGAAGTAAGGACAGCACACCACACGCCTGCGCCGCCGCAAGGCGAGTGCAGGCCGGTGCGCGGAATCAGCAGGGACCACGTGTAAGCTGAAGTTCCTGCGTGCCGTCCACGGCTACCGGTGACGGCGTCCCAGGTTCTGTTGGCTGCGCTGAAAGCGGCAAGCGTATGACCTGCAGACTCGCCAAGTGGAGGGTTCGATTGCACGTAGAGCGCACCCGTCATGTCGATTGCAGCGCGCCGGATCCGTCCGGCGCACTCGACGACGCGTACGAGTACGACATCTATCGCTTCGTGGATGGCGAGCGTTGTCTGATTGCGCGCAGCTACATCGACACGCCGCGTGAGGCGCATTTTCTCAGCATGGAAATTGCCGGCAAGTCGCGTCTATTGAAGGATGCCGACCTGCTGGATCCGCTGTGGCTGTTCGCCCAGGCGCAGCTGCGTCGAGAGGGCAAGCTGCAATTGTGCTGGCTGAGCGGCAGGGACAATGGCTACGAGCCCGTTCCCGCGGATTCGACGTCTTTGGAATGAAGTGGCCGGCTGTGTGGAGTGCCGCCGACTGATGCAATGGCCAGCCGCGTGCACAGACGGCGAAAGCGCGCAGCAACAGCTCGATGATTGCTGGAATCCAGAGGGAAGCTGGCCGGCCAATCACTGTAACCCAGACAGGTGAAGCTGCAGGTATGTCAGGTGTCAGCGTGCGGGTGACCCGCAGCTGCGCGCCTCACTCCAGACGCTCATGCTCCGGGTGCAATGCCCTGACGGTAGCGACCTGCGGCCCGGTGAAGGCAATCAGTTGATCGCCGCGCAGCACCAGCTTGCCGCTATGGCGATCCACGCCGTCGTAGGAATAGTCGAAGCGGAAGGTGCGCTCGAAGCCCAGCCAGCCGCTGGGCATCCTGCACACGCGGATATTGGTGGAATGCACGCTCTGGTCCAGCCATTGCACGTCGGCCGCGCGGCAGGCATTGCGGCCAAGAATGTCGGCGCGTTCGGCAGCCGCGCGCGAGGAGTTCCAGAACGCGAACAGCGCGGCGCCGGCGATCATGAAAAGAATCAGGCTGGGCATGCCGCCAATGTGCCACGGCACGTGGCCGGCGGACAATCGCCGGGCCGGTGCCGCAACGTTGCGAAGGCGTCGCCTTGCCGACGGCAGAGGCCGCCACCATTGCGCTAACAGCGGCTAACAAAACGTAGCGAGCAGCTGTCGGGTGGGCGCAGACGGCGCGCTCAGAACCGGAGTGTACGAGCGGTACATGCCGATTCCGAGCACCGGCCGCGCCCGCCTGGCGGCTGTGCAGTCGTTTTGTAGCCGCTCTAAATCGTTCACTGCCGGCCTGGCCCGTGGCTTGTCTGGACCGCTGCGCAGCCCCATTGATTATGGTTCACGCCGAGTTATATCCGCGCGCCTTGCCGTCATGATGAGCAATGGTGTCGGGCATTGCCAATGCATCCTGTCCTGCAACACTTCCATCCTGTGGTCGCTGCGTGGTTCGCGCAGACCTTCGCTGCGCCGACACCGGCGCAGGTCGCCGCGTGGCCGGCGATCCAGGCCGGACGCCACACGCTGGTGGCCGCGCCGACCGGCTCGGGCAAGACGCTGACGGCCTTCTTCGCCGCCATCGATGCATTGATTCGCGACGGGCTGGCCAACGGCGGTGCGTTGCCCGACGAAACCCGTGTGGTCTACGTCTCGCCGTTGAAGGCCTTGTCCAACGACATCCACCTCAATCTGGACGCGCCCTTGCAGGGCATCCGTGCGGCGCTGGTCGCCGGCGGCTTGCCGGATGTGCCGATTCGTACCGCGGTGCGTACCGGCGATACCCCGCAGCGCGAGCGCGCGCAGGCGCGTCGCACGCCGCCGCATATTCTGGTGACCACCCCGGAGTCGCTGTACGTACTGTTGGGGTCGGCATCCGGGCGCGCGTCGCTGCAGCATGTGCGCACCGTGATCGTCGATGAAATCCACGCGGTGGCGTCGGACAAGCGCGGCAGCCACCTGAGCCTGACGCTGGAGCGCTTGCAGCGGCTGGTCGCGCAGCCGATCACGCGGGTGGGGCTGTCGGCCACCCAGAAGCCCATCGAAACGGTGGCGCAATTCCTGGTCGGTGTCGACGCAGACGGCGTGCCGCCGCCGTGCGAGATCGTCGATATCGGCTACACCCGCAAGCGTGATCTGGCCCTGGCGTTGCCGCCCACGCCGCTGAGCGTGGTGATGTCCAACGACCAGTGGCTGCAGGTGTATGCCGATGTGGCTGCACTGGCGCAGCAACATCGCACCACGCTGGTGTTCGTCAACACACGGCGCATGGCCGAACGCGCGGCGCGGCATCTGGGCGATCTGCTCGGCAAGCAGCGCGTGTCGGCGCATCACGGCAGCCTGTCGCGCGAGACGCGCCTGCTGGCCGTGCAACGGCTCAAGGCCGGCGATCTCACCGTGTTGGTGGCGACCGCATCGCTGGAACTGGGGCTGGATATCGGCGATGTCGATCTGGTCTGCCAGCTCGGTTCGCCGCGCTCGATTGCCACCTTCCTGCAACGCGCCGGGCGTTCCGGACACAAGGTCGGCGGCACGCCCAAGGCGCGCCTGTTTCCGCAGACCCGCGACGAACTGGTCGAATGCGCCGCGCTGCTGGACAGCATCCGCCGCGGCGAACTGGATGCCTTGCGCATTGTGACGGCGCCGGTGGATGTGCTGGCGCAGCAGATCGTTGCCGAAGCCGCATGCGAAGACTGGGACGAAGATGCGCTGTTCGCGCTGGTGCGGCGCGCGTGGCCGTTCGCCGGGTTGAGCCGTGCCACCTTCGACAGCGTGGTGCGCATGTTGTGCGATGGCTTCAGCACCCGCCTCGGTCCGCGCGCCGGGTATCTGCATCGCGATGCCGTGCACCGGCGCCTGCATGCACGGCGCGGTGCGCGCATGACGGCGCTCACTTCCGGCGGCACCATTCCCGAAACCGGCGACTACAGCGTGGTGCTGGAACCGCAGGCCGAAAAGATCGGCACGGTGAACGAGGATTTCGCCGTTGAAAGCCTCACCGGCGATGTGTTCCAGCTCGGCAATGCGAGCTACCGCATCCTGCGCGTGGAGGCCGGGCGCGTGCGCGTGGAAGATGCCAAGGGCGCGCCGCCGAACATTCCGTTCTGGCTGGGCGAAGCGCCGGGTCGCAGCGATGAGCTGTCTGCGGCGGTGTCGCGCCTGCGTGGCGAGATTGCCGCGCGGCTGGACACCGCGCCGCACCAATCCGCGCGCGACTGGCTGCAGCGCGAGCTGGAGATGTCTGCCGAAGCGGCGCGGCAACTGGTGGATTATCTGGCAAACGCTTGCACGGCATTGGGCGCGATGCCCACCCAGCAGTGTCTGGTCATGGAGCGCTTCTTCGATGCCAGCGGCGGTACCCAGCTGGTCATCCATTCGCCGTACGGCAGCCGCATCAATCGTGCGTGGGGGTTGGCGCTGCGCAAGCGCTTCTGCCGCACCTTCAATTTCGAATTGCAGGCGGCGGCCACCGAAGATGCGATTGTGTTGTCGCTGTCGACCAGTCATAGCTTTGCGCTGGAAGAGGTTGGCCGTTACCTGCATTCGTCGTCGGCCGAGCATGTATTGATCCAGGCATTGCTGGACGCACCACTATTCGGCGTGCGCTGGCGCTGGAACGCCACCAACGCAATGGCGCTGCCGCGCTTCAGTGGCGGCAACAAGGTGGCGCCGCAGTTGCAACGCATGAAGTCCGAAGATTTGCTCGCCACGGTATTCCCGGACCAGGTGGCCTGTGCGGAGAATCTGGTCGGCGAACGCGAGGTGCCCGACCACCCGTTGGTGGCACAGACCCTGGAAGATTGCCTGCATCACGCCATGGATAGCGACGGCTGGCTGCAGGTTTTGCGCGGCCTGGAATCGGGCGCGGTGACGCTGGTCGCGCGCGACCTGGCCGCGCCGTCGCCGCTGGCCGCCGAAGCCTTGAATGCGCGTCCGTATGCATTTCTCGACGATGCGCCGCTGGAAGAACGCCGTACCCAGGCCGTGCAAAGTCGCCGCTACACGCCGCAGACCAGCGACGACCTGGGCCAGCTCGATCCGCAGGCGATTGCCGCAGTGTGCGAAGAGGCCTGGCCACAGCCGCGCGATGCCGAAGAAATGCACGAGGCATTGGTGGGGCTGGGCGTGTTGCCGGTCGCAGAGGCTACCGACGCGCAGTGGCAGGCATGGTTGGCCGCGCTGGCCGCAGCGGGTCGTGCCAGCTGCATTGCCTTGCACGGCAGCCCGGCGCTGTGGGTCAGCGCCGAGCGTATCGACTGGTTCTTGCCGTTGTATCGGCAAGCAACTGTGCAGCCGCCGTTGCAGGCGCCGGCCGATTGCCGCGTTGCCGACTGGCAGCGCGACTGGGCGGTGCGCGAACTGCTGCGCGGGCGCTTGTCCGCGGTCGGCCCGGCACAGGTGCCGGCCTTGTCCCACGCATTGCAGGTGCCGGAAGCAGAAATCGCGCTCGCACTGGCGGCCTTGCAACGCGAGGGCTACGTCATGGCCGGGCAGTTCAATGCGCATGTGCAGGGCGAAGAGTGGTGCGAGCGCCATCTGTTGGCACGCATCCACCGCTACACGCTGGGGCGCCTGCGCCGCGAGATCGAACCGGTATCGCAACGCGATTACGCGCGTTTTCTGTTCGAGTGGCAGCACGTGGACAGCAGCAGCCGGGTGGCCGGGCCGGATGCGCTGGCCGGTGTGGTGGGGCAGCTCGAAGGCTTCGAGGCGCCTGCGGTGCTGTGGGAGAGCGAGCTATTGCCGGCGCGCATCCGCGACTATCAACCGGCCTGGCTGGATGAGTTGTGCACTGCCGGGCGCACGCTGTGGGCACGCCTGCGGCCCGGCGGCGGCCGCAGCGGCGCTGCACTGCGCAGTACGCCGATCGTGCTGCTGCCACGACGCGAAGCGCAGCATTGGAGCGCGTTGGCGCGCGATGCCGACGACGCGCCATTGAGCTCCCGCGCGCAACGGGTCATGCAGGTGCTGCAGCAGCAAGGCGCGCTGTTCTTCGACGAAATCGCCGACGCGGCACATCTGATGAACACCGAGCTGGAAGATGCCTTGAGCGAGCTGGTGATGCGTGGCCGCGCGCATTGCGACAGCTATGCCGGCCTGCGCGCGCTGCTGGTGCCTGCGTCCAAGCGACCGTCGGCACTGTCGCGGCAGCGTCGCCGTGCCAGCGCACTGGGCATCCGCGATGCGGGCCGCTGGGCACCGGTGCGGGCGCTGCCCGACCTGCCGCTTGCCGAAGCCGCGCAGCGCCATCAGGACACGCTCGAACACGTCGCGCGCACGCTGCTGCGGCGCTACGGCGTGGTGTGCTGGCGGCTGCTCGAACGCGAGGCTGCATGGCTGCCGCCATGGCGGGAATTGCTGCGCATGTATCAACGGCTGGAAGCGCGCGGCGAAATCCGCGGCGGGCGGTTTATCGCCGGGCTGTCCGGCGAGCAGTTTGCGTTGCCGGACGCGATTGCGGCCCTGCGCCGTGCGCGCGCGCAGCCGTTGCCGCAGCAATGGATCTGCGTCAGTGCCAGCGATCCAAGCAATCTGCTCGGCAGTCTGCTGCCGGGCGAGCGGGTCGCGCGCGTGCCGGGCAATCGCGTCGCTTCGCTGGATGGGCTGCCGATGGCGGTCTGGGCGGCAGACCGCTTCCAGGCCTTGCAGGAGCTCACCCCCGAGCAGGCCGAGCAGGCGTTGCGTCTGCTACAGCGCGGACCGGGCGCGGCCGAGCAATCGCCGATGGAGCGCTGGTTGGCTCAATCGCCCGCGGGCGCCGTGCCTTTTCCGGTCACGCGCGGAAGCGGACGCGACACATAGCGGCTATCTGCAACCACCCAGCGCCATGGCGCATCCACGGCCTTGCGGATGCCGATGCGCGGCGTTGCCACTGGATGGGAGGGGGGCGGCACGCCGTCGTCTTCGATCCAGAGCCGCGCGGCCGCAGTGCTGAGATCCAGCCCATTGTCGGCGGCGGTCACGCCGAACGCCTGCGCCAGGCGGCCTGGGCCGGTGGTCAAGGCGGTGACCGGCGCGGCGCCGCGCGCGGCCTGCATGCGATCGATACCGGCCAGCGGTTCCAGTGCGCGGATCAGCACCGCATGCCCGGGCGCGCCGCCGCAGACCGCATTGATTGCCCAATGCATGCCATAGATGAAATACACATACAGGTGCCCCGGCGCACCGAACATCACCCGCGTGCGCGGAGTCATGCCGCGAAACGAGTGTGCGGCCGGGTCGTCGCTGCCGCAGTAGGCTTCCACTTCGGTGATGCGCCCGCGGCGTCCGTCAGCACTGACCAGCACCTTGTTGAGCAATTGCGGCGCGACGTGGCGGGCATCGTGGGCATAGAACGTGCGGGGCAAGGGCTTTGCAGGCATGGCCGAAGCATAGCGGCGCGGACGTGATGTCCCAGCGGTGTGGCCTGGACAGCGCACGGGCGGGGGTAGGGTTTTTCCGAATATGGGCGGTGATGAGCGCGTGATCTGTCACAAAAGCGCAGATTCGATTTGATGAATAGGCACTCCGGCCCTGGATGCATCTCAAGCGCGTTTTGTCGTCGCCGATAGCCATTAGCGATGGGTTAGACCCGCCGTATCGCCATGCGCGGTACGCGCAGCGCCATCGCCTTCCTGTAGCGCATGTCGCCCACGCATCCTTCTTGAGAGAACTCCCCAATGTTAGGCAACTTCAGAATCGGAACCAGACTGATCGTGGCATTCCTGATCGTCTCGGCCATCGGCGCATGCATCGGGTGGGTGGGCTATTCCAACTCAGGCCGCATCAGCGCGCTGTCGACGTCGTTGTACGAGCGCGAGTTGCTCGGCATGTCCCATGTCAAGGAAGCCAACATCAACCTCATCTATGCCGGCCGCGCGCGCGCCAACCTGTTGTTGGCCAGCAGTGCAGAAGAGCGCCAGTCGCATGTGCAGAACATCGACAAATACACCGCCAAGGTGGTCGATCACATGGCCCGTGCGCGGGAGAGCTTCCAGAGCGAGGAAGGCAAGAACAAGCTGGCGCAATTCGATCGCGCCTGGCAGAAGTATCTGGACGAGCGCGGCCGCTTCATCGAAGTCGCCAACCGCGAAGCGTTGCGCGAGGCCAATCCGGAACTGGCCGCGCTCTCGCGCGCGGTACGCGCCAGCTCGGACGAAGTGGATAACCTGATGACCGACCTGAGCGGCCTGCGCGAGCGCAGCGCCGCGGCGGCCAACGCCGAAGCCGATGCGATCCACACACGCAGTTCCAGGCTGTTGGTCGCCATCATCTGCAGCGGCGTGTTGCTCGGTGCCATTCTCGGCGTGGTGATCAGCCGCAGCGTCACCGGGCCGATCCGCCGCGCGGTGGCGGTGGCCAACGGTTTGTCGGAAGGCGATCTCACCATGCGCATCGATGTGCATGGCCGCGACGAAACCGCGCAACTGCTCGAAGCGATGCGCACCATGGTGCAAAAGTTGTCGCAGGTGGTCGGCGAGGTCAATACCAGTGCCGAAACCCTTGCCAGCGCGTCGGAAGAAGTCAGCGCCACCGCGCAGTCGCTGTCGCAGGCGGCCAGC
Organism: Xanthomonas euvesicatoria pv. euvesicatoria; assembly: GCF_020880415.1. Classification (GTDB taxonomy): domain Bacteria; phylum Pseudomonadota; class Gammaproteobacteria; order Xanthomonadales; family Xanthomonadaceae; genus Xanthomonas; species Xanthomonas euvesicatoria. The sequence continues at coordinate 157,790 of NZ_JAJIUJ010000103.1, read as the reverse complement.
GAACAGGCCGCCGGTGTGGAAGAAACCAGTGCGTCGCTGGAGCAGATGACCGCATCGATCAGCCAGAACACCGAGAACGCGCGCATCACCGATGGCATGGCCACCCAGGCCGCGAAAGAAACCGTGGAAGGTGGCGAAGCGGTGGTGGCCACCACCCAGGCGATGAAGCAGATCGCGCAGAAGATCGGCATCATCGACGACATCGCGTACCAGACCAACCTGCTTGCGCTCAATGCCGCGATCGAAGCCGCACGCGCCGGCGAACATGGCAAGGGGTTTGCCGTCGTCGCCGCCGAGGTGCGCAAGCTGGCCGAACGCAGCCAGGTGGCGGCGCAGGAAATCGGCGAGGTGGCCAGTTCCAGCGTGGAATTGGCCGACCGCGCCGGTCGTTTGCTGGATTCGATCGTACCCATCATCAAGCGCACCTCCGACCTGGTGCAGGAAATTTCCGCCGCCTCCGAGGAGCAATCTTCCGGCGTCAGCCAGATCAATTCGGCGGTCGTGCAGTTGAGCCAGACCACGCAGCAGAACGCCAGCGCATCCGAAGAGCTGGCCGCCACTGCCGAGGAAATGAGCGCGCAGGCCGAACAGCTGCAGCAGAGCATGGCGTTCTTCCGGCTGGGCGGGCAGGGCGCGCCGCCTGCGCCGCCCAAGCGCGGCAAGCAGGTCGCTGCGCGTCCGGCGCGTGCGGCGGGCACGCGTGGCTGGCGCAGCAACGCAGCGCCGGCGTATGCGATGTCCGAGGGCCCGGACGAAGGCCAGTTCGCGCGTTTCTGAGAGAGCGACCAATGACCGCACCGACGCTTGATGTGATGCCCGGCGACGCCGATGTCGCCGCGCAATATCTGACCTTTCAACTGGATGGCGAAACCTTCGCCACCAGCATTCTCGGCATCCGCGAGATCATTCAATACCGCGCTCCCACACCGGTGCCGTCGATGCCGGATTGCGTGCGCGGGGTGATCAATCTACGCGGCGCGGTGGTGCCGGTGGTGGATCTGCAATCGCGGTTGGGGCGCGCAGACAGCACGATCGGCAAACGCAGCTGCATCGTGATTGTGGCCACCGAACAGGCGCAGGGCACGCAGGTGATTGGCGTGCTGGTCGATGCGGTCAATGCAGTGATCGAACTGGCCGATCAGGACATCGAAGCGGCGCCGTCGTTCGGCACGCATATCCGCCGCGATCTGCTGCGCGGCATGGGCAAGGTCGGCGAGCGCTTCGTGGTACTGCTGGAGATGGAGCAGGTGCTGCAGGTGGACGAGATCGCCGGAAACACCGACGCACTGGCGGCCTGAGCGACAGCCGTGCAGCAGGGCGATCGGCGCAGTCTGCGTCGATCAGGCCCGCAGCTGCCAACCGTCGAAGCCGTGCACGCGGTTGCGGCCATCGCCACGCGCCTGCTGCAACGCGTGTCGCGCACGGGCAAGCAGGGTATTGCTGTCGAGCGCGGTTGGCGTGGCAACGTCCACCACACCTGCGCTGAGCGTCAACGGGCCGGTGGGCCAGTGCGCGTCTTCCACTGCCTTGCGCAAGTCTTCGGCAGTGGCAAGGGCTGCAGATGCAGCGGTCTCCGGCAGCGCCACGCAGAATTGATCGCAGGCCAGACGCGCCACGAGTGCGTCAGCCGGAAGCTGCGCTTCCAGCAATGCAGCGACCTGCAGCAAGGTGGCATCGGCCGCTGCCGCGCCGGCCTGCAATTTTTGCCGCTTGAAGCCGTCCAGTTCGAGCAGCATGAAACCCAGGGGCGCATCGGCGGCAGAGCTGGGCGCGTCGGCAAGCGTGTGCAAAGCGTGCTCCAGCCCGGCGCGATTCCATCGCCCGGTGAGCGCATCGCGCAGTGCATCCAGCTCCACCAGCCGCGCGGCCTGTTGCAGTTCGATGGTGCTGACGACTTGCCTGGCCAAGGCTTGCAGCGCGTCGCGCTCGGTCGCCGACAGGCGCCGCGGAACGCGATCCAGCACGCACAGGGTTCCCAGTGCGATGCCGTCCGGGGTCAATAACGGCGCGCCTGCATAGAAGCGGATCTGTGGCTCGCCTGTCACCAGCGCGTTGCGCGCAAACCGCTTGTCCAGGTGGGTATCGCCGACTTCCATCACCTGATCGGGTTCGAGGATGGCATGCGCGCAAAACGACAGTTCACGCGGCGTCTCGCTCTGCTGCATGCCGAGCCTGGATTTGAACCACTGCCGATGGGTATCGACCAGCGAGATCAGCGCCATCGGCATCCCGCAGAGCGCGGCTGCGATCGAGGTGAACGCGTCGTAGCTCGGCTCCGGTGCGGTGTCCAGCAGGCGGTAGGCATGCAGTGCCTCCACGCGCTCATCTTCGTTGGCCGGCAGGCGTGCCCCGGGAGTGGCGTTGACGCCGCCTGGCAGTAACGTTGCCTGGATCAGGTTCAACGCGGGTGCATCGGGTATCTGCATGCAAAGCACCACCGGGAACAAGGCGCCATCAAGGCGATGAGGGGTTGACGCGACAACGCACTGGCCGATGCGACTGCAACCTTGGCAAGGCACTGCTTCCCAGGGCAGCGGCATATCGGCGAGCGCCTGTCCGGATCTTGCCACAGGAACGCGTGGCTGGCCGGTGCCGGGCTTTCAGTCCCACGGATGCAGCGGTCTCAGCTGCACGACAGGGTGCAACGCGCCGCTGGCGATGCAGCAGGGAAGTTCACCGCATCGGCGTGCCGCGGCGCTGCCCGGTGCCAGGCAGCATGCTTGGCCAACTCACTCTCCCTGGCCAGCCTTGCCGGTGGGGCGACGGCTTTGCTCGTCGTGCACCTTCAGATCTTCCTGGCCCGGGCGTTGCTTGGCAGCATCGTCGTGCTTGCGGTCTTGCTGGCTCTCGGTCACGCCGTGCGCGTCGTCGGCGACGTCATCGGGCTGCTGGTCTTTCTTGCTCATGGTGTGGTCCGCTGTGGAGTGAAGCCGGACGTTAGCGCGCGCGATGTGATCCCCACGCCACGGCGACCGGCCGGCCCTGCACCGCAACACCCTCAAAACGCGCAAGCCCCGGAAACATGACGTCTCCAGGGCTTGTGCGTTTGACTCGATGGGCGGAAGGCTCCCGAATAATACCTGCAAGTGACTGTAATGCAATAGGTATTTCCGACGTGGTGAGCCCTGTTACCGCCATAGTTACCGCCAAACTCATGCGGCTAGGCCCTGCGTACCATTGCGTGCGTCTACCGCTGCACTCATCCATGCGGCCACTTCGGTGGAGACCCAAGCGGCAATGTTGCCACCGGGGAATTGTACTGGCTTCGGGAACTTGCCCGCAGCGGCCCAGGCATAGAGCGTGGACTTGCTGACGCCAACGGTCGCGATGACCTCGGGCAAGCGCATGAAGTGGTACGGCAGTGTCGTCTGTGGTTGCGTCGTCATGGCTTCCTTGAAATGAGAAAGGCCCGCTGCATGAGATTGCGGCGAGCCTTTGGGTTGGTGTGGTGCCTGCCGTGGGCAGCTTTCCCGGAGGGGGCGGCATGGGGGCGGCTGGGCCTTGGATGGTTGAAGTGACTGCCGCGTAATTTCGCAGCGAAAATCTTGTTTCTTCTCCCGCCGGCAGTGCGGTCAAATCAGGCTGGGGCTGTCAGTTGTCCAGATGTGCCGGTTGCGCTGGGACAGCGGGTGTCCCAATTGGGACAGGGCGTCGTGCTGGGCTGAAGGGAGCAAGAAGCTCCACCGATGCGAGTTGATCTGTGGCACTCACCTCGTCGTTCGCCAGCATCTCAAGCGCTCTGGCGCGCACGGCTGGGGATGAGCCATCCACGAGCTTGACTATGTGGCGCGCAACCCTTTCTGCATCCCGGTCTAGCTGCTGCTGGTCCGAGCTAGGCAGGCTTGTTTGCCAAGGGTTCTTTGCTTCGCGTACATGTCGTCACCTCGGCCAACCCGTGCCGGGATCTATCGCCAGCGTGTGGAACTCTGTAGCGATGACGTGCGGCATATTGGTGAGCATGCTGCTTACCGTACTCTTGCTGATGCCAAATCGAGCGGCGACAGAGCGTAAAGACTCCCCCACACTGGGAAGCTCGATAGCTCCTCGATGCGTTAGATCTGCAAGGTACTGCCAAGCCGCGTCCCGGCGCTGCTCGTTGTGAAGGGCGAGCGATCTGCCAGTGCAGTTGACCAGTTTGGAAACAACCAGGGCAGTTCGCCAATCTAACGCCAGAACACATGCCGGGACTTGCTGTCTGTTTGCTTGTCGGTATGCCTTCAGGCGGTGATGACCATCCACCAGATACAAGCCAGCTTCCACTGGCTCGGCGCTACCAATGTCGGCAAGCCAAATAGGATCGAGCTGCCCATCCTCAGTCGCTTCCAGTACATAGCGAAACGTTACGATGTGTTGCTCGCTGCTTTCCTCGGCTCGCCCTTTGTCCTTGAACGGTATCAAGCGGGCAACACGAGGTTGCAAAGCGTCGTGGGTTCGTATGTCGCCGAGTGGGATCAAGCGAGTGGGAGCATGTTTGAATTGCTTCATTACCGCGTCATATCTCATAGCTGTCTCCTTGTAAGTGGTCATAGGAGACGCGCGCAGTTTCCTGTGCTTACTACTAACCAATGGGAAGCTGCTACTTCTTGGTGCAGAAGGTACGCGCCGACAGAAGATGCCTTCTTCTGCTAGTAGGTGTACCAAAATGACGCAGCCTTCAAGATCAATGACTTGCATAACCGGCTATCGCGGCGGATATGGCTAGGGCTCCCCGGGACTATAGGCCGATGGGGGTTCTAGCAACAAGGTTGGATGCACGCCCAGCGCCTCGGCGAGACGGTAGATGTTCAACAGGGCAATGTTGCGCTGCCCACGCTCGACGCCGCCAAGGTAGCTGCGCGCCAACCCGCTCTCCAAGGCAAGACGTTCCTGGGAGAGTCCCTTGGTCTTACGGACCTCGGCAAGTCGCAGCCCAAACAGGACGCGGGGATCGGTGGGCATCGATTTCTCTGGCATGAGAGAACGATGCAGTTGCAACCTCTATCGGGCCACGCCCTATGAGGGCACCCTCTATGAGTGACATTAGTGTCTGGCTCTTCTATCATTCGTTGGTGGAGCGCTCGGACAGCTCTGCGACTGCCCTGTACAACTAAGGTCCGAATGCCAAGGGGGTTCAGCATGAAATTGAAGTTTTGCGGTTCGGCGGCCGTCGTACTGCTTGTCGGCGCATGTGCCACTCATGCCGACTGGCTGGTAACCAAAGCGAGCCGCGCAGATGGTGTGATTGCGCTTTCCTATGAGCGCAATGAATTCCAGCGCCCTGACCTAAGCGATCAGCAGGCAATCCAACTCGCCGAACAGAAGTGCCGGAATTGGGGCTATAAAGAAGCGGAGCCATTCGGGTCGCAGAGTACTGAGTGCCTATCGCGCCGGGGGTTTGGAAACTGTGGATCAAGGCGCGTGACTGTCGAGTTCCAGTGCATTGGTTCGCTCGGCAAGTAGCTGAGAAAAAACGATACAGATGCACCCGGCTAACAAGTGCGTCTAGAAACGTTGGTCAGAAAAGTCGGCTCGCACTTATAAAATAAACGAAGTGCGCAGTATTTTTTGAAAAAGGACCAGAATATGGAATGCGTGAAGTGAAAATTGCACTTGTTGGCTTTTCGCTCGCTACGTTTCTAGCTTCTCTGTCCGGTCTGGGTTTGCTAGCTACCCTGTCTAGTTGTGATGCAAAAGAGCAGGGAAAGCCCACGAAGGCGCCTCGCACCTTGGAGTCTGCGGCGCAGGTTCAGGATTCGGCGTCGCGTTCTCTTAGCTATTCGTATGGGCCCAATGAGTTGCTGCCAGACGGCACAGGTAAAGAAGTACGAGCCGCTGGGCTAATTAATTGCTCAACGGAGCGCATAAGATCGCATCTCTTGATGCGTTGCTCTTCCGGATCAGGTGTGTTTGAGGGTTTGAGTTACGAGTCAGTTTCAGTCTTGCTTGGGCCGCAGGGCAGCAGGATAGGGGATGGTTCGTGGCGTGTGCCCAAGTTATCTGAAGTTGAGTTTGCCGACTTGGCTTATATGGGCGTCGAATATCTGCTTGGCCCATTGTCTTATCCGCCAAGCCCGGACCCGGAGTTCCGTAATCGCTACGACTATGTGCTGGCAACGCGAGGATGGGTGCCTGACGCCCAGTGTTGGGACAGCGACACGTTTCCCCGGCGTTACTTCAAGCGGAACTCCGACCATATGCTGGTGCTGGCGCCGATCAATGGGTACATGTTGCTATCGCTTTACCGCTCAGAAGCCTCATTGGTTGCTGTGCAGTTTAGCCTGCTCGCCGAATATCATCCGGATGCTGTAAATAAGGTCGAGGCTCTGGCGAGGCGGTCTGCGCCTCGCTGAGCTTCGGTCAATCACGCAGCCTCGTGTATTACGGGCTTCTGGCGCATTGATTTCAGTTCATCTAGGTAGTCGCCCCAAGCCTGCATCATCTTGCGGCGTTCATCCAAATACTGAGCTTGATTGTAGATGCCACGTACGCCAGGCATCTTGTGGGTCAACGCTGCCTCGATTGCATCTGGATTCCAGTCGCCCATTTCATTGAGCAGTGTGCTCGCCATGTGTCGGAAACCATGAATGGTGCTTTCTTCCTTCTCGATGCCGCAGCGCCTCGCGGCAACTAGAATGGCGTTGCCAGACATGTGCTTGCGCGGGTCACGTCCACCAGGGAAAACGAACTCGCCGCGCCCGGTAAGAGGGTGTAGATCGCGCAGGATTTCCACTGCCTGAGTCGAGAGTGCGGCGATATGGGTACGCTTGGTCTTGGTCACAAAGTAACGCCACTGTCCGGCATCAAGGTCTAGTTCCGTCCACCTCATGCGCACAAGCTCGCCGGGTCTGGAGAACAGCAATGGTGCTAGTCGCAGGGCGCTCCTCACCACTGGCCGACTGGTGCTGATGTCGATCTTCCGCAGTAAGGTCGTCGCCTCCTCTGAAGTGGTGGCAGCAGCGAAAGGCATGGAGCGCCAGGGAGTCAATGCTCCCTTGAGTGCGCCCGTAGGATCGGCTTCCGCCCGTCCGGTGCGCACTGCATAGCGGAAGACCGCACCGCAAGTCTGCAAGGCGCGGTGCGCCGTCTCGATTGCGCCTCGCTGTTCGATCCGCTCCAAGTGCTTCAGCAGTTCCGGGGCGGTAATGGCTGCAATGGGGCTGCTGCCGATCCAGGGAAAAATGTCGCTCTGCAAGCGGCGGATGATCTTGTCCGCGTACTGGGTACTCCAATCCTTCTGCTGCTTGGCGAACCACTCGCGGGCGATGACCTCGAAGCTGTTCGCGGCGGCGGCCTCCCCAGCGGCCTTGACGGCCTTCCGCTGTTCGCCGGGGTCGATCTTGGCCGCGAGTAGGCGGCGCGCTTCAGCCAGCCTCTCCCGCGCGTCCGAGAGGCTCACTTCCGGGTAGGTGCCGAACGACAGAGTGTTGCGCTTGCCGGTGACCGGGCGGCGATAGTCGTAGCGCCACCAGCGTGCGCCGTCGGGTCGTAGCAGGAGATACAGGCCGTTGCCGTCGCGCAGCTTCTGGGGCGTAGCGGTGGGTTTCGCTTTACGGATGGCGGTATCGGTGAGAGGCATTGGGCGGCTCCTTGGCGGTAACAGGGTAGGGGATGCCCTCGCTACCGCCAAAATTACCGTCAGCTACCGCCGGATTTGCGCGGTCTCGGCTAGACTGCCTTGGAAACAAAAAAGGCCGGAAAGCCTTATGTCGCAGGGCTTTCTAGCCTCGTTTGCACCGTCTAGGACGGAAAGATGGTGGAGCGGAAGGGGATCGAACCCTCGACCTTCGCGATGCGAACGCGACGCTCTCCCAGCTGAGCTACCGCCCCACGTGCTTCGATTCTACCCACAAGCCGCGCGGTTCGCCAAGCGAAGGGCGCGGCCGACGGTGCGAGGCGGCACTGTCGTGCGGGCTATCGCCTTACTCGCGAACCAGCGGAAACTTGAGGTCCGGGTTCTTGGCCTTCCATTCCTTGTACGACACCGACCCTTCCCAGGCAGCGAAAGCCTTCGGCGTGCGGCCACGACCGGACCAGGTTTCGCCGGTGTGCGGTAGCTCGTACTTGGGCTTCACTTCGCTGCGGCCGCTCTTGACCACTTCCTTGCGCGCGGCAGTGGTGCCCAGGTAAGCGGCAATGTCGTTGCGCTGCTTGGTGTTGAAGTGACCGGCGAACTGCTCGAGCAGCGAAACGATGGTGGCATGCGCAGAGGATGCCTCGCTCGCGCGCTCGGTTTTCTCCTGTTCTTCCAGCTTCTGCAATTCGTCCAGCAGCTTGGCTTTGGCTTGCGCGATGGAATCCAGTTTCGAAGAGGTATTGCTCACAGAGGTATGGCCTCGGAATAAGAGTGGACACGCCGCCCGAAGGGCGCGCGGCATTATGGCATGTGGCCCGGGAGCGGCCGTTGTGGAACAGGGGCTTGCACATGGCGTGAACAGGGCTTTCACGACGCCTGTTCGAACGCTTTCGCATTGTCGCTACGGGCGCTGCTGGGCCGAAGGCTCACGTTAGCAGACCCGACCACGACGATACAGGAGCATGTCATGAGTGACGACAAACGCAACGTCGGTTCGCCAGACCGCGACCGCATCAACGTCAATGAAGCCTATGAGCTGCAGTACTGGACCAAGACCCTGGGCGTCAGCGCCGAGCAGTTGCGCGCGGCCGTGCAGAAGGTGGGGCCAATGGCCGCCAGCGTACGCCAGCACCTGGGCAAATAAGCGGAAGGTCTGTCATGAGCCTGAGCGAATATCGCCGCAAGCGCAGCTTCAACAAGACCCGCGAGCCGGAGCCGGGCAAGGCCCTGCCGCCGGGGCAGCGTGCGATCTTCGTGGTGCAACTGCACCACGCCAGCCGCCGCCATTACGACTTTCGCCTGCAGGTGGGCGATGCGCTCAAGAGCTGGGCGGTGCCGAAGGGGCCCAGTTACGACCCCAAGGTCAAGCGCATGGCAGTGGAGGTGGAAGACCACCCGGTCGATTACGCCAGTTTCGAGGGCGAGATTCCCAAAGGCGAATACGGCGGCGGGCATGTGGCGCAGTTCGATCATGGCGTATGGGCCACCGCGGGCGACCCCGAAGCGCAGTTGGCCAAGGGACATCTGCGCTTTGAGTTGTTCGGCAACAAGCTCAAGGGCGGCTGGCATCTGGTGCGCTCGGGCAAGCCGGCGCGGCAGCCGCAGTGGCTGCTGTTCAAGGACGACGATGCCTACGCCGTCACGTTGGAGGCCGATGACCTGCTGGCCGACGTCGCTGCCGCGCCTGCCGAGGATGTACGCCGCGCAGGCGCCGGCAAGACCCAGCGCAAGGCGCTGACGACCGTACCGCCGCTGGCGGCGAAGAGGCGTGGTACCTGGGCAAAACAGGCGCTGGCGCTGAGCAACGCACGTCGCGCCCAGATGGAAGATGCCCCGTTCGCACCACAGCTGGCCAAGCTGGGGCAGTCCCCGCCAGAAGGAGCGCAATGGCTGCATGAAATCAAATGGGACGGTTATCGCATCCTGGCCACTGTGACCGACGGCAATGTGAGGCTATGGTCGCGCAATGCATTGGAATGGACCGACAAGACGCCGGAAATTGCCGATGCCATCCGGTCGCTGGGCCTGCGCAGCGCGCAGCTCGATGGCGAACTGATCGCCGGACGCGGCACCAAGGACGACTTCAACCTGCTGCAGGCCACCTTGTCCGGCGAACGCCAGGTGCCGCTGGCGCTGGCGGTATTCGACCTGCTGCATGTGGACGGGGTGGACATCAGCGAGGCGCCGCTGCGCGAACGCAAGCGGCTGTTGCAGCAGGTGCTGGAGGCTGCACCTCACACGCATCTGGCCTATAGCTCGCACGTCGAAGGCGATGGCACCGAGGCATTCCGGGTGGCCGGGCAACAGCACTTCGAAGGCATCATTTCCAAGCGCGCAGATCGCCCGTATCGCGATGGGCGTAGCGACGATTGGCGCAAGACCAAGCAACTGGCCAGCCAGGAGTATGCGGTGGTCGGCTACACCGCGCCCAAGGGCAGCCGCAGTGGCTTCGGCTCGCTGTTGCTGGCCACGCCGGACCCGGTGCATGGCTGGTTGTACGTGGGCCGTGTGGGCTCCGGGTTCTCCGATGCCTTGATGCGCGAGGTCACCCCGCAACTGGAAGGTGGCGGGCGCAAACCCACCGCGCATATTCCCACCGAAGACACCGACCTGCGCGGCGCCACCTGGTTTGCGCCGCGCTTTGTGGTGGAGGTGTTCTATCGCGGCATTGGTGGGCAACAGTTGTTGCGCCAGGCATCGTTCAAGGCGCTGCGCCCGGATAAGCGCATTGCCGATCTGGCCGACAGCGATGCCGGAAATGGCCCGGCTACACCGTCCTCTGCCAGGCGTTCGGCAACAACGCGTGCTGCCAAAGACGCAGCAACGCAGGTGCCCAAACGTGCAGCGACGCGGGCAACAGCGCCTGCGCGCAAATCTGCGGTTGCCACACCTTCCTCGGCTGCGCTGCCGACGCTGTCCAGCCCGACCAAGCTGATCTACCCGGATATCCGCGCGACCAAGGGCGATGTCTGGGACTATTACCAGGCGGTGATGGACCACCTGTTGCCGCAGATCGTGGGACGGCCGCTGTCCATCATCCGCTGCCCCAGCGGCGCGGAAAAACCGTGTTTTTTCCAGAAGCACCATACTGCCGGCCTCGAGCGTGTGAGCTCGGTCAAGCTGACCGAAGAGACCGGAACCAACGCGTATTACCTGGTGGTCGAAGACGCGCCTGGCCTGCTGGAACTGGTGCAATTCAATGCGTTGGAATTCCACCCCTGGGGCTCGCATGCGGACCGCCCGGACGTGGCCGACCGGGTGGTCTTCGATCTCGATCCGGGCCCGGACGTGCCGTTTGCCGAGGTCAAACGCGCGGCCAACGATATTCGCAAGCTGCTGGCGCAGCTTGAGCTGGAATCGTTCCTGCGTGTGTCTGGCGGCAAGGGGCTGCACGTGGTGGTGCCCCTAAACCCCGGCTGCGATTGGGAGGTGACCAAGCGTTTCGCCAAGGGATTTGCCGATGCCCTGGCGCAGGCGCAGCCGCAGCGGTTCATCGCCACTGCCACCAAGCGGCTGCGCAACAAGCGCATCTTCGTGGACTACCTGCGCAACGGCCGTGGCGCCACTGCGGTTGCGTCCTATTCGTTACGCGGCCGCCCGGGGGCGCCAGTCGCGTTGCCGCTGGCGTGGTCGGACCTGTCCAAGCTGCAGCGCGCCGATGCATTCACCTTGCGCGATGTCCCGGAGAAGCTGCGCCGTCGGCGCAAGGACCCCTGGGCAGACATGGACGGCATCCGGCAAAACCTGGCGCGCTGGGCAGAACAGGACCAGGACTGATGTGATGCGACGCAGAGAATGCCGGCGTCGCCGCCGCGCGGGCGCGACCGGTAGCGAAATCGCCGTGCGACGCAGGCGCTTCGCAAGGTCCTCACGCCTTCCAATACTGCTTGCGAGGCGGTCTTCGCCGGCTCGGCGCCGCCTGTCCGCATCTGACGAAGAGCCCGCATCGCTGCGGGCTTCTGTGCCATCACCGCCGCAATCCTACGCCGCAGTGTCGTCCAGCAGCGGCATCAGCTGTGATTCCAGCAGGGCACGACGCCATTGGCCCAGCGCCGCAGGCCAGCTGCGTTGTTCCATCAGGGTTTCCAGGTGGCGGCGCGAGGCCAGCAGGCCGTCCGGCAGGCCGAGTTCGCGGCTACGCTGCGCCACGGCGTCCTGCAGCCGTTTGAGTACGGCCTTGTTGCCGTCGGTGGCGGCCTGCGCCAGCGGCGCGTGCTCTTCATCCGGCAGCGGGATGTTGAGTGCATCCCACACCGCGTTGGCAAGCTTGCGCGGCGCCTTGGGGAATTTATCGAACTGGCGCAGCAAGGCTTCCAGATCGGCGGGCGGAAACCGCGCCAGCTGGCTGGCCAGCTCGTTGTCCAGGATCCAGCTGCGCGGGCGATCGCTCTGCCGCGCCTGCAGGTCGCGCCAACGCAGCAGCCGCAGCAGGCGTCGTTGCGCGGCCGGTTCCAGGAACTGTGCGGCACGCAGGCTCACATGCGGCCAGCGCTCGCCATCGTCGTGCTCCACCGTGGCGAGCAGGCGCTCGGCATCTTCGGCCAGCCACTCCAGACGGCCCTGCTCGGCGAGGCGGCGGGTGAGCGCGTCGTGGATCGCAAACAGATAGCGCACGTCGTCGGCGGCATATTCCAGTTGCGCCGGCGACAGCGGGCGACGCATCCAGTCCGAGCGTGTCTCGCCCTTGGTCAGCAAGGTGCCGGTGACTTCCTGCACCAGTTTCTGGTAGCCCATGCCGCCGCCGACACCGGCTAGGGCCGCGGCGATCTGGGTGTCGAACAACGGCCGCGGCAAGGCGCCACACGCGCATTTGAACGTGACCAGGTCTTCGCTGGCGCTATGCATCACCTTGACGATGTCGGGGGCGGTCAACCACTCCTTGAGCGCCGCGTTCATGCCGGGGATCAGCGGGTCGATCAGCAGGATCTCATCGCCGATGGCCATCTGCACCAGGGCCAGCTGCGGCCAGTAGGTGCGCTCGCGAATGAATTCTGTATCCAGGCCGATGCGCGACGGTCGCGCTGCCTGCAGGCGGTCAGTCAGCTCGGAGGGGTGGATGATCCAATGGGGCACGTGATTTCCGTCGGCGGCAAGGGTTTGCGCAGAGCGCGCAGAATAGCCTAACGTCGCGATCGCCTGTCGTGCGGCAGAGCACTGGAAGGAGCAGGTGGTGGGTGAGTGCGGTGACCGGATGGCAGCGTGGGCAATGGTCGCGCTGAGGGCGACTGGCAAAATTCCTGCGCAGCCAGCAGGCGGGCGCGGCCGCGGTGCGGAATCGGCATCTGGCACGCCTACGCTCCGGTTCCTGCGCGCCCGCCTTGCCCGCCCGAGCGCTGCTCGCTGCGTTTTGTTGGCCGCTCTTAGCCTGTGCGCCTGTTCGCGCACGCCCACGCCCGCGCCTGCGGTCGCGCCGCAACCGGCACCTGCCGCCGTGCCGAGCAAGCCGAACGTTTCCATCGGTGGCGAAGAATCCGCCGAAACCGTGGCGCAATGGCAACCGCCGGTGGTGGAGTTGGGCGACGAGCCCCTGGCGCAGGTGCGCAAGCGTGCCGACCAGGCATTGCGGGAAGACCGCCTGTATCGCGACGCCGGTGATGCGATCCCGTTGTATCTGGCGATCCAGCAGCGCGCCGGTGGCAAGGATGCAGCCAGCCGGCGTGGCCTGGAGCAGGCGCGTGACCGGTTGCTCGAACGCGGCGCGGCGCTGATCGCACAAACCGAGCGCCAGGATGACGCGTTGGAGCAGGCGCGTGAGGTGGCCTTCGTCGCGCTTGCCCTTGCGCCACAGGACCCGAAGGTGCGCGCACTGCAGCGCGAGGTGGAAACCGCGCAGCGCGTGCTGGCGTTCAACCGCGCCGGCGAAGAAGACCTGCGCGGCGGGCGGCTGGGCGAAGACGGCAATGGCGCGCTGGTGAATTTTCGCGATGCCGCGCAATTGGATCCCGACAACCCGCGCACCCGGCAGGGCCTGGCCGCCGTGGAAAGCGGCCTGCTGGAGCGCGCCGAACGGGCGGCGCAGGCGAGCGACTTCATCGGTGCCCGTTACTGGCTGCAGATGGCGGGGCAGGTACGCGATCGTGCGCCGACCATCGCCGATGCGCGCGCGCGGGTGGAACGCGTGCGCCGGGCGCAGATCGCGGCGTTGCACGACGCCGGTCTGCACGATCTGACCTCGCCGCGCGGGCTCAAGGCGGCCGGCGAGAAGCTTGCCGAAGTGTTGCGCATCGCCGACCCCGGAGACCCAGTGGCCGGCGATCTGCGCCGCCGGCTGGAACTGGCCACGCATTACGGCAGCTTCCGTCCCGGGCAGGTGTTCACCGACGGGCTCAAGGTCGGCGGGCGCGGGCCGCAGATGATCGTGGTGCCGCATGGCGCATTCCAGATGGGAGCCGGCGATGCGGAGCCGGGCGCTTCCGACAACGAGCGCCCCGCCCATTACGTGCGCTTCGCACGCGGCTTTGCGTTGTCGATCACCGAGGTCACGGTTGCCGAGTTCCGCCAGTTCGTCGATGCCACCGGCGCACGCCCGCGTGCCACCCGGCGTGGGCATTCGGTGGTTTACGACGAGCGCAGCGGCAACTTCATCCGCCGCAGCGGCGTGGATTGGCAGTCCGACTACAACGGCGCCCAGGCCGCGCCCAACAGCCCGGTGATGCACGTCAGCATTCGCGACGCCGAAGCGTATGCGAGCTGGCTGTCGGAACAGACCGGCCGCCATTACCACGTGCCCAGTGAGGCCGAGTTCGAGTATGCGGTCCGTGCCGGCACCACCGGACGTTACCCGTGGGGCAACGCGGGCTCGCCGCCGGCCGACGCCGGTAATTTCACCGGCGGCAACGACGTTTCGCGCAGCGGCCGGCACTGGAACAACGGCTTCGTCGGCTACGGCGATGGCTTCTGGGGTCCGGCGCCGGTCGGCAGTTTTCGCGCCAACGCCTGGGGTCTGCACGACATGGGCGGCAACCTGAGCGAATGGGTGGCCGACTGCTGGCACGCCAGCTACCGGCGTGCACCGGCCGATGGCGCTGCCTGGTACAACCCGGGCTGCCGGCAACGCATGATCCGTGGCGGCAGCTGGGCCAATTCGCCGCAGCAGACGCGCGCGGCCTGGCGGCAGTCGCAGGACTCGGACACCACCAGTGCCCGTATCGGCTTTCGCGTGGCACGCGGAATCTAGCGACGACCTACGGCGGATGGGCGCGTCGATCGTGCGGTTCGTGACTGCAGGCTTCGGCTTGCCGTCGCTGTCGCCGCGAGCGCTTTCGGCTCGGCCCTAAAATCTGGGGACGCCTTGGCGGGGGCGTGTTCGCTCCGACAGAGTCGGCTCGGGGCGCGGCTAGGCGAGAAAGGCATCTGTCGTGCACGACGAGAAACACTGCCGAAAGAGCGCTGCAGTCGCGCGAGCGCCTCTGGGGATCGAGGACCCGCGGACGGCGGGCGCTTCCATCCAGCAACGTTCCGAGGACGACGAACGCAAGCGAAATTTCCGAGGCGGCAATCCCCGGCCGTTAGCGGTGCAGTGGGCGCTTGCAGGCGATGCGCCGCGCTGACCAAGCGTTGTGCGCAAGGTGGGGTTCAGTTGGCTTAACAGCGATGAACACCGCGTGCATACGCAGTGAAACCGGCCGTGTCTGCTGTGGTCAAATCGCAACCGCTATCAAGGGACTGCCGTCATGGGCATGGGGATCAAAATGTTTCGTTGGGTGATTGCGATCTTGCTGATCGGCGGCAGCGGCTATGCCGTGGCGCGGCATCTGCAGGACAGTAATACGGCTGGGCATTACGGCTCGGTCGAAGTTCTCCGCCCGGAAGGGACGCCCAAGGCGATGGTGATCCTGCTGCCCGACAGCGCTCATCCGCAAGACAGCCAGAAGCTGGCTGACCTGCTGAGCGACGATGGCGCGCTGGTGGCAGTGGTCGACACCGCAAACTATCGTGAACACGTGCGCTCGCACCAAGCCGCCTGCAGCTCGCTGGCCGACGATGCCGAGCGACTGGGCAAGAAATTGTTGCGCGCCGAACACGTCGATGCGTTCCTGCCGCCGGTGCTGGTGGGGCAGGGCGATGGCGCGGTGCTGGCGCGTCAGGCGGTGGCCTCGGCCGCGCCCGACGTATTGGGCGGCGCGGTGGTTGCCGACGCCGGCACCAAGGATCCAGGCCTGGCGTGCTCGCGCGATCTGCCCAATGCCAGTCAGGGCTTCCTGGACGATCTGGCCGATGCATCCAGCCCGATGCAGATCGCAGCGGCCACACGCGGGCACTTCCTGGCTGCGCAGTCGCAGGGCCTGGGCGACCTGCCGCTAGTGGAACTCCACGCACCTGGCAGCGACCGTTTGGTGGTGATGTTGTCCGGCGATGGCGGCTGGCGCGAGCTGGATAAAGGCATTGCCGCGCAGTTGCAGCAGCAGGGCGTGTCGGTGGTGGGCTGGAATAGCCTGCGCTACTTCTGGGGCAGCCGCACGCCGCAGCAGGTCGGGGCGGATCTGGATCGGGTGATGGCCAGCTATCGCCAGCGCTGGCATATCCAGCACGTCGCCCTTGTTGGGTACTCGTTCGGTGCCGATGTGTTGCCGTTCGCCTATCCGGAACTGTCGCCCCAGCAACGCGCTTCGGTGCAGTTCGTCAGCCTGCTCGGCCTGGGCCACGAGGCCGACTTCAAGGTGCGCGTCGGTGGCTGGCTGGGCTGGCATAACGACGCCGAGCGCGATGTGGAGCCGGCCATCCAGGCGTTGGACGCGCACCGCCTGCAATGCATCTACGGCGACGAAGAAAAGGACACGCTGTGCCCGGAGCTGCGCGCACGTGGCGTGCAGGTGCTGGCGCGTCCGGGTGGGCATCACTTCGACCACGATCCGGTGGTGCTGGCCAATCTGCTGATGGAGGGCTGGCAGCATGCAGCGCGGACGCCGATCGCGGAAACAGCGAGCCGCTCCTGAAGCCGCTTGCAACCGACGAAGCGTTGCATAACGTTTTCTGGAGCGGTTGATCGACAAGCGGTGATCGCCAATGAGCACCTTCCTGCGAAGGTGCTCAACGTTGAAGTGCTGCTGGCGGCCCTGCTCCAGCGAAATCGCGGACTCGCCCGGCCCTGTGGCGTGTTTCGAAGGCGCTCTCTGGCACCGCGCCTATCCTTGTGGCACTCCGTGCAATGGGCACCTTCGAAGAGTTCATGTCAGCGCTCGGCGCCGGCCTTGCTGCAGGAGCCACGGCGCTGCGCATGGCTTGCGGTCAGCTTTCGCCAGACTCCACACGCACCTGGATGCTGCCATCGGCCAGCTGCGCGCGCAGGCGTTCGCCCGTGACCACCTCGGCGGCGCTGCGCACCACGCTGCCGTCGGCAGGGCGGGTCACGATGGCGTAGCCGCGCGCGACTGTGGCCAGCGGGCTGACCGCTTCCAGCGAGCGTGCAATGCTGCGCAGTTGCAGCTGATCATGCTGCAGGCGGCGTTGCATCGCCGCCTGCGGGTGCAGTGCCCGCAGGCGTTGCTGCAAGCCGGCCAGCTGGCGTTGCGGGTTGTGTGCTTGCAGCTGCGCTTGCCCCTGCTGCACACGCGCCTGCAAGCGTTCGAGCACCTGCATCATGCGCGCACGCAGCTGGCGACCGGCGTCTTGCTGGCGGCGATGGAGCAGTTGCAGGCGCGCCTGCGGGCTCTGCGCACGCAGGCGCAGTGCCAGTCTGTCTGCGCGTTGCATGGCATTGCCCAAGGCGTGTTGCTGCAGTTGGGTCATGCGTGCCTGCGCACGCCGCACGCGCGCGACCAGCTCGCGTTGATCGGGCACCAGCAATTCGGCCGCGACCGAGGGCGTGGGCGCACGCACGTCGGCCACGAAATCGCTGAGGCTGAAGTCGGTCTCGTGGCCGACTGCAGACACCACCGGCGTCTGCGCGGCGGCGATCGCGCGCGCCAGGCGTTCGTCGTTGAAGGCCCACAGATCTTCCAGCGAGCCGCCACCGCGGGTGATCAGGATGACGTCGTAGCGCCCGGAAGCATCGGCGCGTTGCAGCAGTGAGGTGATCTGTGCGGCAGCGCTGTCGCCTTGCACCAGCGAGGGCAGTAGATCCACTTCGAGCAGCGGAAAACGCCGCGCCAGCACGCTGAGCACATCGCGCACCGCCGCGCCGCTGGGCGAGGTGATCACCGCCAGCCGCTGCACATGCGCAGGCAGTGCCTGCTTGCGCTCGGCATCGAACAGGCCTTCGGCGGCAAGACGCGCGCGCAGTTCGTCGAAGGCGCGACGCAGGGCGCCTTCGCCGGCTTCTTCCATATGGTCGAGCACCAGCTGATAGTCGCCGCGTGCTTCGTACAGGGTCAGGCGCCCGCGCGCGAGCACGCGCAGGCCTTCGCGCGGCTGAAATTTCAGCCAGGTGCTCTTGGGCTTGAACATCGCGCAGCGGATCTGCGCGCGCGCATCCTTGAGTGTGAAATACAGATGTCCCGACGCGGGACGGGTGACGCTGCTCAGTTCGGCTTCCACCCACACCAGCGGGAAGCTGCCTTCCAGCAGGTCGCGCGCCAGTGAATTGAGCTGGCTGGGAGTGAGGATCTGATCGTTGCGGTCGGCCATCGCTGCATTATCCCGTAACGACGACGGTCATGGGTGATCGGCTGCGAATGCCGATGCCGCCGGTGGCTGCGCCGATCGCGTGCACGTGCAGGCCGCAGCTGCTGCATGCGCGACGCGTGCGGGTCAGAGGTCGTGTTGCGCCAGCGCCCAGCCAACGTGTTCGCGCACCAGCGCCGAGTCGTCGTGGCGACGCGCTTGCAGTGCGGCCAGGACCTCTGGCGTGCCAGGCGCATTGCCCAGGCCCACGGCAATATTGCGCAGCCAGCGCTCGTGTCCGCTGCGGCGGATCGGGCTACCCTCGGTGCGGCGCAGGAACTCGTCCTCGTTCCAGGCGAACAACTGCGGCAGCGTGGCCACGTCCAGGTCGTTGCGGGCGCGGAAATCGGCTTCGTCGGTGCGCTTGGCGAACTTGTTCCAGGGGCAGATCAGCTGGCAGTCGTCGCAGCCGAAGATGCGGTTGCCGATCGGCTTGCGCATGTCTTCGGGAATTGCGCCGTCGTGTTCGATGGTGAGGTATGCGATGCAGCGGCGCGCATCCAGCCGGTAGGGGGCGATGATGGCTTGCGTCGGGCAGATATCGATGCAGCGCGTGCAGGTGCCGCAATGCGCGGTGGCGGGCGTGTCGATCGGCAGTGGCAGGTCGAGGTAGATCTCGCCGAGAAAGAACCACGAGCCACCATGACGATCGATCAGGCAGGTGTGTTTGCCGATCCAGCCCAGACCGGCATTGCGTGCCAATGCGCGCTCCAGCACCGGCGCCGAATCGACGAACACGCGGAACCCGAATGGGCCGATTTCGCCCTGGATGCGCTCGGCGAGCTTCTGCAGCCGGTTGCGCATCAGCTTGTGATAGTCGCGCCCCAGCGCATAGCGCGCCACATAGGCGCGGTTGCCGTCGTGCAAGGTGTTCCAGGCTTCGGTGTCGTCCTTGCGGCCGTAATCCATGCCAACCGACAACACGCGCAGGGTGCCGGGAACCAGTTCCTGCGGGCGCGAGCGTTTATCGCCGTGCTGGGCCATCCAGTGCATGGTCCCGTACAGGCCTTCTTCCAGCCAGCTGCGCAGATGCACCTCGTCCTCGCCCAGCTCAATGCCGGTGATGCCGCACCGTTGAAAGCCGGCTTCGCGCGCAAGCACGCGAATGCGCGCAGCGGCATCGGCAGGGTCGGGGTGGGCAAGGGCGGCAGACATGGCGACAAGTATAGAATTCCCTGCATGTACGCACCGCTCGATCTTTACGACACCACCGCCGCGCGCACGCTCGATGCGCAGGCCACCACGCTGCTCGGCGGCGACGGCTACACCCTGATGCAACGCGCCGGGCAGGCGGCCTGGCAGTGGTTGCTGGAGCGCTGGCCGAAGGCGCGCCGCATCGTGGTGGTCTGCGGCACCGGCAACAATGGGGGCGACGGCTATGTACTGGCGCGCCTGGCACACCGCGCAGGGCGTCAGGTGCGCGTGGTGCACCTGCCCGAACACGGCCCCGGCTCGGATCTGGCGCAGCGCGCCTGTACCGACTACCTCGCCGTCGGTGGGGCAATCGAATTGTTTCCGTGTCCGCTGGCGCAGGCCGATGTGATCGTCGATGCGCTGTTCGGCATCGGCCTGAATCGCGCACCCGATGATGCAACCGCCGCCCTGATCGACGCCATCAACGCGGCAGGCGTGCCGGTGTTTGCGCTGGATGTGCCCAGCGGCATCGATGCCGACCATGGGGTGGCTTTCGGTGCGGCGGTACGCGCAGCACTGACCTTGCAGTTCATCGTGCCGCATGTGGGGCTCTACACCGGCGATGCGCTGGAACATGCCGGCAAGCGTCAGATCGCCGCGCTGGAGGTGCCGGTTTCAGCGTTCGACGGGCTCACGCCAGCCGCACACAGTTGGAATGGCGAGGCACTTGCGGCGCAATTGCGCCCGCGTCGCCGCAACACGCACAAGGGCGAATCGGGGCGGGTGCTGTGCGTGGGCGGCAATCTCGGCAGCGGTGGCGCGATCATGCTGACCGCCGAAGCGGCGTTGCGCAGCGGCGCCGGGTTGGTGCAGGTCGCAACGCGCGCCGAGCATGTCACGCCGCTGCTGGCGCGCTGCCCCGAAGCGATGGTGCGTGCCGTGCAGGCCGATGACGACATCGCCACATTGGCCGAGGCGGCAGATGTAGTCGCGCTCGGGCCCGGGCTAGGGCAGGATGCCTGGGCGCAGGCGTTGTGGCGTGCGGCGCTGGGCGCCGCTAAGGCGGTGGTGATCGATGCCGATGGGCTGAATCTGCTGGCCTCCACCGACGTTGCAGCGCATGGTCCGCGCATCTTGACGCCACATCCGGGCGAAGCCGGTCGTCTGCTTGGCCTTTCGACCCGACAGATTCAGCGCGATCGTCCGGCTGCTGCCGCTGCACTCGCAAAACGCTACGACGCCGTGGTGGTGCTCAAGGGCGCCGGCACCGTGGTCGCGTCGCCAGGTCACTTGCCGCGCATCATCGATGCGGGCAATCCCGGCATGGCGGTCGGCGGGATGGGCGATCTGTTGACCGGCGTCATCGCGGCTTTGCTGGCGCAGGGCTTCTCGCCGTTCGATGCCGCCAGCCTTGGCGCCTTGTTGCACGCCTGTGCCGGCGATGCGGCCGCGCACGCAGGCGAGCGCGGCCTGCTGCCCACCGACCTGCTTGCCGAGCTGCGCCGCCTCGCCAACGCTGGAGCCATCGCATGATCGACCTCAACGGACAACTGCACGACGTGCAGGCCACCGAAACCCTGGGCCAGGCGCTGGCCGCAGTGCGACCGGCCAGCGCGGTGGTGCAGTTGCATGGCGACCTGGGCGCGGGCAAGTCCACGCTCGCGCGCGCGCTGTTGCGCGCACTCGGTGTCACCGGGCCGATTCGCAGCCCCACCTACACCTTGGTCGAACGCTATCCGCTGGCAACCGGCGATGAAGCCTGGCACCTGGACCTGTACCGCATTGGCCATGCCGGCGAGCTGGATTTTCTCGGGCTCGACGAGGGCAGTGCGAGCTTGTGGCTGGTCGAATGGCCGGAGCGCGGTGCTGGCGTGCTGCCGCCAGTCGATCTGGACGTTGAACTGGCCGTGGCTGGCGAAGGCCGCAGCGTTCGGTTGCTGGGCCGCAGTGCGATCGGGCATGCCTGGATGGAAAGGCTGTCACGGCAGCCCCAGTTGCAGGCCCTTTTGCCGCCGCACGAGAAGAATGAACGCCAGGTTATGGATTATTAAGGGAAATTGCCTTGCAATTCACACAGTTGGATGCTTGAATCCAGCGCCATGACACCGGGGATCCGCCAGTTCTGTCTTTCCGCCCTGACCGCCAGCTTGAGCCTGGCGGTTTTTGCTGCATGGGGCGGCGAAATCAAGGGGGTTGGCGTCAGTACCGGGGCCACCGGGACCCGTGCAGAAATTCAACTGGCCGGCAGCGGCGGCTTCAAAACGCTCTCGCTGGCGAACCCGACGCGCCTGGTTGTCGATTTTCCCGAATCCTCGGGCATGCGCGGTCTCAAGCTGCCGTCCGCTGCCGGATTGGTGACTTCGGTACGCACCGGTCAGCCGGTGCCTGGCACATTCCGTGTGGTGTTCGAACTGGCAACGCCGGTGACGCCGCTCAAGCCGCAGATGCAGACGCTGGGTAGCGTGTCGACATTGGTGATCGAATGGCCTGGCGATCCGGCGCCGGCGGCGGCCTCCGCCGTTGCTGCGGCTGTACCGACGGCAGCCCCGGCGCCGCGTCCGCTCAATGCGCAGGCCGAAGCTGCACGCGCAACGGCAGCCCTGGCCGCATCTGCGCAACGTGCCTCCTCGGTGCCGCCGTCCCAGCCGTCGACTGCGCCGCCTGCACCGTCTGTGCCGGCATCGGCGATGCCCACTGTCACTCAGGCCCCGGTACCGACCACTGTCGCTACCGGTGTGCCGACGCCTCGGCCTGCCACCTCCGGTGCACCAGCGCCGACCGGCGTTACCGGCAACACGCCGAACCGTGCCACCGGGGCCGCTGCCAACGTCACGTCCGGCGCGGTGGTGGCGGGCAGCAGCGCATCTGCAGCTGCCATCTTGAATGGCGGCAGCGCACCGATGGGCGCAACGTCCGGTAATGCCGCGGCAAATGCCCCCAATAGCGCCTCGAGCGCGGTGGCTGCTGCAGGCGACGACGACCTGCCGCCGCGCCCCGTGCTGCCAAGCGAAGCGTCGCGGGTCAAGATGGCGCCGGGCATGCGGCCGTTGATCGTGGCGATCGACCCGGGCCACGGCGGCCAGGACCCGGGCGCCATGGGTCCCACCGGCAAGCGCGAGAAGGACGTCACCCTGGCGGTCGGCCGTGAACTGGCACGCCAGGTCAACGCCACGCCGGGCATGAAGGCCTACCTGACCCGCGATACCGACGTGTTCATTCCGTTGCCGATGCGTGCGCAAAAAGCCCGCGCCGCCAAGGCCGACATCTTCATTTCCATCCACGCCGACGCCGCCGAAAACCGCAGCGCCACCGGCTCCTCGGTGTACGTACTGTCGACCAAGGGAGCCTCGTCGCAACGTGCGCGCTGGCTGGCCGACAAGGAAAACGCGGCAGATCTAGTTGGCGGCGTGCGCCTGCAGCAGACCGAAAGCACCTTGGCCAACGTGTTGCTGGACCTGGCTCAGAGCGGCCATATGAAGGCCTCCGAAGATGCCGCCGGCCATGTGCTTGGAGGATTGAAGCGCATCGGCAACAACCACAAGCCGCAACTGGAACGCGCCAACTTCGCGGTGCTGCGTACCTCCGACATGCCGGCAATGCTGGTGGAAACCGCCTTCATTTCCAATCCGGACGAAGAACGCCGCCTGATCGATCCGGCTTATCAGCGCAAGATCGCTGGCGCCGTGCTGGACGGCATCGATACCTTCTTTACCCGCCAACCGCCGCCAGGCACGTTGTTCGCAGCACGTGCGCAAGCCGAAGCCGATGCAGTCAGCACCGTGGCCGGCGGCAGCCGCTGACCCGCTCGGCTATCATTCCGCACTGATTCCTTAGATGACGGCGACTGTGCGCCGCCGGATTGCCGTGCCGAGTTCTGTCTTGCCTGTCACACCGCCGATCTACCGCGTTTCGCGCGTGCTGCAATGGAGCGTGCGCTGATGGCGATCCGCCAGCTGCCCGAGATTCTGATCAACCAGATCGCTGCCGGCGAAGTCGTCGAGCGGCCCGCATCGGTGGTCAAGGAACTGGTCGAAAACGCACTCGACGCCGGCGCCACGCGCGTGGATATCGAGCTCGAGGAGGGCGGCGTCCGGCTGATCCGCATCCGCGACAACGGTGGCGGCATCGCCCCGGACGAACTGCCGCTGGCCGTGTCGCGGCATGCCACCAGCAAGATCGCTTCGCTGGACGACCTGGAAACCGTCGCCACGCTGGGCTTCCGTGGCGAAGCCTTGCCGTCGATCGCCTCGGTCAGCCGCTTTACCCTGACCTCGCGTCGCCACGACGCCGAGCACGGCTCCGCATTGGAAATCGACGGCGGTCGCCTGGGCGAGGTGGTGCCGCGCGCGCATGCGCCGGGCACCACGGTCGAAGTGCGCGAACTGTTCTTCAACGTGCCGGCGCGGCGCAAATTCCTGCGTGCCGAACGCACCGAACTCGGCCACATCGAAGAGTGGTTGCGTTCGTTGGCATTGGCGCGGCCGGATGTGGAATTGCGCGTCTCGCACAACGGCAAGCCGTCGCGTCGCTACAAGCCGGGCGATCTGTATTCGGACGCGCGGCTGGGCGAAACCCTCGGCGACGATTTTGCGCGCCAGGCCTTGCGCGTGGACCACAGCGGCGCCGGTCTGCGCCTGCACGGCTGGGTTGCGCAACCGCATTACTCGCGTGCCAGCACCGACCAGCAGTACCTCTACGTCAACGGACGTTCGGTCAGGGACCGCAGCGTGGCGCATGCGGTGAAGATGGCCTACGGCGATGTGCTGTTTCATGGCCGTCAGCCGGCCTATGTGCTGTTTCTGGAGCTGGACCCGGCACGCGTGGACGTCAATGTGCACCCGGCCAAACACGAGGTGCGTTTCCGCGAAGCGCGGCTGATCCACGATTTCGTCTATCGCACCCTGCAGGATGCCTTGGCGCATACCCGTGCCGGCGTCACGCCAAACAGTATCGGCAGCGATGGTGCCGGCGACCCAGGTGCGACCGCTGGCGGACTGGGCAACATTGCTGGCAGCGGTGTTCCTAACCACGGCAACGCAGCTGGCAGCAGCGGTAGCGGCTACAACTACGCGAGCTGGACGCCTTCGCAAACGCCGCTGGGATTGCGTGTGGACGAGGCGCGCGCCGCCTACAGCGCGCTGTACGCGCCGCCGCCCAGCAGTGCGCAGCAATCGGCAGGCATGCCGAGCATGGCCGGCACCGGGTTGCCGGCAACTGCGCAAGACAGCGGTGTTCCGCCGCTCGGTTATGCCGTCGCGCAGTTGCACGGCATCTACATCCTGGCCGAAAACGCCGAAGGCTTGATCGTGGTCGACATGCACGCGGCGCATGAGCGCATCGGCTATGAGCGGCTCAAAAATGCGCACGACAGCATCGGCCTGCACGCGCAGCCCTTGCTGGTGCCGATGACGCTGGCAGTGGGCGAGCGCGAAGCCGACACCGCCGAGCGCGAAGCGGAGACCTTGGCCACGCTCGGCTTCGAGATCACCCGGGCCGGCCCGCAGTCGCTGCACGTGCGCAGCATTCCCGCGCTGCTGGCCAATGCCGAGCCGGAGGCGCTGCTGCGCGATGTGCTGGGCGATCTGCGCGAGCATGGTCAAAGCCGCCGCATCGCCAGCGCACGCGACGAACTGCTCTCCACCATGGCGTGCCACGGTGCAGTGCGCGCCAACCGCCGCCTCACCGTGCCTGAAATGAACGCGCTGCTGCGCGATATGGAAGCCACCGAACGCTCGGGCCAGTGCAACCATGGCCGACCGACCTGGGCGCGGTTTACGCTGAGCGATATCGATCGTTGGTTTCTGAGGGGGCGTTGATGGCAGTGCACGGGGGGAAGGGCTGGCTGCTCGGCATGCTGGTCGCAGCGGCGTTATTCGGTTGCGGGCGCGATGCGCCACCGCCGGCTGCGCCGGTCGCACTCGACAAGACATTTCTGGCCGACACCGCCGCCTGGCGCGAAGCGCGGCTGAAGGAACTGCGCGCGCCCGATGGCTGGACCAGCCTGGTTGGCCTGCATTGGCTGTCGCTGAAGGCGCATTACATCGGCAGCAGCGCCGACAGCGGTATCAGACTCGCGGTAGGCCCACCGAAGATGGGCATGGTGTCCACGGAGAACAACGCGGTCTGGTTCGTGCCCGAGCGTGGTGCCGCGCTGACCCTCGATGGCAAGCCGCTGACCAGCCGGATCCGCTTCCAGTCCGATCGCGATCCGCAGCCCACCCTGATCCATTTCGACGAGGGCAAGGGCGTGTTGAGCCTGATCCATCGCGGCGACCGGTATGCGCTACGGGTCAAGCATGCCGACGCGAGCTCGCGCACGCACTTCGCGGGTCTGGACTATTGGCCCGTGGATCCATCCTGGCGCATCAACGCGCGCTATGTGCCCAACTCCGTCGGCAAGACCATCCCGATCGTCGACATCGTCGGGATCAGCAGCGAGCAGCCGAACGCGGGCGCGATCGAGTTCGAGCTCGACGGCAAGACCTACCGATTGGAAACCATCGGCGAGCCAGGGCGGCCGATGTTCGTGGTATTCGCCGACCGCACCAGCGGTCACGGCAGCTATCCGGCTGGACGTTTTCTGGATCTGGACGTGCCCGATGCCTCGGGGCATGTCATCGTCGATTTCAACCGCGCCTACAACCCACCATGCGCGTTCACCCCATTCGCCACCTGCCCACTGCCGCCGCCGGAAAACCGCATCGATCTGGCGGTGTCGGCAGGCGAGAAGGCCTACAAGGTGCCGCACTGACATGCGCGCCATTCACATGTGCGGAGAAGCCTGGTGACCGGGCGACGGACCACGTTGACGCGCCAGCGGATTGCCACCTGGTGCAGCAGCGCGCTGCTTGGCCTGGCCTTGTGGAGCGGCGCGCTCGTACCGGTGTGGGCGCGCGGTGCCGGCCACGCGCCGGCAGGCCCGCCGGTGCCGCTGCTGTGGAAGGTCGATGGCAAGGGCGGCACGCTGTATCTGCTGGGCTCGTTTCATGTGCTCAAGCCCAGCGACTACCCGTTATCGCCGGATGTGATGCAGGCCTTCGCCAAGGCCGACCGTCTGCTGTTCGAATTGCCGCCTGACGATGCGCAATCGCCCGAGCTGGCCAGTCGCATGCTGCAGGCGGCGCGGCGCACCGACGGGCGTACGCTGCAGGACACGCTGGATGCGAAGACCTGGCAGGCGCTGAGCGCCTACGCGCGCAAGTACGGCATGTCGCTGGCGAGCCTGCAGCCGCTCGAGCCCTGGTTCGTAGCGCTGACGATCAGCCTGGCGGAGATGACCCGGCAAGGCATGGACCCGAACGCGGGGCTGGACCATTACCTGATGGAACAGGCGCAGGCGCGCGGCAAACCGGCCGACGGCCTGGAGCGCGCCGCCGAGCAAATCGCCTTGCTCGACGGCATGTCGCCGACCGAGCAGCATCAGTTGCTGGAAGAGTCGCTGGACGAGGCCGATGCCACCGACCAGCTACGCCAGCTGCATGCAGCCTGGCGCAATGGCGATGTGCATACGCTGTCCACGCAGATGGCCGAAGACATGCGCCGCCAGTATCCGGCGCTGTATCAGGACATCAATGTCGAGCGCAATGCGCGCTGGGTGCCGCGGCTGGAGCAGCGGCTCGGCAAGGGCGGCGGAACCACGCTGGTGGTGGTCGGTGCGCTGCATTTGCTGGGCAATGACGGGGTAGTAGAGCGTCTGCGTGCGCGCGGCTACCACGTGGAGCGGATCTGCTCTGCCTGCACAACGCAGGCCGGCCACTGATTGGCTGCGCCTGGGAGCCTGAGGCTCCTGGCGCAGCGTTCGGTATCTGAAACGGTCGACATCACACCGCGACCAGCCGTCAGCTGGCATGGCCGGCGCAGCGGAGCCGGGGTGTCCGAGCAGCGCCTGAGGATTCCGGCACCGGCCGCACCTGCCTGGCGGCTGCGCAATGGCGTGTTGTCTATTAGCCGCGGTTGCGGGCCTTGCCGGTCGTGCCGTGATTGCCGCCAGCCGAGCCATGCGTGCCGGTTCCCATCGGGCCGCTGCCCAGGCCGCTCGCCCCAGGCGGGCTCGGCGGTGTGCCCGGGCCACCCGCGCGGCCGAAGCCGGCGCCGAAGTTGCGCTGGAACTCCTGCCACAACTCCAGGTTGCGCTCGGTCAACTGGTTCATCATCGCCCACGGGGTCTGCCCGAGCAGGTTGCCCATCTGCTGACGGAACTGCTGCTGCTGATCCAGGAACACCTGCATGCTGCGCTCCAGGTAATTGCCCATGAAGCCCTGCAGCGAGTCGCCATAAAACCGGATGATCTGGCTCAGCAACTGGGTGGAGAGCATCGGCTCGCCGTCCTGCTCGCGGTCGGCGATGATTTGCAGCAGCACTGCGCGGCTGAGGTCCTCGCCGCTCTTGGCATCGCGTACTTCGAATTCTTCGCCATCGATGATCAATTGGCGCACATCTTCGATGGTGATGTAGCTGGAGATTTCCGTGTCGTAGAGACGGCGATTGGGATACTTCTTGATGATGCGAAGTCCGGCCATGGAACGTTCACCCACACTGATAGTGCGCGCAGGATGGCGCACCGCAGCAGCGCTTGCAACAGCCAAAAGGCCTTATTTGCTTAAGCGGACACATTAAAAATGTTGCGCAGCATGGTTTTTGAGCAAAATCCATGCTGCACCGCAAAGTTGCAGCAAACGTTACCAGCCCATGTGGTGGCCGCCGTTGATGTCCAGATTCGAGCCAGTGATCCAGGCAGCCTCTTCCGCAACCAGAAACGCCACCGCGTAGGCGATCTCTTCCGGACGGCCCAGGCGTCCGGTGGGGATATCGGCCACGATCTTGGCGCGCACTTCTTCCGGAACGGCCATCACCATGTCGGTGGCCACATAACCGGGCGAGACCGTGTTGACGGTGACCCCGAATGCCGCGTTCTCGCGCGCCAGCGAGATGGTGAAGCCGTGCATGCCAGCCTTGGCGGCAGCGTAGTTGGCCTGGCCATACTGGCCCTTGAGCCCATTGATCGAGCTGATCTGGATCACCCGGCCCCAGCCGCGTTTACGCATGCCCTCGATCACCGGGCGGGTCACGTTGAAGACCGAATTGAGGTTGGTGTTGATGACCTCGTGCCACTGCTCGGCACTCATGCGGTGGAAGGTGGTGTCGCGGGTGATGCCGGCGTTGTTGACCAACACCTCGACCGGCCCCAGCGAGGATTCGACGTCTTCCACCAGCGCGCGCGCATGCTCGGACGAGGCGACATCGCCGCGAAACAGGGCGACCTCGTACCCCTGCGCCTGCATGCGCTGCTGCCAGTCGCGTGCCTTTTCTTCGTTGCGGAAGTTGCTGGCGACCCGGTGGCCCTGGTCGGCCAGGCGCTTGCAGATGGCAGTACCGATACCGCCGGTGCCGCCGGTGACCAATGTGACGCGAGATGTCATGACGACTCCAATCAACAAGTGAGGCTGAGGGCGATTCGGGTGCGGGACTGCTGCGCCCGGACGCCGGTGCTGGGCCGCAATTCTAGTCACGCTGGAGGCCGGATGCGCGCGCATCGAGGTCCAGCTGGCGTTGGCGTGGAAGCAGCCGTGGCGAAAAATGCTGCACGGCGTGCTGCAGCAGGGTTTCCACGGCTGCATGCCGCGGCAGTGCGTCGGCCTGTTGGCCCAGGGCGACCCAGGCGGCGTGCAGGGCCGGCAGTGGATCGGCGTCGTCCAGTGCGGGTGCATCGTGTGACTTGGACAGCTTGCGGCCGTCGCGATCCAGCATCAGCGGCAGGTGCAGGTAGCGCGGCTGCGGCAGGCCCAGTGCGCGCTGCAGCACCATCTGGCGCGGGGTGGAGTCGAGCAGGTCGGCGCCGCGCACCACATCGGTGATGCCCTGCGCCGCATCGTCCACCACCACTGCCAGTTGGTACGCCCAATACCCATCGGCGCGGCGCAGCACCACATCGCCCACCTCGGCGTAGACATCCTGCAGCACCGGGCCTTGCAAGGCGTCCTCGAAGCCGACCGGCGATTGCGGCGGCACCCGCAGGCGCACCGCACGGCGCTCGCCCAGTGGCGCGACGCAGGCGTGGTGGATGCCGCCCATGCCGGCCAGATCGGCACGGCTGCAGCTGCATTCGAATGCCTGGCCGGTTTCCAGCAGCTGAGTGATAGCGTCGGTGTAGGCCGCATCGCGCTCGGACTGCCGCATCACCGGCAGGTCCGAGTGCAGCCCGAATGCGGCCAGCGTGCGCAGCTGACGTTCGCTGGCGCCGGGTTCGGCACGCGGCGGGTCGATGTCTTCGATGCGTACGCACCACTGCCCACCGTCATGCCGGGCCAGCAGCCAGCTGCCGAATGCAGCCAGCAGGGAGCCGAAGTGCAGGGGGCCGGTGGGCGAGGGCGCGAAGCGGCCGAGATAAGGGGGCGATGGCATGGGCAGCTGAATCGTCGGTCAGGTGCTTGCTTGATTTCAAGCCGCAACACCCGCAGATCCGCACCAGTTCACCCCGCATCCGTGGAGCCATCGCGCCATGTTCAACCGCATTTTCCTGTTCCTGCTGACCAATCTTGCGGTGCTGATGCTCGCCGGCATCGTCATGTCGTTGCTGGGCGTCAATCCCGCGCAGATGAGTGGCCTGTTGGTGATGGCCGCCATCTTCGGTTTCGGCGGCTCGTTCATTTCCTTGCTGCTGTCCAAGTTCATGGCCAAGCGCAGCACCGGTGCGCAGGTCATCACCGAGCCGCGCACGCCGACCGAGCGCTGGTTGCTGGAGACCGTGCGCCGCCACGCCCAGGCTGCCGGCATCGGCATGCCGGAAGTAGCGGTCTACGACGGCCCGGAAATCAACGCGTTCGCCACCGGCGCCAACCGCAACGACGCCCTGGTGGCGGTGTCCACCGGCCTGCTGCAGAACATGGACCAGGATGAAGCCGAGGCGGTGCTTGGCCACGAGATCGCCCACGTGGCCAACGGCGATATGGTCACCATGGCGCTGCTGCAGGGCGTCCTCAATACCTTCGTGATCGTGCTCGCCCGCGTGGTCGGCGGCATTATCGACAGCGCCTTGTCGGGCAACCGCGAGGGCGGTCGTGGCTTTGCGTACTACATCATCGTGTTTGCGTTGGAGATGGTGTTCGGCTTGTTCGCGACCATGATTGCGATGTGGTTCTCGCGACGCCGCGAATTCCGCGCCGATGCCGGTGGCGCGCAGCTGGCCGGCCGCAGCAAGATGATCGCTGCGCTGGAGCGGCTGTCGCTCAACCATGGCCAGAACACCTTGCCCTCGCAAGTGCAGGCGTTCGGCATCTCCGGTGGGGTGGGCGAGGGCTTGCGCCGGCTGTTCCTGAGCCATCCGCCGCTTACCGAACGCATCGCTGCGCTGCGCGCCGCCAGTGGTAGCGCCATGTAAGGTGTCGGAACTCCGGCTGCCTGGCAGGCAACAAAAAACCCGCGCAATGCGGGTTTTTTGTTATTTAGCGAGGTTGCGAACGAGCGGGCGCGCCGGCTTTCAGCCGAACTCGTAATTCATCAATGGCCCGGTCGGTGCCACGAAATCGCCCTGGACGTAGTCCACTCCGGCACTGAAGAAGCTGCTCATCGACTGCGCATCGGCGACGAACTCGGCCATTGTCAGAATGCCGGCCGGCTGCGCCCGCGAGGTGATTTCGCGAATCTTTTCCTGGCTCTCCCGCGCCGAGGCGATGTCGCCGGTGATGCCGCGATCCAGTTTGAGGAAGGCCGGGTGGAAATGCGCCAGCAACTGGAACGAATCCAGACCCGAGCCGAACTGCTCCAGCCCGACCTTGCAATCCATCGCCGACACCGCCGCCAGGAACTGCTGCGCGTTGCGCAGGTGCGTAAACACCTTCGACTCCGGCGTCTGCAGCCACAGCCGTTCGCCGGGGACACCGTAAACCGCCAATTGCTCGCGGATGGTGTCGATCATCTGCGGGTCCGAGAACGAGTTTGGCCCGATGCGTACCAGCAGATGGGTCTTGTGCCCGGCACGTTGGCGTTCGCCCAGTTGCCGGATGGCCCGCGCCACCACCCAGCGGTCGATTTCGGTGACCAGGTCGTGCTCTTCGGCGATG
The DNA here is from genome assembly GCF_020880415.1 of Xanthomonas euvesicatoria pv. euvesicatoria. Classification (GTDB taxonomy): domain Bacteria; phylum Pseudomonadota; class Gammaproteobacteria; order Xanthomonadales; family Xanthomonadaceae; genus Xanthomonas; species Xanthomonas euvesicatoria. Next base: position 126,443 of record NZ_JAJIUJ010000103.1, on the reverse strand, counting down.
GCCATGAACGCGTTCGGCGACATCATTTCGCCATTGCGTTCCAGGCGCAGGAAGGCCTGGTACAGCTCCAGCGGCTCGCCTTGCAGGTTGAGCACCGGCTGGTAATGCAGCAGGAAACCGTCGCCGACCAGCGCTTCGCGCAGCTGCTCGACCCAACGTTCGATGCGTTCTTCTTCGGCCCGATCCGCCGCAGCCGGGTCGTAGATGCTGACCGCGTTGCCACCGAGCTCGGCAGTGGTGCGCACCGCCTCGGTGCCGCGATTGAGTACCTGGCCGATGCTGGCGATCTTTTCGCCGATCTGCACGCCGCCGATGCTGACCGTCACCGTGGCCGAGCGCGTCCCCACGCTGACCACGTGCTGCGCGAACGCATTGCGCACGGTTTCGGCCAGCGCATGCGTGCGCGCGTAATTTCCGTTCAACAGCAGGGCGAAACTGTGTTCGCCGAAGCGCGCGGCCAACACGCTGTCGTCCAGCACGCTCGCCACATGCGCGGCAAGCGCAGCAATCAGCGCATCTGCCGAATCCAGCCCGAACTCCGGAAGGATGCGTGCGTAGTGATCCGGCTCGATCAGCAGGAAGCCGGATTGGCCCTCGCTGCGGCCGGCCTGTGCCACGGCCTGTTCCAGCGCCACCATGAAGGTGGGGCGATTGAGCAGGCCGGTGACCTGGTCGCGCTGGCGCAAGTCTTCGACCTCGCGCGCCAGTTCCGGGTCGAACTCCTCGCGGCGCCGGAACACCACCTGGATGCACGGCTCGCCTTCATAGGTGGCGGTGGCGAACTCCATCGTGGCCGGAAAGGTGTCGCCTTCCACGCGGCGTGCATCGAGCTTGTACTGTGCCGGCGGCGGTTCGCCCTTGGACATCGCCTTGAGCAGCTGTTTGAAATCGTCGACGTATTGCGCGGCGATCATGTCCAGCAGCGAGATACCTTCGACATCGTCGAACGACTCGAAGCCGAACATTTCCAGATAGGCATCGTTGGCGCGGATATGCATGCCTTCATGCACGTAGGCGATCGGGTCGCGCGAGGATGCGATGAGTGCGTCGCAGCGGCGCTCGGTCTCGCGCATCTGCGCTTCGATGCGGCGCAGTCCGCGGCGGGCCAGCAGGTCGTCCCATTCCGAGCGCACCAGTGCAAGCAAATGCGCGGGGCGGTGGCGCAATGCAATGGCGCGCACCCCGTGCGAAGCGGCCTCGACCAGGGCGTTCTCTTCGATCCGCTCGGCCAGCAAGATGATCGGGATGTCCTTGCCGCTGCCCGCAATCTGGGTCTGCAAGGCGCTCATGGGGATCTGCTGCGCCTGACCCAAGATGGCCAGATCGATCTGGCCCGACAGCATGCTGGCCAGTTCCTCCTGGCTTTGCGGTCGCGATGGACGCACCGCAATGCCGCCATTGCGCAGCGCGGTGACGATGGTCTCCGCACTCTCCACGCTGTCGTCGACGATCATCAGGCGGAGGGTGAGATCTTTGCCTTTTTGCATGCGCGGCTCCCTAGAGACGGGCTTTAATACACGAAGGGGTTTGGCACGTCCATGTGTGTGGAGCATGCCGCATCAAGTGTGAGACGTAGAACAATATTTGCGCGTGGAAGATGCCTTCTGGCGCGCATCGACCGTTTCACTGCGTGCTGTCCATGCCGCGACAGCGCGTTCAAGGCGCCTGACCTGATCGGTGGGCGAGCCCCCCGCCATCGCCGTTACGCCACGCTCCCCGCCGCATGGCCGGACGCCCACGCCCACTGAAAGTTGTAACCGCCCAGCCAGCCGGTGACATCCAGCACCTCGCCGACAAAGTACAGGCCTGCCACCAGGCGCGACTCCATGGTCGCACTGGAGACCTGTTGGGTATCGACCCCGCCCAGGGTGACTTCAGCTGTCCGATAGCCTTCGGTGCCGCTGGCGATCAGCGGGAAGCTGCCGAGCAGCTCGGCGGCGGCTGTCAGCTGCGGCGGATCCAGCTGACGCACCGGCTTGTCTGGCAGCCAGAGCTCGCACAAGCGTTGCGCAAACCGTTTCGGTAGCACGTCGGCCAGCACGTTGCGCAGCTCGGTGGCGCCGCGTTGCTGCTTTTGTTCGCGCAGCCACGTCGCTGCATCGCGACCGGGCAGCAGATCCAGCCGCAAATCGTCGCCCGGCTGCCAATACGAGGAAATCTGCAGGATCGCCGGGCCGCTGACCCCACGATGGGTGAGCAGCATGGAATTGCGAAAGCTGACTCCGTTGCACTGCGCCTGGACCGGCAACGCCAGCCCGGACAGCGCTTGCAGACGCTCCTGATGCTTGCCGCTCAGCGTGAGTGGCACCAGCCCGGCGCGGGTGGGCAGCAGCGCATGGCCGAACTGCTTGGCCAGGGTATAGCCGAAGCCGCTGGCCCCCATGCTGGGAATCGACAGCCCCCCGGTCGCCACGATCAACGACTGCGTCTGCACGGCCCCCTGGCTGGTCTGGATCTGGAAGCCGTCGCTGCCGCGCTGGACCGACAGCACGTCGCACTGGGTGCGGATCTGCACGCCGGCCGCATCGCATTCGTCCAGCAGCATGCGCACGATCTGCTTGGAGGAGATGTCGCAGAACAACTGGCCCAGCTCTTTCTCGTGATAGGCGATGGCATGCCGTTCGACCATCTCCACAAAATCCGCCGGGCTGTAGCGCGCCAGGGCGGATTTGCAGAAATGCCGATTGGCCGAAATGAAGTTGCCAGGCGTGGTGCCGGTGTTGGTGAAATTGCAGCGCCCGCCACCGGACATCAGGATCTTCTTGCCGACCTTGTTGGCATGATCGATCACCACCACCTTGCGGCCACGCTGGCCGGCAGTGAAGGCGCTCATCAGCCCGGCAGCGCCGGCGCCGATGACCAGCACGTCGCAACGCATGCTCATTCGGCCGGGGCTTGCCGCACCATCGGGGTCAGGGTGACGCTGCCGTGGTCGGCCAGCATCTGCACTTCGCCGTCCTGGATGATCACGTCGAACCGCATGCCGCGCTGGATCAGTGCGCCCAGCGCTTCGGTGGCCTGCGAGTCGAGCTCGATCACGCGCAGATTGCGGTACCGGCCCATGGCGTTGGCGTGCTTTTTCCACCAGGTTTCGGTGGCCTGGCCGCCGTAGCCGATGACCACCGCCTCGCGCGAGCGGTTGCAGGCCTTGCGCACGCGGCTTTCGTCCGGCTGGCCGAGGTCGATCCACAGATCCGGGTCGCCGGTGTAGTCGCGCCGCCATAGGTCCGGCTCGTCGTCGTTGCTGAGGCCACGGCCGAATTCCAGACGATCGTCGGCAAATAGCGCGAACGCCAGCAGCCGCACCATCAGGCGCTCGTCGGTCTCGGAAGGGTGCTGGGCCAGGGTCAGCGAATGGTTGGCGTAATAGCCGCGGTCCATGTCGCTGATCTGAAGTTCCGCCCTGCGGACGGTGGCGGTGAGGGCCATCAGGATGCCGGTTGCAAAGGGCGCCTATGATACGCGGCCGGTTCATGCGCCGGGTGTTGCCCGCATCTGGCAGAGGTGCGTCGTCGGCCGGGCCTGGGCTGGCTGACAGCTGGATGGTGCGAGCAAGGGCAGGGTGGGCTTGGCTCAGAGGCCGGTTGGCTGCAAGGGCCACGGCGGGGCGACAGGCGCTGAGGCGCGGTCCAGGACGTCGCGGACCATGGCCGGGCAGGTGTCGTTAACGGCCCCCATGATCTGCGCAGCTGTGGGGGCGTCAGGCAGTGGCATCCGGTCAATTGGGATGGGGACAGTCCCGACAGGCCGTCGGATTGGACCCGACTGCAAAAGATTTGACGCAGGGTGTCGCTTTTTGCAGAAAACACGAGTACTGTGCACGCACTGTGTTTGCAAGGGTCACCGTGAATCGTGGCCTGGTGCAGCCGGATCGTTACAGATCTCGCTTCATCGTTCCGCTTTACCAACGCCTGCAACTCAGTCTCAGCTCCGGCTTTTCGGACGCTGCGATTTATCCATCAATAGTTCAGGAGTTAGTAAATGTCAGAGCGTCAGAGCGGTACCGTGAAGTGGTTCAACGATGCCAAGGGCTTCGGCTTCATCACCCCGGAAAGCGGCCCGGACCTGTTCGTGCACTTCCGCGCCATCCAGGGCACCGGCTTCAAGTCGCTGCAGGAAGGCCAGAAGGTCACCTTCGTCGCCGTGCAGGGCCAGAAGGGCATGCAGGCTGACCAGGTGCAGGCGGTCTAATCCGCCTGCAACCTTAGGGTTGCCAAAAACGCCGGTCGCGCAAGCGGCTGGCGTTTTTTATTGCCTGCAAGATAGGCGGCCAGCCTCGTTGGCGCGTCACCAGGCGCTGCTTGCGCACAGCGACGACGCCTGGATCGGTAGGATGTGCGCTTTCCGCGCGCAGCCATCCCATGATCACTGTCCACCATCTCAATAATTCCCGTTCCCAGCGCGTGCTGTGGCTGCTGGAAGAACTGGCGCTGCCTTACCAGATCGTGCGCCATGAACGCGACCCCAAGACCATGCTGGCGCCGCCGGCGCTGCGCGCGATCCATCCGCTGGGCAAATCGCCGGTGCTGGTCGATGGCGATCTGGTCGTAGCCGAATCTGGGGCGATCCTGGAGTACCTAACCGAGCGCTACGACACCGAGTGCGCGCTGTCGCCATCGCCGCGGCCGCTGGATTCGCCCGAGCGCCTGCAGTTTCGCTATTGGATGCATTACGCCGAAGGCTCGGCGATGCCGCCGTTGCTGATGACGCTGATCTTCGGTCGCATCCGCAGCGCGCCGATGCCGTTCTTCGCCAAACCCATCGCACGTGCGATCGTGGACAAGGCGATGTCGGGCTTCGTCGGGCCGCAGCTCACCTTGCATTTGGACTGGATGGAGCAGTCGTTGCAGGCCGGCAACTGGTTCGCTGGCGAACGCTTCACCGCCGCCGACATCCAGATGAGCTTCCCCGTACAGGCGGCGGCCGCACGCGGCGGCGGTCTGGAGAAATACCCGCGTTTGCACGCGTTTCTGCAGCGGATCCAAGCGCGTCCGGCGTATCAGGCTGCGTTGAAGAAAGGCGGCCCGTTCGAGCTGATGGGAAGCAAGCCGGCCAATTGAGGCATCGGGGAGTAGGGAGAGCGGGGTGCGAGTAGGTGGGCGGGACTGTGTTTCGCCCGCTGTCTGCTGCTACGACATGGCGTCTCTCATCGCGATGTATTCCGCTCATTCCGGATCCGAATGGCTACCCAGCGACACCGTCGTCGGTATCGCTGCCCATCAGCCGTTCGCAGCAGTCACTCAATCCCAAGCGACGTCAGGGCGGATTGCGCTTCAAGGCACCCGGCACTGGCGCACAAACCGCAGCGTATCGTTCAGCACCTGCGAGCGCTCGGGCGATTTGCGCAGCGCCAGCAGGATGCCGAGATGGCCCATGCCGGGGTAGACCTTCAGTTCGGCACTGCCGCCTTCGCGCTTGAGCGCCTGCTGCAGCGAGATGCTGTTCTGTAGTTCGACCACGCGGTCGGCATCGCCATGCAGCAGCAACATGGGCGGTTCGTCGCCGCCGACGTAACGCACCGGTTGCGATTGCCGTTGCGCTGCCGGCGCATCGCCAAAGATTTCGACCAATTCGGGATCGGTCATCGGCATGAAGTCGTACGGCCCGGCCAGGCCTACCACGCCGCACAACTGGTGAGGTTTGAGACCTTGCGCCTGCAGCCAGCGGGCATCGGTGCCAAGCAACGCGGCCATATGCGCGCCTGCCGAATGACCCATCACCGCGAGGCGATTCGGGTTGCCGCCGTACTCGTGCGCGTGGCGGTAGCTCCATGCGGTGGCGCCTGCCGCGTCGGACATGAAACCGTGTAATCCGACCTGCGGATACTTGCGGTAGTCGGCCACCATCGCCACCACGCCCTGGCGCGCAAGTGCGCGGCCCACCCAGCGATAGTTGGCGCGTGAACCGCGCTTCCAGGTGCCGCCGTAGAAAAACACCACCACTGGCGCGTCGCTTGCGCCGCGCGGCTGGTAGACATCCAGCGCCAGGCCGTGCGCGGAATCGAACACCTGGTCGCGATGCTCGACGATGCCCGATCGGCTGGATGCGGCATTGATGCCACCAAAAAAGACGCTGCTGCAGGCCGTCATGGTCAACGAACCGAGCAACAGGAGGGCAGGACGGAACCAGCGGGAAGCGCGCGAAGGCATGGGCAATATCGGTACGGGGGCAGGAAGGGTGGTGGGGACCAGGCACGAACGCAACAGGCGGGCAAGTGCAGACCAGAGAGTGGCGTCCCGGCAACGTTCGCCTCTGTCTGGTTCGCATCTGATCGGCAGCCGGCGGCCATTAGCCGCTATCGCACGTCGCAAGCATGTGCAGGACGAGCCCGCTCGGCACACGCCAAGCGAGTGAAGATACGGTACGCACGCAGCGCCGGATGCGGCTTCGCCCATGTCAGGTTCACCGCCGGTGGCCTAGGCTTGCCGGCATGACACATTTGCACTTCGATAATCGTCTGCGTCAACAGCTGCCTGGCGACCCGGAAGAGGGGGCGCGCCGGCGCGAGGTGGGCGCGGCCTGGTCGTCAGTCTTGCCGACGCCGGTCGCCGCTCCGTACCTGATCGCGCATTCGGCGGAGATGGCGCAGGTGCTGGGCCTGGAGGCGGCCGAGATCGCCAGTGCGCAGTTCGCCCAGGTGTTCGGCGGCAACGCGCTGTACCCGGGAATGCAGCCTTGGGCGGTCAACTACGGTGGGCATCAATTCGGGCATTGGGCCGGACAGCTTGGCGACGGGCGGGCGATTTCGCTGGGCGAGGCGATCGGAACCGACGGTGGGCGCTACGAATTGCAGCTCAAGGGTGCCGGCCCGACGCCGTATTCCCGCGGTGCCGATGGGCGCGCCGTATTGCGCTCGTCGATCCGCGAATTCCTGTGCAGCGAGGCCATGCATCATCTGGGCGTGCCGACCACGCGTGCGTTGAGCCTGGTCGGCACTGGTGAGGCGGTGGTGCGCGACATGTTCTACGACGGCCACCCGCAGCGCGAGCCGGGCGCGATCGTGTGCCGGGTGGCGCCTTCGTTCATCCGCTTCGGCAACTTCGAATTGCCCAGCGCACGCGGCGATATCGCATTGCTGAAGCAGTGGGTGGATTTCACCATCGCCCGCGATTTCCCGGCGTTGGCCGGTGCCGGCGAGGCGCTCTACGCCGACTGGTTTGCGCAGGTCTGCGAGCGTACCGCGGTGATGGTGGCGCACTGGATGCGGGTCGGGTTCGTGCATGGGGTGATGAATACCGACAACATGTCGATCCTCGGTCTGACCATCGACTACGGCCCGTATGGCTGGGTCGACGACTATGACCCGGACTGGACGCCCAACACCACCGACGCGCAGGGGCGGCGCTATCGCTTCGGCACCCAGCCGCAAGTGGCCTACTGGAACCTGGGCCGGCTTGCCCAGGCGCTGGCGCCGCTGTTTGCCGACCAGGCCCTGCTGCAATATGGGCTGGATCGTTTTCGCGATACCTACCTGGCGTGCGACCGGCGCGACACCGCCGCCAAGCTGGGCTTGGCAGAGTGTCGCGACGAGGATCTGCAGCTGATCGACGCGCTGCGCGCCCTGATGCGCGAATCCGAGATGGACATGACGCTGACCTTCCGTGGGCTCATCGACCTGTCGCCCGAACATCCGGACCCCGCGCAGCTGCGCGACGCCTTTTACGACGAAGACAAACGCCTGGTGGATGCGCCGCAGCTGCAGCAATGGCTGCAGCGCTATGCCGCGCGCCTGCAGCAGGATCCGCTGTCGCCGGAAGAGCGGCGCGCGCGCATGCGCCTGGCCAACCCGCGCTATGTGTTGCGCAATTATCTGGCGCAGCAGGCGATCGACCGTGCCGAGCAGGGTGACCCGTCCGGGGTGCAGGAGTTGCTGGAGGTCATGCGCCGCCCTTACGACGATCAGCACGGGCGCGACGCGTTTGCGGCGCGGCGGCCGGACTGGGCACGCGATCGCGCCGGGTGTTCGATGCTGTCGTGCAGTTCCTGACGCGCTCAGATGCAGGTATGCCGTAAATCCGGCGTGGATGGCGTGCGCAGCCTAGAATAGGCGCAACCCCACCGGCCACCACGCCACCGCCCTCATGACTGACTGCAGCCGCTGCGCCGGCACCACGACTTCCGGACCCAACCATTGGTCGGAGCGGATTCGCGACATCGCCGATTTCCCCAAGCAGGGCATCGTCTTCAAGGACATTACCCCGTTGCTGTCGGACGGCCCGGATTTCGCCTCTGCGCTGGACGAAATGGCGCAGCCGTGGCGCACCACGCCGCTGGATGCGGTGCTGGGTATCGAGGCGCGCGGTTTCATTCTGGGCGCTGCCCTGGCGCGCGAACTGCGGACCGGCTTCGTGCCGGTGCGCAAGCCGGGCAAGCTGCCGGGGCGCACGCTGATCCAGGAATACGCGCTGGAGTACGGCACCGATCGCATCGAAATGCATGAGGATGCGCTGCCACGCGGGGCGCGCGTACTGATTGTCGACGACGTGCTGGCCACCGGCGGCACGCTGCGTGCGGCCCTGGGACTTGCTGCCCAACTCGAACTGGAAGTCGTTGGCGCAGCCGTGCTGGTGGAATTGCAGGTGCTGCAGGGTCGCCAGAAATGGGCGAACGATGTGCCGCTGTTGGCGACACTTTCTTACTGAGTCCAAGCGCTGAAGCGACCCTGGATGCGTGGACGTGCGCGCATCCAGGATTGCTCCTGCTGAAACATGGGCGGCCGGCACGACGCCGGCCGCGCTGCGTTCAGAGCTTGCTGACCCGAAACCGGCGTCCCTTGATCTTGCCTGCGTGCAGATGTGCCAGCGCCTTGGCGACCTGCGCGCGGGCAATGGCCACGTAGGAGCGGGTAGGGTAGATGGCGATCTTGCCGATTGCCGCGCCCGAGAGCCCGGCTTCGCCAGTCAGGGCGCCCAGGATGTCGCCGGCACGCAGCTTGTCGGTCTTGCCGCCATCGATGCGCAAGGTGGTCATTGCCGCCTGTGGCAGTTGCGCCGGGCGCGCGGTGGCCAGTGGCGCACGCGACCACTTCAAGGGTTGGCCCTGTTCGGCTTCCAGTGCCTGCGCGCGGGCAGTTTCGCGCGGGGCGACCAGGCTCAGCGCCAGTCCATGCTTGCCGGCACGTGCGGTACGGCCAATGCGATGGCGGTAGGTTTCGGTATCGGTGGGCAGCTCGTAGTTGACCACCGCCGAGAGGTCTTCCACGTCCAGCCCGCGAGCGGCCACGTCGCTGGCCACCAGCACGTTGCAGCTGCGGTTGACGAAGCGCACCAGCACTTCGTCACGGTCGCGCTGTTCCATGTCGCCGTGCAGCGCGAGTGCGGAGAAGCCGAACTCCTGCAGCGAGCCAGCCACCTCGTCCACTTCCTTGCGGGTATTGCAGAACACCACGCTGGACTCGGGATTGAAACGCAGCAGCAGGCCGGCAACGGCCTTTTGCCGATAGGTCGGGTCGACCTCGAAGAACTGCTGATCGATCTCCGGTGCGCTATCGGCGCCTTCCACCGTGATCTCAACCGGCTCCTTCAACAGCTCGCGTGCAAGCGTGCGGATACTGTCCGGGAACGTGGCCGAAAACAGCAGGCTTTGGCGGTGTTTGTCGCAACGGCTGGCAATCTCGCGGATGGGTTCTTCGAAGCCCATGTCGAGCATGCGGTCGGCCTCGTCCAGCACCAGCGTGCGCACGCCGCCCAGATGCAGGGCGCGTTTGCGGGCCAGTTCCTGGATGCGACCGGGCGTGCCCACCACCACTTGCGGGTCGTGCGCTTCCAGCGAGGCCAATTGCGGGCCCAGCGGCATGCCGCCGGTGAGCACCACCAGCTTCATGTTGGGAATGCCGGTGGCGAGCTTGCGCAGCTGCTTGCCGACCTGGTCGGCCAATTCGCGGGTGGGGCAGAGCACCAGCGCCTGTGCGCGGGTCACTGCAGGGTCGAGCTTTTGCAGCAGGCCCAGTCCGAACGCGGCGGTCTTGCCGCTGCCGGTCGGCGCCTGGGCGATGACATCGAGCCCCTGCAGGATCGGCGGCAGGCTTTGCGCCTGGATGGGAGTCAGGACGGTATAGCCAAGGGCGTCGATGCCGGGGGCCAGGGCCGGCGACAGCGGCAGCGCGGAGAATTCGTTCATGGCGCATTTTAGCCCGGGATTGGGGAGTAGGGATTCGGGATTCGTCACCGTGACAGCGTGCGCTTTTGCCAATCCCGAATCCCCAATCACCAATCCCGTACAATTGCGCCATGCCTTTAATCACTCTGCAAAGCGTCGACTACAGCGTCGGCGGCCCCTTGTTGCTGGAAAAAACCGACCTCACGATCGAGCCGGGCGAGCGTATCGCCTTGATCGGCCGCAACGGCGCCGGCAAATCGACCTTGATGAAACTGATCGCCGGCGAGCTCAAGCCCGACGATGGCGAAGTGCGCGTGCAACAGGGTGTGCGCATCGCGCGGCTGGAGCAGGAGGTACCGCAAGGGACCGGCGGCAGCGTGTTCGACGTGGTGGCCGATGGTCTGGGCGAGTTGGGTCATTGGCTGGCCGAATTCCATCAACTCAGCCATGCCGAGGTGTTCGACGCCGATGCGTTCGGCAAAGTGCAGGCCAAGATCGATGCGGCCGACGGGTGGGCGCTGGATCAACGCGTCACCGAGACGCTGACCAAGCTGGAACTGGATGGCGATGCGGAGTTCGCGCGGCTGTCTGGCGGTATGAAGCGACGCGTGCTTTTGGCGCGTTCGCTGGTGTCCTCGCCGGATGTGCTGCTGCTGGACGAACCGACCAACCATCTGGATATCGAAGCCATCGATTGGCTGGAAACCTTCCTGAAGGGCTGGAGCGGCAGCGTGCTGTTCGTCACCCACGACCGGCGCTTCCTGCGTGCGTTGGCCACCCGCATCGTCGAGATCGATCGCGGCCAGGTCACCAGCTGGCCGGGCGACTGGGCCAACTACGAGCGCCGCCGCGAGGAACGGCTCAATGCGCAGGCGCAGGAGAATGCGCGCTTCGACAAGTTGCTGGCGCAGGAAGAGATCTGGATCCGTCAGGGCATCAAGGCCCGGCGCACCCGCGACGAGGGCCGCGTGCGGCGCCTGGAATCGATGCGCAACGAGCGCGTGCAGCGGCGCGAGCTCACCGGCAACGTGCGCATGGAAGTCTCGCAGGGCGAGTCGTCCGGCAAGAAGGTGATCGAGGCCAAGGAGGTTGGCTTCGCGTTCGGTGCGCGCACGATGGTCAAGGATTTTTCCACCATCATCCAGCGTGGCGACCGCATCGGCCTGATCGGCCCCAACGGTAGCGGCAAGACCACCTTGCTCAAGCTGTTGCTGGGCGATCTGCAGCCGCAGCAAGGCGAAATCCGCATCGGTACCAATCTGCAGATTGCGTATTTCGACCAATACCGTTCCACCCTGCGCGAAGACTGGAGCGCGATCGAAAACGTGGCCGAGGGCCGCGATTTCCTGGAAATCAACGGCAAGCGCAAGCATGTGCATGCCTATCTGCAGGATTTCCTGTTCACGCCCGAGCGCGCGCGCGCGCCGATCACGCGCCTGTCCGGTGGCGAGCGCAATCGCCTATTGCTGGCACGTCTGTTCGCGCAGCCGTCCAACCTGCTGGTGATGGACGAACCGACCAACGACCTGGACGTGGAAACGCTGGAGCTTCTGGAGGAGTTGCTGGGCGAATACACCGGAACCTTGCTGCTGGTCAGCCATGACCGCGACTTCCTCGACAACGTGGTGACCTCCACGCTGGTGATGGAGGGCGATGGCCTGATCGGCGATTACGTCGGCGGCTACAGCGATTCGCTGCGCCAGCGCCGTACGCCGGTCGGCAATGCGATGGCGGTGGCCAAGGCATCGGCCACTGCGGTGGCGACCGCGCCCGTGGCTGCAGTGCCGGCGGACACCGCCCCCAAGCGCAAGCTCAGCTACAAGGATGCACGCGAGCTGGAGCAACTGCCGGCCCTGATCGAGACGCTGGAGCAGCAAGTGGCCACGCTCACCGAGGCGATGAACGAGCCGGCCTTCTATCAGCGCGACAGTGCGGCGATGGCGGCCCACACCGCAGCATTGGCCGATGCGCAAAAGCACCTGGATGCGGCGTACGCGCGCTGGAGCGAGCTGGATAGTTGATCGTCGGTCGGCACGCGCAATGCGTGCCGTTCGCGCGTTTGGCGCGACGAAGGGCGATGGTGGTTTGCCATCGCGCCTGGGTGCGGGCCGATGCGGGTGCGTAGCGATCCGTGTTCGCCGGAAATACCAGCGCTGATCGACCGCGCCGCGCGGTGCCTGGGAAACATCGCGAGCGCTCATCAGGTCGGTGCGGGCGGCATGCAGGCAGCCATCGCTTCTGCACGGGGCATGTGGTGCCGGCGCCAGGCGTGTCCGCTCGGCCGGCTGCGCAGGCGTGCTGTTGGCTGCTCTCAGTCGCAGGCGCTTGCGGGCGCAACGAACGCCGCGAAGGTCAGCCCGCGTGCTGCCCAGGCGTTGGCGACTTCATCGAGGATGTCCAGCAAGGTGTCGCGGTCGTTGGGTGCCGTGCTGGCCAGCGCCTGGGCGCCGTCGATGAGCAGCGCATAGCCATGTGGCGAAGGCAGCCACGCCAGGTCGCGCAGGGCATCGCTGAGCGCGTCCCAATTGCGGCCGAAGCTGGCCGGGAAATCCAGTTGCGTGGCCAGGCGCATCAGCAGCATGCGCTTGTCGCTGCAGGCGGCCAGATCCACGCGCACGATGCGTAGGCCGGCATCGCGCGCAAGCGCCGCCATGGTGTCCAGATCGTCGGTCTCGGCCTGATACACCCCCGACTGCTGCGGATCGGACAAATCCAGCGCGAAGTCGCCAGCGTTCATGGTGCCTGGTCCGGGGTCGGGCCATCGAAGGCCTTGAAGCTCTGGTAATGATCGTCGCTGTAGTACCACGCCTCGGGCGGGGTGCCGCCGGTAACGATGCGGCGCGCGCCGCGATCCGGGCTGCCAGGGGTATCGACAGTGTATTCGCGGTAATAGCCACGCGGGCGTTCGGGCAGGCGATGCTCGCGGTTGCCGAACACGCCGCCATCCTGCGGATGCGGAAACGGGCCGCCGCGCTGGATCAGCACGATGGTGGCCATCGCCTCGGTCGGCAGAAAGGCGGGCAGACGCGGCACCTCGCGCGTCGGCGTGTCCGCGGCGATCGGGGCGTTGAGTTGCGGCGCGAACTGCGGCTTGGGCGTCTGCATCGCACGCATGCCCCACAGGCCGGCGACGAGCAGCGCGATGGCGACAACGAGCAAAGCGGGCTTGCGCATGAAGACGGTCCGAAATGGGTACGGCAGAGCAAGTATGCCGATGCGCGACTGTGTCGACTTTGAACGTGGCCGGCGCCGGGACGGTTCACGCCCAAGTAACCGGGACCTGGTGCAAGGTGTGCGGCGAACATCGTGCGGCATGCGATGGGATGAAGTTTCCCTGCCAGCACCCTTGGTAAGCGCTGCCGCCGTCCTTACCATTCACCCCGCAACGCCCGGTCTTCGCCGGGCGGCAAGTCCAGGAGATACGCATGGCTTACACCCTTCCGCAGTTGCCCTACGCCTACGACGCGCTGGAACCGAACATCGATGCGCAAACGATGGAAATCCATCACACCAAGCATCACCAGACCTACATCAACAACGTCAACGCGGCGCTGGAAGGGACCGAGTACGCCGATCTGCCGATCGAAGAACTGGTCTCCAAGCTGAAGAGCCTGCCGGAAAACCTGCAGGGCCCGGTGCGCAACAATGGCGGCGGCCACGCCAACCATTCCCTGTTCTGGACCGTGCTGTCGCCCAACGGTGGCGGAGAGCCCAAGGGCGAGGTCGCCAAGGCGATCGACAAGGATGTTGGTGGTTTCGAGAAATTCAAGGAAGCCTTCACCAAGGCCGCCGTTAGCCGCTTTGGCTCGGGTTGGGCGTGGTTGAGCGTGACCCCCGACAAAAAGCTGGTGGTGGAAAGCACCGCCAACCAGGACAGCCCGCTGTTCGAGGGCAACACCCCGATCCTGGGTCTGGACGTGTGGGAACACGCGTACTACCTGAAGTACCAGAACCGTCGCCCGGAATACATCGGCGCGTTCTACAACGCCGTCAATTGGGAAGAAGTCGAGCGCCGCTACCACGCCGCGATCGCCTGAGGTCCTGCACCGGCGCCAGGCACTGCCTAGCGCTGTGACAGCGGCACCCAACGTACAAGGCCGGGAGCGATCCCGGCCTTGTACGTTTACTGCGCTGTGGGTAGGAGCGACCCCGGTCGCGAGAGACTTTGCAGGGAACGCTCCTCGCGCTCAGGCGCGCGCCTACAGTTGCGGCGCGGATTGGCTTGGTACCGAACCGAAACGCACAAGGCCGGGAGCGATCCCGGCCTTGTTTACTGCGCTTTGGATAGGTGCGCTGTGGGTAGGAGCGACCCCGGTCGCGAGAGGCCTTGCAGGGAAGCCTCCGTGCTCGGGCGTGTTCCGATGTCTGCCGGGCAGCGGTAGTGCGAACGGGTCGATCAGAACTTGGCGTCGAACTCGCGGGCGTAGCCGGTGTTGACGATGACCTTCTGCAACGCGTCGCTGATCTTGATGTTGCCGGCCACGATCTGCTGCGTCTCAGGGCCCATGTTGTCCATGCGCGGCGGGGTGGCACCCTTGTAGTCGCAAACGCGGCCACCGGCCTCGCGTACCAGCAGCACACCAGCGGCGATGTCCCAGGCTTTGACGCCCGCTTCGAAATAGGCGTCGGCGCGGCCGCAGGCCACATAGGCCAGATCCAGCGCCGCCGAGCCGGTACGGCGCACGTCTTCGGCCTGTACCAGCAGCGCATCCACGCACTTGAGCTGTGCACTGGCGCGCGCGCGTTCGCGCGGCGGAAAGCCGGTGTGGACCATGGCTCCTTCCAAATCCTTGCGCTCTGCGATACGGATGCGGCGGTCATTGAGCACCGCGCCTGCGCCGCGGCTGGCGGTGAACAGCTCATTGCGCAACGGGTCGAAGATCACCGCATCGGTCGGTTCGCCATTTTCCACCAGCGCGATGGACACGCAGTAGTGCGGGAAGCCGCGCAGATAATTGCTGGTGCCGTCCAGTGGATCGATGACCCAGGTGTAGCGGCCACTCTTGCCGCCCTGCACGCCGCCTTCTTCGCCGAACACGGCGTACTCGGGGTAGCCGCGCTTGAGTTCCTTGATGATGACCTTCTCGGCATCGGCATCGACTTCGCTGGCGTAGTCCATGCGGCCTTTCTGCACCACATTGAGCGCATCGAGCTTGTTGATGCCGCGCAACAGCACATTGCCGGCGAGGCGGGCGGCTTTGACCATGACGGTGACGGCGGGTTTCTGCATGGTGAAAGCTCCCGTGAAGGCAGAATCGGACAATGGCGAAGGTAAAAGAGCGGTCCGGCGCGAAAGCCGGCCGCGCAGTTTACCATCTACGGCCGAACAGCTTCCCGATCTCCGTTCATGTCCGTCAGCCAGCGCATCCGATTTGTTCTTGTGGGTACCCAGCATCCAGGCAACATCGGCGCTGCAGCGCGTGCGATGAAGACCATGGGGGTTTCGCGCCTGGTGCTGGTGGCGCCGGAGCGCGCACTCGACGAAGACGCCTATCGGCGCTCGGCCGGCGCAGAAGACGTGCTGAGCCAGGCGCCGATCTTCGCGACACTGGGCGAGGCGGTGGCCGACTGCACGCTGGTGATTGGCTGCACTGCGCGCGCGCGCCGGGTGGCGCTGGAAGAACTGCTGCCGGACGAGGGCGCGCAGCGTGCCCTGGCCAAGGCGGGCGAGCCGGCCGAGGTGGCCTTCGTATTCGGCCGCGAGCGTACCGGTCTGACCAACGACGAGCTGCAGCTGTGCCACGCCGCGGTCCACATTCCCTCCGATCCGCAGTTCAGTTCGCTCAATCTGGCCGCGGCCGTGCAGGTGCTGGCGTACGAAGTGCGACTGGCGCAGCTGGCGGCAGGCCAGGCCGAACGCGCGCCGGCAGCGGCTCCGGGCTTGCGTGACGGGCCGGCCAGCCACGCACAGCTGGAAGGGATGTTCGGCCAGCTGGGCGACACGCTGGACGAGATCGACTTCCACAAGGGCCGTGCGCCGGAGTCGGCGATGCGCAAGTTGCGCCGGTTGTTGCTGCGCGCAGAGATGACCGAGCAGGAGGTGCGGCTGATTCGCGGCATCCTGTCCGATGCGCAGCGCATGGCCATGCTTGCCAAGCAGGCCGGAAACTGACGTCTGTCACATCTTCAAAGATTCGGCTAGGCTGTCCGCGGCTCTAGGGGAGTGTCCGTTTTGCGCGGTCTACGATGGTGTCTGATTGCCTGCTGGCTGATTGCCGGGGCAGGCTTGGCCGTGACGGCTGCGGCAGCGCCTTCCTCGGTCCTGGTGCTTGGACGGATCAGCGATGATCCCGCCAGCCATTACGAGCAGCTCAAGCCCTTGCTGGATTACGTGGTGCCGCGCATGCGCGAGGTCGGGATCCGCCGCGGCGAAATCCTGATGGCGCCCGATGCGCGCCAGATGTCCAGCTATCTGCGGCGCGGCCGGGTCGATTGGGTCAGCGAAACGACCGGTGCGGCGATGCTGCTGGAACAGCGCGGCAGCGCGCATCCCTTGCTCATGACCGAGCGTGGCGGACTGCGCGACTTCCACACGGTGTTCTTCGTGCGCCGCGACAGCCCGATCCAGTCGCTGTCGCAGTTGCGCGGCCATACCCTGGCATTGCAGAACGCCTCGTCCACCAGCGGCTACCTGCTACCGGTGCTCGAACTGCTGCGCAACGGCATCGCATGCGATGTGCTGCTGTCGGCCGACGACACCCCGGCACGCGGATCGGCCGGCTATCTGATGGTGGGGTCGAAATTGAACGTTGCCGCGTTCGTGCACAAACATCTGATCGACGTGGGCGCGCTCAGCAACGTCGATTGGGACGACGAACGCCACATGCCACCGGTGTTCAAGCGCGACTTCCGCATCGTGCACCGCACTGCGCCGGTGCCGCGCGCGGTGGAAATGGTGCGCGCAGGAATGGACCCGGCCGTGGAGCAGCGTCTGCGGGTGGTGTTGCTGCAGGCCGCCTCCGACCCCAAGGCGGGCCCGGCGCTGAAGCGCTTTTTCGACACTACCGGGTTCCATCCGCTGGATCCCGCTAGCCGCCGACGTCTGCAAGAGTTGAGCGCGGGCGTGCAACGCGTCATGGATCACGTGGAATGACTCAGGTGCGCTTCGGCTTGCAGGCACGCTTTCTCCTGGTGATGGCGCTGACGCTGCTGCTGGTCGGTGCGATCCTGGCTTCGCTGCTGCAGCGACAAAGCGCGATGCAACGCGAGGTGCGCGGTTTGAGTGCGCAGATCCTGCACGAGCTGTTCGATCGCAGCCTGCGCACGCGCGGCGAAACGCTGGCGACCGAGCTGGCTTCCGGCTTGGCCAACCCCTTGTATTACTCGGACCTGGGCGCGGTGGGGGCGCTGGTGCGCAATGCCTCGCGCCAGCAGGTGGTGAGCTATGTGCTGGTGTTCGACCGCCATGGCCGGCTGGTGCATGACGGCACGCCGACCTTGCAGCGTTACGGGCAGGCCATGACCGATCCGCTCGCCGCCAAGGCGCTGGCGGCGCAGGCGATGGTGTTGCAGTCCTCGCCGGAGGTGCTGGATGTGACGGTGCCGATCAAGATCGGCGACCAGCGCATCGGTGGCGTGCGCGTGGGCATGTCGCGCGAGCGGGTGCGCAAGATCGAATCCGGCGCCAATCTCACCCTGGTGCAGAACCTCAACGCCATCGGCAAGCGTGATCTGGGGTGGTTGCTGGTCCTGCTGGCTGCGCTGGTCGGGCTGGGCGTGTTGCTGGCCATCTACGTGCAGCGCACGCTGGTGGCGCCGATTCGGTTGCTGGCGGCAGCGGCAAGGCAGATCGAACGGGGCGACTACGCGGTGCAGCTGCCGCCGCACCCCCGCAACGACGAGATCGGCGAGTTGATTTCGGCGTTCGGGCGCATGAGCGAAAGCATCGCCCGGCACGACCGCGAAGTGCGGCACATGGCCTACACCGACGCGTTGACCGGGCTGACCAACCGGCTGGGCTTTCGCGAGGGTCTGGATCATCTGCTCCACACCGCGCGCAGCACCGACAGCAAGCTGGCCTTGCTGTTTGCCGATATCGACGACTTCAAACGCGTCAACGACACGCTTGGCCATGAGGCCGGCGACGAGGCCTTGCTGCAGTTCGCCAGCCGCATCAGCCGCGCAGTTGCCGCGCTGGGCGGCGACGATGCAATTCTGGCGCGCTTTGGCGGCGATGAGTTCGTGATCCTGCTGCAGAGCGGCGATGTGAGCCTGCTGGCGGCGCAACTGGCCGACCGGCTGGTGCACGAACTGAGCCGGCCGTTGAACGTGCAGGGCCGCGAGGTGTTCCTGGGGACCTCGATCGGCATCACGCTGTTCCCCGATGATGCGCGCGATGCCACCGCGCTGCTGAAGAACGGCGACATCGCCATGTACCAGGCCAAGGTCGCCGGCAAGAACTGCCATCGCTTCTACAGCCGCGCCGCCGATCACGCGGTGGAGCGCCGCGTGCACATGGAGCACGAGTTGCGCGGGGCCTGGGAACGCGACGAGCTGCGCCTGGTCTACCAGCCGATCTACCGCACCAGCGACCGTGTGCTGGTGGGCGTGGAGGTGCTGCTGCGCTGGCAGCATCCGGCGCTGGGAACGATCGCGCCGTCCACCTTTATCGATATTGCCGAGCAGAGCGGCCTGATCGAAGTGATCGGCCCCAAGGTGCTGCGCGCGGCCTGCCTGGAGGCGGCGCAGTGGCCAGTGGTGGGCGAGGGTTTGTTCGTGTCGGTCAATGTTTCGCCGCGGCAACTGCGCAGCGGTGCGCTGATCGAAACCGTGGCCGGGTGCCTGGCCGAGTCGGGGCTGCCGGCCGCGCGCCTGCATCTGGAGCTGACCGAGACCGCGGTGATTGGCGACGAGATGATGGCGGCCAGCCTGCTCGACCAACTGCACCGCACCGGCGTGAAGGTATGGCTGGACGATTTCGGCACCGGCTTCTCCGGCTTGAGCCATCTGCGTCAGGTGCCGGTGGACGGGGTCAAGATCGACAAGAGTTTCGTTGCCGACCTGCAGCGCGACCCGGACGATCTGGCGCTGACCACCGCGATCATCAACATGGCGCACTCGCTGGGAATCACCGTGGTTGCCGAAGGCATCGAGCAGGAAGCGCAATTCAATCTGTTGCGCGAGCGCGGTTGCGACCTGGGGCAGGGCTATTGGTTCAGCAGGCCGTTGAGCCCGGCCGATATGGTCAAGCTGATCGCGGCGGGGTGAGTGCCCTCGGAGCGCGCCTGAGCGCGACCGGGCGTTACCGGTAAAGCGCCATCGCGCCCGGGTGCGCTCCTACGACCGGTTGCGCTGAGGTCAGGGCGGTTATAGCGGCCGCTTGCCTGTATCGCCGGGGATTTCACGCACCAGCCGCGGGACCAGGTAGCCGGACAGGCGGGCAGCCAGCTCGGCATGCAGCGCGCGCGCGCGCGCATCGTCCACTTCGAAATGCGCCACCCCGGCGACCCGATCGAGCTGATGCAGGTAGTAGGGCAGCACGCCGGCGGCAAAGCTGCGCTCGCTCAGCGCCGCCAGCGCATCCACGCTGTCGTTGACGCCACGCAACAGCACGGCCTGGTTGAGCAAGTGTGCGCCGGTGTCGCGCAGCCCCTGCACGGCGGCGTCTACCGCGGGGTCGAATTCGTTGGCATGGTTGGCATGCAGTACGAACGCCACCGGCCACGGCAGGCTGCGCAGCCAGGCCTGCAGTGGCGCATCCACGCGCTCCGGCAGCACGATCGGCAGGCGGCTGTGGATGCGCAGGCGCTTGAGATGCGGGATGGCCGCCAGGGCGTCGGTGAGTTCGACCAGCTTGGGTGTGGCCAACGAGAGCGGGTCGCCGCCGGAAAGCAGCACTTCCTCGATGCCGGGGTCGGCGGCGATCGCGGTCACCGCCTCACGCCAGCCATCGCGCGCAGCGGTCTCTTCGGCATACGGAAAGTGGCGGCGGAAGCAGTAGCGGCAGTGCACCGCGCAGCTGCCGGTGGCGATCAGCAGGGCGCGGCCGCGGTATTTCTGGATCACCCCGGCAGCGGTCCGGGCGGCGGCATCGCCCACCGCATCCAGGCCGAAGCCCGGCACCGGCTGCATTTCCGCATCCAGCGGCAGCACCTGGCGCAGCAGCGGGTCGTGCAGGTCGCCATGGCGCATGCGCGCCACGAAGGCGCGCGGCACCCGCAGTGGAAACTGGGCGGCGGCGGCAGCGCTGATTGCCGCCGCTTGCGCATCCAGGCCCAGCAGCTGCAGCAGCACGCGCGGGTCGCGCACGGCGTCGCGCCACTGCTGTTGCCAGCGCGCTGGCTGCAGGGCGGGGGGCGGGGATGGCTGTAAGGCGAGGGGGGCTGCGGTTATCATGTGCGGTCACAAAACCAAATGCCCGCCGGTTGCGGCGGGCGCCCCATTCTAATCCGACCTGCTACCGCGTGGCGGGTCGTGGTCTTATCGAGGAGCTGCACCATGGCCACTGTTGGCATGAACGACGTCAAGAACGGCATGAAGATCCTGGTCAACAACGAGCCGGCGGTCATCACCGAGACCGAATACGTCAAGCCGGGCAAGGGCCAGGCCTTCACCCGCATGAAGTACCGCTTCATCAAGTCCGGTCGCGTGGTCGAAATGACCATGAAGGCGACCGACGATGTGGAAGTGGCCGACGTGGTCGATACCGACATGCGCTACCTCTACAGCGATGGCGAGTACTGGCACTTCATGGACCCGGAAACCTTCGAGCAGGTGCAGACCGACAAGGCCGGCATGGGCGGCGCCGACAAGTGGCTCAAGGGCGAGGAAGACTGCATCGTGACCTTGTGGAACGGCACCCCGATCTGGGTGCAGCCGCCGAACTTCGTCGAGCTGAAGATCACCGAGACCGATCCGGGCGTGCGCGGCGACACCTCCGGCGGCGGCGGCAAGCCGGCCACGCTGGAAACCGGCGCGGTGGTGCGCGTGCCGCTGTTCGTCAACCAGGACGAGATCATCAAGGTCGATACCCGTTCGGGCGAATACTCGGCGCGCGTCAAGTAATCCAGATGCGCCTGGGACGCCGGTCCGGTCGAGCAGTACGCAGCGCCAGTGTCCTGACGACGCCAGGAGCAGCCGAAGAAACGACTGCGCCGTTGCCAGGCTTGGGCGGCCGGTGTCTGGAATCTGCATGGGCCACGCGTGCACTGCCGGTCCCGTGCACCATTGGCTCGCACCTGACGGCCGCGTGCGTCGCGTTGCTGGCCGGGCTGAGCGGCCTGCTGGCGGCGTGTCCGGTGCTTGCGCAAACCGCCGCCGCCACTGCCTGCGACGCGCAAAGCGTGGCGGCGGTGGCAGCTGGTGCGGTGTCCGGCGCCGCAGGGGCGGTGCCGGTCGACCATGCCGTGGCACAGACCTGCAAGCCGTGGCCGTACGACCCATCGATACGACTGGCGGCCATTGCGTTCGCCAGCGATGCCACCACCGAGGCAGGCGAACGCAACCTTGAGTTGCGCGTTGCCATGCTCGATGCCCGCACTGCCCAGGTCGTCGCCTTGTACATGCAGGACATGGGCGAAGATGCCGGCTTCGAACTTGCTGCCGACAGTCTGCGCCTGGATACCGCACGCTATGACCTGGCGCAGGGCGTGCGTGCGGTTGGCGTGGTGGTGCACAGCGTTGCGCGCGGGCCCAGTTGTCCGGATTTCGACAGCAACGATGCATTGACCTTGCTGGTGCGCGAACAGCGCCGGTTGCGCCCGGTGCTGCAGCGGGATCTCACTGTCTGGCGGCGGGTAAAAGGCGAACCGTGCAACTGGGGCGCGACGGGTGTGGTGACCGAACGCGGCACGCTCACCCTGTCGATGGACGCGCCAGTCCACGCGGGCTATGCCGACATCGCAGTCACTGCCAACCTGGTGACTTCCACCACCGTCGAGGATGCAGACGACATCGAGCGCACGCACCGCCAGCGCCAGGTGCTGCGCTACGACGGCACGCGATATGCGCCTGTGTCACGCTCCGACGACTCCTGGCCGTTCGGCAACTAACTTCAATGGATCCACTCATGACCAACGCTCCGCCCGAACCCTGCGACCTGCTGATCGAGGCCGGCTACGTCGTGCCGATCGAACCGCATGCGGTGGTGCTGGAAGACCACGCGGTCGCGGTCAGTCACGGCGTCATCGTAGCCGTGCTGCCGGCTGCCGAAGCACGCACGCGTTTTGCGCCCAAGCAGACCGTGTCGCGGCCCGATGCGGCGTTGATCCCGGGACTGGTCAATGCGCATACGCATAATCCGATGACGCTGCTGCGCGGCGTCGCCGACGACCTGCCGCTGATGGTGTGGTTGCAGCAGCACATCTGGCCGGTGGAAGCGGCGGTGATCGGGCCGGAATTCGTGGCTGATGGCACCACGCTGGCAATCGCCGAAATGCTGCGCGGTGGTACGACCTGCGTTAACGAAAACTACTTCTTCGCCGATGTGCAGGCGGCCGTCTACAAGCAGCACGGCTTCCGTGCGCTGGTGGGCGCGGTGATCATCGATTTCCCGACCGCATGGGCATCGTCGGACGACGAATACTTCGCGCGTGCCGGCGAGCTGCACGACCAATGGCGCGACGATCCGTTGATCAGCACCGCGTTCGCGCCGCATGCGCCGTATACCGTGAACGATGCCAACTTCGAACGCGTACGCATGCTGGCCGACCAGCTCGACATCCCGGTGCACCTGCATACGCACGAAACCGCGCAGGAAGTGGCCGATTCGATCAAGCAGTACGGCCAGCGCCCGCTGGCGCGGCTGGATCGCCTGGGCCTGGTCAACGACCGCCTGATCGCGGTGCACATGACCCAGCTCACCGATGCGGAAATCCATCTGTGCGCCGAGCGCGGCGTCAGCGTGGTGCATTGCCCCGAATCCAATCTCAAGCTCGCCTCGGGCTTTTGCCCGGCATGCGCGCTGCAGCGTGCGGGCGTGAATCTGGCCATCGGCACCGACGGCTGCGCCAGCAACAACGACCTGGACATGTTCAGCGAAAACCGTACCGCCGCCATTCTGGCCAAGGCCGTGGCCAACGATGCGACCGCGCTGGACGCCGCGACCACCTTGCGTGCGGCCACGTTAGGCGGCGCGCGTGCCTTGGGCTTGGGCGACAGGATCGGCTCGATCGAGGTCGGCAAGCAGGCCGACCTGGTCTGCGTGGACCTGTCTGCACTGGAAACCCAGCCGCTGCATCATGTGCTGTCGCAGCTGATCTACGCGGCTGGCCGCCATCAGGTCACCGATGTGTGGATCGCCGGAAAGCCCAAACTGGTGCAGCGCGAGCTCATCGACATGGATACCGCCGCCCTGGTCGCCAATGCGCGGCAGTGGCGCGAACGCATCCGCACCGTCCGCGCCTGAGCGCGCGTCACCGCATCACGGAGCCCCCGCATGAATTCGAATACGCACGCCAAATCCAGCAATTTCCATCAGAGCGAGCTGGATAAATTCGCCGCGCTGGCCAACCGCTGGTGGGATGCCGACGGCCCGCAGAAGCCGCTGCATGCGCTCAATCCTGTGCGTCTGGAGTATGTGTCCACGCGGCTGGAACTTGCCGGTGCGCGCGTGCTCGATGTCGGCTGCGGTGGCGGTTTGCTCAGCGAATCGATGGCACGTCTGGGCGCGCAGGTGACTGCGATCGACCTGGCGCCGGAACTGGTGAAGGTGGCGCGTCTGCACAGCCTGGAATCGGGCGTGCAGGTCGACTATCGCGTGCAATCGGTGGAAGACCTGGCCGCCGAACAGCCGGGCAGCTTCGATACGGTGACCTGCATGGAAATGCTCGAACACGTGCCGGATCCGACCGCGATCATCCGTGCCTGCGCCAGCCTGCTCAAGCCGGGCGGCAAGCTGTTCCTGTCCACGCTCAATCGCACCCCTGCCGCGTTCGCGCTGGCGGTGGTGGGCGCCGAATACATCGCGCGCCTGCTGCCCAAGGGCACGCACCACTACAAGGATTTCATCAAGCCGGCCGAGCTTGCGGCGTGGCTGCGCAACGCCGGGCTGCAGCTCGAAGACGTCAGCGGCATGCTGTACGAGCCGTGGCGCAATCGCGCCCGCCTGTCCTCGCGTACCGAGGTGAATTACCTGGCGTATGCGGTGAAGCCGTGATGGGCGGGGATTCGGGAATCGGGAATCGGGAATCGCAAAGGCGGTTGGCTGAGGGTTTGAGATTTTCTCGTTTCGGGTGGAGTGCATGCAGTTGCAGGCCCGTGGCGCTGTGGTGAGTTTCCCGCGCACGGTGTTGTTCGATCTGGATGGCACCTTGCTGGACAGCGCGCCGGACATGCTCGCGACAGTCAACGGGATGCTGGATGCGCGTGGGCGTGCGCCAGTTGCATTGGCTTCGCTTCGCCCGGTGGTTTCCAAAGGTGCGCGTGCGATGCTCGGCGTGGCCTTTGCCGAGCTCGATGCCGCGGCGTGCGCGGCGCTGGTGCCGGAATTCCTGCAGCGCTACGAAGGCCTGATCGGCACGCAATCGCAGCTGTTCGATGGCATCGAACAGATGCTGGCGCGGCTGGAGGATGCCGGCTGCGTGTGGGGTATCGTCACCAACAAGCCCGAATATCTGGCACGCCTGATCCTGCCGCAGTTGGGCTGGGAGCAGCGCTGCGCGGTGCTGATCGGTGGCGACACGCTGGCCGAGCGCAAGCCGCATCCGTTGCCGCTGGTGATAGCCGCAGAACGCATCGGCGTTGCACCTGCGCAATGCGTGTATGTGGGCGACGATGAGCGCGACATCGTGGCTGCGCGCGCGGCGGCGATGGCGTCGGTCGCGGCGTTGTGGGGCTATCGTCTGGACGACGACGACCCGACGCACTGGCAGGCCGATGTGCTGGTCGAGCAGCCGCAGGCACTTTGGAATGCGGCAACGTGGCCGCAGATCTGATCTTTCTTCGTATTTTTCCGGAACCGCCATGAGCCAATCCAGCGCGCTCGACAGTTTTCTCGACAAGTGGGCAACCCGCTGGCCGGAATGGTCGGTTGCCGAACCGTTCGTGCCCGAGCCGCAACGCCGTCTGGCAGTTGCCTGGTTCGCGTTGCTGCAGGAATGGGAAGACATCATGAATATCGCCGGCGACCCGTTGCCGGCCGATGCCAAGCTGGCGTGGTGGCAGCAGGAGCTGCGTGACTGGTCCAGCCAGCGTTCGCGGCATCCGCTGGGGCGCGTGCTTGAACCGGTGCGTGCGCCGTGGTCACAGCTGGCCGACACCTTGCCGGCCATGCAGGCCGCGCGCGTCCAGCCACAATCGCTGCAGCACGCGCTAGGGGCACTGCGCACGTTCGCCGAGGCGGTGATTGCGGTGGAAGCGGTGCTGTTCGCACGGGCACGGCCTGGCGATGCCACTGCGGTGGCGGTGCAATGGCTGGATGCACGCCAACGCGTGGCCGGCGACGGCGCAGCGCCCGGTGGCGTTGCCACGTCCGCCTGGCGCACGCAGCTGTTGCAGGCCTGGCCGCGCAAGGTCGCGTTGGCGCGGCCGCACCGGGTGTGGTCGCGTCTGGCGCGGCTGCGTCTGCAGCGCGCGCTGAGCGGCAGAACAGCCTATCCGCCGCCGGTGCAGCAGTTGTGGCATAGCTGGCGAGCGGCCAGCGGTACGGACTAACCGCGGCTAACGAAACATGTTGGTCGTCAGGCGGGTTTGGACTGCGCGGTCGGAACCGCAGTGTACGAATGGCGTATGCCGATTCCGAGCGCCGATCGCGCCCGCCTGGCGGCTGCGCAGTGGTGTTTTTAGGCGCCTTAGGCGCAGCACGTACGCTGACCGCGCTCGGCATCCGCGCTTGCCGTGTGGCAAGCGCGGTGTCCCAATCAGCTGTGCTCAGATCGGCGAATCCGGCAGCACCGAGTGGTAGGCGATGAAGGCGTCGTTGCATTGCAACGGCACGCCAGGGCCAGGCTTCCCTTGCAGCTGCACATCGTTGGACGCTGATTCGGTCAGCTGATCGAAAAAGCTCACTGGACCGCCTTTAAACGTGAAATGCATCGCGCCCGGGTTGCTGGCAGGCCCGCCGAAATGCGGCTTTGCGAACGAGACCTTTCCACCTTCCAGCACCACATTGTCCAGCGAAATGCTGATCGGCAAGGTGGTCTTCGCATCGCGGTAGCCGTAGAAGCTCAGCTCGCCGCCGCCGAATGCCTTGGAACCCAGCGAGTGCACATTGGTCAGCGTGATGCCGCTGAAACTCGGCAGTTTGCTGCGCACTTCTGCACTGGCGTAGTTCGCATCGAACACCAGCGGCCTTGCCACACCACGCATGCAGATGTTTTCAAAACTGATGTCGTAGACCTGGCCGCCGCGCGTGCCATCGGATTTGATCCGCAGCCCGTTGGAAGAATACGGGTCGGTGTGTACATCGTTGCTATTGAAGCCATCGATGCTCAGCCCGCGCACGGCGATATGGCGCATGCCCGAGTCGGTTTCGCTGCCCAATGAAAAACCATGTGTGTAATAGAACTGGTTGTAGGCGAACAGCATGTTTTCCGATGCGATGCTGCGCTTGCTACTGGCATGTGCCTTGATCGCAACACCGTCATCGCCGGTAGCGATGTACGAATACGTCAGCAGTACATTCTTCGACTGGCCCGGATCAAAACCATCGGTATTCTTGGCGGTTTGCGGGGTGAAGCAGGTGGCGTGCGGATTAACATCAGGCGTGCTGCCGGCCGGGCAGTGGTAGCCGGGCCGCGAGTAGACCAGGCTGGGCGCAAGAATTTTGATGCCCCACGCCGTCAGGCCAACCACGTTATCGCTGGTCACATGGAAATTCGCCGAGTTTTCCAGAGTGATGTCGTACAACGTGAAGTCAGTGCTGTCGTCGATCTGCAGCAGCCGCGGGACGTGTTGGCTCAGGCCTTTAGTGACGTTGAGATAGGCCAGATCCCACCAACTGGCGGTGCCGGCGTTTGGCCCGGCAGTCAGCGTGCTGCCGCCGCGTCCATCGATCTTGCCCGCACCAACGATCGCGCTTTTTGCGGTATCGGCGACGTGGATGAGCGGCTTGCATGACTTCGTCTTGTCGCTGGTCGCAGTGCCGCAGGTGCCCAGGCCGTTGTCGTAATCCAGCGGATTGCGCGAGCCGAACAAGGTGACGCCGCGGTCGATCCATAGCGTGACACCGCTTTTAATAGTCAGCGGCCCGGTCAGCAACCCGGATTCGCCGGCATCGCCGGGGACAAGGTGCACTGCGCTGCCGGCAGGGCAATCGTCAATGGCCGCCTGCAAGCGCGCGGTGTCGCGTTTGGACTGTGCCGGATTCTGGTCAAGCGTATCGAGCGAGCCGCCCACCGGAATCAGCGCGGCCTTGAGCGTGGCGCATACCTGGGTCGGTAATGTGGGCTGCTGGACCACCCCCCAGCTGGTGGAAATGCTGTGTGCGGTATCGGGTGCATTCTGCCCGTGCGGTCGCGCCGCGCTGGCGTGAAACGTGGCCAAGCCGAGCAGGGCAAGGGTCAGTGGCGCGACGGTGGGAACAAGGCGATGGTACGGCATAGTGCTTTCTCCGGTTAATGCGGCAGGCGCGCCAGATCAACGAGCGCAGCGAGATGCACCTGTATGCGGCGCTGCGAACATCGGTGCCCTGCACATGCGTGGTCTCTGCGTTGCTGTTTCGACCAGCGATAACGAGATGCAAGCTTGGCGAGCCCTGCCGAAGTTCGATGGCGCCAGCACGAATTCAGCACCGCAGCGCCGAACGTATTACACGTGTTTTGCAGGGCTCCCGCGTGCTGCAGATGCACGCCGCGGCGAACTGTGCAGTCGATCGATCGCGTGCATAGACAAAGAGAGCTGGACGAGCTGTTGTTGAAATATTCGTGATGTAGGCCGACCTACATGTTTTTCGGTCACGCCGGATCACAGCTAGCGAACCTGTGGATGGTGCGCCGGCAATTGCTGCCGGCCCGGTGGCAATGCTGCCTGGCCGCAGCCAAAACAGCCAGAACGTTGCAGAAATCGCACCCTGGTCAGATTTTTGCCAGTCACTGACATACAAGAAGCAAGATTGAGGGGGCGGTGAGTTGTTAAGACTACCCTGGCCTTGAATATGGGGTTTCTCAAACATTCTTTAGGCGCCTCTTTCTGGTGCGCGGTGGATGCTGGAGAAATCGTGTTTAGTGCGGCCCCGCAGTGGACCGAACGATGCCGGGGACTCTTGCCGCATCATCAGGCACGTAGCTGTATTTAACTTGTGCATTATTGAAGGTTAAGCCGCTCGCCGAATTGCCCGTTACTGCGTCATAGAAATTTTCTTTTTCGTAAAAATTGTACATGTCACCGTCTGATTCCAGTCGAATCTGGTTGCTATTGTTGGTTTTGTAGAAGTAGTTTGATTCGGAAAAAACAATACTGCCGCTACCTACCTGCAACGCGTTGTACTGCTGCTTTTCATAGCGGCGACCATCGGCAGCGGTGCGCTCACCATTGGGCGATGTGCTATTGTCACAGTAATTATTATAGGCATGAACCCAGCCGCGTAGCAAGGGGCGCCCGGCAAGATTGGGGCCAAACCAGTTGTGGTGCAGCGTTACGTGCAGCTTATTGCCGCCATATACATATGAATCGTTCTTGTTGTGACCAACAAGGATTGCTAAGCGCTCATTTGCGAGGTCATGGTAATTTTTGTCGACCCAGTTCCATACCGGATCCGGATTCATGTTGACCCAGCTGTTGCTGAAGTAAAAGTGATTGTACGACAGTGTGACGTAATCAGATGACATGCCGACTGATAAAAGGTCATCGCTCATGTCGTAGAAATCGCAGTGGTCGATCCAAGCATTGGATATACGCCGCAATGATACGCCTACGTAGTTGATACCAGTGTTGTTAGAAGTTCCTTTGACTTGGTTGGGCAGGGCTTGCAAGTCGCCGATATTGCCAGCGAATGAGATGTTTCTGATAACCACATTCTGAATGTTTATCCCGGCGGGCAGGTTCTCACCGCTAAATTTCAATTGGATATTCTGCAAGGCTGCTCCACCGCCTGCAGCACCCTCGATTGTTATGTTGTTCCAAATAGTGCTGGAGAAATTCAGGGTAGTTAATTTTGGTCCGCCATAGATCTTTCCACGGATGATGATATGGTGATTTTTGACGTTGAGTGCCGCTTGCAGCTCTGCAAGTGTTGTCACTGTAATGGCAGTTCGCCAGATACAGATGCAGAGGAAAAGCCCCCGGTATCAGCCTTGGCGATACTAGCCTGTGTGATAAAAATAGCAAAAAACAGCGAGATAGCAGGTAAATGTAAATGCAAATGCGGACCTTTATTGCAAAGAGAAAAATTTATGTAGAATCTCTAGATAAGTTTGGCTAGAGGCAACACGCTGTTCGATTAACTCGAGCAGCGTGCTGTGTGTGTCAGTGAATAGCAAACGGTTATCTATCAGGTAAGAAATTATATATCGCAGCGATCTGAATTAGTTGGAGGCTGCCGCGGTCTGATACAGGTTACGGATTGCTGACGTCCACTGAGGACCGAACGAAGCATGGGTGAACTGCTTATAGGCAAATGAGGTCATGCCGACTTCGACGTCCTGCACGGGATCCTCGTCGGTCGAAACCCACGGTGAGCCGCTGACACCGGAGCGTGCGTCCCACTCCAGGCCTTCAATGGCATAGTCCTTGTTCATCCATGGGTTCGGCTCTGCTGTGCTGGTCACGCTGACAGGCGTGTTCCCATTGGCGCCAGGGTCGGTGTTGTAGCCAGTTACCCGATATTCGTTGTCGTCCTCCTGACCGTCAAAGCGAACGCCAGACGCTCCTACAGTATTCGACAAAGTGGCGCCAGAGAGCTTCATTGTCATGGGAGCTTGCACCTGGAAGAAGGCTGTATCGTAGTTCACGGCTCGCTCTGAGACCCAGCGGTTATCGGCCGTGATGGTCGTCGCAGGCCAAACACCATGGGGGGCGGTACCGTTGTAGGCTGGCACGAACACCAAGTCCGACACGAACTTGCCTGCTAGGGCAGAGACGCATCGCCCCGAGGTGGCTACGACGTTCCCGGAATCGGAGACGACCGCGTTGCCAGTGCAGCGCTGGTTTATGCCGTTCGCCCGAAAGAAGACCACGCCGAGGTGGGCTGCGGGGGAGAATCCTGGAACCGGCACGGATGGATCCGTCTTCGGCGTTGGCACCGATCTTGTCACCAACTTCAACTTTTCGCTACGGTTTTCCCCACGGGCGAATGCCGAATTCTGCAACTCTGGCGGGTCGCCGTCGACCGGGTTGGCATCCACGAATGATGCGGAAACAGCAGCTTGCATCCGTCCGAGGGTCCAGTAGGAAGCACTCTCATCTCGCTGAGCAGTCGGAACAACGTGCTGCACGATGGTGCCGGCGGAGAGGTTGACCGAATTTGTGCTTGCAGACACGTCGGTAATCGCCAGGAAGGCTAGGGCCGCGCAGGAAGCACGCAGGAATGTAATTTTCGGCATATATGTCATTATTATCTTGACCTGTATGTTTCGCTTGGAGTTAGGCGATCCAAGTGGATTAACTTAAATCATATAAAATAGACAATTTAAGATTAAATCGCAACGTGTGCCCATGTTTATGGATGATTTTCGTCGCTCCTGCCATTGGCGCTACTGTTTTTTCTTTCGCGTGCAGATGCGATGCATTAGAATGCGTTCCCATCATAACCGTGATCCGCTTATTTGATTTTTTTTTTTGCGAATGCAAGGGTGCGTGTGCGAAGTTTGCCACCATCCTCTGCCAAGGCGCGCGCTGGTGACGATGTTGGTATGTTGGTATTGGTGCCCAAGCAGAATTGCGTTGTCGCAATGTGTAGACGAGAGTGCGCATCGTCACATGCTGTGGCCAGAGCGAGTTCCAGACTGGCTCACCCGCGTACCACGCGCATGTCAGGAATCGAAATGGCAGACACCAAAGAGTTGCAGGAAAAA
Source organism: Xanthomonas euvesicatoria pv. euvesicatoria (assembly GCF_020880415.1). Taxonomy (GTDB): domain Bacteria; phylum Pseudomonadota; class Gammaproteobacteria; order Xanthomonadales; family Xanthomonadaceae; genus Xanthomonas; species Xanthomonas euvesicatoria. Next base: position 95,457 of record NZ_JAJIUJ010000103.1, on the reverse strand, counting down.
TTCTGGAAGGCGCTCAAATCAGATCGCACCGTGATGCTGGGCCTGGATGGTGTCGAAGACGGTCATGCGCGTCCGATGACCGCACAGATCGAAGGCGATAGCGGTGGACCGATCTGGTTCTTTACATCCAAGGACAACGCGCTGATCGCCATGCTGGGGCAGGGCCGCCGCGTCATCGGCGCCTTCAGCAGCAAGGGCCACGATTTGTTCGCCAGCATCAGCGGCTCGCTGCGCGAAGACACCGACCCGGCCATGGTCGACCGGTTGTGGAATCCATATGTCGCTGCGTGGTACGAAGGCGGCAAGACCGATCCGAACTTGGCGCTGCTGCGCCTGGACGCCGACCATGCGCAGATCTGGCTCAACGAGTCGAGCCTGCTGGCAGGGATCAAGGTGTTGTTGGGCGTCGACCCGAAGAAGGATTATCAGGACAAGGTGGCGGACGTTCCGTTGCGCTGAAATCTGGCGCGCACGCGCCACCGTCAAGGTGGCGTGTGCGCGCTGGTTGCGCGATTTGCTCCGCTCACCGCTGTGCGACGGCCGCATTGCCACGCTGGCCCGCCAAGCGGAGCGTGCCGATGCGCGTGCATCACCTCAACTGCATCTCCACCTGTCCGCTGGGCGGCCATCTCATGGACGGACGTACGCCAGGCGTCCTGGATCGCGGCCATCTGTGTTGCCATTGCTTGTTGGTGGAAACCAGCGCCGGGTTGGTACTGATCGATACCGGTTTCGGCCTGCGCGATGTGGCCGAGCCACGTGCGCGCCTGAGTCGGTTTTTTCTGGCCCTGGTCAAGCCGGACTTGCGCGAGGAGATGACCGCAATCCGGCAGATACAACGGCTGGGGCTGGACCCGCGCGATGTGCGGCACATCGTGCTGACCCATTTGGACTTCGACCACGCCGGCGGGCTGGACGACTTTCCGCATGCGCGCGTGCACCTGATGACGAGCGAACGCGATGCCGCACTGGCACAGCGCACCTGGATGGATCGCCAACGCTTTCGTCCGCAGCAGTGGTCTACGCGCGGGCAGTGGCGCACCTACGACGGCGCAGCAGGCGAGCGCTGGATGGGGCTGGAGTGCGTGCGCGACCTGCATGGATTACCGCCAGAGCTGCTGATGGTGCCGCTTCCCGGGCACACGCTGGGTCATGCCGCGGTTGCGGTGCACACGCCGGCACGATGGCTGCTGCTGGCAGGCGATGCATATTTCTTCCATCGCGAAATGGATCCGGACGCGCCTTACTGCACGCCAGGGCTGCGCGCATATCAATGGATGCTGGAGAAGGACCGCGCCGCGCGCTTGAGTAACCAGCAGCGCCTGCGCGCTCTACGGCAACAGCATGCAGGTGAGGTGGAGGTGTTCTGTTCGCACGATGTGAGCGAGTTCGAGCGTATTGTCGGGCAGCCGGCCCGCCTGCCGAGCGGCGCCTTGCTGCACGCACCCACGCCGCAGTGATCCGCGCTTCACCACGCGCCAACGCACCGCAGCGCGATGATCTGCCACCGGCACAGCGCGCTTGCGTGATGACGCCATTCCAGGAGATTGAACATGCAGCAGATCGAAATTGGCCAGATGGTATTTCTACGCGATGGCGAAGTCGGCGTCGGTGCCGTCCGCGACATCCGCAACGATGGGGACGAACTGGTCATCAATATCGAAAATGGCGGCGACTTCGTGCTGCCTGCCTCGGTGGTGCGTGATGTGCACTCGGGAAAGGTGATGCTGGATGTCGACAAGCTTCCCGATGATGTACGCAACGCCTTACGTCATCCGCATGACAACGAACTGCAGACCAGCACCTATGCCGCCAGCAACACGCAGGATGGGGCATTGAAGTGATGGATTGATTGCGAATTGCGCGGTGTGACTCCTGGTCAGCACACGCCGCGCAGTTCAGTCCGGCAGCAAGAATGTGCGCGGCGCGATGTCGGCAGGCCCTGCCAGCGACGCAGGTTGTTCGGCTTCGTCTTTCAACTGTACGCCCGAGAGTCTGCGGCGAAATGCCTCGCGCAGCAGATACGCCAATTTGTGGGTCGCCTCGGCGTAACTCAATCCTTCGGCGCGAATGTTGGAAATGCAGTTGCGCGCTGCATCGGTGAGCCCGACGCGAGGCGTGTAGGTGAGATACAGGCCCAGGCTGTCGGGCGAGCTCAGGCCCGGCCTTTCGCCGATCAGCACGATCACGGCGCGTGCGTTGAGCAGTTCGCCGACCTCATCGCCGATCGCCACGCGCCCTTGCGCCACCAGCACCGCCGGCGCGAGTGACCAGCCTTCCTGCGATGCCAGTGCATCGATCTGGTCGAGCATGTGCGCCGCATGCCGATGCACGGCCAGCGCAGACAGCCCATCGGCGATGACCACCGCAACATCCTGTCCGCCGCCATGCACGGCCGTGAGGCCGCGTAGCTGGGCGGCGGCATCTTCGGCCAGGCGCCGTCCCAGATCGGGACGTTGCAGATACTGATGACGATCGGCCGCAGCACTCTGCAGCAGGATGCTGCTGCGCCCGCGTTGCTCCAGCGTGGCCTGCAGCGGTGCCGGGTCGAAGGCCAGATGCACCGCATCGCGTGCCTGCGCGTGCGCCAGCTGGAACTCCAGGTGCGCGTCCGTAGGCAGGCTGGTCCCCACCCGGCCAGCGCAATGCGCGCGGGCGTCAGTTGGCGCAGGTGCGCCCAGGCATCGCAGGGCGGTGTGGAGGGTGCGCTCATGGCGCCGCTCTACCGCTGGCCTGTGCCAATGCACGCCGAAATGGCGCCGGTACCTCGCTGCCAAGTTCGAAGCGGCCATCGCGCAGCCGCAGGATGTCGTGCTGCTCCAGCCACCGTTCGAACTCGGGTGCGGCGCGCAGGCCGAGTGCCTGGCGCGCATACAGCGCATCGTGAAACGAGGTGGTCTGGTAGTTCAGCATCACATCGTCCGAGCCGGGGATGCCCATGATGAAGTTGATGCCGGCAGTACCGAGCAGGGTGAGCAACACGTCCATGTCGTCCTGATCGGCTTCGGCATGGTTGGTGTAGCAGATGTCGCAGCCCATCGGCACGCCGAGCAACTTGCCGCAGAAGTGATCCTCCAGCCCGGCGCGGACGATCTGCTTGCCGTCGTAGAGATATTCCGGCCCGATGAAGCCCACCACGGTGTTTACCAGCAGCGGTTTGTAGTGGCGCGCTACCGCATAGGCGCGCACCTCGCAGGTCTGCTGATCCACGCCGTGGTGCGCATTGGCCGACAACGCGCTGCCCTGGCCGGTTTCGAAGTACATCACGTTGTCGCCGACGTTGCCGCGCCGCAACGACAGGCCCGCTTCATATCCTTCCTGCAGCAAGGCCAGGTTGATGCCGAAGCTGGCATTGGCCGTCTCGGTGCCGGCGATGGACTGAAACACCAGATCCACCGGCACGCCGCGGCCGATCGCTTCGATGGTGGTGGTGATGTGCGCAAGCACGCACGATTGCGTGGGAATCTGATACCCACTGATAACCGCATCGAGCATGCGCAACAGGGCCATGGTTGCGGCCAGGCTGTCGCTGGCCGGGTTGATGCCGATTACCGCATCGCCGTTGCCGTACAACAAGCCGTCGAGCACGCTGGCGGCGATGCCGGTGGCATCATCGGTGGGGTGGTTGGGCTGCAGGCGTGTCGACAGGCGTCCGCGCAACCCCAGCGTGTTCCGAAAGCGGGTAACGACCCGCGTTTTCTGCGCCACCAGGATCAGGTCCTGCACCCGCATCAATTTGGACACCGCGGCCACCATTTCCGGCGTCAGGCCGGGTGCCAACGCGGTCAATGCAGATTCGTCGGCCTGCGCACTCAGCAGCCAATCGCGAAAGCCGCCCACGGTGAGATGCGCCACGGCGGCAAATGCAGCGGCATCGTGCTGGTCGATGATGAGCCGGGTGACTTCGTCTGCTTCATACGGCACCACTGCTTCGTCGAGGAAGTGCCGCAGCGGCAGATCGGCCAGCGCCATCTGTGCGGCCACGCGCTGCAGACCGGAGTCGGCGGCAAGACCGGCCAGCTGGTCGCCGGAGCGCGCAGGCGTGGCCTTGGCCAGCAGCTGCTTCAGATCGGCAAACTGAAAGCGTTCGCCGCCTGCGGTGAAGGCAAAGCCGCTCATCCGGCGCTGGCCACAGGCGTGTGTTGCGTGCGCAGGCTCAGGACGCAACACGCCGCGGCGAACAGCAGCAGGCCCAGGAAGATCAACGCCACAATCGGGTTGAACCACACCATCGCCACCAGGCACACCAGCGCCAGCAGCAGCGCAATGGCCGGCACCACCGGGTACCCCGGTGCGCGGAAACTACGCTCCAATCCCGGTTCGGCGCGACGCAGCCTGAACAGGCTGAGCATGCTCATCACATACATCACGATCGCGCCGAACACCGACATGGTGATCATCGCTGCGGTCAACGACATGCCCTGGATCTTGACCACGCTGTCGCTGCAGATCGCGGCGATGCCGATGACGCCGCCGGCCAGGATGGCGCGATGCGGTGTGCGAAAACGCGAGAGCCTGGCCAGCCCATGTGGCAGGAAACCGGCACGCGCCAGCGCAAAGAACTGACGCGAATAGCCCAGGATGATGCCGTGGAAGCTCGCTACCAACCCGAACAAGCCGATCCACACCAACATGTGCAACCAGGTGGAACTGTTGCCGACCACGGCCTTCATCGCCTGCGGCAGCGGATCGTTGATGTTGGAGAGCTGGCGCCAGTCGCCGACGCCGCCGGCAAACACCATCACTCCCAGCGCCAAGATCACCAGGGTGAGAATGCCGGCGATGTAGGCGCGCGGAATCGTGCGCCTGGGGTCTTTGGCTTCTTCGGCCGCCATCGCTGCCCCTTCGATCGCCAGGAAAAACCAGATCGCAAACGGGATTGCGGCGAAGATTCCGGAAATGGCCGCCGGCCCGAAGCCGTCGCTGCCGGCCCAGCCGTTGGCGGCAAAGCGCGCCACGCTGAAACCCGGCGCCACCACACCCATGAACACCAGCAGTTCGATCACCGCCAGCAAGGTCACGATCAGCTCGAAGGTGGCTGCAATCGCCACGCCGACAATGTTCAAGCTCATGAAGAACAGGTAGGCGCCAACCGCTGCAAGACGCGGATCGAGCGTGGGGTACTGCACATTCAGATACGCGCCGATCGCCATCGCGATAGCCGGCGGCGCGAAGACGAATTCGATCAACGTGGCCAGGCCTGCCAGCATGCCGCCATAGGTACCGAACGCGCGCAGGCTGTAGGCGAAGGGCCCGCCCGCATTGGGAATGGCGGTGGTCAATTCGGTGAAGCTGAAGATGAAACAGGTGTACATCACTGCGACCAGCAGCGTGGTCACCAGAAAGCCGAGCGTACCGGCGGTGCTCCAGCCGTAACTCCAGCCGAAATACTCGCCTGAAATCACCAGCCCCACCGCGATGCCCCACAACTGCCAGGTACCCAGGGTCGGTTTGAGGTGCTCGTTGCGCATGTCGCACATCTCCTGCAGTCGGGGGAGGGGAGATGAAGCACGCCCGACGCCGAAGCGACGAACCGACCGTCGGCAGCCCAAGCGTCCACCTGCAGCGACGCACGACGGTCGTTTCGGTTATACCGCAAAGCCCGCTGGCGGACACAAGCACGACGGGTAGGTCGCCGCCGACCGGGTGTGTAGCGTTCCGGCGCAATGGTCGTGGGTTGCGTTTTTCTTCTGGCGTCGCAGGGTGTGGCCCGTTGTTAAATCGAGGGGGCCTGATGCAGTGGTCGCGATGCATCAAATAGTGGGGTCATCGCAGAATGACTCTGCAGCCGCACGCTAAGGCGGATCGGAATCATGGTCCATCAACGGGGCGGGGATGCGACCATTCGGTGTCATCCCGCTGACGACTGCGCCGGTAGTCGGGGCGCGCCGGTCCCGTCACGGTCCAGCGGGCTGCATGAACTCGATGGAAATATGGTCGGGACCGGACACGTAGGCGGTGAGCGTTCCTGTTCTCGGACCTCCCGGAATCGGCAGCGGCTTGCCCTTCGCCTTCCATCCGGCCGCCTCGACACGGCAGATGGCCGCATGGATGTCCCGGACGGTCAGCGCCAGATGGGCAGCCCCGATCGCACCCGCGCTGTCCGGCGACTGCCCATTCCGACGGCCTTTGGAATATTGCAGCAACTCGACGATGAATCCGTCCGGAGCCTTCACGATTGCCGTTCGCACGCTCGGATCATCCACGCCGGTGACCTGATGCAGGAAATCGCCGCCCATCTGTGCCTGTCGTTCGAGCGTAAACCCCAGGGCCTCGGTCCAGAACCGGATCGCCTCGTCAAGAGATGAAACGGCAAACCCGATGTGATCAACGTTGGCCACGCCTGCATTGCTATCCACTGTTGCGGCTCCGTTCCAGTACGTCCGAGACGCGATAATTTGTGTGAAGGAAACTCGAGTCAGCAGAAGACCGGGCTGGCCAAGCAGGCTCTTATAGGAAGCGTAGAACGGCGTCTTCAATGCCACCGCACGTTAAAGAGGCGATCTTCCGAACGCTCTACTTCGTCCGCTCAAGCACCAGCAACGGATCGATGCGGGTGTCGAACCAGTTCATCCCCCAATGCAGATGCGGCCCGGTGGCACGCCCAGTGGCACCAACCGCGGCAATCACCTGGCCTTGCTCGACCCGGTCGCCCACCTTCACGTCGATACGCGACAAGTGCAGGAAATTCGAGCTCACCCCGAAGCCGTGATCCAGCAGCACCGTGCCGCCGGTGAGATACAGGTCCGGCGCCGCGAACGTCACCACGCCGGCAGCCGGTGCCTTCACCGGGGTGCCGGTGGGCACGGCGATGTCCATGCCCGAATGGCCGGCGCCCGGCTGGCCGTTGTACACGCGTGCATTGCCGAAGCGGCCGCTGATACGTCCCTGCACCGGCCAGATGAAGGGTTGGGCGAAATCGGTGCGTGCGTCATCGCGGTCGCGCGCCGCCGTGACCTGCGCCTGTTCGCGTTTGATGCGCGCGGCAATCTCGGCCGGCGGGTTGACCGTCTTCGGCGGCACGCCATTGACGCGTTCCACCGGCCAGTCGCGCGGCGTTACTGCGATGCTCACGGTGCGCGTGCTGCCATCGGGTTGGGTGATCTGCACCTGCAAGGGCCCGGTCGCATCGCGGCCGATCCCGAACACGACGCTTCCATAACCGCTCACACGCAAGCTGCGGCCGGCATATTGCACCTTGCTGCCTGCCGGCACCTTGCCGATCACCAGCGCGCCTTGCGACGCGCTTTGCGGAAATACGATATCGGTTGCGGCGGCCGCACCCTGCGCTTGGGCGCGACCTGCAACCAGCGCGACCGGCGCCAGGATCAACCAGGCACCAAACAGGGCTGCGCGCATCAGCGGTCGAAGGTCAGGCGCTGGCCGGCAGCGCTGCCCACCAGCTGTTCGCCATCCCACACCTGCTGGCCGTTGATCCACGTCGCAGCGATGCGCGAACGGAAGGTGGTGCCCTCGAATGGCGACCAGCCGCACTTGGACAGCACCTGCTCGCGCTTCACGGTAAACGGGGTGTTGTCGATCATCACCAGGTCGGCGAAATAGCCTTCGCGCAGGAAGCCACGCTCTTGCACATCGAACAACTGGGCCGGCGCATGCGCGAACTTCTGCACGATACGGGTGATCGGCAACTTGCCTTCGTGCACCAGCTCCAGTGCCGCGACCAGCGCGTACTGCACCAGCGGCAGGCCCGAGGGCGCCTGCGCATAGGGCTTTTGCTTTTCTTCCCAGGTGTGCGGGGCGTGGTCGGTGGCGAGCACGTCGATGACATCTTCGGCCAGCGCATCGATGAGCGCCAGACGATCTTCGGCGTCCTTGATCGCAGGGTTGCACTTGATCAGGTTGCCCAGTCGTGCGTAATCGCTGCGATCGAAGCGCAGAAAGTGGATGCAGGTCTCGGCGCTAATGCGCTTGCGCAGCTTGCCATCGGCATCGACCAGCGGGCCGGCTTCGAACAGCGGCAGCTCGTCGGCGGTGGAAATGTGCAGCACGTGCAGGCGGGTGTTGTGCTTGCGCGCCAGCGAGACCGCCAACTGCGAGGACTTCAGGCAGGCCTGACGCGAACGGATGTCCGGATGCATCTCCGGTGTCAGCGCATCGCCATACTTTTCCTTGTACTGCGCCATCGTCGCGTCGATGGTCGGGGTGTCTTCGCAGTGGGTGATGATCGGCGTGGGGGCGTCGCGGAAGATGGCGTCCAGCGTTTCCGGGTTATCGACCAGCATGTTGCCGGTGGAGGCGCCCATGAACACCTTGATGCCTGGTGCAGTCTTGGGGTCCAGCGACTGGATGTGGGCCAGGTTGTCGTTGCTGGCACCCATGTAGAAGCCGTAGTTGGCCCAGGCGCGCCCGGCAGCGGCGTCGTACTTGGCCTGCAGTGCGGCGGCATCCAGGGTCGGCGGATTGGTGTTGGGCATGTCCATGAAGCTGGTCAGGCCACCAGCCACCGCGGCGCCGGATTCGGTCGCGATGTCGCCCTTGTGGGTCAGGCCAGGTTCGCGGAAGTGCACCTGGTCGTCGATCATGCCTGGCAGCACCCAGCGTCCGGCGGCATCCACGACGGTATCGCCAGCGGCAGGGGCGATCTTGCTGTCGATCTTGGCGATGCGGCCGCCCTCGATCAGGAGATCGGCGTCGAACTCCTTGCCTTCGTTGACCAGGCGGGCGTTGACGATGACGGTTCGGCTCATGGATGGGGTCCTTTGCAGCTGCAGGAAGAAGACGGGGAGGGCGAGGCGGGTGCATCGGGCACCGGATCGAATCCGCCCGGATGGAAGGGATGACAGCGGCCGAGCCTGCGCGCGGCAAGCCAACTGCCGCGCAGCGGGCCGAAGCGGCCGATGGCGGTCATCGCGTAGTCCGAGCAGCTTGGTGCAAAACGGCAACGCGGCCCGAGCAGGGGGCTGATGACGAGCTTGTAGACGCGCAGCAGCGCGATGAGCAGGCGTGAGATCACTTGCCAATGATATGCCACTTGCATTAATAGGTGGTTGCCGGGGGTCCGCAGGGTACGTTATAAAGGCCCGCTTTCCCGGGCCCCGGGGGAACCAAGGATGAGCGTTTCGTGGCTGCTAAAAAACCTGCAAAAAAGGCCGTAGAGGCCGCCAAGAAGTCCGCCAAACCCGTTGCGAAAAAGGCAGCGACGTCCGCTGCTGCGAAACCGGCCGCAAAACCGCCGACCAAGCAGCCGGCTGCCAAGAAGGCACCCGCGAAGAAGGCACCTGCGAAGAAGGCCGCTGCCAAGCCGGCGCCGGCTTCCAAGACCACCGCGTCCGCAGCCCCCAAGTCAGTGAAACCCGTCGCCAAGAGTGCTGCCAAGCCGGCGGCGAAAAAGGCAGCTCCGGCTGCCGCCAAACCGGCTGCCAAGCCGGTGGCGTCCAAGTCCGTACCGAAGCCGGCCACCAAGCCGGCTCCGGCCAAGTCAGTCCCGGTCAAGGCTGAAAAGCCCGCGCCCGCACCGGTCTCCAAGGCCGTCCCTGCGAAGCCGGCAAAGCCTGCGACCCCGTCATCTAAGAATCCCGTGCCCGTTTCGAAATCTTCCGCAAAAACGCCAACCAAAACCGAAGCCCCCGCCAAGCCTGCTGCGACCCGTCCGGTCGGCAAGGTGGCCGTGGCCGTGACGTCCAAGCCGTCCAGCGCGGCTCCCAAGACCAAGTACAAGGTGGTCGAGTACAAGACCGACGAAGCAACCGGTCGCCCGATCCTGCCGCAGGGCTACAAGCCTTCCGCGGACGAGGAGTACATGAACAAGTTGCAGCAGGAATATTTCCGCCAGCGTCTGCAGAGCTGGCGCAACGAGATGGTGGAGGAATCCAAGCAGACCATCGAAAACCTGCGCGAAGAAGTGCGCGACATCGGCGACGAAGCCGAACGTGCCACCCGCGAGACCGAAAACTCGCTGGAACTGCGTGCCCGTGATCGCGCCCGCAAGCTGATTTCCAAGATCGACAGCACGCTCAAGCGCCTGGAAGACGGTGACTACGGCTACTGCGTGGACACCGGTGAAGAGATTGGCCTGGACCGCCTGGAAGCGCGTCTGACTGCCGAGCGCACCATCGATGCCCAGGAGCGTTGGGAGCACTTGCAGAAGCAGCAGGGCGACTGATCGTCCGCCTTGCTCACCGAAAGACCCCGCCATGTGCGGGGTTTTTTATGGTCGCCTGATCCGTTGTATTGGCGCCTGGCCGAGAGTCAGGCAGCGCCCATTGGCGAGACGCCGCCGCACGCAGCTGCATACGGCGCGTGAGCGCGGTCCGCAACACGAGCCCCTTGCCACCACAGCGGCGCAGGGGGCACCGGCAATCACGCGATCGCGCCGCTCACTGCAGATCGCGCAGGTCAAGCCTGCGCAGGCGCGGCGCCTTCCAGGCGGTGGTGGCCACCACGCCCAGGGTGACGCAGCCGCCGATGACCACCGCCGGCACCAGGCCGACCAGGCGCGCCATGACGCCGTCGTAGAACGCGCCCAACTCGTTGGACGAGCCGATGAAGATGCCGTTGATCGAAGACACCCGGCCACGCATGGCATCGGGGGTGGCCAACTGCAGGATGGTCTGGCGCACCACCACCGAGACGCCATCGCACATGCCGTACACCAGCAGGATCGCCGCTGACAGCCAGAAATGGCGCGACAGTCCGAAGGCGATGGTGCAGAGCCCGAAGCCGGCCACCGACAGCAGCAGCACGCGTCCGGCATTGCGCTGCAGCGGGTGCCGCGCCAGCCACACGCCAACCACGATCGAACCCAGCGCCGGCGCACCGCGCAGGATGCCCAGGCCTTCCGGGCCGTAGTGCAGGATGTCGTGGATGAAGGCCGGCAACATCGACACCGCGCCGCCAAGCAGGACCGAGAACATGTCCAGCGCCATGGCGGCCAGCATGATCTGGTTGGACAGTACGAACTGCGCGCCTTCGGCGATGCTGCGGAAGATCGGCGCACGCGGGCCGGCGCTGACCGGCTCGCTGACACGCAACAAAGCCAACGCCAGGATCGCCAGCATCGCCACGCTGGCGGCGACCCCGTAGGCCAGGCCCTTGCCGCCCCAGCCGACCAGCACGCCGCCCAGCGCCGGGCCGATCACCATGCCGGCCTGGAAGGTGACGCTGCCGATGCTGGCGCCGCGTGCGAATGCGTCGCGCGGCAGCGCCCGCGCGAACAAGGCGTTGTAGACCGGCGACAAGAAAGAGCGCGCCGCGCCGGTGAGCGAGATGGCGGCATAGATGGGCCACACGCCTTTGACCGGCAGCCAGCCTTGCGTGATCGCCAACAGCAACAGCGCGGTTGCGACCAAGCCCAGCACGGCGACCATGCCCAGCCGGCGGCGCGGCAGGTGATCGACCAGGTAGCCGGCAAAGGGGGCGATGCAGAAGAACGGCAGGATTTCCGCCAGGCCGATCAGCCCCAACGAGAGCGGGTTGCCGGTCATTTCGTAAATATGCCAACCGACTGTCACCGCGACGATCTGGTAGGACAGCATCGCCGCCACGCGGTACAGCAGCACCAGGCCGAAGCCTGGATGGGCGAGCAGCGTCCGCAGCGAATCGGCGGGCGATGGGGCGGGCGTGCTCACTGCTGCGCGCGCGCGGTATCGCGGATGAAGGCCAGCATCGCTGCCACGCCGTTGCTGCGGGTCGGCGACAGATGCTTGGCCAGGCCGATCCCGGCGATGTAGTCAGGCTCGGTAGCCAGGATCTCTTGCGCGCTACGCCCTGAATACACGCGCAGCGCAAGGTAGATCAGCCCGGAGACAATGGCCGAATCGCTGACGGCATGGAAATCCAGCCGCTCGGCGTTGCCCTCCGGCACGATCCAGACCATCGATTGGCAGCCGTGCAGGCGGTGCTCTTCGGTTTTCCACTGTTCCGGGAAGGCGGGCAACTTTCGGCCAAGGTCGATCAGGTACTGGTAGCGCTCGGACCAGTCGCCAAAGAAGGAAAATTCCTCGGCAATGGCGGCCTGCGCCTCGGTAGCAGTCGGTTCAAGCGGGAAGGGGGAGGTGGTCATCTAAAAATCCAGAATCAATTCGATCAAGTCCCTCTCCCGCGGGGCGAGAAGGCACGGTGTGCGCCACTGGCACCTGGCCTTGGAGCGCTGTGGCCACTGCATCTTTCACCAGGTGCCAGGGCGGGGCAGCCTGCGAGGGCCGTCGGTCATTCTTTCTGGCTGGCGCGTGGCGACGCGTTTGCCATGACCGACGGTTGATTGTCGCCGCAGCGCACCCTCATCCGCCTGCGGGGGCACTTTCTCCCGCAGGAAGACGTGAGAAGGATCAAGCACGCTTCCAACGCACGCCCTGCGGCGTGTCTTCCAGCACGATACCCTCTTCGGCAAGTTGCTTGCGGATGGCGTCGGCGCGGGCGAAATCCTTGGCTTTCTTCGCCGCGCTGCGTTCTTCCACCAATGCGGTGATGCGTGCATCGTCGCCGGCGTCGGTGCCGCGCGAGAACCATGCAGCCGGGTCTTGTTGCAGCAACCCCAGTGCCATTCCGGCACCGAGCAACTTGGCGCGCGCCGCATGCAGCTCGATCATGCGCGCCGATGCTTGGCCGCTTTGCATCAGGTCGCTGCGCAATGCACGCGCATCGGAGGCGATGCTTGCCATGACGGACAAGGCCAGCGGCGTGTTGAGATCGTCATCCAGAGCGGACTCCACCTCGGCGGGAATCGTCATGGATACCGCCAGATCGCTGCCGCTTTCGGCTTCCAGCGCAGCCAGATCCCGCAACGTTCCATACAGGCGGTCCAGCGTGTTCTTGGCCTGCTCGATCAACCCATCCGACCAGTCCAGCGGCTGACGGTAGTGCGCGCTCAACAGCGCATAGCGCAGCGCTTCGGGCGGATGCCTGGCGATGAGCTCGTGCACGGTTTCGATATTGCCCAGCGACTTGCTCATCTTCGCGCCGCTGAAATTGAGCATGCCGTTGTGCAGCCAGAAGCGCGCAAAGGTGGCACCGCCATGCGCGCACTCGCTCTGCGCAATCTCGTTTTCGTGATGCGGGAACTGCAGGTCCACACCGCCGGCGTGGATGTCGATGGTCGGCCCCAGATGGGCGGCGGCCATCGCCGAGCATTCGATATGCCAACCCGGCCGGCCGCGGCCCCAGGGCGATGGCCAGCCGGGCAGGTCGTCGCTGGAGGGTTTCCACAGCACGAAGTCGCCGGGGTCGCGCTTGTATGGCGCCACGTCCACGCGCGCGCCGGCCAACATTTCGTCCGGGTCGCGCCGCGAGAGCTTGCCGTAGTCCTCGAAGCTGGAGACCGAAAACAGCACGTGGCCTTCCGCGGCATAGGCATGCCCAGTGGCGATCAGCTGCTCGATCATCGCCACGATCTGCGGGATGTGCGCGGTGGCCTCCGGTTCGATGTCCGGTGGAACCACGCCAAGCGCCGCCATGTCCTGCCGGTAGATCGCCGCGAAGCGGTCGGTGATCGTCGAAATCGGCACGCCCTGCGCCTGCGCGGCGGCGTTGATCTTGTCGTCCACGTCGGTGATGTTGCGCGCGTAGCGCAGCGCGCCGTAGCGTCGGCGCAGCAACGCGGCAAGCACATCGAAGACCACCGGGCCGCGAGCGTTGCCGATATGCGCGTAGTTGTAGACGGTGGGACCGCAGACGTACAGGGTGGGGCTGGACGGATCGAGCGGCGCAAACGGCTCGACCCGCCGCGTCAGGTTGTTGTGCAGGCGCAGGCTCATCGGCATCCGAAAAAGGGCAATCGCGCGATTCTAGCCCGTTGTGGCGGGATGGCGAATCGCCAGCCCGACGATGGCCACCGGATGGGTTGCGTTCAGCCCAGGCGGCCGCAAGCTCCATACACTTACGTACTGCCTGGCTGCGCGTTCCCGGTACTGATGCGACCTTCTCCGTTCTTCATGCTGCTGTGTACGTTTGCCGGGCAAGTGATTCCGGCGTATGCGGCAGAGCCCGACCCCAAGAACCGGGTCGTGGTGATCGAGAACGTGAAACTGGATTATGCGCAGGTGCTCAATGTCGAGCCGGTCTACCAGACGCTTCGCGCCACGCGTATCGAAGAGCAATGCGAAGCCGAGCAGGCGGCACAGGCTGCGGCAGCGCCGGCCGAGGACGAGGGCCGCATCAACCGCATGGTCGATTCGGTCAAGGAAATGTTCTCGCGTCGCCCCGAACCGGCCGCGCCCGCTGCGGTGCCGCCGACCAGCACGCGGCGCAACTGCAAGGTGGTGGAAGTGCCGCGCGAGTTCCGCCGGCCGATCGCCTTCGACGTGGACTATGTCTACAAGGGCACCAAATACCGTTCGCGCCTGCCCGAAGATCCGGGCAATCGGCTGCGCATCCGGGTCTCGGTGACGCCGTACATTCCCGACGCCATCGTCGCGCCGCCGCGATGAGATGCGCAGCGGTTGCGCCGTGCCCACATGCGTGCGAGGATTCGCGCCCTATGCAAGCAAACGCCTTTCAGCACGACACCAGCGCCGCCCGGATGGCCTCCGGCATGACCTCGCGTGCCCGCCGACCGGAATCCCACATTTTCGCTGGGTAAGCCGGGGCGTTTGCTGTTCCGACGTTGAAGACCCAGCCCCCAGGCTGGGTTTTTTCGTTTTGGCGTCACAAAAGTTTCAACGGCAAGAAACGCGCATGTCGCGCACCCCGTCGCTCCTGGCGGACCAACGCAGCAGTAGCACGCAGCAAAGGATCGATCGATGTCACTGAAGCACTTCTTGAACACCCAGGACTGGAGCCGCGCCGAGCTGGACGCGCTGTTGACCCAGGCCGCGTTGTTCAAACGCAACAAGCTGGGAAGCGAGCTGAAGGGCAAGTCGATTGCGCTGGTGTTCTTCAATCCGTCCATGCGCACCCGTACCAGCTTCGAGCTGGGCGCATTTCAGTTGGGCGGGCATGCGGTGGTCTTGCAGCCGGGCAAGGATGCGTGGCCGATCGAGTTCAATCTGGGCACGGTCATGGACGGCGAGACCGAAGAGCACATCGCCGAAGTGGCGCGCGTGCTGGGGCGTTATGTCGACCTGATCGGCGTGCGCGCGTTTCCGAAGTTCGTGGACTGGTCCAAGGACCGCGAAGACCAGGTGCTCAAGAGCTTTGCCAAGTATTCGCCGGTGCCGGTGATCAACATGGAAACCATCACCCACCCATGCCAGGAGCTGGCGCATGCGCTGGCGCTGCAGGAACACTTCGGTACCCAGGATCTGCGTGGCAAGAAGTACGTGCTGACCTGGACCTACCACCCCAAGCCGCTGAACACAGCGGTGGCCAACTCGGCGCTGACCATCGCCACGCGCATGGGCATGGACGTGACCCTGCTGTGCCCGACGCCGGACTACATCCTGGATCAGCGCTACATGGACTGGGCCGCGCAAAACGTGGCCGAAAGCGGTGGCTCGCTGCAGGTCAGCCATGACATCGACAGCGCCTACGCCGGCGCCGATGTCGTCTACGCCAAGAGCTGGGGTGCGTTGCCGTTCTTCGGCAACTGGGAGCCTGAAAAGCCGATCCGCGACCAGTACCAGCATTTCATCGTCGACGAACGCAAGATGGCGCTGACCAACAACGGCGTGTTCTCGCACTGCCTGCCGCTGCGCCGCAACGTCAAGGCGACCGATGCGGTGATGGATTCGCCCAACTGCATCGCCATCGATGAAGCCGAAAATCGCCTGCATGTGCAGAAGGCGATCATGGCGGCGCTTGCTTCGCAAGCGGGAATCGGGAATCGGGATTAGAGAATCGCAACAGCAACACCCTTGGCCCCCACATTTACGTACTAAGGAACAATGATGAGCGCTGCTTCCACCAATCCCGAATCCCGAATCCCGACTCCCGGCACCAAGGACATCGTTCTCGCGTTTTCCGGTGGTCTGGACACCAGCTTCTGCATTCCGTATCTGCAGGAGCGCGGCTATGCGGTGCACACCGTGTTTGCCGACACCGGTGGTGTGGATGCCGAAGAGCGTGAGTTCATCGAGAAGCGCGCCGCCGAATTGGGCGCGGCCAGCCACGTCACCGTGGACGGTGGCCCGGCAATCTGGGAAGGCTTCGTCAAGCCGTTCGTGTGGGCGGGCGAGGGGTACCAGGGCCAGTACCCGTTGCTGGTGTCCGACCGTTACCTGATCGTGGATGCTGCGCTCAAGCGTGCCGAAGAGTTGGGCACACGCATCATTGCGCATGGTTGCACCGGCATGGGCAACGATCAGGTGCGTTTCGACCTGGCAGTGAAGGCGCTGGGCGACTACCAGATCGTGGCGCCGATCCGCGAGATCCAGAAAGAGCACACCCAGACCCGCGCCTATGAGCAGAAGTATCTGGAAGCGCGTGGATTCGGCGTGCGTGCCAAACAGCAGGCCTACACCATCAACGAGAACCTGCTGGGCCTGACCATGTCCGGCGGCGAGATCGATCGTTGGGAAGCGCCGGGCGAGGGCGCGCGCGGCTGGTGCGCGCCGCGCAGTGCCTGGCCGAGCGAAGCGTTGACGGTGACGCTGAAGTTCGTCGAAGGCGAAGCGGTGGAACTGGACGGTAAGCCGCTGCCGGGTGCCAAGATCCTGGCCAAGCTCAACACCTTGTTTGCGCAATACGGCGTGGGCCGCGGCGTCTATACCGGCGACACCGTGATCGGTTTGAAGGGCCGCATCGTGTTCGAAGCGCCGGGCCTGATTTCGCTGATCACCGCGCACCGTGCACTGGAAGATGCGGTGCTGACCAAGCAGCAGAACCGCTTCAAGCCGGACGTGGCGCGCAAATGGGTGGAGCTGGTGTACGAAGGCTTCTATCACGACCCGCTCAAGAGCGATATCGAGGCGTTCCTGAAGTCCTCGCAGTCCAAGGTCAATGGCGAGGTGACGCTGGAAACCCGCGGCGGCCGCGTCGATGCGGTGGCGGTACGCTCGCCGCACCTGCTCAACACCAAGGGTGCGACCTACGCGCAATCGGCCGACTGGGGCGTGGAAGAAGCGGAAGGCTTCATCAAGCTGTTCGGGATGAGCTCGACGCTGTACGCGCAGGTCAACCGCTGAGCAAAAGCCCCTCTCCCCCGGGGAGAGGGGCTTGGGGTGCCGCAGAAACCTCCAAGATCGATCATGACGAACGCGTCGCCACGCGCCAGTCATGGGGAACTACTGCAGCATTGCGTCCATCGTTCTCCATCTGGGCACGTGGCGACGCGTTCGACCTGGTTGCTTCGCGAAGTTTCGTGAGGCGCCCCTTATCCGCCCCTTCGGGGCACCTTCTCCCGGTGGGAGAAGAGGGCCACTGCGATGGAACCCATGCCCGCATTACGCATCAGTACCGACAAGCAGGAACTCGATCTGCCGTTGATCCATCGCTTCCTCAGCGAGCAGGCCTATTGGTGCCTGGGCATCCCGCTGGACACGGTGCAGCGGGCGATCGCCGGCTCGCTGTGTTTCGGCGGTTATTGCGCGGGCGTAGGGCAGGTGGCGTTCGCGCGCGTGATCACCGACGGTGCCACCTTCGGCTATCTCGCCGATGTGTTCGTGCTCGATGCACACCGTGGGCGCGGCTATGGCAAGCAACTGGTGGCAGCAGTGATGGCCCATCCGCATCTGCAAGGTCTTCGTCGCTTCATGCTCGCCACCTCCGATGCGCATGCGCTGTACGCACAGCACGGCTTCGCCGCGCCGGCACGGCCGCAGGCGTTGATGGAAATCGCCTATCCCGATCTCTACCGCACCACCACCACGGCTGCCTGACCCACATGACTGACCTGCTCACCTCCACGCTCGACCACCTGCAGGCGCTGGTGGCATTCGACACCCGCAATCCGCCGCGTGCGATTGCCGCGCAAGGCGGCATCTTCGATTATCTGCGCGCGCAGCTGCCGGGGTTCCAGGTCGAGGTGGTCGATCACGGTGCAGGGGCGGTGAGCTTGTACGCGGTGCGCGGCACGCCGAAGTACCTGTTCAACGTGCATCTGGATACCGTGCCGGATTCGCCGCATTGGAGCGCCGACCCGCACGCGATGCGGCGCCTGGACGACCGCGTGGTGGGCCTGGGCGTGTGCGACATCAAGGGCGCGGCGGCGGCGCTGGTTGCCGCGGCCAATGCCGGTAACGGCGATGCCGCGTTCCTGTTTTCTTCGGACGAAGAGGCCAATGATCCGCGCTGCATCGCCGCGTTCCTGGCGCGCGGCGTGCCGTACGAAGCTGTCCTGGTGGCCGAGCCGACCATGGGCGAAGCGGTGCTGGCGCATCGTGGCATCAGTTCGGTGCTGATGCGGTTTGCCGGGCGCGCAGGGCATGCATCGGGCAAGCAGGATCCCTCGGCCAGCGCGCTCCATCAGGCAATGCGCTGGGGCGCAAATGCCCTGGACCATGTGCAATCGCTGGCGCATGCGCGCTTCGGCGGGTTGACCGGATTGCGCTTCAACATCGGCCGCGTCGAGGGGGGCATCAAGGCCAACATGATCGCGCCGGCAGCCGAAGTGCGCTTCGGCTTTCGTCCGTTGCCGTCGATGGACGTGGATGGACTGCTGGCAAGCTTTGCCGGCTTCGCCGAACCGGCGGCAGCGCATTTCGAAGAAACCTTCCGCGGGCCGAGCCTGCCGTCGGGCGACATCGCACGCGCGGAAGAACGCCGCCTGGCCGCACGCGATGTGGCCGATGCGCTGGACCTGCCGATCGGCAACGCAGTGGACTTCTGGACCGAGGCCTCGCTGTTTTCGGCCGGCGGCTATACCGCGCTGGTGTATGGTCCTGGCGACATCGCCCAGGCGCACACCGCCGACGAATTCGTGACGCTGGCGCAGTTGCAGGGTTACGCCGAATCGGTCCATCGCATCATCAACGGTTCGCATTGAACCGACACGCGCCTGGCGCTCCCTTTCCTCTTTCGAACACGGCAATGTCCCCTTCCGCACAACCCCACAAACAAACCCGCCAGACCATCGTGCGCCTGCTCTCCAGCATGGCCAGCGCGAAGGAAATCAGCCAATACCTCAAGCGGTTTTCGCAGCTCGATGCCAAGCGCTTTGCGGTGGTCAAGGTGGGGGGCGCGGTGTTGCGCGACGATCTGGACGCGCTGACCTCGTCGTTGTCGTTCCTGCAGGAAGTTGGGCTGACCCCGATCGTGCTGCATGGCGCCGGCCCGCAGCTGGATGCAGAGCTGGCCGCCGCCGGTATCGAAAAGCACACCGTCAACGGACTGCGCGTGACCTCGCCCGAAGCCTTGGCGATCGTGCGCAAGGTGTTCCAGGCCTCCAACCTGAAACTGGTGGAAGCGCTGCAGCAAAACGGCGCGCGTGCGACCTCGATCACCGGTGGCGTGTTCGAGGCCGAGTATCTGGATCGCGACACCTACGGCCTGGTCGGTGAGGTCAAGGCGGTGAATCTGGCGCCGATCGAAGCCAGTCTGCAGGCCGGCTCCATCCCGGTGATCACCAGCCTGGGCGAAACGCCCAGCGGGCAGATCCTCAACGTCAATGCGGATTTTGCCGCCAACGAGTTGGTGCAGGAGCTGCAGCCGTACAAGATCATCTTTCTCACCGGCACCGGCGGCCTGCTGGATGCCGATGGCAAGTTGATCGATTCGATCAACCTGTCTACCGAGTTCGACCACCTGATGCAGCAGCCGTGGATCAACGGCGGCATGCGGGTGAAGATCGAGCAGATCAAGGACTTGCTCGATCGCCTGCCGCTGGAATCGTCGGTGTCGATCACCCGGCCGTCGGACCTGGCCAAGGAGCTGTTCACCCACAAGGGCTCGGGTACGCTGGTGCGGCGCGGCGAGCGCGTGCTGCGCGCCACCTCCTGGGACGAACTGGATCTGCCTCGCCTGAAGTCGCTGATCGAATCCAGCTTCGGCCGCACGCTGGTGCCGGAGTATTTCGAGACCACCACGTTGCTGCGCGCGTATGTCAGCGAAAACTACCGCGCGGCGGTGATCCTGACCGACGAAGGCCAGTTCGGTGCGGGCAGGCTGACCTATCTGGACAAGTTCGCCGTGCTCGACGATGCGCAGGGCGAAGGTCTTGGCCGGGCGGTATGGAATGTGATGCGCGAAGAGACCCCGCAGCTGTTCTGGCGCTCGCGCCATAACAACCAGGTCAATATCTTTTACTACGCCGAATCCGACGGTTGCATCAAGCAGGAGAAGTGGAAGGTGTTCTGGTACGGGCTGGAAAACTTCGAGCAGATCCAGCATTGCGTTGCGCACTGCGCGACGCGTCAGCCGACCTTGCTGGGCTGACTGCGATGAGCGTCGTCACCTTGCCAGCACGTTGGCGCGAGCAGCCGAACATGCGTGGACGGCATGCGAGCCTGGAGCCGCTGCAGACAGCGCATGCCGATGGGTTGCGTGAGGTGGTGGGCGACGGCGCGCTATCGCGGCTGTGGTACACCAGCGTGCCCGCACCGGAGCAGGTCGAGGCGTATATCGCTGCGGCCCTGGCCGCCTGCGCCGATGGCGCGGCGTTGCCATATGCGGTGCGCGATGCGGCCGGCGACATCGTCGGTTGCACGCGCTACTACGCGCTGGATGCCGCAGTGCCCAGGCTGTCGATCGGCTACACCTGGTACGCACCGCGCGTGCAGCGCAGCGGCGTCAACACCGAAACCAAGCTGATGCTGCTGCAATACGCCTTCGAAACATTGGGGTGCCTGAGCGTGGTGTTCGAGACCAGCTGGTTCAACCATACCTCGCGCGCGGCGATCGCGCGGCTAGGCGCAAAACAGGACGGCGTGCTGCGCAACCACGCCCGCCACGCCGACGGTACGCCGCGCGATACCGTGGTGTTTTCCATCATCGATACGGAATGGGCCGGGGTCAAACGCCACCTACAGTTCCGCCTGGAAGCAAACGCATGACTGTTGAACAAAAGACCATCGGCATTGTCGGCGCCCGCGGGCATACCGGCTCGGAATTGATCAAACTGGTGGCGGCGCATCCGCAGCTGCACTTGAGCTTCGTGTCCTCGCGCGAGCTGGCCGGGCAGCGCGTGGCCGAGCATAACGATGCCTACCAGGGCCAGTTGCGCTACGAGAACCTGGATGCCGCCGCAGTGGCCGCCAAGGCGGCCGACGTGGTGATCCTGGCGCTGCCCAATGGCATGGCAGAGCCCTTTGTCGCCGCGATCGACGCGGCAGCGCCACAGACGCTGGTGATCGATCTGTCGGCCGACTATCGCTTCGATCCGGCCTGGTACTACGGCTTGCCTGAGTTGACGCGCGGCAGTTACGCCGGGCAAAAACGCATCAGCAACCCGGGCTGTTATGCCACCGCGATGCAGCTGACCATCGCGCCACTGCTCGACCAGCTGGCCGGGCCACCGCAGTGTTTCGGTGTCTCCGGGTATTCGGGCGCGGGTACCACGCCTTCGGACAAGAACAATCCTGCGTTGCTCTCCAATAACGTGATGCCCTATGCGCTGACCAACCACATGCACGAGCGCGAGGTGTCTGCGCAGCTTGGCGTGCCGGTGGAGTTCATGCCGCATGTGGCGCCGCATTTCCGCGGCATCACCATGACCGTCAACCTGTGGCTGCAGCAGCCGCTGACGCGCGAGCAGATCCAGGCGCGTTATACGCAGCGTTATGCCGACGAGCCATTGATCGAGATCGTCGACGAGGCGCCCTGGGTGAGCCGCATCGCCGGCAAGCACGGTGTGCAGATTGGCGGAGTAACGCTGGCGCCCGGCAACAAGCGCGTGGTGGTGGTGGCGACGCTGGACAATCTGCTCAAGGGTGCGGCAACGCAGGCGATGCAAAACCTCAACCTTGCGCTGGGCTGGGACGAGTTGATGGCAATTCGGTGATGCGAGTCCCTCGCAACAGCCTGCACATCCATGTGCGGGGATTTAACGAAGCGAGTCCCTCGCAACAGCCCGCGCATCCATGTGCGGGGATCGAAACTGGACGACTTACTCGAGACGCTTTCCGATGACCAATCTGTTGTGGCAAAAACCTGGCGTTGCCGTTGACGCCAAGATCCAGAGTTTCCTGGCCGGCGACGATGTGATCCTGGATCGCGAATTCTTCCTGTACGACATCGCTGCCAGCAAGGCGCATGCGCAGGGGCTGCAGCACATCGGCATCTTGTCGTTGCAGGAGCTGGGCGGCTTGAGCGAACAGCTCGACCTGCTGGCCGCCGATTTTCGCAGCGGCGCCTTCGTGCTCGATGCGCAATACGAAGATTGCCACTCCGCCATCGAAGCGCGATTGACCGAGCGTCTGGGCGATGCAGGCCGCAAGATCCACACCGGGCGTAGCCGCAACGACCAAATCCTGGTCGCCACGCGGCTGTGGCTGAAGGACAAGCTGCAGCGCGTTGCCACGCTCAGCGCGGAGATCGCCAAGGTGGCGTTGGACCGCGCACAGGCCGAGGCTGGGCTGCCGGTGCCCGGTTATACGCACATCCAACGGGCGGTGGTGTCCTCGGCCGGGATGTGGTGGGCGGGCTGGGCGGAAGCGTTCATCGACAACGCCGTGCGCGCCGACGACACCGTCCGTTTGGTCGACAGCAACCCGCTTGGCACCGCTGCAGGCTATGGCGTGAATCTGCCGCTGGATCGTGCGCATACCACCGCCGAACTGGGGTTTGCACGCCTGTTGGTCTCGCCGATCTACGCCCAGCTTTCGCGCGGCAAGTACGAACTGGCCGCGCTCGAAGCGCTCGGCAGCGCCACGCTGGATCTGCGCCGCATCGCCTGGGATCTGTCGCTGTTCACCAGTGGCGAATTCGCGTTTGTCGCCTTGCCGGCCCAATACACCACCGGCAGTTCGATCATGCCGAACAAGCGCAACCCGGACGTGATCGAGCTGATGCGCGCAACGCATGCCAGCGTGGCGGCAGCGCGCACCGAGATCGAACAGCTGCTGTCGCTGCCGTCGGGTTATCACCGCGATCTGCAGAGCAGCAAGGGCGCGATCGTGCACGGCTTTGGCCGCGGACTTGCGGCGCTGGAACTGCTGCCGGCCTTGCTGGCCAATCTGGAATGGCGCCCGGACAAACTGCGCGCAGCCATCGATTCGGGCATGTATGCCACCGATGTGGCAGTGGAAGCCGCGGTAGCCGGCGTGCCGTTCCGCGAGGCCTACAAGGCCGCAGCGCAGGCCGCCGAGACCGCAGGGCAGGGACGCACGCCGGAAGGCAGCCTGGCTGCGCGCGTGTCGCCCGGTGCGGCAGCCGACCTGCAACTGGATGTGCTGCAGGCGCGCTGGCAGGCGCTGCGCGCATGACGACCCGCTATCTGGTGCTTGCGCTGCGCAAGCCGGGGTTTCCCGCCGATGTGGTGCAGCCGCATCTGGACTTTCTCGATGCATTGCGCGCCGCCGGGCAGCTCGAGCTGACCGGCGGCTTCAGCGATCGCAGCGGTGGCGCGTATGTGCTGGTCAACGTGGCCACGCTTCAAGAGGCGCAGCAGATCGTTGCGCGCGACCCGCTGGTGCTGCGCGATGCTTCTGCACTGACCGTGTATGAGTGGAACACGCACTGAGGACGCCATTGCCATGAGCACGCCTGCCAGCACGTTGTCGCCGTTTACCGAGCAGGCGCTGCCGCCGTGGCGCCGTGCGGTGCTCAAAGTCGGCAGCAGCCTGCTCGCCGCCGATGGCGGTGGCCTGTCCCCGCGCTTCGCGCTGGGTCTGGCGCAGTTCGTTTCCGCCAATCTGGCAGCCGGGCGCGAGCTGGTGATCGTCTCGTCGGGCGCGGTGGCCGCTGGTCGCGCCATCCTGCCCAAAGCGGCGGATGTCGGCGCGCCGATCGCGGCGCGGCAGGCACTGGCCGCCTTGGGCCAAGCGCAGCTGATTGCGTTATGGCAGCGCTTTTTCGAGCGGCCGGTGGCGCAGGTACTGCTCACGCATGACGACTTGCGCAACCGTCGCCGCTATCTCAACGCGCGTGCCACCTTGGGCGAGTTGCTGCGGCTGGGTGCGCTGCCGGTGATCAACGAAAACGACACCGTCTCGGTGGATGAGTTGAAGCTGGGCGATAACGACAACCTGGCCGCGATCGTGGCTGCGCTGGTCGATGCCGACGCGTTGTTCATCGCCACCGACATCGATGGGTTGTATAGCGCCGACCCACGTAGCAATCCGCTGGCGCGCCCGCTCGACGATGTGCCCGAGCTCACCCCTGAAGTGCTGGCGATGGCCGGCGGCAGCGGCAGCAACGTGGGGACCGGCGGCATGCGCACCAAACTGGAAGCCGCAGCAAAGGCCGGTGCGGCCGGCATCGAAACCTATCTATTCAACGGCCGAAGTGGCGAGGTGGTGCGCGCCCTGGCGCAGGACCGCCTGCGTGGCACGCGCATCCACGCCGCGCGCGCGCGCATCGCTGCGCGAAAATACTGGCTGCGGCACGCACCGGTGGAAGCGGGTGCGATCCTCATCGACGACGGCGCCGCAGCGGCCCTGACCGGCAAGGGCGCCTCGCTGTTGCCAGGCGGCGTGGCCGGCGCGCAGGGCGATTTCCGTCGCGGCGACATGGTGGAGATTCGTCTGCGCGACACCGCGGGCGACCAGTGTCTGGCACGCGGCGTCAGCCAGTATTCGGCCCTGGATATCCGTCGTATCGCAGGCCGCCACTCGCGCGAGATCGAGAACGTGCTCGGCTACAGTTACGGCGAAAACGTGGTGCATCGCGATGATCTGGTGGTGTTGTAGCAGAGATTCGACATTTGGGATTGGGGATTCGCAAAAGCATGTGTGCTGCGCGTTTCACCTTTTGCCGCTTTGTTACAGTGAATGAGTCCGTTGTGCTAATAAAACGATGTCGCCTGCTTTTGCAAATCTCCAATCCCGACTCCCAAATCCCGGCCCCCAAATGACCATCAAAACCCTCGCTCTGCAATGCCGTGACGCCGCGCAGGTGGTGTCGCAATTGTCTGCACCGGCCAAGCATGCCTTGCTGGACGCGATGGCGGCCGCGCTGGAAGCCGATGCGGCGGCGATTCTGGCCGCCAATGCGCGCGATCTGGAGGCCGCGCGTGCCAAGGGCACCGGCAGTGCCATGCTCGATCGGCTGGCGCTGGACGACAAGCGCCTGGCCGGCATCGCGGCCGCATTGCGCGAGGTGGCGCAGCTGCCCGACCCGGTGGGTCGGATCACCCGCGAAGATGTGCGCCCCAACGGGATTCGCGTGCAGAAGGTGCGTGTGCCGCTGGGCGTGATCGCGATGATCTACGAGGCGCGGCCCAACGTCACGGCTGACGCTGCGGCGCTGTGCATCAAAGCCGGCAATGGCGTGATCCTGCGCGGTGGCTCGGAGGCGATCCATTCCAATACCGCCATTGCGCGCGCACTGCAGCGGGCCTTGCGCGAGGCCAATGTGCCGGACGCGGCGCTGACCCTGGTCGAGGATCTGCGCCGCGAGACCATGCTGGAACTGCTGCAGCTTAACGATATCGTCGATCTGGCGATTCCGCGCGGCGGCGAAGGCCTGATCCGGTTTGTCGCCGAGCACGCGCGCGTGCCGGTGATCAAGCACTACAAGGGGGTGTGCCACCTGTTTGTGGATGCATCCGCCGAGATGGAGCTTGCGCTGCGCCTGCTGATCGATGGCAAGGCGACGCGGCCGTCGGCCTGTAATTCGCTGGAGACCTTGCTGGTGCATGCAGGCATCGCCGAGCGCTTCTTGCCGCTTGCCGCGCAGGCATTGCGCGAACGCAAGGTTGAACTGCGTGGCGATGCGGCGACGCAGGCGGTGCTGCCGGACATCGCTGCTGCCAGCGACGACGACTATGCCGCGGAATTCCTGGATCTGATTCTGGCCATCCGCGTGGTGCCGGACCTGGACACGGCGCTGGCGCACATCCGCCAGTACGGCTCGGACCACACCGAAGTCATCGCCACGCAGGATGCCGACAACGCCGAGCGATTCGTGCAGTCGCTACGCTCTGCGGTGGTGATGGTGAACGCCTCCTCGCGCTTTTCCGATGGCGGTGAACTGGGCCTGGGCGCGGAGATCGGCATCTCCACCACACGCCTGCATTCCTATGGCCCCATGGGCCTGGAAGCGCTGACGGTGGAGCGCTTCGTGGTGCGTGGCGAAGGCCAGGTGCGGCATTAGGAAAGCTGGACACCCCTAGCGAACACCCATCAAGGGCCGCCACGCAGACGCCGCCTGCAACGGCGTCATGCTGCAGGCGCTGCCGGCCTGCGGGGCCGGCTCACAGCACGCGCCGCACTTGGCCGCGTGCAATTGTAATGTCGTGCGCCTGGGCGCCCCAGGCAATGCGGGTGCGGGTGCCGCCGACACTGCGCACGCTGACCTGCGTCGGCACGCCGTTGCGCCACGCCATGTCCACCGTAAATCCGCCACGTGCGCCCAGGCCGGTAACGCGGCCTTGCGCGGCCCAGGCCTTGGGCAGTGCCGGCAGCAGCGTGATCTGGCCAGGGCGCGAATACAGCAGCATTTCCAGCATTGCGGCCGGGGTGCCGAAGTTGGCATCGATCTGGAACACCCCGCCAAGGGTGGGGTCGCCGTGCTGGCTGAGATCGTAGATATCGAACAGATTCGGCGCGGTGCCATTGCTGTGACCGATCGAGGGTTTCAGATTGGTCAGCACCAGCGCATAAGCACGCTCCGCATCGCCCAGTCTTGCCCAGCACAGCGCCCGCCACGCGCAGGCCCAGCCAAAGCTCTGCATCCCGCGCGCTTCCAACAGCCTGCGCGCTGCTTCCACCTGCGCGGGCGGCCCCAGATCCGGGTGCAGGCGATGGCCGGGGAATAAACCCATCAGCGGCGACAGGTGCCGGTGATGGGCTTCACCCAGGTCGGTGGGGGACATCCATTCCTGCAATTGGCCGCTTAGCGGGCTGATTTCCGGCAGGTACAGACGCTGCTGCAGCGTGGCGACGGTCGCGGCGTAAGCCGCGTCGCGGCCAAGCAGGGCGCTGGCCTGGCGGTATTGCCCAAACAACGTCCATACCAGTTCCTGCGCGTAGGCAATACCGCGCGCATTTTCCGGACCATGCTCGGGCGACCAGTCATGATCGTCGACCAGGCACTGTCGAGTGCGGCCGTCGGCATCGGTGACCTCCATTGCGATCAAGGGCGCCTGCCAGAATTGGCAGGCGCCCTTGAGCAGCGGATAGATGCGCGTCAGGTCGTCCCGGTTCTGGGTGAACTCGTAGTGCTGCCACAGGCTGTCGCATAACCACGCGTTGCCTGCCGGATGCCAGTACCAGCCATTGCCGCCGAACGGATTGGTGGAAATGGCCACGGTCCAGCCGGCGATCTTGCCGGAGGTATTGCGAAAACGATTGCGCGGGTCGTTGAAGTGAGCCTGGGTGATGCGTGTCCACGACGGCAGCTGCGCCAGGCAATAGCGTGTCAGCGCATCGACGCAGGTGCCCAACCCGGAAGGATCTGCCAGCCAGTAGTTCATCTGCAGATTGACGTCGCTGTGGTAATCGCTCATCCAGGGCGGCTCGTTGTTTTCCAGCCACAAACCCTGCAGGTTGGTGGGCAATCCATCGCGCGAGGCGGCGATGGTGAGATAGCGGCCAAATTGCAGATAGGCCACTTCCAGTTCCGGGTCGGGGAGCGCAGGTGCCGCGGCGCGGGCCTGGATTCGCTGCCAGGTTTCCAGGCCGCGCTGCGCATCGCTGGACTGGCCAAGCTCCACCTGCAACGTGTCGAACAGCGCACGGTGATCGGCGACATGGGTATCCAGCAACAGCGCCGCAGGCACTGAAGCGGCGGCCTGTGCGCGGTGGCGCGCCCGCGCAAGCGGGTCGCGCGTGGGGTCGCGCCAGCCGCGTGCGCCATCGGCGGCGTAATCGGTGTCGCCGCACAACACGATGGTCAGGCCACGGCAGTCACGAAACTGCAGGAGGCCGTCGCCTGTTTCGAGACTGCCATCGTCGCTGTGCACGCGCAGCGCTGCGGCATAGCGCAGGCCGTTATCGAGCTGGCCGGCGAAGCGCAGCCCAGCGTCGCCGTCGGCGCGACCGGCGCCGGCATGCGTATCGATCAGGCGAATGCGGCCACGGTGGCTGCCTGCGCCTTCGCAATCCAGGCGCAACACGATGGCCGCATCCGGGTGGCTTGCGAACAGCGTCCGCGTATAACGCGTGTCGCCGATGCGATAGCGCACGCGTACGCAGCCGTTGCTCATGTCCAGTTCGCGCTGGTAATCGAACACCTGCGCCTGCGCATGCCCTTCCAGTTCCACGAAGAGTTTGGCCAGCAGCATGAAGCTGCCGAACTCTTCCTTGGTATACGCAAACTGGCCATCGTCCTGCAGCACCGCGTTGCTGCCGCCCGACCAGAGGCTGCCTTCGGAAACGAACAGCGTCTCGCAGGCAGGAGCTCCGCCGCAGAGCGCACCGAGCCGGCCATTGCCGATCGGCAGTCCTTCACGCAACAGCTGGGCATCGGCGGCAGGTGCCGCATAGGGCAGGCGCAGCGCATGCTCGGGCGGCAGCACCGGCGAACGGGTGGGGCGTGCCGGTGGCGTGGTCGCGTCGCTACTGCCAGCACGGCCGAGCAACGGCAGCAGCGCGGCCGCACCGAGGTGGGTGAGCAGGCGACGGCGGTGTGGGTCGGCACAGGCATGTGAGGGGATATCGCGCATACGAGCGGTCGCTGCAATCGTGGGATCAAACGTTGTAAAGCATCTGCCGCGCCTGCGGAAGCGTGCGATTTTGCCGGTCTGCCAATGACGTTTGCTTGGCTTGGGGGTGGCCTGCGCGCACCGATCGAAGTCTGGCGTGCAAGGGATGCAATGCACGGCGTGGTCATTTCAGGACAACACCAAGGCGTTGCCTTGCCGCCGATCCGCGGCGCGTGCTCTGCGCAGCGTGGCCGACCCGGTACCTTCGACACTCCCGCAAGCCAGTTGTCTGTGCCTACGCTGCTGCAGTTGTTCATCCTGCCCACCGTTGCTGCCGGAGATTCCATGCGCCGCCTTGCCGCCTGCCTGCTCGCCACCGCCATTGCCGCCGCCACCGGCAGCGCCTGGGCGCAAACCTCGCCGATGACGCCGGACATCACCGGCAAGCCGTTCGTGGCTGCCGATGCGAGCAACGACTACATCAAGCGCGAGGTGATGATTCCGATGCGCGATGGGGTCAAGCTGCACACGGTGATCGTGCTGCCGAAGGGCGCCAGGAACGCACCGATCATGCTGACACGCACGCCTTACGACGCCAGTGGCCGCACCGAACGGCTGGCCTCGCCGCATATGAAGGACCTGCTGTCTGCCGGCGACGACGTCTTCGTGGAAGGCGGCTACATCCGTGTGTTTCAGGACGTGCGCGGCAAATACGGTTCCGAAGGCGATTACGTGATGACGCGCCCGCTGCGTGGGCCGCTCAATCCCAGCGAGGTCGACCATGCCACCGATGCCTGGGACACCATCGACTGGCTGGTGAAGAACGTCAAGGAATCCAATGGCAAGGTCGGCATGATCGGCTCGTCCTACGAAGGCTTCACCGTGGTGATGGCACTGACCAACCCGCATCCGGCGTTGAAGGTGGCGGTGCCGGAAAGCCCGATGATCGACGGCTGGATGGGCGACGACTGGTTCAATTACGGCGCGTTCCGCCAGGTGAATTTCGATTACTTCACCGGCCAGCTCAGCAAGCGCGGCAAGGGCGCCGGCATCGCGCGTCAGGGGCACGACGATTACAGCAACTTCCTGCAGGCCGGCTCGGCCGGCGACTTCGCCAAGGCCGCAGGTCTGGAGCAATTGCCGTGGTGGCACAAGCTCACCGAACACGCCGCCTATGACGCGTTCTGGCAGGAGCAGGCGCTCGACAAGGTAATGGCGCGCACGCCGCTGAAGGTGCCCACGATGTGGCTGCAAGGCCTGTGGGATCAGGAAGACATGTGGGGGGCGATCCACAGCTACGCGGCGATGGAGCCGCGCGACCAGCGCAATACGCTCAACTACCTGGTGATGGGCCCGTGGCGCCACAGTCAGGTGAACTACGACGGCAGTGCCTTGGGCGCGCTGAATTTCGAAGGCGATACCGCGCGCCAGTTCCGTTCCGAGGTGCTGCGCCCGTTCCTGGACCAGTACCTGGTCGATGGCGCGCCCAAGGCAGACACGCCGCCGGTGTTCATCTACAACACCGGCGAAAACCATTGGGACCGCCTCAAGGCGTGGCCGCGCAGTTGCGACAAGGGCTGCGCCTCGTCCAGCAGGCCGCTGTATCTGCAGGCCGGCGGCAAGTTGTCGTTCCAGCAACCGGTGGCCGGGCAGGCGGGCTTTGAAGAGTACGTGTCCGACCCCGCCAAGCCGGTGCCGTTCGTGCCGCGCCCGGTGGATTTTGCCGACCGCGCGATGTGGACCACCTGGTTGGTGCACGACCAGCGCTTTGTCGATGGCCGCCCTGACGTGCTGACCTTCGTCACCGAGCCGCTGACCGAGCCGCTGCAGATCGCCGGTGCCCCCGAAGTGCATCTGCAGGCCTCCACCAGCGGCAGCGACAGCGATTGGGTGGTGAAGCTGATTGATGTGTATCCGGAGGAGATGGCGTCGAACCCGAAGATGGGCGGCTACGAGTTGCCGGTGTCGCTGGCGATCTTCCGCGGCCGCTACCGCGAGAGCTTCAGCACGCCCAAACCCTTGGCCTCCAATCAGCCGCTGGCATTCCAGTTCGGCCTGCCAACCGCCAACCACACCTTCCAGCCGGGCCACCGGGTGATGGTGCAGGTGCAGTCCAGCCTGTTCCCGCTGTACGACCGCAACCCGCAGACCTACGTGCCCAATATCTTCTTCGCCAAGCCCGGCGATTATCAGAAGGCCACGCAGCGGGTGTACGTGTCCCCCGAGCAGCCCAGCTACATCAGTCTGCCGGTACGTTGAGCGCGCGGGCGCCGCGTGCCGGCGGCGTCCACGCATCTTCCAGAAACTGCGGGCGGCAGGCTACCCAGGCGGCGGCCAGCTGCACCAGCAGGCAGATGACCAGGAACACGAACGGGGAGGTCCAGCCGCCGCTGTGCGCGTGCAGCCAGCCGAACAGGAACGGCCCCAGGCAGCTCACCGCATAGCCCACGCCCTGCGAGAAACCGGACAGCGCGGCCGAACCGGCCGCCGTGCGGCTGCGCTGATTCACCAACACCAACGCCAGCGGAAAGGTGCTCGGCCCCAGGCCGAGCAGGGTCACCCACAGGACCGGTGCGGCCAGCGGCGCCCACCACAGCCCGGCGAACGCGACCAGGTGGCAGGCTGCGCATAGCAGCACGATCGGAAACGGATTGCGCATGCGCACCGCCAGCGCCGGCATGGTCAGCGCGCCGACCATGCCCAATGCCGCGAACAACGCCACCATGGTGCCGCCGAACGCAGGCGATGCACCGGCTTCGCGCAGCAGCGTCGGCAGCCAGGTGAACATGGAATAGGTCACCAGCGAGGTCATGCCGAAGGTCACCGCCATGCTCCAACCCAGCGCCGTACGCGCGACGCGGCCTTCGGCTTCGGGCGTGGGTGTGACCGGTGCCGGGCCGGTGGCGCGGATGCGCCGATGGTTGGCGTGCACCAGGGCCCACGCCGCCGTTGCCAGCAGGGCCGGCAGCACCCACGCCACCATCGAACTGCGCCAACCCAGCGCATCGGCCACCGGCACTGCCAGCAGGGCCGGCAGCAGCGTGCCGACCTGCAGCACGGTGATATACAGCGTGCTCACCCGACCCACGCGGTCGCCGAAGTAGCGCTTCACCAGCGGCGGCAGCACCACGTTACCCATGCCCATGCCAGCCAACGCCACCAGCGAGCCGACCAGCAACCCGGCGGTGCCCGGCAGCAGCGGGCGCAGCACCAACCCCAGCGTGGCCAGCGCCATCGACAACAGCGCCACGCGCAGCAAGCCGAAACGGCGCAGCAATGCGGGCGTTGCCACGCCGGTGAGTGCGAACGCTGCGGTCGGCAACATGCCGAGCGCACCCATGGTGGGCGCGCCGAAGGCGTACTCGTCGGCAATGCGTTCCAGCAGCGGCGTCAGCGACGTCACCGCGGTGCGCAAGTTGAATGCGGACAGCAGGATCGCGGCCAGCACCAGGCCGCGACCACGCAACTGGGCGGACGAAGAAGACGCGGCAGTGACAACAGACATGACAGACCATCCGCGTCGCGCACGTGCGTGCAACGACGCCTGAAAACACAAAACCGGCACAAGGCCGGTTTGTGTTTTGAAACTGGTCGGGGAGACAGGATTCGAACCTGCGACCTCTACGTCCCGAACGTAGCGCTCTACCAGACTGAGCTACACCCCGAAGGAGCCGCGTATGTTACATAGGGAATGGGGAATCGGCAAGCATCTGATGAAATTATTTTACTGAGGCGGCTCGCCACGCTCGGGCTCGCGTGCTTCGAACCACATGCCGTTGAGCACCGCGGCCAATGCCGCCAGGCCGGTGCCAAGTATCCATGCGAAATACCACATTGGTGTGCTCCTCGAATCGTTGAACAGGATGATGGTGGCGCGCGGTGCGGCAACGGCAGCGCAGGCGCTGCGATCGCTGCCGCGGCGCTCAGTACGCGTTGGGGTTGGCCGTGACCGCATCGTCGGTGACCTTGCCCTTGAGCACGCGATACACCCAGCTCGTGTACGCCAGCACGATCGGCATGAACACGGCAGTGGCCAGCAACATGATCCACAACGTCAGACGGCTACTGGATGCATCCCACACCGTCAGGCTCGCGCTTGGCGCGCTGGAAGAGGGCAGCAGGAACGGGAACAACGCAAAGCCCACCGTGAACACGATGCCGACGATGGCGCTGCCGGAGGCGATGAAGGCCAGGCCGCCGCGCCGCAGGCGTAAGCACACCGCGCTCATCGCAAGCCCGACCAGGCCCACCAGCGGCGCCATCAATGTGGCCGGCATGCTGCTGTAGTTGTGCAACCAGCCGCCCGCGGCCGTGAGCGCAGCGGTCTTGCCGAGCGGGTTGGTGGCCGCATCGGTGGCCAGCACCGAGGTCACCGCATAGCCGGGCAGACCCAGCGCCACCCATGCGCCGCCTGCTGCAAACAGTGCCAGCGCACACAGCGCGGCGATGCCGCCGAAACGTGCCGCGCGCTCGGCCACCGGTCCATCGGTCTTGAGCACCAGCATCGCGGCGCCATGCGCGAGCAGCATCGCCACGCTGAGCAAGCCGGCGAGCAATGCGAACGGCGTCAGCAACCCGAGCAGGTTGCCGGTGTAGAACGTGCGCATGCTGTCGTCGAAGTGGAACGGCACACCCAGCAGCACGTTGCCGACCGCCACGCCCATGATCAGCGCCGGAATGAAGCCGCCGACGAACAACGCCCAGTCCCAAGTGCTGCGCCAGCGCGGACTCACCAGTTTGCCGCGGAACTTGAAACCGACCGGGCGCAGGATCAGCGCGAACAGGATCAGGAACATCGCCAGATAGAACCCGGAGAAGCTCACTGCATACAACGGCGGAAACGCGGCAAAGATCGCGCCGCCGCCCAGGATCAACCACACCTGGTTGCCTTCCCAGACCGGGCCGACGGTGTTGATCACCAGCCGGCGTTCGGCATCGTTGCTGGCGACGAACGGCAGCAGCGCGCCCACGCCCAGATCGAAGCCGCCCATCACCGCGTAGCCGGACAGCAGCACGCCGAGCAGCAGCCACCAGATCACGCGCAGGGTCGTGTAATCGAGCAATACGAAATCCATGATGTCTCTCCTTTGCTTACGGTGCGCTGCCGGCCACGGCACCGGAACTCAGCGGTGCGTGACGCGACGGGGCATGGTCCTGCAGGGCGGCGGGCAATGCGTTGGGCGGCATCGGTGGGAACAACACCTCCGGTCCCTTGTTGATGGTCTTCAGCGACAACTTGATCGCAATCACCAGCAACGTCGTGTACAGCGCGGTGAAGCCCACCAGCGTCATCACGATCTCGTAAAGGTCCAGCCCCGAGGCGGCGTAGAACGTGGGCAGCACCCCTTCCACCGCCCACGGCTGGCGGCCGTATTCGGCAACGAACCAACCGCATTCGATCGCGATCCACGGCAGCGGCAACGTCCACAGGGCCAAGCTCAGGAACCAGCGTTTTTCCTGGAA
Organism: Xanthomonas euvesicatoria pv. euvesicatoria; assembly: GCF_020880415.1. Taxonomy (GTDB): domain Bacteria; phylum Pseudomonadota; class Gammaproteobacteria; order Xanthomonadales; family Xanthomonadaceae; genus Xanthomonas; species Xanthomonas euvesicatoria. Next base: position 61,481 of record NZ_JAJIUJ010000103.1, on the reverse strand, counting down.
GTTGTGCTTGCAGGCAAACCAGAAGGCGACAGCGAAAAACGCGATGAGATACATGCCGATGGCGGCCATGATGCGGAAGGTCCAGAACAGCGGCAGCACGCGCGGTACGGTGTCCATCGCGGCCTGGGCAATCTGCTCCGGCGTGGCGTTGCCGATATCGTCGCGATAGCGCTTGAGCAGCAGGCCGTGGCCCAGGTCCTGCCAGTGCGCATCGAAAACCTTGCGTGCTTGGGCGTCGTTCTTGTCGGCGCGGATGCGTTGCAGTGCGCCGTAGGCGATCTGACCGCCGCGGATGCGGTGTTCGGCACGGCCGACCAGTTCGAGAATGCCTGGAATTGGCTCATCCAGCGAACGCGTGGCGATCAAGCCCATCAGGTACGGAATCTTGATGGCGTAATCGTTGCGATGGGTGGTCTGGTTCGGAATGCCGAATGCAGTGAAGTCGGCCGGTGCGGCTTCGGTTTCCCACATCGCTTCGATGGCGGCCAGTTTCATCTTCTGGTGTTCGCTGGCGGCATAGCCGCTCTCGTCGCCCAGCACCACCACCGACAGCGACGACAGCAGGCCGAACGCTGCAGCCACCGCAAACGAACGCCGTGCCATTTCAATATGCTTGCCCCGCAAGAGATAAAACGCACTGATCGACATCACGAACACCGCGCCCAGCACGTAGCCGGCACTCACCGTATGCACGAACTTGGCCTGCGCCACCGGGTTGAACAGCACTGCCACGAAATCCACCACCTCCATGCGCATGGTGTCGGGGTTGAACACCGCGCCGGCCGGATTCTGCATCCAGCCGTTGGCGATCAGGATCCATAACGCGGAGAAGTTGCTGCCCAGCGCCACCAGCCAGGTGGTGATCAGGTGCTGTACCTTGCTCAGGCGATTCCAGCCAAGAAAGAACAGGCCCAAGAAGGTGGCTTCCAGAAAGAACGCCATCAGTCCCTCGATCGCCAGCGGCGCACCGAAGATGTCGCCCACGTAATGGCTGTAGTACGACCAGTTCATGCCGAACTCGAATTCCATCACGATGCCGGTGCCGACACCCATGGCGAAGTTGATGCCGAACAGCACACCCCAGAACATGGTCATGCGCCGCCAGATCTGCTTGCCGGTCATGACGTAGACGCTTTCCATGATGCCCAGCAGGAACGACAGACCCATGGTGAGCGGTGGAAAAATGAAGTGGTACATCGCGGTGACTGCGAACTGCAGCCGCGACAGTTCGACAACTGTCGAGTCGATCATGGCGGGTGGGCCTGGTTGAGGGTCGGTAAGGAATGTGGCGATCATCTGCCGCCATCGCGCCGGCCGCGTTGATCCAAATCAATGCGGTCCTGAACAGGTGCGTCACACTGTCCATCCCCGACCGGGAGGCGGCGACTTACAATCGCGTGCAATGCGCAGTCTTCAGAAGAGCGACGTGAGCCAGCCCAGCGTGCAAGCCAGCGAAACGCCCGCCCAGCGCCGTCAACGCGGCCACTGGCTGGATGCGCTGGCCGCATCGGCCACGCGCGCGCAGCGGCTCGCCGGCGTGGCGGTAGCGTTGTCGGGTGTGTTGCTGCTTGTGCAATCGGCTGCGATCGCCTGGCTGGTACAGGCGGTACTGGTGCAGCACCTGGCAATGGCGCAATTGCGCAACGTGGGCGCGGGGTTGCTGGTTGCGCTGATCGGGCGCGCGCTACTCAATGCCTGGGCGCAATCGTTGACCGGCGATGTGGCCGACGTGGCCAAGCGCGAACTGCGCGCACGCATTGCGCAACGCCTGGTGCAGCACGGGCCGCTATGGTTGCGCCGGCAACGCGGTGGCGAACTGGGCGAGTTGAGCCTGGCGCATACCGATGCGCTGGAAGGCTATTTCGTCGGCTACCAGCTCGCTCGCATCGAAATGGTGCTGGTGCCGCCGCTGATTCTGATCGCGGTGTTTTCGGTCGATTGGGTGGTCGGGCTGGTGTTGCTGCTCACCGCGCCGCTGATTCCGTTCTTCATGATGCTGGTGGGCTGGGGCGCCGAGGCCGCAGGGCGCGAACAACTCGGCGAACTGGCGCGCATGGGCGGGCATTTTGCCGATCGCCTCAAGGGCCTGGGATTGCTGCGCGTGTATGGCCGCGGCCAGGCTGAATTGCAGGGCATTGCCGCCGCTGCCGAGGGCGTGCGCGAGCGCTCGCTGAAGGTGTTGCGCATCGCATTCCTGTCCTCCACCGTGCTGGAGTTTTTTGCCTCCGTCAGCGTTGCGATCGTAGCGCTGTACTTCGGCTTGAGCTATCTGGGCATGCTCCATCTGCACGGTATGCCGTCGCTGGGTGCCGGCATGTTCTGCCTCTTGCTGGCGCCGGAATTCTTCGCACCGCTGCGGCGCTTGGCCGCGCATTACCATGACCGCGCGAACGCCTTGGCTGCCGTGGCCGAAGCCGAGCGGTTGCTGCAGGGTTTCCAGCCGGATGCCGCCGCGCACACCGCCGTGCTACCCGCACGTGCCCTGGAGCCGGCGCAAGCGCATGCGCCCTTGTTGCAGGCACGTGGATTGGCGCTGCGCCCTGCCGGCGCGCCGCAGGTGGTGGTCCAGGAGTTCGCGCTGACGCTGGAGCCCGGCCAGCGCGTTGCGGTGATCGGTGCCAGCGGCAGCGGCAAGAGCACGCTGCTGGAAGGGCTCGCCGGTTGGCTTGCACCCGAGGCGGGCAGCGTGGCCGTGCGCCCGGGTGCGCGCATTGGATATGCCACGCAGCGGCCCTACCTGTTTCATGCCAGCATTGCCGACAACCTGCGCCTGGCCGACCCGCAGGCCAGCGATGCGCGTCTGCACGCGGTGGCCGAGGCGGCGCAGGTGCTGCGCTTTACCGCGCACTTGCCGGCCGGTCTGGACACCGTGATCGGCGAGCGTGGCTTTGGTTTGTCCGGTGGCGAAGCCCGCCGCGTGGCGTTGGCGCGATTGTTGTTGCGCGAGCCGGAGGTGTTGCTGCTGGACGAACCCACCGCCTTTCTGGACCCGGACACCGAAGCGGAATTGCTGCGGACGCTGCGCATCTTTGCGCGCGGCCGTGCGGTCGTTCTGGCGACGCACAGCGCTGCGGCGATGCGTTGGGCCGACACGGTGATCGATCTGCGCGGCGTGCCGGTCACGCTGGAGGCACCATGAGCCGTTCCCAGCCTGATCGTTTGCGCGATGTGTTTCGTCTGCATGCCTGGCGCCTGCTGTTGTCGGCAGTGCTGGTGCTGGTCACCATGCTTGCCGGTGTCGCCCTGCTGGGCTTGTCCGGCAGCTTCCTGACCGCCGCTGCGCTGGCAGGCGTTGCCGGCATGGGGACCGGTTTCAACTTCTTCTCGCCGTCGGCCGGCATTCGCGCCTTGACCTTCGCGCGTATCGTGTCGCGTTACGGCGAAAAGTTGATCGGGCACGATGCCACCTTGCGCATCGCCCGCGATCTGCGGGTGTGGTTCTTTCGCCGCGCCTTGCCGCTGGCGCCCGGGCGATTGTCGGCCACCCGGACCGGCGATCTGCTGGCGCGGTTGATGTCCGACATCGGCGAGGTCGACGGCCTGAGCGTGCGCGCGTTGGCACCGCTGGCCGCATTGCTCGGCATCTGGTTAGGTGGTGTCGCCGCCGCTGCGCTGATCTATCTCCCCGCTGCGTGCTTGTTGCTGGTGCTTGGCATGCTGATCGGCGGGCTGGTGCCGTGGCAGGTGGCACGCGGCGGCGCGCAGCGCGAGCAGTTGCGTGCACAGCAGCGCACGGCCTTGCGCACGCAGGCCTTCGAAGGCCTGGAGGGCGCGGCCGACCTTGCTGCGGTCGACGCGCAGGGCGCCTGGCTGCAGCGCAGTGACGCCGCCGCCGCCGCCGTCACCGGCGGCGATCGCATCCAGCGCAGACGGCTGATCACAGGCAACCTGCTGCATGCGCTCTGCGGCGGGCTGGGGCTGGCCAGCATGCTGTGGCTGGCACTTGGCGCGGCCGAACGCGGGCTGATCGCCGCCGAGCTCGCTGCGGGGTTGGTGTTTTTGACCATGGCGTTGCTGGAAGTCTGGGCCGGTGCAGGGCTGGCATTGCAGGCGCTGCAAAGCGCACGCGTTGCAGCCAGGCGCCTGCAGGCCATCGTCGATCAAGCGCCATCGGTGAGCGATCCGGCGCACGCGATCGACGTGCCGCGCACCGGCACGTTGCAATTGCAGCAGGTGTCGTTTGCCTGGCCCGGTAGCGTGCGCCCGGTGCTGCACGCGCTCGATCTGACCCTGGCGCCGGGCGAGCGCATTGCCATCAGTGGCGATAGCGGCAGCGGTAAAAGCACAGTGTTGGCGTTGTTGCTGCGCCTGTGGGATCCGCAGGCCGGGCAGCTGCGCTACGCGGGCATCGACCTGCGCCACCTCGCACAGGCGCAATGGCACCAGCGTATCGCCTGGCTGCCACAGAACGCGCCGGTGTTTGCCGGCAGCGTGCGCGAAAACCTGCTCATCGGCGACGCCGCTGCCGATGATGCCGCACTGTGGCAGGTGCTCCAACAGGTGCGCCTGGGCGCGTGGGCCAGCGCGAACGACGGTCTGGACACCTGGGTTGGCGAAAACGGCGCCACGCTGTCTGCCGGCCAGGCGCGCCGGCTCGCCCTCGCGCGGGCACTGCTGCGCGATGCCCCGATCCTGTTGCTCGACGAACCCACCGATGGTCTGGACGTGGATACCGCCCACGCGCTGTTGGTCGACCTGGCCGCCGCACTCGGCGAACGCTCGCTGGTGATGATCACCCACGACGCGCTGCCGCCCGGTGTCGTGCAACGGCATTACCGGATGCGTGAGGGAACGCTGGAGTTGCTCGACCAGAACGCATAGCCGATCACCGAGGTCCTCGAACGTGGTCACAGGGTGGGAGTTGATCGCCGGGCCGCGCGTTGTTGATCGCGTTCAATCAAACAGCACCGCAAGCGCGGCCATCAGATCGGTCTCGGTCACTGCCAGTACCAGTGCACTGACATTCAACGCAACCGTGAGCCAGAACGTCAGCTGAAACGCCGCCTTGCTGCACTTGTGCCGGTAGATTTCCTGCGCCAGCAATGCACCTGGCCAGCCACCGATCAGCGCCAGCAGGTGCAAGCTGGATTCGGGTATGCGCCATTGATTGCGTTGCGCGGCCGACTTGTCCATCGCATAGATCAGCAGGGTGACCAGGCTGGCCGCCGCGTACCAGAGCGGGACGATCACCGGTACCACGTGCATCAGCGTGGCCGCCGCCAACGCGAGCATCGACACCGCAGCCAGCGTCTTGCGTGGCAAGCCGCTGCGACGCTGTTCGGTCCTGGCGGCGGTGGTACGGTCTGCCCACCGCACTTGCGTGGCATTCAGGCGTTTGTGCGCATCGCGTTCGATTGCATACGTGATGATCTCCCCATCGCGCGGGCGACGCGTCTGCCGTGCAAATGCGCTGATATGGACGAATGCGCGGTCGCCACCACCATGGGGCGTGACGAAGCCAAAGCCCTTGTGATCATTCCAGTCGCTGAGACGTCCCTGATAGCGCATTCGCGTTGCTCTGTTGGATGGTGTGGCTTGCCGGTGCGATCTGCGCGCATATCACGCATCAACTGCCCAGCCGGAAAAAACAGCGGTGACGGTCGTCATCTTCCAGCAGCATCGGCCGAGATCCGGCGGCGCAGAGCGACGTTCAAGGAACTCAACAGTCCTGCAAAAAATCGCGGACCGCTGGGCCGAAGCGGGCGAAATCGACCAGGAACGCGTCATGGCCTTGCGGCGAATCCAGGCCGATGAAGTGCGCATCGGCGCCGCCGGCACGCAGGCCGTCGGCAATCTGCTCCTGCTGCTGCACCGGGAACAGGATGTCGGTGTTGGCACCGATCGCCAGCGCACGCGCGATGCGGATACGCGCCAGGCCGGCAAGCACCGTGTCGGCGGTCGAGACGCCGGTCTGCGGCTTGGCGGAGGCGGGCAGGGCATCTGCATGGGCGTGGTCGATGGCAGAGTCGGTAGCCGGTTGCTCGTCGACATGCTCGGCCAGGTCGAACCAGTCCATCGAGCGGCTCAGGTACAGATAGCAGTTGGGGTCGAAGAAGCGCACGAAGCGGCGCGCGTGGCCTTCCAGATAGCTTTCCACCTGAAATTCCAATCCGAACGGATCATCGGCCGCCTGCTCGGAATCCAGTCGCACGCGGCCGAAACGGCCGTCCCATTCCAGCGCCGAGCGATAGGTGATCACGCCGAGCTTGCGCGCCATGCGCATGCCCGACTCCGGGTAGCGGGCATCGTCGTAGTGGCCGCCATTCCAATGCGGGTCCAGCCGGATCGCCTCGCGTTGCAACGAGCGGATCGCGATCGAAAACGGCAATGCCTGCGCGCTGCCGGAAATATTGATGTGGCTGCGCGCGATGCCGGGATGACGCAGCAATAGCGCCAGCGCGGTCATGCCGCCCATCGAGTTGCCGATCAGGCAGGCCAGTTGCGCGATACCCAGTGCGCGCACCACATCGGCTGCGGCATCGGCCACGTCTTCGATCGACAAATCCGGAAAGCTGAGGCGATACGGCGCGCCGGTTGCAGGGTTCACCGAGGCCGGCCCGGTCGAGCCCTTGCAACTGCCCAAGGAATTGACGCAGACCACGAACCAGCGTGCGGTATCGATCGGCTTGCCCGGGCCCAGCATTGCTTCCCACCAGCCCGGCTCTGGGTTGGCCTGGTTTGCCGCCGCGTGCGCATTGGGCGACAGGCCGGTGACGATCAGGATCGCGTTGCTGCGATCTGCGGCCAGCGTGCCCCAGGTCTCGTACGCCACGCGTGCCTGATGCAGCACGCCACCGCGCTTCATCGGAAACGGCGAGGGCAGGGCGTGGTACAGCGTGCCGGCAGGGATGAATTCAGTCATGGGCCAATTCTAGCTGGCACTGCGCGAGGGTGCTGGGGCATGTGAGATGGGAAATACACGAAGCGAGGGGCGCTCATTTGATACGCGATTAGGCTGCTGGCCGGCGGTGCGTACATTCGTCTGCATGCGCATGTAGACAACGGAACATCCGGCTCAGCAGGCAATCGCAAACGCCGCTCGATCTGTGTCGATGCACGCGTGATGTACCTTCAGTACAGCGGCTTGGCTGCACGAAGATCGAGTGTTTGCTCGCATCAGTTAGGTCGATGACCTCGCCCATCACGCGCAATGCGTCAGCCATCAGCGGCCGATCACCAGTTCCACCGGCGCGGCCGCAGGCAGTGCGACCGTCACCGGAGCGCTCTCCACGTCATCGGCCTGGCGCATGGCGTTGCCGCTGCGCGACAGCCGTGCCAGCAGCTGTACGTTGCCCAGCGACGACAGCGTGCGCGTCGGCATCGGGCTGTCGCCATCGTCCAGCGTGATGGTCAATGGAAGCTCGCGCAGCGCGTGTTTTTCCACCGCCACCGGCATCGGCGTGTCGGCCGCGCGCGCGATCACGAACACGCTGGTATCGCCGGGCAGTCCGGCGCGCTTGGCGAATTCGGCATCCAGCGTCACGCGCACCTGAAGGCGTTTGCCACTCGCTGCAGCGGCGGTAGGCGCAGCCGGTGCCTGGATCGGCTCGAGCCTGGCGTCCTGTCGGGCGGCATTGATCTGCTCGAGCAGGCCCGGGCGGGTGGAGGCATCGACCACGCGCAAAAGTGGCTCCCATGTCGCACTGGCCTTGGCCGGCTCACCGGCTTGGCGCTGCACCACCCCCAGGAACCAGCGCGCGCGTTGGTGGTCCGGTTGCACCGCCAGCGCGTGTTCGAGCAGGCGCATGGCTTCCGGGTCCGGGCGGCCGCTGTCGTCGGCAAGCATGCGCGCCTGCGCCGCGGCGACCAGCACGTCCGCTTCGTCCGGACGGAGTGCGACCGCGCGTGCGAAGGCATCGCGCGCTTCGGCAAATTTCTGCTGGCTGGACAGTGAGCGCCCCAGCAACACCCAGCCCTCGGCCTGTTCGGGGTGACTGGCCAGCGCCGCGCGCAGCTGCACGATGGCTTCATCCAGCGAACGTGGCGTGGCCGGGCGATTGGTCGGCTGCGTAATGGCGCCAGGCGTTCCGACCAGCCAGTACAACGCCGTGCTCGCGGCCAGCAGCAACACTGCCACGCTTGCGGCCAGGCCGCGCGCTTCGCGCCACAGCGGGCGCAACACCACGCCGAAGGCCAGTAGCGCAATCACGATCCCCGCGACGATAAAGCCGGCCATCACCACTCCTGCTCATCGGCAGGCACGACAGGCGCGGCCACGCTGCGTTTGCGTACCACCCGCACCACGGCGCCCGCGCCCAGCAGCAACACCAGCAGCGGACCGAACCATAGCAGCCAGGTGCGCGACTCCACCCGCGGGCGATACAGCACGAACTCGCCATAGCGCGCGACCAGGAACTGGCGGATCTGCGCATCGCTGCGGCCCTCGTGCATCAGCGCCAGCACCTCGCGGCGCAGGTCCTGCGCAATCTGCGCGTTGGAATCGGCCAGCGACTGGTTCTGGCACTGCACGCAGCGCAACTCGGCGGTGAGTGCGTGAAAACGCGCCTCCTCTTCGGCCGAGGCATAGCGCAGCGGCGCCGGGTCGCCGACCGGCTGGGCGAATGCCAGCCAGGGAAGTAACACTAGCGTCAGTAGCCAGCGGATCATTGTTTGGCGTGCAGGTCCGGTGCGGCGGTGGGCGAACGTTCGATCTTGCTCAGCGCCGGAATCAACTGGGTGTCGATGATGGATTGGGTCAGCATGCCGCTGTACTTCCAGCGCACCACGCCACGCCCGTCGACCAAGAAGGTTTCCGGCGCGGCAGCAATGCCGAAATCGATGGCGGTGCGGCCATCCTGATCGGCGACCACCAGCAGATACGGGTTGCCGAGTTGTTCGAGCCAGCGCAGCGCATCGTTGCGCTCGTCCTTCCAGTTGTAGCCGATCACGCGTACGCGCTTGGTCAGTGCGAAGCGGCTCAATACCGGGTGTTCTTCGCGGCAGGCCGGGCACCAGCTGCCCCACACGTTGATGATGTACGGCGCGCCGCGCAATTCGCGCGCATGCACCACGATGGCCGGGTCGTGCAGCAGCGGCAGCGCGAATTCCGGCGCCGGTTTGCCGATCAACGCAGAGGGCAGGGCATCGCGATCGTCCTGACCGGAGCGCACCACCGCGTAGACCAGCAGCGCTGCCAGGGCGAGCAGCAGCACGATGGCGCCCACGAGAACCGCAGTGGGCAGGCGGGGCGAACGTGACTCAACCATCTTGGATCTCCGGAGAACGACGAAAACGCCGGTCGGCCGCGGTCACCAGGCCGCCAAGCGCCATCAGCAGCGCTCCCAGCCAGATCCAGCGGACGAACGGTTTGAGGTGGACACGCACCGCCCAGGCCTGGTTGCCCAGCGGTTCGCCAAGGGCGACATACAGGTCGCCAAACGGGCCAGGACGAATCGCCGCCTCGGTCAATGTCTGGCCACCGCTGGCGTAGCGGCGCTTTTCGGCCTGCAGCGCGCCCACCGGCGCATCGTCCTTGAGCACCTGCAGGTTGGCACGGTCGGCCACGTAATTGGGCCCGCGCAGTTCTTCCAGCCCGTCGAAATGCAGGGCATAGCGGCCGATCTGCACCTGTTGCCCGGGCGCCAGCGCCACTTCGCGCTGCAGGCTCAATCCCTCCACCAGCAGGGCACCGGACAGGAACACCGCAACGCCCAGGTGCGCCAGCACCATGCCCAGCATCTCGGCGGTGAATCTGCGCCCCTTGGCTGCCCGCCGCGTCCACAGGAACCGCGCGGTGCCCAGCAGCACCCAGGCTGCACCGGCGACACCGAAGGCGGCTTTCAACTGTCCCTGCGGCGCGACCAACCAGGCCAGCACGCCGGCCGCCAGCGCCAGGCCTGCCCACGGCGCCAGCATCGCCAGCGGCCGCGAGGCCTGTTCGCGCTGCCAGCGGGTGAGCGGGCCGAACGGCAGCAGCGCCACCAGCGGCGCCATCAGCACCACGAACAAGGTGCCGAAGTAGGGCGGGCCGACCGACAACTTGCCCAGTCCCAACGCATCGGCGAGCAGCGGGTACAAGGTGCCCAGCAACACCATGGCGCAGGCGCAGGTGAGCAGCAGGTTGTTCAACAGCAGCAAGGTTTCGCGCGAGCTGCCGGCGAATGCGCGACGCGGATCGTCCGCCACCGACAGAAGCGGCGCGCGCAGGGCATACAGCAGCAACGAACCACCGACCACGGCCAGCAGGAATACCAGAATGAACAGCCCGCGCGACGGGTCGGCGGCGAACGAATGCACGCTGGTCAACACGCCCGAGCGCACCAGGAAGGTGCCCAGCAGCGACAGCGCGAAGGCGGCGATTGCCAGCAACAAGGTCCAGCTGGCGAAGCTGCCGCGCTTTTCGGTCACCGCCTGCGAATGCAGCAGTGCGGTGCCCACCAGCCACGGCATGAAACTGGCGTTCTCCACCGGGTCCCAGAACCACCAGCCCCCCCAGCCCAGCTCGTAATACGCCCACCAGCTACCGAGCGCGATGCCCACGGTGAGCATCGACCAGGCGACATTGGTCCACGGCCGCGTCCAGCGCAGCCAGCGCGCATCCATACGGCCTTCCAGCAGCGCGGCGATGGCGAACGCGAACGGCACCGCAAAGCCGACGTAGCCGCAATACAGCATCGGCGGATGGACGATCAGCCCCGGATCCTGCAGCAGCGGATTGAGGTCGCCACCTTCCGGCGGCACCGGAAACAACCGCGCAAACGGGTTGGAGGTGAACAGCAGGAACGCCAGAAACCCAATACTCACCAGCGCCATGACGCCGAGCACGCGCGCGATCACATGCGCCGGCAGCTGCCGCGACCAGATCGCCACCGCGCCGGTCCACAACGCCAGCACCAGCGTCCACAGCAGTAGCGAGCCTTCGTGCGCGCCCCACACCGCCGAATAGCGGTACATCACCGGCAGCAGGCTGTTGGAATTCTCGGCGACGTAGCGCACCGAAAAATCCTGCACCAAGAAGGCATGCGTCAACACGGCAAAGGCCGATGCGATCAGTGCCAGCTGCACCAGCGCTGCCGGCCGCGCCACGGCCATCCAGCTGCTGCGTCCGCGTTGTGCGCCTGCCAGCGGCACCACGGCCTGCACCAGCGCCACCAGCAGGGCCAGCACCAGCAGGAACGTCCCGAGTTCAGGAAGCATCGGGTCGGCGCGTTGTCGAGCGTGGGTCCGTGCCACGACGGAAGGTGCATTGCAGAGTTCGCATTACTGCAGCGGTTGCACCTGCTTGCCAACGCACGGCGACATCGTTAGCCACGCACCCGCCGCGCAAGCCACCTGTCTGCAGAAATGCCGATCTCCTGACACACGCCATCAATGCAGCTCTCCAGCTTGGCCCGCAGCTGTCGGCACATCGTGCTTGCGATGCGCGCTGCCCATCTTGTCGGCGACTTCCTTCGGCATATAGGTTTCGTCGTGCTTGGCCAGCACATCTTCGGCGACGAAGATGCCGTTCTGCATGCGGCCGGTGGCCACCACTGCCTGCCCCTCGCGAAACAGGTCCGGCAGGATGCGGTCGTAACTGACGGGCAATTGCGCATCGCCATCGGTGACGCGGAATTGCGCTTCCAATGCACCGGAGGCGCGTTTGAACGAGCCTTTTTCGACCATGCCGCCAAGCCGGAAGCGCGAATGCGCGCCGGCATCGCCACGCAGCACTTCCGAAGGCGTGTACAGGTAGGCCACGTTGCGCTGCAAGGCCATGGCCACCAGCGTGGTTGCCAGCCCGCCGGCCAGCACCAAGGCCAGCACCAGCCACAGGCGGCGGCGACGTTGCGGGTTCACCGGATCAACTCCGCGTCGCTGGGCACCGCGCGCTTGCGCTCGCGCAGACGGCGCGCCTGGGCGGTCTTCAGGGCGCGACGTACCTGCCAACGGCCGGCGATCAGATCCCACAGCAGCACCAGCACGAACACCGCATAGGCGGCGATGACGTAAGGCAGGTAGCTCATGCCGCACTCTCCTGCGCATCGCGCACGATCCAGGCCTTGCCCGCCTCGCGGCGCAGGTTGTCGGCGCGCGCGCGCGTCAACAGCGACCCGACAAACCAGAACTTGGTGCCGATCACCATCAACCACAGCGGCAGCAGCATGCTTGCGTCGATGGTGGACGGACCAAGCAGGCGGATGCTCTGGCCCTGATGCAGCGAATTCCACCACACCACCGAATAGCGGATCACCGGCAGCAGCGCCACCCCGACGATGGCCAGCAACGCCGCCGCGCGCGCCGCCTGACGGCGGTCGTCGATGGCGTGATACAGGCCGATCACGCCCAGATACAGAAACAGCAGGATCAATTCGGTGGTCAGGCGCGGGTCCCAGTCCCACCAGGCGCCCCACATCGGTTTGCCCCAGATGCTGCCGGTCAGCAAGGTGATTACGGTAAACGCAGCGCCGATCGGCGCGCACGCCATCGCCAGGATCTCGCAGATCTTGATGCGCCAGATCAACGCGATGGCCGCATACAGCGCCATCAGCCCGAACACGAACAGGCTCATCCACGCGCTCGGCACATGGATGTAGAGAATACGAAAGCTGTCGCCTTGCTGGTAATCCGCCGGCACCGCAAACAAGGCCTGCCAGATGCCCACGCCCAGCAGCAACGCGGCCAGCGCGTAGCACCAGGGCGCCCAGCGCGCAGTAAAACGGTCGAAGATCGGGGGCGATGCGAGTTGGTGGAACCAGCGGACGACGACGTTCATGCGATGGCAGTAGCCTTTGGAATGGCATTGGCTCTCGAAACAGCAACAACGCGTTGTGCGGGGCGTGCTATCGACAATGCATCGAGTGCAGCGCTCAACTCAACGAAATGCGGATCGCGGCCGCCGCAGCCAGCGGCGCCAGGACCACGCCGATCACCAGTCCGGCGCCCAACAACAACAACGCACCCACCGCATCCTGCCCTTGTCCGCTGGCCGCCACGCTGCCGGCACCAAACACCAGCACCGGCACGTACAGCGGCAACGCCAGCAACGCCACGAGAATACCAGAGCGCTTCATCGTCACCGTCAGTGCCGCAACCACAGCGCCGAGCAGGCTCAGGAGCGGCGTTCCCAGCGCCAACGATGCCAGCAGCACCGGTAATTGGTCATGCGGCAGGTGCAGCAATTCGCCCAGCAGCGGCGTCACGGCAATCAGCGGCAGCGCACTGGTCGCCCAATGCAGCAGCACGCGCACTGCGATCAACCAGGCCAACGGCACCGGTGCCAGCAGCCACTGCTCCATCGAGCCGTCTTCCACATCGCTGCGGAACAAGGCGTCCAGCGACAGCAGGCCAGCCAGCAACACCGACAGCCACAGCACCGCCGGCGCGGCCTGCGCAAGCAGGTCCGGGCGTCCGCCCAGTCCCAACGCGAACAACACCACGATCAGCAATGCGAACAGTGCCGGCTGCAATGCATCGCTGCGGCGTCGCCACAGCAGGTGCAGGTCGCGAGCAAGCAGGGCGCGGGCCGCCTGCCAGAGCGAGGGTTGCGGCGAATGCGTGCTCATGCCGCAGCCTCCAGCGTGAGCATGCGGGTGCGCACCGGTGGCGCTGCATACGCACCGTGCGTGGTGACCAGCGCCGCGCCACCGCCGCGCAGATGCGCGGAGATCATTCGGTTAACCAGGGTGATGCCATCCAGATCCAGATTGGCGTACGGCTCATCCAGCAACCAGAGCGGCGCCGGCGACAGCCATAGCCGTGCCAGCGCCAGCCGCTTGCGCTGGCCAGCCGACAATTGCCGCACCAGCGCATCTTCGTAACCGGCCAGGCCGACGATCGCCAGCGCGCTGCCGGGCATCTGCTTGGCGCGACGGCCATGCAGGCCGCACAGGAAGTGCAGGTTCTCCAGCGTGCTGAGGTCGGCCTTCAGGCCGGGCAGGTGGCCGAGGTAGGCCATGAAGCGGCTGCGGTCGCCGCGCTTGGCGGTCTTGCCATCGATCTGGATCTGCCCGCGCTCCACATGCAGCAGGCCAGCCAGCACGCGCAGCAACGTGGTCTTGCCGGCGCCGTTGTCGCCTTGCACCAGCAACGCTTCGCCGGCATCGACATGGAAATCCAGCGGGCCAAACACCGGCTCCTCGTTGCGGCTGAAGGCCAGGGCGTGCGCCGCCAGCAGCGGCGGTGCGGTGTGCAGCGGTTCGATCATCGGTGCAGCAGGCTCGGGTCGCAGGACGGCATGGGGGAGGGCCGGGCAGGCACGCGCCGGACCGGGCGCGCATTGTAGCGACGATGGTGGCATGCCGGGGACGCCTGCGGCAGCGCCGCAGGCGCCGCGATGTGTCAGGGAACGCTGTTTTGCAGCGTCCGGGCGCAACCGGCTGGCGGCTTTGCGTACACTCGCGGTCCCCCGTTTCTTGATCCGGACAGGCACCATGCCCCTCACGACCAAGCTGCCCAAGGTGGGCACCACCATCTTCACCGTCATGTCGCAGCTGGCGGCCGAGCACGGCGCGGTCAATCTGGGCCAGGGCTTTCCCGATTTCGCGGTGCCGCAGCGGCTGGTCGACGAACTGAGCAAGGCCATGGCGGCCGGCCACAACCAGTATCCACCGATGACCGGCGTGGCCGCGTTGCGCCAGGCCATCGCCGGCAAGGCACAGCGCTGCTATGGCGCGCAGGTCGATGCCGACACCGAGATCACCGTCACCAGCGGTGCCACCGAGGCGATCTTCAACGCCATCCACGCGGTGGTGCGCGCCGGCGAAGAGGTCATCGTGCTGGACCCGGCCTACGACTGCTACGAGCCGGCGATCGATCTGGCCGGCGCACGTGCCGTGCATGTGGCGCTGCACCCGCAGACCTTTGCGGTCGACTGGGCTGCGCTACGCGCCGCGATCACCCCCAAGACGCGCCTGTTGATGATCAACTCGCCGCACAACCCGTCCGGCGCGATGCTGTCGGCCGAGGACATGCAGACGCTGACCGAGCTGTTGCGCGGCACCGACATCTTTTTGCTGTCCGATGAGGTCTACGAACACATCGTGTTCGATGGCCGCCGGCACGAATCGGTGCTGCGCTGGCCGGAACTGCGCGAGCGCGCATTGGTGATTTCCAGCTTCGGCAAGACCTACCATTGCACCGGCTGGAAGATCGGCTACGCCATCGCACCGCCGGCGCTCACGGCCGAATTCCGCAAGGTGCACCAGTACAACACCTTCACCAGTTTCGGTCCGGCCCAGCACGCCTTCGCTGCGATGATCCGCGACGAGCCCGAACACGACGAGCAACTGGGCGCGTTCTACCAAGCCAAGCGCGACCACTTCCGCGAACGGCTGCTGACCACGCGCTTGAAGCCGTTGCCTGTGCCCGGCGGCTACTTCCAGCTGGTGGACTACTCAGCCATCAGCGATCTGCCCGATACCGAATTCGTGAAGTGGCTGACGATCGAGAAGGGCGTGGCCGCGATTCCATTGTCGCCGTTCTACCAGAACGCGCCTGCAGGGCAGCGCCTGGCGCGGCTGTGCTTTGCCAAGAACGATGCGACGCTGGATGCGGCGATCGAGCGCTTGCGTAGGCTCTGACGAGCCGGGAATCGGGATTCGGGATTCGGGAATCGTAAGAGCGGTCGGCCGCTTTTTGATCTGAATTCGCACTGGCTCGATGACATAACGCCCTCA
Organism: Xanthomonas euvesicatoria pv. euvesicatoria; assembly: GCF_020880415.1. Lineage (GTDB taxonomy): Bacteria > Pseudomonadota > Gammaproteobacteria > Xanthomonadales > Xanthomonadaceae > Xanthomonas > Xanthomonas euvesicatoria. Next base: position 45,885 of record NZ_JAJIUJ010000103.1, on the reverse strand, counting down.
TTAAACCGCTGTCCGATTCCCTATTCCCGATTCTCCATTCCCGAGTCTCACCATGCACGACCTGCGCATCTCCCTGATCCAAGGCGACACCCGCTGGCATGACCCGGCCGGTAACCGCGACTATTACGCTGCGCTGCTGGAGCCGCTGGCCGGGCAGACCGATCTGGTGATCCTGCCGGAAACCTTCACCAGCGGGTTCTCCAACGACGCCATCGACAAGGCCGAAGGGATGGACGGGCCGACCGTGGCGTGGGTGCGTGCTCAAGCCGCACGCCTGGGTGCAGCGGTGACCGGCAGCGTGCAGTTGCGCACTGATGCCGGTGTGTTCAACCGGCTGCTCTGGGCCACGCCCGATGGGGCGTTGCAGTACTACGACAAGCGCCACCTGTTTCGCTTCGGCAACGAGCATCTGCGTTATGCGGCCGGGCGCGAGCGGCTGACGGTGGAATGGAAGGGTTGGCGGATCAATCCGCAGGTCTGCTACGACCTGCGGTTTCCGGTGTTCTGCCGCAACCGCTTCGATGTCGAACGCCCGGGGCAGATGGATTTTGATCTGCAAGTGTTCGTCGCCAACTGGCCGTCCGCCCGCGCCTACGCGTGGAAGACGTTGCTGCGCGCACGCGCGATCGAAAACCTGTGCTTCGTGGCGGCGGTCAACCGGATTGGCATCGATGGCAACCAACTGCATTACGCCGGCGACAGCGCGGTGATCGATTTCCTCGGTCAGCCGCAGGTGGAAATCCGCGAACGCGAGCAGGTGGTCACCACCACCATCAGCGCAACTGCGCTGGCCGAGCACCGCGCCCGTTTTCCCGCGATGTTGGATGCAGATCGGTTCGAGATTGGGGATTAGCGATCCGGGATCGGCACAGGCTGCTGCCGGGCAGTTGCAAGCCCGGCCGCTGTCGCCAATCCCGAATCCCGAATCTCTAATCCCGGCTACTGAGCCAGCTTGATCTCGTAGATCTTCGGCCAGCGCTTTCCGGTGACGAACAAGCGATCGTGCGCGGCGTCGTAGGCGATGCCGTTGAGGACATCGTTGGTGGGGTCGGTCAAGGTGTCCGGGTCTGGCACCAGTGCCTTGAGGTCGATCCAGGCGATGACCTTGCCGTTGGCGGGGTCGATGCGTGCGATGCGGGTGGTCAGCCACACGTTGGCCAGCAACTGGCCCTTGACCCATTCCAGCTCGTTGAGGTTGTCCAGCGGCTTGCCGCGGGCGGTGACCTTGATGCTGCCGATCTGTTTCAGGCTCTGCGGATCCAGCCGGCGGATGTTGGCGGTTCCGTCGCTCATATAGAGCTGGCGATCATCGCTAGTCAGCGCCCAGCCCTCGCCGGAATAGGTGAATTGGGTACGCGGTGCCAGCGTGGCCAGGTCGTAGACGAAGCCGCGCTGATTGCGCCAGGTCAGCTGGATCAGGCGATCTTTCCAGGCCACGATGCCTTCGCCATAGAAAGGCGGCGGCGTATTGACCTGCTGCAGGACGTTGCCGCTGTCCAGGTCGACCTTGCGCACGCTGGACTGGCCCAGCTCGCCGGTGCTCTCGTAGAGATGCCCGTCCAGATAGAACAGGCCTTCGGTAAAGGCGGCGGTGTCGTGCGGATAGGTCTTGACGACGGTGTAACCCTGGGTGGGAATCGCCTCGCCGCAGTGGGCGAGGGCGGGCAGCAGCAGTGCGCTGGCGAGCAGGCTGTAGACGGTGCGTGGCATGCGGCAATCATCCCATGTCGCGGCCGCAGGCGGCAGCTCTGTCGCCCTGTCGGACTTAGCTAAGACCCCGCTGAACAAACGCCTGCGCCGCGCTGGAATCTTGTCGCGGCTGCCACATCGGCGCTGCTAGTCTCGCGCCACGTCCACCACTGGCACTGCTCACATGATCAAGTCACTTTCGCTTATCGCGCTGCTTGGCGCCGCCACGCTGGCTCCGCAGGCGCAGGCCGCCGGCAACATCGATTGCCAGCTGTCGTTCAACTTGTCCGGCTGGTCGGTGTTCTACAAGACCGCCAGCGGTACCGGCACCATCAAGTGCGATAACGGTGCGGTCATTCCGGTCAAGATCTCCAGCAAAGGCGGTGGCCTGACGGTCGGTAAATCCAAGATCGTCGGCGGCCGCGGCACCTTCAGCGGTGCCTATAGCCTCAACGACCTGTTCGGCACGTATGCCGCCGCCGAAGCGCACGCGGGCGTCGTGAAGTCCAGCACCGCACAGGTCGTCACCAAGGGCGATATCTCGCTTGCGCTGGCAGGCACAGGCGAGGGCGTGGACCTGGGTGTCAACGTGGGTAACTTCGTGATCGAGCGTCGCAAGTAAGAGCGGTAACAAGCTGAGCGGGCTGTCCCCGGATGGGCGTGCGCTGCGCGCCCAACACCGGAGCGCACGGGTGGCAGGTGTCGATGTCGAGCAACGGTCGCGCCCACCCGAAGGCCGCGCAGTCGTGTTGCCGATCCAGGTCGCAGCATCGGGATCGCGCTCATTCAACCGGTGCGTGCGGTGTCTGCATCGCGATGGCGCTGCAAGGGAATGGCTTTCGTTAAAGGACTGTACGACCGGATACGCGGCAGCTTCTGTGTCTCAGTCGATGTCCTATACCGTCCTCCACATAAAAACGGCCCTTTGCAGGGCCGTTTTTATCGCGCGGATCGGTTGACGCTCAACGACCGCGATTACCGCCGCCGGGAGGACGACGATTGCCGCCGCCCGGCGGACGGCCGCCGGGGCCGCGCGGTGCGCCACCCGGGCCGCGAGCGCCGCCACCGGGACCGCCGGGGCCACGGTTGGCAGACGCGGGGCCGCGATTACCACCCGGACCCGGTCGCCCACCGCTCGGGCGACCAGCAGGGCGTGCGGCACCGTACGGGCTGAAGCCCGGGTTGGCGTGATCGGAGGGGAAGCTCGGTGCGTTGCCCGGGTGGCCATACGGGTGCTTGCGTTGCCCCTGGCCCTGCGACTGACCCTGTCCGCCGCCAGCGCCGCGTCCCGGACCACCCGGGCGGGCGCCGCCTGGACCGCCAGCGCCCGGTCGCGCACCACCCGGTCCTTTCTTGGCATACGGGCGTGCCTGACCGGTGCCCGGGCCGCTCGGGCCGGCATTGCGGTGGCCGCTCGGGCCGGTGCTCACGCCATCGGGCACATACCAGCTGCGGAACGCGGCCGGGTTGCCGTCTGGCAACGCGCCGCGGTCGCCCTTGGCCGGGCCGCGCTGCTTGAACGGGCGCTGCTGCGATTGCTTGGCGGCCGCTTCGCCGCTGACTGTCAGGCCGCCCCTGAAACCGCCGGGCTTGCCGCGACCGCCGCGACCGCGATCTTCGCGCAAGTTGTCGAAACGCCGCAGTTCGCGGCCTTCATCCGCGCCAGAGGTCTGGCCGTTGACGTAGGCATTGCTGCGGCCATCGCGCGAGACGTGCACGGTCGACTTGGCGGCGCGGCGCTGACCGATCACCGGCTGCAGTGTCAGTGCCGACGGCGCGCCTTCTTCCAGTTTCAGTTCGGCTCGCAAGGCGTCGACCTTGTCCTGCGCCACTTCCACCGAGTGCCCGCGCAGCAGCTCGCGCGGCAGCGAAATCTTGCCGTAACGGCTGCGCTTGAGGCGGCTGACCTGGCAACCCTGCGATTCCCACAGGCGGCGCACTTCGCGGTTGCGGCCTTCCTTGACGACCACGCGGAACCAGTCGTGCGAGTCGGTACCGCCGATGCGTTCGATCTCGTCGAATTTGGCGCCACCGTCTTCCAGTAGCACGCCGCGCGACAGGCGCTCGATGATGGCATCGGGGACTTTTTCTTCGCCTTCCGGCGCACGCACGCGCACCACGTATTCGCGCTCGACCTCGTAGGAGGGGTGCATCATCGCGTTGGCCAGCTCACCGTCGGTGGTGAGCAGCAGCAGGCCGGTGGTGTTGATGTCCAGGCGGCCAATGGCGATCCAGCGCGAGCCCTTCAAAACCGGAAGCGACTCGAACACGGTCGGGCGGCCTTCGGGATCTTCGCGCGTGGTCACTTCGCCTTCGGGCTTGTTGTAGATCAGCACGCGCGAGGGCTCGGTCAGCGCGCTGGCCACGAAGCTGCGGCCGTCCAACTCGATCTTGTCGCCGCTGCGCACCGACATGCCGGTCTGCGCAACGGCGCCATTGACCTTGATCAGGCCGTCGGCGATGCGCTGTTCCAGCGCGCGGCGCGAACCCAGGCCGGCCTGGGCCAGCACCTTGTGCAGGCGCTCTTCCAGCTTGGGCGCTTCGGGCGCGCTGTCGCGCTTGAGGGAAAGCTTGTTCAACGACAGCTTGCGGGGGGTGTCACTCATGTGTCTGGCTCCGGCCGCCGCGTTGCGGGTCGGCCTCTGGGTCGGAATCGGCTTCGTCAACAGCCACGGTCGTCGTCGCGACGGCGTTGTCTTCGTCTTCGTTCACTGCATCCGCGCGCGTTCCCGGCGCGGTGTCGGGGTCGCCCTCACGGGCGTCGTCTGGGTCCTGCGTGTTCTTCTCGTGCGCCGAGCCATGCTCGGGGTGTTGCGGTGTCTGGTCGTTTACTGCGTCGACCGCTTCGGTGTCGATCGCCTCATCGAGACCGTGGTGTTGCTGGTCGACTGCGGCATCGTCAGGCGATTGCTGTGCATGCAGGTCGGCGTCGGCGTCACTTTCAATTCCGGTATCGTGCTCGGCGTCGGCCTGGTGATCGCCCGGTGCTTCGGTGTTGCTGGCCGGGTTCGCCGAGGCGTCGGCCTCGTCCGTTTCCAAACTATCTTGCGAAGCGCCGGTGCCGCTGTCGTCAGCCGCAGCGCCAGCGTTGGCTTCCACATCCGCGTCGGTACCGCCAGCATCCGCATCGTCAGCACCCGTATCGCCGCCCTCGGCGTCAGCCTGATCTGCATCGGCCTGATCCTGCGCCGCGTCCATCGCTGCCGCCGCGGGCACGGCGCCATCCAGTTGCCCGTCGCGGTCCAGCGGCAGCTGCGGTTCCAGCTCGGCGATGTCCTTCAACTCAGACAATGGCGGCAGCTCGTCCAATCGCTTGAGCCCGAAATAATCCAGAAAGCCCTTGGTGGTGCCGAACAGGGCCGGCTTGCCGGGCACGTCGCGGTGGCCCACCACGCGGATCCATTCGCGCTCTTCCAGCGCCTGGATGATGTTGCTGCTGACGGCCACGCCGCGCACCTGCTCGATCTCGCCGCGGGTGATCGGCTGGCGGTAGGCGATCAGCGCCAGGGTCTCCAGCGTGGCGCGGGTGTACTTGGTGCGGCGCTCGGTCCACAGCCGGGCGACCCAGCCATGCACATCGGCCTTGACCTGGAAGCGGAAGCCGGAGGCCACTTCGACCAGTTCCACGCCGCGCTCGGCGCAGGCCTCGCGCAGCAGTTCCAGCGCGCGCTCCACGCTGCCGGGCGGTGCCGGCTCTTCTTCCGGAAACAGGCCCTGCAGTTGCGCCAGCGTCAGCGGCTGGCTGCTCGCCAACAGGGCGGCTTCGATAATGCGGGTGATCAGCGCTTGATCCATTCGGTGATCGGCTTCAGATAGGTTCGTTGGCGGCATCGCTATCGTCGAATTCGCTGGAGAATTGCAACGGCGCATTGGTATTGCCCAACGCCAGCGACTTCACGTAGATCGGCGCCAGCGGCGCTTCCTGCACGATGTCCAGCAACTGCTCCTTGGCCAGTTCGAGCAGCGCCAGGAAGGTGACCAGCACGCCGAGCTTGCCTTCTTCGGCAGTGAACAGCGATTCGAAACGGTAGAACTTGCCATCCTCCAGGCGGCTGAGCACATCGCCCATGCGCTGGCGCACACTCAGCGCCTCGCGCTTGATCGCATGGCCGGTGAACAGCTCGGCGCGTTTGAGCACGTCGTACAGCGCCATCAGCATTTCTTTCAGTTCCACCGGCGGCGGCAGCTTGACCGCTGCGCGCTCGGGCAGATGCGCCTGCACCGGCGCGCTGTCGCGGCCCATGCGGGGCAGGGTGTCCAGATCCTCGGCGGCCTGCTTGAAGCGTTCGTATTCCTGCAGGCGGCGTACCAGCTCGGCGCGCGGATCTTCTTCTTCGCCATCCTGGCTGGGAGGGCGCGGCAACAGCATGCGCGATTTGATCTCGGCCAGGATTGCCGCCATCACCAGATATTCGGCTGCCAGTTCGAAGCGCAGCTCCTGCATCACATTGATGTAGTCCACATATTGCCGGGTGATCTCGGCGACGGGGATGTCCAGGATGTCCAGGTTCTGGCGGCGGATCAGATACAGCAGCAGGTCCAGCGGGCCTTCGAAGGCATCCAGGATGACTTCCAGCGCATCCGGCGGGATATACAGATCCTGCGGGATCTGCAGCACCGGTTGCCCATGCACCACCGCCAGCGGCATTTCCTGCTGCTGTGGCGGCGCGCTCGTGGCTGGCGGAGTCGCGACGTGCGCGAGTTTGGAATTCATCAGGTCGACATCGGTCTTGCGGTCGCCGGCGGCGGTCTTAAGCCGCGCCTGCAGGGCTTTGCCTTGAGTTATTGCGATCAATGTCGTGCCTGTGCCGGCACGATCCCACAAATCCACATACAACGTCCGCCGCGTGGCATGCGGCGACGGAACAGCGAGGAGGTCGTCTACGCGGACCGGCGGTGGGCAGCGAATCGGTCGTCGGGAAGAGCGCTGCGCCTGGGCCGACGGGCCGCTGCGTCCGGTTGCGTGTGCAGTGGTGCCAAGGGTAATGCGTGCGCGGGGGCGGTGTCCAGCGCCGACGCGGCTAGAATCGGTGCGGTGATCTTCCAGTCTTGGGCGAGGTGGCGTGTGTGGTACGTAATCGAGGGATATGACCGGGCCGACGCAGTGGCGGCACGGCAGCAGGCGCGGCCGGCGCATCTGGCGCGTCTGCAGACGCTTGCGGCCGCTGGGCGGTTGCTGGTGGCAGGCCCGTGTCCGGCCATCGACGCCGAAGATCCGGGTCCGGCCGGTTTCAGCGGCAGCGTCGTGATTGCCGAGTTCGACGCCTTGGAGGATGCGCGCGCCTGGGCCGATGCCGACCCCTATGTGGAAGCGGGCGTGTACACGCGCACCGAGGTCCGCCCATACCGCCGGGTATTGCCATGAGCCGGGTCGAGCAGATCCGCGCAGCGTTGCAGGCGGCACTGGCGCCCACCGAACTGGACGTCGTCGACGACAGCGCGCGGCATGCCGGCCATGCCGGTGCGCGCGACGGGCGCGGGCACTTCAATGTGCGCGTGGTCAGCGCCGCATTTGTCGGCAAGCCGCCACTGGCACGGCATCGCGCGGTGTACGCCGCGGTGGGCGAGATGATGCAGACCGATATCCACGCCTTGTCGATCGAGGCCTTCGCGCCGGGCGAGGTTGGCTGAACGTCGCGGGGAACGCCGGCGGTCGTACCGGGCCGTCTGCTGTGATCAGAACCGCTGGTGCTCAGCGGGCGATTGCCTTCACGGCAGCGAGCGTCAGGGCGCAGCCGGCAAGGCCGCGGGAGTGCCGGTGCAGGCGCTGGTCAGTTCGGCTCGTGGCGAGACTGGACTGACCAGCGAATCGTGACCTGCATCCTGCTTCGCGTGTGGACGCATGGGTGCATATTTGTTGCGACGCAGCACATTGCTTCACGTGCTCCTCACCTGCAGCTGATTGATCTGTAAGCGTTTTCACGCATGTGAAGATAGGGGTTTACGCCTCTGTATGAAAACGCTTACAGTCCGCGCCAGTTTTGGGAAGGCGGTCGCGGAGGGCGACACGAATGGCCAAGGGTGCGGTCACCATCAAAGATGTCGCTCGGGAAGCGCAGGTCTCCGTCGCAACGGTGTCGCGTGCGCTCAACGGGCACGACAACGTTGCCGGACCGGTGCGCCAGCAGGTGCTGGAGGTGGCCGAGCGGCTGCGCTACAGCCCGCATGCGGCCGCGCGCAGCCTGAGCAGCCGGCGCTCGCAGACCCTGGGCGTGGTGCTGCCGGACTTGTATGGCGAGTTCTTTTCCGAATTGATTCGCGGCATCGACGGCGCGGCGCGTGCGGCCGGCCAGCACCTGCTGGTGTCCAGCTACCACGGCGACCCGGAAGCCCAGGGCAGGGCGCTGCGCTCGATGCGCGGGCGCGTCGATGGCCTGCTGGTGCTTTCGCCCTACGCCGAGCAGCCGGGGTTCCTCACCGACAACCTGCCGCAGTCGCTGCCGACGGTGTTGATCAATGCGCACCTGCCCGGTGCCGACTATCCGGTGCTGAGCATCGACGACCATGCCGGTGCCATGGCCATGACCGAGCACCTGTTGCGGGCCGGGCACCGCCGCATCGCCTTCATCGGTGGCCCGGCGCTGAACTTCGATGCGCGCGAACGCCTGCGCGGCTTCCGCGATGCGCTTGCTGCGTTCGGTGCGCAGGCGCAGGGCGTGGAATACCCGGGCGACTTCGACGAAGCCTCCGGCCACCGCGCCGGGCTGGCGATGCTGGCGGCCGGCGCGTTGCCGGATGCGGTGTTCGCCGCCAACGACATGACCGCGCTGGGCTGCCTGTACGCGTTTGCCCAGGCCGATGTGTCGGTGCCTGGCGACGTGGCGCTGGCGGGTTTTGACGACATTCCGCTGGCCCGCTTTGTCCATCCCGCGCTGACCACCATGCGGGTGAGCATCGCCCGGCTGGGCGAGCAGGCGATGACCCGGCTGATGCGCCTGGTCGAAACGCCTGACCGCGATGACGGCATCCGCCAGTTGCTGACGCCCGAGCTGGTGATCCGTGCCTCCTGCGGTGCCGGCCAATCGGCTCACTGACCTTTCCGGCCACGCGTTTCCGGGCCGACCTTTTCGCGGACGTCCTGTCCGCTCCCGCTGTCCCCGCAGCGGCTGTTCCTGCACCACTGCACTGCCACAACAACAATCTGTACCGATCCCTGGAGGGACGACCATGCGCCACCACCACCCCCATTCCGCCCGTCCGGCGCGCAAGCTGCTCAGCTGCGCGCTTGCCAGCTGCCTGCTGCTCGGCGCCGCTCCGGCCTTCGCACAGAGCACCGCTGCGACCATCCGCGGGCAGGTCACCGTCGATGCCGCACCTGCCGCCCAGGCGCAGGTCACCGCCACCAATCTGGCCACCGGCCTGACCCGCACCGTGCAGGTCAGCAATGGCGGCTATTCGGTGGGCGGCCTGCCGCCGGGTTCGTACCGCATCGATGTCACCGCCAATGGCCAGACCAGTTCGCAGAACGTCACCGTGCAGGTCGGCCAGACCGCGACCTTGAACCTGGGCGTCGGCGGCGAACCGGCCACGGCCGCCGGTGGTAACGCCACCACGCTGGATGCGGTGCAGGTGAAGGCGCCGCCGGTGCTGGTGGAAACGCGCACCTCCGAGAACGCCACCTACATTTCCAACGTGCAGATCCAGAACCTGCCGCGCGCCACGCGCAACTTCCTGGAGCTAGCCGACACCGTGCCCAACGTGCAGTTCACCCGCGATGCCAACGGCACCACCAAGGTGCGCACCGGCGCCACCTCGGCCGAAGGCACCAATGTCTACATCGACGGTGTGAGCCAGAAGAACTACGTGCTCACCGGCGGCGTGAGCGGCCAGGATTCCAGCCGCGGCAACCCGTTCCCGCAGTCGGCGATCGGCGAATACAAGGTCATCACCTCCAATTACAAGGCCGAGTTCGACCAGGTCAGCGGCGCGGCCATCGTGGCCTCGTCCAAGTCCGGCACCAACGACTTCCACGGCAGCTTCTTCTGGGACACCAGCAACGACAGCTGGCGCGAGGAAAGCCCGCTGGAGAAGAAGGCCGGCGTGCGCGACGACTTCGAAGAAACCCAGTACGGCGCCACCTTCAGCGGCCCGATCCTCAAGGACAAGGCGCATTTCTTCATCGCCTATGAAGCCAAGGAATACACCACCCCGAACGTGGTGATTCCCGGCTCGATCTATTCGGACCGCGTCGACCAGTTGCCGGCCCAGCTGCAGCCGCTGGTGGTGACCTCGAGTACGCCGTTCAAGGAAGACCTGTACTTCGGCAAGATCGACTGGACCATCGGCGAGAACAACCTGTTCGAGCTGACCGGCAAGTACCGCAAGGAAGACGAGCTCAACGACGTCGGCCGCACCTCGACCTACGAGCACGGCAGCATCAACGGCCAGGAAGAAAAGCGCGCCAACCTGCGCTGGCAGTACAGCGGGGCCAACTTCCTCAACGAGGCCAACCTGAGCTACGAAAGCGCGTTCTGGAACCAGGCGCCGATCAACAACGGCAACGGCTACATCCTCAGCTACGCACCGGTGCGCGGCAACGAGACCGACATCCTGGCGGCAGGCGCCGGCAGCAGCTTCCAGCGCAAGGGGCAGAAGGGCTGGACCTTCCAGGACGACCTGACCTTGAACAGCCTGGAATGGCACGGTGCGCACACCGTCAAGATGGGCGTGAAGTTCAAGAGCATCGACCTGGATTCGACCCAGTTCAACCCGGCCAACCCGCAGTACTACTACAACATCCTCACCGACGTGCAAACGCCGTACCGCGTGCGCTTCGGTGCGCCGCTGGTGGAAGGTGGCGGTTCGGTGGTGTCCAAGAACAAGCAGTACGGCATCTACCTGCAGGACGACTGGGAGGTCAACGAGCACTGGACCTTGAACCTGGGCGTGCGCTACGACTACGAGCAAACCCCGGCATTCCTGGATTTCGTGACCCCCTCGGATGTCGCCAGCGCGCTGCAGAACTGGCCTAACCTGCGCAACGCCAACTACAACATCAACGACTTCATCAGCACCGGCAACAACCGCAAGGCGTTCAAGAATGCCTGGCAGCCGCGTCTGGGCGCCTCCTACGACCTGTTCGGCGATCAGGCCCACGTGATCTATGGCGGCGCCGGTCGTGCCTATGACCGCAACATCTTCGATTACCTGGCACTGGAGCAGCTCAACAACTCTTTCAAGTCGTATAGCTACTACTTCACCAGCGCCAACAACCCCGCTTGCCTGGGCGACCCGTGCACGGCCTGGAATCCGGCGTACAACAGTCAGGATGGCTTGAACACACTCACGGCCAACAGCACCGGCGGTGGCGGACGTGAGGTCTACCTGATCGACAACAACCTCAAGACCCCGTACTCCGATCAATTCAGCATCGGCATGCGCAACATGGTGCCGTTGTGGGGCCAGGACTGGTTCACCGATGTCACCCTGAGCCGCATCGAAAGCCATGACGGTTTCGCCTTCGTGCGCGGCAACCGCCTGCCGGACGGTTCGTTCTTCCAGCCGGGCACCACCTCCGGCGTGCCGACCGACGGCCCGAATGGCTATAGCGCCATCGTGCTGGGCACCAATGGCGTGGAAACCCGCAACAACCAGCTGGCCTTGCAGGTGGAAAAGCCCTTCGACGAAGAGTCCGGCTGGGGCTTGACCGTGGCCTACACCTATTCCGATGCGAAGGAGAACCGGCAGTTCGGCGAGCACTATGCGCTGGACCGCGAACGCATCCAGGACTATGGCTGGCGCGAGGCCGGCGGCATCCCGAAGAACCGCCTGGTGGTCACCGGCATCTACGAGCTGCCGTATGAGATCAAGCTGTCCGGCAAGCTGTCGCTGGCCAGCCAGACCGCGCGCTATGGACAGAATTGCCTGGCCGGCAACGACCAGTGCGAGATCATCCAGTTCAAGCCGGATGGCACGCTGGGCTACAAGGAATTCAGCATTGCCGCCAATAAAGAGTGGGACACCGGCGGTGGTGTCAAATTCAATGTGCGTGCGGATATCCTCAACGTGTTCAACTGGGTTAATTACGCCACCTTCAACGGCGATACCGGAACATTGCAGGACTTGAACACGGCTTACGGCACACCGACCGGTGTGCTGGCGTCGCCGATGCGTACCTTCCGTCTGGCCTTCGGCCTGAACTGGTGAGGTGCTCGACCGCCCTGGCCGCAACGCCAGGGCGGTCGAACTCGGCGCCTGGATAGGGTAGGTTGGCGTGTCAGATGTAATCGATTACACACGTGGGGGGCGGATGGACAGGGGCAACACGTCGCGATGGTTGACGATTCCACTCTTGCTGGGCGCGCTGGTCTTGGCGTCGTGCAAGCAAGCCGAGGAACCCAAGGTGGCCGAAAAGAAGGCACCGGTCAAAGTCATCCTGGTTGAGGCGCAACTGCCGCCCAAACCGGTCAAGCCGCCGCTGCCGCCGCTGTTTTCGGACATCGAACGCCGCACATTCCAGTTCTTTTGGGACACCACCAACGAGGTCAACGGCCTGTCGCCGGATCGGTTTCCGTCGCGCCCGTTTGCCAGCATTGCGTCGGTCGGATTCGCGTTGACCGCCTATCCGATCGGCATCGAGAACGGGTGGGTCAGTCGCAATCAGGCGATCGACCGCACCCTGACCACGCTGAAATTCTTCCGCGACGCACCGATGGGTCCGCAGAAGACCGGCCGGGCCGGCTACAAGGGCTTCTACTACCATTTTCTGGACATGCAGCAGGGCAACCGCTACGACAGCTGGGTTGAACTGTCGAGCGTGGACACCGCACTGCTGATGATGGGCGTGTTGTTCACCCAGTCGTACTACGACGGCGACGACCCGCGCGAAAAGGAGATCCGCCAGATCGCCGACACGCTGTACAAGCGCGTGGACTGGCGCTGGTTGCAACAGCGCGCGCCGCTGATCTCGATGGGCTGGTTCCCCGAGAGCGGCTTCATCAACCACGACTGGATGGGCTACAACGAGGCGATGATGCTATACATCCTCGCGCTGGGCTCGCCAACGCATGGCGTCGACCCGGACGCCTGGACCAGCTGGACCCGCACCTACAACAACGACTGGGGCGTGTATCAGGGCCAGGAATACCTGTCGTTCGGCCCGCTGTTCGGCCACCAATACAGCCATGTCTGGATCGACTTCCGCGATATCCAGGACCAGTACATGCGCGAACGCGGCATCGACTACTTCCTCAACAGCCGCCGCGCCACGTTGGCGCAGCGCGACTACGCCATCGACAACCCGATGAAGTGGAAGGACTACGGCGAAAACGTCTGGGGCTTGACCGCCAGCGACGGCCCGCAGAACACCAGCCAGGAATACCGCGGCGAGCAGCGCCAGTTCCGCCATTACTCTTCGCGCGGCGCCGGTCTGCGCGAGAATTTCGACGACGGCACCATCGCCCCGACTGCGGCGATCTCCTCGATCGTGTTCGCCCCGGAAGTGGTGATTCCTGCCACCCAAGAGATGCACAAGCGCTATGGCGACTTCCTGTATTCGAGCTACGGGTTCCTGGATTCGTTCAACCCCAGTTTCAACTACGACATCCCGATCAAGACCGGGCGCATGGTGCCGGACCGTGGCTGGGTGGCCAGCGACTACATCGCCATCGACCAGGGCCCGATCCTGACGATGATCGCCAACTACCAGAACGAATTCGTCTGGAACGTGATGAAGAAGAACCCCTACATCCGTGCCGGTCTGGAACGCGCCGGCTTCACCGGCGGCTGGCTCACTCCGGAGGGCGAGCCGCAGCCGGCGCCGCAGAAGGACGAGCAGAAGGCCGCCGCGCGCGCGCTGGGCATGGCCGAATCGCGTGCCGCCGCCGCCCAGGCCCAGCAAGACCCCTCGCAACGCCAGAAACCCGAGTAATCCGTGCGCCTTTTGAAACTGTTGATGTTGGCCGTCGCCCTGTGTGCAGGTGCGACGGGATGCGAACGCTCCGATCCGGGCAAGACCACGGTGCGCTTCTGGGCGATGGGCAAGGAGGCCGAAGTGGTCGCCGAGCTGGTGGCCGATTTCGAAAAGCAGAACCCCACCATCCACGTGGATGTGCAGAACATCCCGATGACGGCGGCACACGAAAAACTGCTGACCGCCTTTGCCGCCGATGGCCTGCCGGATGTGTGCCAGCTCGGCAACACCTGGCTGCCGGAGTTCGCGCTGCTGGACACGTTGGAGCCGATGCAGCCGTACGTGGCGCGCTCCAGCGTTGTCGACCCGGCCGACTATTTCCCTGGCGTGTGGGACACCAATCTGGTCGATGGCACGCTGTACGGCGTGCCGTGGTATGTGGACACGCGGCTGCTGTTCTACCGCAAGGACCTGCTGCGCGAGGCCGGCTATAGCGAAATGCCCAAGACCTGGGCCGAGATGGAACAGGTGATGGCCGCGATCAAGCGCAAGGTCGGCCCCGACCGCTATGCCATCCTGATGCCGCTCAACGAATTCGAGCAGCAATTGTCGTTCGCGCTGCAGCAGGACGACCGCCTGCTGCGCGACCACGACAACTACGGCAACTTCCGTGGCGCCGGTTTCCGCAAGGCGCTGGGTTTCTACGACAACATGTATCAGCAGGGCTGGGCGCCCAAGGTCTCAGAGACCCAGGTCTCCAATGTCTGGTACGAATTCTTCAACGGCTATTACGCCTTCTATCTGTCCGGGCCGTGGAACGTGCGCGAGTTCAAGCTGCGCCAGCCGCCGGGCATGGAAGGCAAGTGGGGCACCGCGCCGTTGCCGGGGCCCAACGGCTTGGGTGCCGGCATCGCCGGCGGTTCCAGCCTGGTGATCTTCAAGTCCTCGCAACACAAGGACGCCAGTTGGAAGCTGATCGAATATCTGTCGCAGCCGCAGGTGCAGGCGCGTTTCCACGCCATCATCGGCGACCTGCCGCCGCGTCGAAGTACCTGGAAGCTGCCTTCGCTGGCCAACGACGAACTGGCGCATGCCTTCGGCGACCAGCTGGAGCGGGTCAAGGCCACGCCCAAGGTGCTGGAGTGGGAGCGCATCGTGCAGGAAATGCGTCTGGTCACCGAGCGCGTGGTGCGCGGCGGGCAATCGCACGAAGCCGCCGTGCAGGAACTGGATCAACGCGTGGACGAAATCTTGGCCAAGCGCCGCTGGATCTTCGAGCAGGAGGGCGGGCATGTCGGCCCGGCCGGTGACACCGCTCCGCCGGCAGTGAAGCCAGCGGCAGCAGGCACCACCGCGCCAGCTGCCGCAGCGGATCAGGGAGCCGCACGATGATGAAGCGTAATTCCGTCGCCGGCTGGGTCTTTGCCGCGCCGTCGATCATGGTGCTGGGCATGTTCTTCGGCGTGCCGGTGTTCGCCGCGCTGGTGCTCAGTGTGACCGACTTCGACCTGTACGCACTGGCCGACAGCAGCCATCTGCGCTTCGTCGGCCTGGGCAACTACATCGACCTGCTGCAGACGCCGCTGTTCTGGAAGTCGTTGTGGAACACCACCTACTTCGTGCTGCTGGGCGTGCCGATGTCGATCGGTGTGTCGCTGGGCGCGGCCCTGCTGCTCAACGCCAAGGCCTCGCGCTTCAAGGCGCTGTTCCGCACCGCCTTGTTCGCGCCAGTGGTGACCACGCTGGTAGCGGTGGCGGTAATCTGGCGCTACCTGTTCCATATCAAGTACGGCCTGGTGAACTTCGGCCTGAGCCATCTGGGCATCGCCCCGATCGACTGGCTGGGCGACCCGCGCTGGGCGATGCCCACCATCATGCTGTTCGCGGTGTGGAAGAACTTCGGCTACAACATGGTGATCTTCCTGGCCGGGCTGCAGGCGATCCCGCAGGACTTGTACGAGGCCGCGCGCATCGATGGCGCGTCGCGCTGGAAGCAGTTCCTGCACATCACCTTGCCGATGCTCGGCCCGGTGCTGATGGTCGTGGGCGTGATCACCATTTCCGGCTACTTCCAGCTGTTCGCCGAACCCTACGTGATGACCCGCGGCGACCCGCTGCAAAGCACCGTCAGTGTGCTGTATTTCATGTTCGAAGAAGGCTTCAAGTGGTGGAACCTCGGCCGCGCGTCGGCGGTGGCGTTCCTGTTGTTCCTCATCATTCTGGCGGTGACCACCGTGATGCTGCGCTTTGGCCGCAAGAAGGACCTGATATGAGTCGTGATGTCGGCGAGTCGCGCTGGAATGCCGTGCTGATCAACGGCGGCCTGCTGGCGCTGGCGGTGATCAGCCTGGCACCGCTGCTATGGATGCTGTCGGTGTCGTTCATGCCCACCGGCGAGGCCAGCCGGTTTCCGCCACCGATGCTGCCGTCGGCGTTCACCACCGCCAACTACCACGAGCTGTTCGCGCGCACCGGCATGGCGCGCAACTTCGCCAACAGCTTGCTGGTGTCCGGGCTGATCACGCTCGGCTCGCTACTGGTCAACACCATGGCCGGTTATGCGTTCGCCAAGCTGCAGTTCGTCGGCCGCGAGCGCATCTTCAAGATCCTGATGGCCGCGCTGGTGATCCCGGCGCAGGTGGCGATGCTGCCGCTGTTCCTGCTGATGAAGCAGTTGCACCTGGTCAACAACATCGGCGGGGTGGTGGTGCCGGCGCTGGCCACGGTGTTCGGCATCTTCCTGGTGCGTCAGTACGCGCGCAGCATTCCGGATGAATTGATCGAGGCCGCGCGCATCGACGGTGCCAGCGAGATGCGCATCTTCTTCCAGATCGTGTTGCCGATGCTCAAGCCGGTGCTGGTCACCTTGACCATCTTCACCTTCATGGGTTCGTGGAACGACTTCATGTGGCCGTTGATCGTGCTGACCGACCAGGAGCAGTACACCTTGCCGGTGGCGCTGGCGGCGCTGTCGCGCGAGCACATCATGGATGTGGAATTGATGATGGCTGGCGCAGTGGTGACGGTGATTCCGGTGCTGCTATTGTTCCTGGCGCTGCAGCGTTACTACATCCAAGGTCTTCTGCTGGGGAGTGTGAAGGGGTGAAACCAGTGTTCCTGCGACTGTGTGCCATGGCCGCTTTCGTCACGTCTGCGGGCGCGGCGCAGGCGCAGGAGCGCGTGCTCGACGGCTTCAACGACATCGGTGCCTGGCGCCTGGTGGTGTCCAACCAGGTCAGCGGTTCGCTGCGCCCGGTGGCCACGCCCTCGGGCGGGCATGCGCTGTGCCTGGACTACAACTTCAACGGCGTGTCCGGCTATGTCGGCATCCGTCGCAATTTGCCGATCACCTATCCGGACAATTACCGGATGTCGTTCGCGGTGCGCGGCGAATCGCCATCCAACGACCTGCAGCTCAAGCTGATCGACGCAAGCGGCGACAATGTCTGGTGGGTCAACCGGCCGGGCTTCAACTTCCCGAAGAACTGGACAACGTTCAACTACCGCAAGCGCAACATCGAGAAGGCCTGGGGCCCAGGTCAGGACAAGCAACTGCGCAGCAGCGCCGATGTGGAGTTCACCATCTACAACAAGGTCGGCGGCAAGGGCACGGTGTGCTTCGACCGGCTCACGCTCACGCCGCTGCCGCCCGAAGACACCTCGCCGTTGCAGGCCAAGGCCATCACCGACACCGCGCCTGCGTTGGAACAGCGCCTGGCCGATGGCAAGCCGGACACGTTCTGGCTCAGCGGCGCGGTCAAGCAACAGACGGTCACGCTGGATCTGGGCAGGGTGCGCGAATTCGGCGGCGCCGTGGTGCAGTGGGTGCCGGGTCTGCAGGCCTCGCAATACGTGGTGCGCTCCTCCAGCGACGGACGGAGCTGGCGCGACCTGCGCACGGTCACTGCCGGCGCGGGCGGCACCGATTGGTTGGCGCTTCCCGATACCGAAGCGCGCTACCTGCGTTTCGATCTCAAGGACGGCCCCAACTGGCGCTACGGCATCAAGGAAGTGCAGCTGCAGCCGCTGGCATTCGCCGCAACGCCCAACGACTTCATCAAGTCGCTGGCCGCGCAACTGCCGCGTGGCAGTTATCCGCGCGGCTTCTCCGGCGAGCAGCCGTACTGGACCATCCTGGGCCTGGATGGCGGCACCGAACAGGGCCTGATCGGCGAGGACGGTGCGGTGGAAGTGGGCAAGGGCGGTTTCAGCATCGAGCCGTTCGTGGTTACCGGCGGCAAGGTGCTGCACTGGTCCGATGTCAGCAGCGAGCAAAGCCTGCAGGACGATTACCTGCCGATTCCCAGCGTGGATTGGCACCACGACCTGATGAATCTGCGCGTCACCGCCTTCGTGCAGGGCACCCCCGATCAGGCGCAACTGGTCGCGCGTTACCAACTGCACAACACCGGCAAGGATGCGCGCGAGTTCACCCTTGCGCTGGCAGTCCGGCCATTCCAGGTCAACCCGCCGGCGCAGTTTCTCAACACCTTGGGTGGCGTCAGCCGCATCGACCAACTCGCAGTGGATGGTGGCCAGGTCAGCGTCAACGGCAAGCCGCGGGTGTTCGCTGCACAGCGGCCGGATGCCGGCTTTGCAAGCGCCTTCGACAGCGGCATGGACGTCAGCCATCTCACCGCGGCCACGCCGCCGACAGTGACCCAGGTCAAGGACGAAACTGGCCTGGCATCAGGTGTACTGCTGTATCGCTGGAAGCTGGAGCCCGGCCAACGCCGCGAAGTGGCCTTGGTCATTCCGCAAACCGGTGCCGCGCAGCTGCCGGCTGGCTTCGATGCCGACAAGGCGCAGCAGCAGGTGGCGCAGCAATGGCGCAGCAAGCTCGATCGGGTGCGCATCAGCGTGCCGGCCGAAGGCAAGCCGGTGGTCGATACCTTGCGCACCGCGCTGGCGCATATGCTGATCTCACGCATCGGTCCACGCCTGCAGCCGGGCACACGCTCGTATTCGCGCAGCTGGATCCGTGACGGCGCAATGATTTCCGAAGGACTGTTGCGGCTGGGTCGCGAAGACGTGGTGCGCGACTACGTGGATTGGTTCGCGCCATACCAGTTTGCCGATGGCATGGTGCCGTGCTGCGTGGACGACCGCGGCAGCGACCCGGTGCCGGAGAACGACAGCCACGGCGAGCTGATCTACAACATCGCCGAGTACTACCGCTATACCGGCGACAAGGCCTTCCTGGAAAAGATGTGGCCGCATGTCACCGGCGCCTACGACTACATGGAAAGGCTGCGCGCCAGCGAGCGTACCGAAGAAAACTTCATGCGCAACCCGGCTTTCTACGGAATGATGCCGGTGTCGATCAGCCACGAAGGCTATTCGGCCAAGCCGGTGCATTCGTACTGGGATAATTTCTGGGCACTGCGCGGTTACAAGGACGCGGCGATGCTGGCCGGGGCGCTGGACAAGCCAGAGGAAGCGGCACGCTTCAGCGCCGCACGCGATGAATTCAGTGGCGATCTGGTGGCATCGCTGGGCGCGGCCGTGCGTCAGCACAACCTGGATTTCCTGCCGGGCTCGGCGGAGCTGGGCGACTTCGATGCGACCTCGACCACCATTGCGTTGACGCCAGGCGGCGAGCAGCAACGCCTACCGCAGGATCTGCTGACCAAGACCTTCGAGCGTTACTGGAAGGAATTCTCCGACCGTCGCGACGGCAAGCGCGAATGGAAGGACTACACGCCCTACGAGTGGCGCAACGTGGCCGCATTCGTGCGCCTGGGCTGGCGCGACCGCGCCTGGGACGCGACCGCGTTCTTCTTCAAGGACCGCGCTCCACAACCCTGGAACCAGTGGGCCGAAGTGGTCTCGCGCACGCCACGCACGCCGTTCTTCGTCGGCGACCTGCCGCATGCCTGGGTCGCCTCGGACTTCGTACGCTCGGTGCTGGACATGTTCGCCTACGGCCGCGAATCCGATGCCAGCCTGGTCATCGCGGCCGGCACGCCGACGCGCTGGTTCGAAGGCAAGGGAATCGGTATCGCCGAACTGCGTACACCGTACGGGCGCCTCAACTACACTTTGCAACGCACCGACAAGCAATTGGTGCTGCAGCTGCAGCCCGGGCTGATCCTGCCGCCGGGCGGTGTGGTGCTGCCGTGGCCGTATCAGGGCACCCCGGGCAAGGCCACGATCAACGGCGAATCGGCTGAATGGCAAAACGGCGAGCTGCGCATCCAGCAACTGCCGGCCAACGTGCAAATCGATGTGCCCAGCGCGGTGCGGCGGGCCGAGCGCGCCACGCAATGAGGCAGGCGTGGCGGCCGTCCCGGGCAGCGCCAGCACGGCGAGGTTCCGAAGGGCTGCTCATGTTGGTTGCACTGCTGCTGTTCTCCACTGGCGTGCAGGCCGGGCAGGGCGTTCCCTCCGTGCAGCGCGGCAATCGTGAGCAAGTAGCGAACGCCGTGCAGTCATCCGCCACAGCGTCGCGCGAAATGACCCTGGTCACGCTCAACCTGCACCACGATCGCGAAGACTGGCCGGCACGACGCGCTTATATCGCCAGGGAACTCAAGCGACTGGCGCCGGACGTGATTGCGTTGCAGGAAGTGATCGAGCGCCGCGGCAGCGTGGAAAACCAGGCCGCCTGGCTCGCGCGCAAGCTCGGTTACGACTACACCTTCGCCTCGGTCGATCCGGTCGGTGCACCCAAACGCTACGGCAATGCGTTGCTGAGTCGCCGCAAAGTGCTGGCCACCCACCAGCGCCTGCTGCAGCCGCTGGACGATTACCGTGTCGCCGCGCATCTGCAGGTGGATGTCGATGGCCAGCCGGTCAACGTCTATGTCACCCATCTCAACGAACGCGCCGACGCACGCGGTGCCGGCATACGCACGCGCCAGGTGGCCGATCTGCTGGACTTCATCGCCTCCAACAGCGCGCAGGCGCCGGTGGTGATCGCCGGCGATTTCAATACCGCCGCCGACACGCTCGATCTGCAAGCGCTACGCAAGGGCTACGGCGACAGCTACGGCAGCGTGCATCGCAATAGCGACGCCACGGTCAGCACCTTGAACATGCACATCTTCGACAGGCCTGCACGCATCGACCATGTGTTTTTCCAGCAGAACCGCCTGCTGGCCCGCGAAGCCCGCATCCTGTTCGAGGCGCCTTATGCCGAAGGCCGCTGGGCATCGGATCACTATGGTGTGTGGGTACGCCTGCAGCTTGCGCCGGAGCATCCGGCAAGCAACCGGATGCCGTAGGAGCGCACCCGCGCGCGACAGTAATTTACCGGGAAGGCCTCATCGCGCCCAGGGCGTTTCTACATGGCTCCGGGTACGCCTGCAGCCAGCGCCGGAGCATCCACCACCCCCCCCCCGTATGCCGTAGGAGCGCACCCGGGCGCGACGGGGATTTACCGTAAGGCCTATTGGCCCGGGTGCGCTCCGACGAACGGTCTGGAGCTGGCGGCTTCAGTGCCGCTGTACTCACCCGTGCAGACGGTTGAAGATTTGCACCCCGGCCAGCCACACACCGGCCATGCTGCCGAAATTGGTCAGCAGAAATGTCAGCACCACCCGCGAGACGCGGTTGCGGTACCAGCCGCGCAGCGTCTGCGCGTCGTCGCGCAATGACAGAAAGTCGCCGTAGGCCGGCTTTCGCATATGCACTTCGACCAACGCGGCGAATGCACCGGTCGGCACGCTCAGGCGAAATGGCTTGAACGGCGCGACGACCGCGGCGGTGAGAATGCTCAACGGGTGGCTACCGGCCAGCAAGCAGCCGAGCGCGGCCATGCCGCCGGTATACATGGCCCACTGCATCAACAGGTCCGCGCCCATGCTCAGGCCGCCACGCCAGAACCCGATGCCGATGCCGGTGATGATGACCGCCAGGATGCCCAGCGTGATCCACGGAATACGCTTGCGCTGCTGCACGTATTCCAGCGATTCGCGCAGCGGGCCGGGCGCGGCGGTGTCCTGTTCCAGATGGCGCGCAAGTCCGGCCAGATGTCCAGCGCCAACCACCGCCAAGATCTCGCGCTGCTCTGCGCCGACTTCTTCGCGCAGACGCGTGGCCATGTATTGGTCGCGCTCGGCAATCACCGTCTCGTACAGCTCCGGACTTTCGCTGGCGAAGTCGCCGAAGCTTGCCTCGAGCATGTCGCCTTGCTTGAGCTTTTCGATTTCTTCTTCGCCCACCTCATCGGCAGCAAACAGGCCGCCGAGCAATCCCCCGGCCAGTTTCATCTTGCCGAAAAACCCCAGCCGCCCGGACGCACGTTTGAAGGTTAGGCCAACCTCGCGATCGATCAGATGCACCGGTAAGCCCTGCGCGCGTGCCAGGTTCACCGCCTCCTTCAATTCCGCGCCCGGTTCGATGCCCAGTTGTTTGGCCAGGCGGCGTTGGTACGCGGCAAGCGCCAGATTCGCGGCGAACAAGGCCACACGGCCCTTGCGGATCACCTGCACCAGATCCAGGCGGGCGAGGGCATCGGGATCGCTGAGCGCCTGCAGGCGCTGCGCGTCCAGTTCCACCGCTACCGCGTCGTAACGCCCGCTGCCAATCGCCCGTTGCACGGCGGCAACGCTCGCCAGCGACACGTGCGCGGTGCCGAGCAAGGTATAGCGCACGCCGTCGCGTTCGACGATGCGATGCGGCTGGCCGGACAGCGCATCGTCCAGAACGTGGGGGGGCTGCTCAGTCATGGGGCTTTTCATCAGAAGGAGGGGCGGTGTCGCCGGAGCTGAGCGCGCGTTGCATCTGCACGCCGTCCAGCCAGCGACCGTGTTTGCGGCCAATTCCGTTGAAGACTCCGACCGTGCGAAATCCAAAACGTTCATGCAAGTGTCGCGATGCCAGATTGCCGGCATCGCCAATCACCGCGATCATCTGGCGGAAGCCGCGCTGCTCGCACACCGCGATCAGCTCGCCCAGCAGGGCTTTGCCGATGCCGCGGCCCTGCATCGCGCTGGCCAGGTAGATCGAGTTCTCCACCGTCCAGCGATATCCGGCGCGCGCGCGAAATGCGCTGGCATAGGCATAGCCCGCGACCACGCCATCGAGCTCTGCCACCAGATAGGGGTAGCCTGCATCCACGATCGCGCTTACCCGCGCGCGCATTTCATCGAGCGATGGCGCGTTGTATTCGTAGGTATTGACCCCGGCGATCTGCTCCGCATAAATCGCAGTGATCGCCGGGATGTCCGCATCGCGGACTGCACGCAGCTCCAATGGCATGCGTCAGTCGATGTAGCGCTTGAGCAGATCGCCGTACGCATCGATGCGACGGTCGCGCAAAAACGGCCAGATGCGGCGCACATGTTCGCTGCGTTGCAGGTCGACATCGCAGATCAGCACGGTCGGATCCTGGCCGGCTTCGGCAATGAACTCGCCCTGCGGCCCCAGCACATGGCTGTTGCCCCAGAACTGGATGCCCGAGGCGCCCAGCGGCGAGGGCTCATGGCCGACCCGGTTGCACGACAGCACCGGCACGCCGTTGGCGACCGCATGGCCGCGATGGCTGAGGATCCAGGCATCGCGCTGGCGCTCCTGCTCGGCCTGCTGGTCGTCCGGATCCCAGCCAATCGCCGTGGGGTAGAGCAGCAGTTCCGCACCGGCCAGCGCCATCAGGCGCGCCGCTTCCGGATACCACTGGTCCCAGCACACCAGCACGCCCAGGCGGCCCACCGAGGTATCGATCGGCGTGAAGCCCAGATCGCCCGGAGTGAAATAGAACTTCTCGTAGAAGCCCGGATCGTCGGGGATGTGCATCTTGCGGTACTTGCCGAGCAGCCGGCCGTCCTTTTCGAACACCACCGCGGTGTTGTGATACAGGCCGGCCGCGCGACGCTCGAACAGCGAGGCGACCAGCACCACGCCGTGCTGCTTGGCCAGCGCGCTCAAGCGCTCGGTGCTGGGGCCGGGAATCGGCTCGGCCAGGTTGAACTCGTCCACCGACTCGTGCTGGCAAAAATACGCACCGTTGTGCAGTTCCTGCAACAGCACCAGCTTGGCGCCCTGCGCGGCGGCTTCGGCCACGCGCGATGCGATGACGGCCAGGTTGGCCTCGGCGTCGCCGTGGTTGCGCTCCTGGATCAGCGCGACGGGAAGGAGATGACGGGTCATGGCAGCATCCAACGTTAGTGGCGCACTAAGGTAGCGCGCCATGGCGTAACACCGGCCTGCCGGCCGGAACAGGAAGCCGCGTGCGGTCTGTGCGGCCGCGACGCAGGCGAGGTTCGCAACTGCGCTTAGGCCGCGAGCAGGCCGGCCGGCAATTGCATGGTCAGGCAATGCAGGCTGCCGTTCTGCCAGATCAGCGCACGGCACGGCACCGGCACGATCTCGTGCTGCGGGAATGCCTGCGCCAGCACCGCCTGCGCGGTTGCATCGGCCGCATCGCCATAGGCCGGCATCAGCACTGCGCCGTTGACGATCAGGAAATTGGCATACGACGCAGCCAACCGGCGGCCTTCGTCGAGGATGGGCTGTGCCCACGGCAGCACAAACAGCCGATACGGCTGCCCGTCGGCCCTGCGCAGCGCGGCCAGTTCGGCCCCCATCGCCTGCAGTTCGACGTAATGCGAATCGCCGGGCACGTCGCAGCCCTGATAAACGATCGCATCCGGGCCGGCAAAGCGCGCCAGCGTGTCGATATGCGCGTCGGTATCGTCGCCTTCCAGGTAGCCGTGATCCAGCCACAGCACGCGCTCCTGCGCCAGCCACGTGGCCAGATCGCTGCTGAGCGATTCGCGCGTGCGCTGCGGATGCCGCTCATGCAGGCACTTCCAGGTGGTCAGCAGGGTGCCGGCACCATCGGTCTCGATGGCGCCACCTTCCAGCGCGAAGTCGATGGTCTCCACCTGCGCCGGCACGAACACTTGCGCGGCATCCAGCGAACTCACCAACTGATCGTCCAGGCTGGCTTCGAACTTGCCGCCCCAGCCGGTGAATCGGAAATCCATCAACCGGAAGCCGGCTTCCTGGCGCAGCGTGATCGGGCCCGAATCGCGCAGCCAGGTGTCGTTGTACGCGGCGATCACGAAGCGCACGCGCGTCATGTCCACCCGCGCCGAACGCAGCCGCGCCTCGGCATAGATCTGCAGGTCGTCGTCGGCCACGCAGATGACCACCGGCTCGAAGCGGGAGATCGCCGTGACCAGCGCAATATAGGTCTCTTCCACGTCGGCCAGGCGCTCGGCCCAATCGGTGCCGGCATGCGGCCACGCGAGCAACACGGCGGATTGGGGTTCCCATTCGGCGGGAAAGCGAAGACGGTCGGTCATGCCAGGCAAATACTCATCTTGGTGTGCAGGCCATCGCCCGCACGTTCATCGATATCCCGCACGTGGATGCGGGCGCTTGCGATCCAGGCGCTGATCGCCGCGCCGGCCTTGTAACAGCATCGCAGCAACGCATGTCCGGTTGCTGACGCCTGGTGCACCTTGCGATGCGAATCGTGACGGCCGGCGTGCGAAGACCGGATGCCGAAACCTCCGGTCGAGCCGTCACCGACGCCTCAGCGGATCGGCGGCTTGGGCCCAATCTCGTTGACATCGGCCTTGTTGGCCACTACGTCGATCACCTTGCTCTTTTCGAAGTACACGGTGAAGGCCGGATACACCCAGCGATGGATGGTGGGCCATTGGCGCTTCTGGCCGCCACGTGGGTCGAGCTTTTCCTGCGGCGCGCCGTAGCGGCCTTCGACCTGGCTCATGCTCTCGCCGCGCAAGGGCAGGGCAGCGGCAGGCTTCTGCTGTGCGCGGTCGACCAGCAACGTATCGGCCGAAGCGACGGCACTGATCCCCATCAGCGCGATTGTCAGTACGACCGGCGGCATCACAAACAAACGGTTACGCATGTCATCTACTCCCCAGTGGACAAGATTTCAGATGGTGATTACAGCAAAAAACGACGACAGGCGCTGTTGCGACACGGCTGACCTGGCGGGGCCGCGATTGCCCGGGCGCCCTAGCCCAGGGACGGCGATGTCCTGCGTGGGCAGGCCGGCGGTAGATCCGTATGGCAACCACGGTGAAGCAGCGGCCAAGAAAAAACCGCCCGGAGGCGGCTTTCTCGGGTCTTGCACGCGCCGCGAAGGCTTAGCGCTGACGCGCCTTGAAACGCGGGTTCGACTTGCAGATCACGAAGACCTTACCGCGGCGGCGGACCACCTTGCAGTCGCGGTGACGGGTCTTCGCAGACTTCAGGGAGGACAGGACTTTCATGGCACACCTCGGCGTAAACGGTTGGATTCGATGGAAGAGTGCCCACGATCGAGGGTGCACCCGGAATTAAGCCGGCGATTCTAACCGGCTTTTCGTCGTGCTTTCAAGTGGTTGCAGCGCGATCGCTGCGAGCGGCGCTACACTACGCGCTGATGACCTTCCGGAAACCTGAATGACCGACCTGTCGCCCGTTCTCACCATCGATGGCCCTTCCGGTGCCGGCAAGGGCACCGTGAGCCGGATCGTGGCCGCCCGGCTGGGCTGGCATTACCTCGATTCGGGTGCGCTGTATCGCGCGGTGGGTGTGGCGGCGAGCTGGGCCGACCTGGATGTCTCCGACCCGGCAGCGCTGGTGCGTTGCACCTTCGACACCAGGGTGGAGTTCGACGATGCGGGCGAGGCAGGGCTGCGCGTGCTGGTCAATGGCGCAGATGCGACCAGTGAGCTGCGCCTGGAAACGACCGGCGCGCTGGCCTCGGCCATTGCCGCCATTCCCGAGGTGCGCAGCGCCCTGAAAGAGCGCCAACGCGCATTCAGGCGCGCCCCCGGCCTGGTTGCCGACGGGCGCGACATGGGCACGGTGATCTTCCCCGATGCGGCCTACAAAGTGTTTCTGACCGCCAGTGCCGAAGAACGTGCGGGCCGTCGCCATAAACAGTTGATGGAAAAGGGTGTTTCGGTTATCTTTGACGACCTGCTGCGCGAGATCATGGCCCGTGATGCCCGTGATGCGCAGCGGGTGGTGGCGCCATTGCGGCCGGCCGAAGACGCCGTGCTGATCGATACCAGCGGAATGGGAATCGAAGATGTCGTCCAGCGTGTGGTCGGGTTGCTCGCAGACCGTGCGCCGTCGTAAGCGTTTGGCAAGCGGGTTTGTCCCGCCGACCGTAAGGCGTTCCAAAGCTCCGTCGCGCATCCTGCGTGGCGGTTCTATGACTTCCAACCGACTTGCTGTCCGGAGTCGACCAACAGGCTGGGCGGTTCGCATCTGTCGCACCCCGACAATCGGCGCCCGTGTGTTCAACTGAGTAAATTCAAATGACAGAATCTTTTGCAGAACTGTTCGAAGCCAGCCAAGCCAATCTGGCGAAGCTGAAGCCGGGCTCCATCGTCACCGGTACCGTCGTGGAAGTCCGCGGCGACGTGGTGGTGATCAACGCTGGCCTGAAGTCCGAAGGCATCGTGCCGATCGAGCAGTTCCGTAACGACGCTGGCGAGATCAATGTCGGCGTAGGCGACCAGGTCAAGGTCGCCCTCGATTCCATCGAGAACGGCTTCGGCGAAACCGTGTTGTCGCGCGAGAAGGCCAAGCGCGCGATGGTGTGGGACGAGCTGGAAGAAGCGTTGGAAAAGAACGAAACCATCACCGGCCGCATCAGCGGCAAGGTCAAGGGTGGTTTCACCGTGGACATCAAGGATGTCCGCGCGTTCCTGCCCGGTTCGCTGGTGGATGTGCGCCCGGTGCGCGACCCGGCCTACCTGGAAGGCAAGGAACTTGAGTTCAAGCTGATCAAGCTGGACCGCAAGCGCAACAACGTCGTTGTCTCGCGTCGTGCAGTGGTCGAAAGCGAGCACTCGGAAGAGCGCGAGCAGCTGATGGACAAGCTGCAGGAAGGCGCGATCCTGAAGGGTGTCGTCAAGAACCTGACCGACTACGGCGCGTTCGTGGACCTGGGCGGTATCGACGGCCTGCTGCACATCACCGACATGGCCTGGAAGCGCGTGCGCCATCCGTCCGAAGTGGTCAACGTCGGCGACGAGCTGGACGTGCGCGTGCTGAAGTTCGATCGCGAGCGTAACCGCGTCAGCCTCGGCCTGAAGCAGCTGGGCGAAGATCCGTGGGACAACATCGCGCGTCGTTACCCGGCCAACAGCCGCGTGTTCGGCAAGGTCTCCAACGTCACCGATTACGGCGCGTTCGTCGAGATCGAGCCGGGCGTGGAAGGCCTGGTGCACGTCTCCGAGATGGATTGGACCAACAAGAACGTCAACCCGTCCAAGGTCGTGCAGGTCGGTGACGAAGTCGAAGTCATGGTCCTGGACGTGGACGAGGAGCGTCGCCGCATCTCGCTGGGCATGAAGCAGGTTGCCGCCAATCCGTGGGAAACCTTCGCTGCCACCCACAAGAAGAACGACAAGGTGTCCGGTCAGATCAAGTCGATCACCGACTTCGGCATCTTCATCGGTCTGGACGGCGGCATCGACGGTCTGGTCCACCTGTCCGACATCAGCTGGAACACCACCGGCGAAGATGTCGTGCGCAATTACAAGAAGGGCGACACGCTGGAAGCCGTGGTGCTGGCAGTGGACCCGGAGCGCGAGCGCATCAGCCTGGGCGTCAAGCAGCTGGAGCAGGACCCGTTCGGTCAGTACATGGCGTCCAACCCGAAGGGCTCGAAGGTCGAAGGCGTGGTGCGTGAAGTGGATGCCAAGGGCGCCACGATCGACCTGGCCGATGGCATCGAAGGCTACGTCGCTGCACGCGACATCGCCAACGAGCGCGTCGACGACGCCACTCAGCACCTGAAGGTCGGCGACAAGATCGAAGCCAAGTTCGTGGGCATGGACCGTAAGGGCCGCACCCTGCAGCTGTCGATCAAGGCCAAGGACGATGCCGAAATGCGCGAAACGTTGGAGGACTACCAGTCCGCCTCCGCGTCGGGCGGCATGACTCAGCTGGGCGCGCTGCTGCGTGCACAGTTGAACAACAACAAGTCCGAGTAAGCGCGTAGCGCTCGCAAGAGCGTAATGGATCGGCCCGGGCTTGCCCGGGCCGATTCCGATGTGTCAGTCGAAAAAAGCAAGTCTTCCCATGACCAAGTCCGAATTGATTGAAATCCTGGCGCGACGCCAAGCGCATCTGAAGTCGGACGACGTGGATCTGGCAGTGAAGTCGCTGCTGGAAATGATGGGGCAGGCGCTCTCCGATGGCGATCGGATCGAAATTCGCGGGTTCGGCAGTTTTTCGCTGCATTACCGTCCGCCACGTCTGGGACGTAATCCCAAGACCGGCGAGTCGGTCGCGCTGCCGGGCAAGCATGTTCCCCACTTCAAGCCGGGCAAGGAATTGCGTGAGCGGGTCAGCTCCGTGGTGCCCGTGGATGTGGTCGATACGGCAGACTGAAGCCCGTCTGGCGCTGCGTTTATGTCGTCTCGGTTAAGCTAGCATGCTTCCCGACGGAGTCTCGCCATGAAGGTGCTTCGCTTGCTGGTGATGTTGGCCTTCCTGTTGGTCGGTCTGATCATCGGTGCGGTCAATTGCCAGGACGTCACGCTCGACTTCCTGTTCTCCAGCGTGCATACCAGTTCAGGCGTCGCGATCATCGTCGCGCTGCTGGTCGGTGTGTTGATCGGTGCCGGCATGGTGCTGGTCAGTGTGGTCATTCCCCTCTATTCCAAACTGCGCCAGGCCAACAAGGCTGTTGCGGTCAGTCGCGGCGACGCCAGGCCTGTCACGCCTGCGACCGTCGAGCCGCGCCCCATCGATGGACTGTAACGACGTATGGACTTTCTGACCGAGTGGATCTGGTTCTTCCTGTTCGTGCCGCTGGCTGCGCTAGGTGGCTGGATCGTGGGCCGTCGTGGCGGCCAACGCCATGGCGACACGCAGGTCAGTCGTCTTTCCAGTACTTATTTCCGTGGGTTGAACTATCTGCTCAACGAGCAGCCGGACAAGGCGATCGAGCTGTTCTTGCATATCGCCGAACTGGATAAGGAAACCTTCGAGACCCAGGTCGCGTTGGGGCATCTGTTCCGTCGCCGTGGTGAAGTGGACCGTGCGATCCGCCTGCACCAGGGCCTGGTGCAGCGTGGCGACCTGACCGATCAGCAGCGCGTCCAGGCTCTGCTGGCGCTCGGCGAGGACTACATGAAGTCGGGTCTGCTGGATCGTGCCGAAACGGTCTTTACCGAGTTGGCGCAACTGGACCAGCGTGCGCCGCAGGCGCTGCGCCATCTGATCGGCATCTATCAGGCCGAGCGCGATTGGGAAAAGGCGATCGACAACGCCACCCGCTATGAAGAAGTGACCGGCGAGCCGATGGGCAAACTGATCTCGCAATTCGAATGCGAACTGGCTGATCGCTATCGCGGCCTGGGCAAGACCGACGATGCGCTACAAGCCATCGCACGTGCCTACCAGGCCGATGGCACCTCCGTGCGCGCCGGCATTCTGGAAGGGCGCATCGAAGCCGAGCGCGGTCACGACGAAGCGGCAGTGCGCGCTTTCGAACGGGCGGCCCGGCATGATCCGGAATACCTGCCCGAGATCATTCCTGCATTGATGGCCGCGTATCGACGGGTCGGCGATATCGCTGGGGCGCGCAACTTCCTGTCGGAGATGACCGAGCACTATCGCGGCATCGCTCCGGTGCTGGCGCTGACCCAGTTGATGGAAGCCCAGGATGGCGTCGCGCCTGCGCTGGCCTATCTTGGCCGCCAGCTCAAGGATCGGCCGTCGGTGCGTGGTGAGTCGGCGTTGATCGATCTCACCCTGGCCGAGGGAAGCGACCCGGTCGGCACCTTGCAGGACCTCAAGCACATCACCGACCAATTGCTAGTGCGCAATCCGAGCTACCGATGCACGCGCTGCGGCTTCGGTGCCAAGACGCATCATTGGCAATGCCCGAGCTGCAAGGAATGGGGTACGGTCAAACCGCTGTTGAACTACGCGGTGGTCTGATGGCGTGGCTGTGGTGCGCGCTGCACCTGCTGGTCGCGGCACTGGGGACCTGGGGGCTGCGGCGCTATGCCTTGCACCGCCGCCTGCTCGATCATCCCGGTGAACGGCGTAGCCACGTGGTCGCTACCCCGCGCGGCGGCGGTATGGCAATTGTGGCGGCGATCTTGCTGGGCTGCGTTGCAGCTTGCGCGCTGTGGCCGACGTCGCGGCTGACGGTCTGCTGGTTCGCAGCGGGCCTGATCGCCGTGGCCGGCGTAGGGTGGTGGGACGATCATCGTCCGCTTTCGGCAAGGCTGCGGTTTTCGATTCACCTGGCCGCTTCGGCGGCATTGGGCGCCTTGGTTTGGCATGACACGGGCAGCGTGTGGGATGGATTGCTGACTGCCGCTGCGTCCGTGGTATTGATCAATGTCTGGAATTTCATGGATGGCATCAATGGGCTGGCCAGCACCCAGGCGGCGTTGGCCGCGCTCGGATTCTCGCTGGTGGCGCCTGCCGGTTGGTCGTGGGCAGGTCTGGCGGTTGCAGCGGCGTGCCTTGGGTTTGTGCCGTTCAATTTCCCACGTGCACGCATCTTCATGGGCGATGGCGGCAGCGGTGCGCTCGGCTATGTACTGGCGGCGCTATTGGCGCTGAACGTAGCGGGTGGTCAGGTGAGCTGGTGGATCAGCTGGTTCCCGTTGACGGTCTTTCTTGTAGACGCCGGCTTCACACTGCTTGCTCGCATGCTTTCCGGGCAACGCTGGTGGGAGCCGCATGCCCAGCACGTCTATCAACGTCTGGCGCGCCATCTTGAGACGCACGTCCCGGTAACGTGCGTTTATTTCGCTTTCAGCCTCATTGCCGTCTGCTTGTACCTGTTAATCCGTCATGATCCGTTCTGGCTGCAGGTGTCCGGCGCGCTGGCATGGGGCATGGGCACCACTGCAATCTGGCATTTTCTGCGCGATGGATTGCGCAATTCCTGACTAATGGACTTTTATGATTTCCTGGCGTGACCGTTTGACCAAGGCCCTGCCGCAGATAGCGGTCGTGGTACATGATCTGCTGATGGTGTGGGTATGCTGGCAGCTCCTGCATGCCGGCCGCTACTCGATGCTACGCGACGCGCCGGATCTGCCGCTGTGGGACTGGCGCACCGCGGTGGTGCTGGTGGCGCAGGGCCTGGTGTTCTGGAAGATGGGGTTGTATCGCGGGTTGTGGCGCTTCGCCTCGGTGCCGGACCTGTGGAACATCTTCAAGTCGAGTTTTCTCGGATTGGTCGCAATCGTGCTGGCGTTGGCGTACGACCGTCTGGATGGCGTGCCGCTGTCGGTGCTGGTGGTCTATCCCTTTGCGTTGTCGGCCATGCTGGGTACGCCGCGTCTGCTGTATCGCGCTTGGAAGGACTACCAGATCGCGCATTCCGGTGATGCGGGGCAGCGCGTGCTGATCCTCGGCGCCGGGCGCGCCGCCGAAGGGTTGGTGCGCGATCTTCGCCGTACCGGCGCGTTTGTGCCGATTGGCTATCTGGACGATGCCAGCAACCTGCATGGCGCCAAGATCCAGGGCCTCAATGTGCTGGGCAATCTGGACCAGGCCGCCGCGATTGCCAAAGAGACTGCTGCCAAATTACTGGTGATCGCGATTCCATCGCTGGATGCCTCCGGCATGCAGCGCGTGGTCGCGATTTGCGAAAGCACCGGCTTGCCGTTTCGCATGGTGCCCAAGCTGATCAACGTGCTGGAGGGGCGCTCCTTGCCGGGCGAGTTGAAGGAGGTCGCGATCGAGGACCTGCTCAACCGCAAGCCGGTCACGCCCGACTGGCGCCTGATCCGCGACTGGCTGACCAACAAGACCGTGATGGTGACCGGCGCCGGCGGTTCGATCGGTTCGGAAGTCTGCCGCCAGTGCGCACGCCATGGCGCGCGCCGGATCGTGCTGCTGGAAATCGACGAGCTGGCGCTACTGACCATCGACTCGGATCTGCGCCGGCTGTTTCCGGATATCGAAGTGGTGCGCGTGTTGGGCGATTGCGGCGACCCGGCGGTCGTGGCGCATGCGTTGAATACTGCCACGCCGGACGCGGTCTTCCATGCGGCTGCGTACAAGCAGGTGCCGTTGCTGGAAGAGCAGTTGCGCGAGGCGGTTCGCAACAACGTGCTGGCGACCGAGAACGTGGCGCGCGCCTGCCAGCGGGCACGTATCGAGACGTTCGTCTTCATTTCCACCGACAAGGCGGTCGAGCCGGTCAATGTGCTGGGCGCAAGCAAGCGCTATGCAGAAATGATCTGCCAGAGCCTTGACGCACGCGATGCGCCGACGCGCTTCATCACCGTGCGCTTCGGCAACGTGCTGGATTCGGCCGGCAGCGTGGTGCCGTTGTTCCGCGAACAGATTCGCCAGGGCGGGCCGGTGACCGTGACGCATCCGGATGTCACGCGTTACTTCATGACCATCCCCGAAGCCTGCCAGTTGGTCATCCAGGCGGCTGCATCTGCATCGCATGGTGCGATCTATACGCTGGACATGGGCGAGCCGGTGCCGATTCGCTTGCTTGCCGAGCAGATGATCCGTCTGGCCGGCAAGCAGCCGGGCAAGGACGTGGCGATTCTCTATACCGGCCTGCGGCCGGGCGAGAAGCTGCATGAGACGCTGTTCTATTCCGACGAAGACTATCGTCCCACCGCGCACCCTAAGATTCTGGAAGCCGGTGTGCGCGAGTTCTCGCATGAGCAGGTGCTGCAGCTGGTGACGCGCTTGCGTGAGGCCGTTAACCGCTATGACATCAACGCGATGGAGACTGTATTGGGTAGCCTGATGCCGGATTTCGCGGCTGCTCGACGGAAAGTCGACGCGCGATCTGATACGGTCGTTCCATTCCCCGCACGTGAGGTCAGAAGACTGTAATGAGCCAGCGTATTCGCAAGGCCGTATTCCCCGTCGCAGGTCTTGGGACCCGCTTTCTTCCGGCAACCAAGACAGTGCCGAAAGAAATGCTGCCAATCATCGACAAGCCATTGATCCAGTACGCCGTCGACGAAGCCATCCAGGCTGGTTGCGATACGCTGATCTTCGTTACCAACCGCTACAAGCACTCCATTGCCGACTACTTCGACAAAGCCTATGAGCTCGAGCAGAAGCTGGAGCGCGCAGGCAAGCTGGAGCAGCTGGAGCTGGTGCGCCATGCATTGCCCGAGGGCGTCCGCGCCATTTTTGTCACGCAGGCAGAGGCGCTTGGCCTGGGCCATGCGGTGTTGTGTGCCAAGGCCGTTGTCGGTGACGAGCCGTTCGCGGTGTTGCTGCCGGACGATCTGATGTGGAACCGCGGCGATGCTGCGCTGACCCAGATGGCCAATGTGGCCGAGGCCTCGGGCGGCAGCGTGATCGCCGTGGAAGACGTGCCGCACGACAAGACCGCCAGCTACGGCATCGTTTCCACCGACGCGTTCGACGGCCGCAAGGGCCGCATCAACGCGATCGTCGAAAAGCCCAAGCCGGAAGTCGCGCCAAGCAACCTGGCCGTGGTCGGTCGTTACGTGCTGAGCCCCAAGATCTTCGACCTGCTCGAAGCCACCGGTGCAGGCGCGGGCGGCGAAATCCAGCTTACCGATGCGATTGCCGAGTTGCTGAAGGAAGAGCAGGTCGATGCCTTCCGTTTCGAAGGTCGCCGTTTCGATTGCGGCGCGCACATCGGCCTGATCGAAGCCACCGTGCATTTCGCGCTTGAGCACGAAAAGCATGGCGGCCCAGCGAAGGAAATCCTGCGCAATGCACTGGCCCAGGCCGACGCGCGCGGCTGAGTGTTGCCTGATCGCTGTTTCCACGAACGACGCCAGCTGGCGTCGTTCGTCGTTTAGGGGCTTGCCGTATGCTTTGCCGCGCCGGCAGAGCTCGGCTTGGCAAGCCCAAGCGGGGACGAAGATGCGCACCCTGATGCAGGCTGGGGCCGCGCAAGTGCCGCCAGAATCCGGGCATGAGCCAACCTGCCGAATCCAGTGAGCTGATCAACGTGGTAGTGCTGCTCGGCGCTGCCGTGGTGGCAATCCCGTTGTTCCGTCGTCTGGGCCTGGGCTCGGTGTTGGGTTATCTGGCGGCGGGACTGGCAATTGGTCCGTTCGGGTTGGGCCTGTTCAACGAGCCGCAAGCCATCCTGCATGTGGCCGAGTTGGGCGTGGTGATGTTTCTGTTCGTGATCGGGCTGGAAATGCGCCCCTCGCACCTGTGGAGTTTGCGCAAGGAAATCTTCGGACTCGGCACGCTGCAGATCGCGGTCTGCGCGCTGGTGTTGACCGGCGTCGGCATGTTGCTCGGCTTTGCGCTACCGGTGGCCTTCGTGGCGGCGTCCGGTTTCGTGCTGACATCCACTGCCGTGGTGATGCAGCTCTTGGCAGAGCGTGGCGACGTCGCCTTGCCGCCGGGGCAGAAGATCGTGGCGATCCTGCTGTTCGAAGACCTGTTGATCGTGCCGTTGCTGGCGATCGTGGCCTGGATGGGAGCCAGCGGCGACCCGCAGGCGGCATCGCAGCGTTGGCAGGGAATCGGCATCGGTCTGGCCTGCATCGTCGGCTTGCTGGCGGCCGGGCGTTGGCTGCTCAATCCCTTGTTCCGCATCCTGGCCGCATCCAAGGCGCGCGAGGTGATGACGGCAGCGGCATTGCTGGTGGTGCTGGGCGCCGCGCTGTTGATGCAGGTGGGCGGGCTGTCGATGGCGATGGGGGCGTTCCTGGCCGGCGTGCTGTTGTCCGAGTCCACGTTCCGGCATCAGATCGAAGCGGATATCGAACCTTTTCGCGGCATCCTGCTGGGGCTGTTTTTTCTCGGTGTCGGCATGAGCCTGGACTTGCGCGTGGTGGCGGCGGACTGGCGCCTGATCGTGGTGGGCGTGCTGGCCCTGATGGTGGGCAAGGGCGTGTGCATCTATGCGGTGGCGCGGCTGATGCGCAGCGACCATCGCCAGGCGCTGGACCGTGGTGTGTTGATGGCGCAAGGCGGCGAATTCGCATTCGTGCTGTTTGCCGCCGCGTCGGCATCCGGCGTCATCGATGCCCAGGTCAATGCCAGCCTGACCGCGATCGTGGTGTTGTCGATGGCACTGACGCCATTGTTCGTGCTGCTGCAACGGCGGCTGACGCCGGCGGCGGCGGTCTCGCTGGATGGCGTGGAAGCAGCCAGTGGCCAGACCGGCAGCGTGTTGATCATCGGCTTCGGGCGCTTTGGACAGGTGGCCAGTCAGTCGCTGCTGGCGCGCGACGTGGATGTGACCATCATCGATAACGACATCGAGATGATCCAGAGCGCGGAAGAATTTGGTTTCAAGATCTACTACGGCGACGGCACCCGGCTCGATGTGTTGCACGCCTCCGGCGCGCACAGCGCACGTGCGATTGCGGTGTGCGTCGACAACCAGGAGGCGGCCAATCGCATCGTCGAGCTGGCAACGCGCGAGTTCCCGCATGCCAAGCTGCTGGTGCGTTCGTACGACCGCCAGCATTCGCTGCAGTTGGTCGCTGCGGGAGTGGATTACCAGATCCGCGAGACCTTCGAGTCGGCGGTGCTCTTCGGCAAAGTGGCGCTGGTGGAGCTGGGGGTGGACGAGGACGAAGCCGGCATGATTTCGCGTCAGATCCGCCGCCGCGATGCCGAGCGTTTCGAACTGGAGATTGCTGCCGGCGATGCACGCGCCGGAGCCAAGCTGATGTATGGCAACACCGTGCCGACCGCGCCCCGGCCCACGCCGTTCACGCGGCCGCGTCGCGGCAGCCGCACGTTGAATCCCGATGCGGTGCCGCAGGCTGAGCCAGCAGAGACACAGACGCGCGACTAAGGGCGGCCCACAAACCGCTGCGCAGGCGCTCCGCGGCATGGCCAGTGCGCGATGCGGTGCGCCAGTCGTCCGGCGCGATAGCCGCGATTGGACGACTGCTCACTAGGTCTTGTTGGCCGCCAGGAGCGGGCACACACGCCTGCGCAGGCGTCGGGTGCGCCACCCCTGCTCGATGCGGTACGGATCGCTCGGGCGCTCCGGCTCCTCAGTGCGCCCACATCCCGCCAAAGATTGACGGGACGTTCTGGCAGGCGCGCTCACCGATGCCTACTAGCCATGCTTGCGCTGGGCGGCGGCGAAGGCTTCCAACTGCTCGGGCGTGGCGTCTTTCTGATGCTGCTGTTTCCACTGGGCAAATGGCATGCCGTAAACGGCTTCGCGCGCCTGTTCCTTGGTCATGGCCTGGCCTTGCGCTTCGGCCGCTTCGCGGTACCAGTCGCCCAGGCAATTGCGGCAGAAGCCGGCGAGAATCATCAGGTCGATGTTCTGCACATCGGTACGGTCCTGGTTGAGATGCTGCAAGAGACGGCGAAATGCTGCCGCTTCGATCGAAGTGGTGCTTGAATCGGTGCGTGAGGTGGTGTCGGTCATGGCGGAATCGGGGACAATAGACGGCCTTCGACTCTACACCTGACGCCCCATGACCGCTTCTGCGCCAGCTGCCTCCGCTTCGGCCCGCCTTCTCGATGGTCGCCGCATTGCCGAGGAATTGCTCGACGGATTGAAGCTGCGGGTGGATGCGCGGCTGGCCGCCGGCAAGGCGCGACCCGGGTTGGCGGTGGTGCTGGTCGGTGGCGATCCGGCATCGTCGGTGTATGTGCGCAACAAGCGGCGCGCGGCCGAGAAGGTCGGCATCGAAGCCTTCGATTACGACCTGCCGCAGGGCACCAGCGAAGCCCAGCTGGCGTCGCTGATCGATGAGCTCAATGCCGACCCCAAGATCCACGGCATTCTGATCCAGCTGCCGCTGCCGGGCATCCCCGATGCCAACCGGCTGATTCAGCGCATCGACCCGCGCAAGGACGTGGACGGATTCCATCCGCAGAATGTCGGGCACTTGGCCTTGCGCGAATTCGGGCTGCGCCCGTGCACGCCGCGCGGCATCGTGACCTTGCTCGGGCATACCGACCAACCGGTGCGCGGCCGCAACGCCACCATCGTGGGGGTGAGCAACCACGTGGGCCGGCCGATGGGGTTGGAGCTATTGATCGCCGGCTGCACGGTCACCAGTTGCCACAAATTCACCCCGCCCGATGTGCTGGAAGCGAGCGTGCGCAATGCCGACATCCTGGTGGTGGCGGTGGGCCGCCCGGGCCTGATTCCGGGCGAATGGGTCAAGCCGGGCGCGGTGGTGATCGATGTCGGCATCAACCGGCTCGATGATGGCCGCCTGGTGGGCGACGTCGGCTTCGACGCCGCCGCGCAGCGCGCGGCCTGGATCACCCCGGTGCCGGGCGGGGTAGGGCCAATGACGGTGGCCACGCTGATGCAGAACACCATCGAGGCCGCCGATGCCGCCGAGAGTGGGGATTCGGGATTGGGGATTGGTTAACCGCAGCGGCCAAGCGCACGCGTCGGCCGATCCGGATTGCATCCGGGATCGGCCGGCCATCGGCATCCTGACAAACAAGCGAACGGCGGACGGTGCAGGGCGCGCTGTTGCGAATCCCGACTCCCCCATCCTGGCCCCAATGCGTTAAAATGCCGCGCTTCCCCAAAACTCGGGTCCGCCGATGCTACGCATCCAGGCTGAAGCTCTCACCTACGACGACGTTTCGCTCGTCCCCGCTCATTCGATCGTCCTGCCCAAGGACGTCAGCCTGGAAACCCGGCTGACGCGCGACCTGCGCCTGAAACTGCCGATTCTGTCGGCGGCAATGGACACAGTGACCGAACACCGTCTTGCGGTGGCCATGGCCCAGCTGGGCGGCATCGGCATCATCCACAAGAACCTGACCCCGCAGCAGCAAGCCGGCGAAGTGGCACGGGTCAAGAAGTTCGAATCCGGCGTGATCACCGAGCCGTTCACCGTCAGCCCCGACACGACCATCGGCGAAGTGCTGGCACTGACGCGCGCGCGCAACATCTCCGGCGTGCCGGTGGTGGATGGCAGCGAACTGGTCGGTATCGTCACCAGCCGCGACATGCGCTTCGAAAAGAAGCTCGACGATCCGGTCCGGCACATCATGACCAAGAAGGACCGCCTGATTACCGTGCGCGAAGGCGCCAGCGATGAGGAAGTGCTCGAGCTGCTGCATCGCAACCGGATCGAAAAGGTCCTGGTGGTCAACGACAGCTTCGAGCTGCGCGGCCTGATCACGGTCAAGGACATCCAGAAGAAGACCGACAACCCCAATGCCGCCAAGGACAGCGCCAAGCGTTTGCTGGTGGGCGCGGCGGTGGGCGTGGGCGGCGATACCGAGCAGCGCATCGAGCTGCTTGCCGCAGCCGGCGTGGACGTGGTGATTGTCGATACCGCGCATGGCCATTCGCAGGGCGTGATCGATCGCGTGGCTTGGGTCAAGAAGACCTATCCGCAGTTGCAGGTGATCGGCGGCAACATCGTCACCGGCGATGCGGCATTGGCGTTGATGGATGCCGGTGCGGACGCGGTCAAGGTCGGCGTGGGCCCGGGTTCGATCTGCACCACGCGAGTGGTTGCCGGCGTGGGCGTGCCGCAGATCACTGCGGTGGACATGGTGGCCGAAGCGCTGCAGGACCGCATCCCCTTGATTGCCGATGGCGGCATCCGCTATTCCGGCGACATCGGCAAGGCGCTGGTGGCCGGTGCCTCGACGGTGATGGTCGGCGGCCTGTTGGCCGGTACCGAAGAAGCGCCGGGCGAGGTCGAACTGTTCCAGGGCCGCAGCTACAAGAGCTACCGCGGCATGGGTAGCCTGGGTGCGATGGAAAAGGGGTCCAAGGACCGCTACTTCCAGGATGCCTCCGATGCCGACAAGCTGGTTCCCGAAGGCATCGAGGGCCGCGTGCCGTATCGCGGGCCGGTCGGCGGCATCATCCATCAGCTCATCGGTGGCCTGCGCGCGACCATGGGCTACGTGGGCTGCGCCACCATCGAAGACATGCGGACCAAGCCCAAGTTCGTCAAGATCACTGGCGCCGGCCAGCGCGAAAGCCACGTGCACGACGTGCAGATCATCAAAGAGCCGCCGAACTATCGCGCCGGCTAACCGGGAATGGGGAATCGCGAATCGGGAATCGTAAGAGCCCGCCGCCTCCTCATCCGATAGCGGTCGGCGCTGCGTTTGCTGTTTC
Organism: Xanthomonas euvesicatoria pv. euvesicatoria; assembly: GCF_020880415.1. GTDB lineage: Bacteria > Pseudomonadota > Gammaproteobacteria > Xanthomonadales > Xanthomonadaceae > Xanthomonas > Xanthomonas euvesicatoria. The sequence continues at coordinate 6,388 of NZ_JAJIUJ010000103.1, read as the reverse complement.
GATTCCCTCATCCCGATTCTCGATTCCCGGCTCTCAATGACCAACATCCATACCGACAAGATCCTCATCCTCGACTTCGGTGCGCAGTACACCCAGCTGATTGCGCGGCGTATTCGCGAGATCGGGGTCTACTGCGAGATTTGGGCGTGGGATCACGATCCGTCGGAGATTGCCGGTTTCGGTGCCAAGGGCATCATCCTGTCCGGCGGCCCGGAGTCGACCACGTCGCCGGGCGCACCGGTGGCGCCGCAGGAAGTGTTCGATAGCGGCCTGCCGGTGTTCGGTATCTGCTACGGCATGCAGACCCTCGCCGCGCAATTGGGTGGTGCGACCGAGGCAGCGGATCAACGCGAATTCGGCCATGCCGAAGTGGACGTGGTGGCGGCAGATGCCTTGTTCTCCGGCCTCACCGACCACGCCGGCGCCTCGCGCCTGAATGTATGGATGAGCCACGGCGACCACGTGTCGCAGGTGCCACCGGGCTTCACCATTACCGCCACGACCGACCGCATCCCGGTGGCGGCCATGTCCAACGAAGCCAAGCGTTGGTACGGCGTGCAGTTCCATCCTGAGGTGACGCATACCTTGCAGGGCCAGACCTTGCTGCGTCGCTTCGTGGTGGATGTCTGCGGCTGCCAGACGCTGTGGACCGCGGCCAACATCATCGAGGACCAGATCGCGCGCGTGCGCGAACAGGTGGGCGACGATGAAGTGATTCTTGGGTTGTCCGGCGGCGTCGATTCGTCGGTGGTGGCCGCGCTGCTGCACAAGGCGATCGGCGACAAGCTGACCTGCGTGTTCGTCGATACCGGCTTGCTGCGTTGGCAGGAAGGCGACCAGGTGATGGCGATGTTCGCCGAGCACATGGGCGTCAAGGTGATTCGCGTCAACGCCGCCGACCGTTATTTCGCCAAGCTTGAAGGCGTCAGCGACCCGGAAGCCAAGCGCAAGATCATCGGCAACCTGTTCGTGGAGATCTTCGACGAAGAATCCAACAAGCTGGCCAATGCCAAGTGGCTGGCGCAGGGTACGATCTATCCGGACGTGATCGAGTCGGCGGGCAGCAAGACCGGCAAGGCGCACGTGATCAAGAGCCACCATAACGTCGGTGGCTTGCCCGAGCACATGAAGCTGGGCCTGGTCGAGCCGCTGCGCGAATTGTTCAAGGACGAGGTGCGTCGCCTTGGCGTGGAACTCGGCCTGCCGCGCACCATGGTGTATCGCCACCCGTTCCCGGGCCCCGGCCTGGGCGTACGCATCCTGGGCGAAGTGAAGCGCGAGTACGCCGAGTTGCTGGCCAAGGCCGACGCGATCTTCATCGACGAACTGCGCAAGGCCGACCTGTACGACAAGACCAGCCAGGCCTTCGCCGTGTTCCTGCCGGTGAAGTCGGTCGGCGTGGTCGGCGACGCCCGCGCCTACGAATGGGTGATCGCGCTGCGCGCGGTGGAGACCATCGACTTCATGACCGCGCATTGGGCGCACCTGCCGTACGACTTCCTCGGCACCGTGAGCAACCGCATCATCAACGAGCTGCGTGGTGTGTCGCGCGTGGTCTACGACATCTCCGGCAAGCCGCCGGCGACGATCGAGTGGGAGTGATTCTGCGTCTGGCACTGGCTGGCACCTAGTGACATCAAAACACACCTAAGCCCGTGTCAATGCGGGCTTTTTTTTGATTTAGTTCGGCACTGCCTGGCAACATTTGGCATCGCCAAGCACCGTTTCTTCATGGCATGATGGATGGCATTGAATGCTTCTATGCCATGAGAAGTCGCCGATACCATGCAATCACCTTGCGGATGTTCATGGTATTGAATTGGCGTAAAACAATGATTTTGTTGTTTTTTTTACGCCAGGATAGACCGATTTTCGGATCATGGTATTTGAGCTGAATCAGGGCGAGAACCATGCTGACCGATACCAAGCTGCGCAACCTCAAGCCGAAGGACAAGCTCTACAAGGTGAATGACCGTGACGGCCTCTATGTAGCCGTCACGGCTGCCGGAGCGATCTCATTCCGCTACAACTACTCGATCCACGGTAGGCAGGAGACCATCACCTTCGGCCGCTACGGTGTCGGCGGCATCACCCTGGCGGAAGCCCGCGAGCGGTTGGGCGAGGCCAAGAAGATGGTTGCGGCCGGGAAGTCACCGGCCAAGGAGAAGGCGCGGGATAAGGCCCGCGTCAAGGGCGCGGAGACGTTCGGGGCCTGGGCGGAAAAGTGGCTGCGCGGCTACCAAATGGCCGACTCCACCCGCGACATGCGCCGCTCAGTCTACGAGCGCGACTTGAAACCGAAATTCGGCAATCAGAAGCTGGTGGAGATTACCCACGAGGACTTGCGGGCACTGACCGATGCCATCGTGGAGCGCGGCGCGCCGGCAACGGCAGTGCATGTCCGCGAGGTGGTGATGCAGGTCTATCGCTGGGCCATCGAGCGTGGCCAGAAGGTCGAGAACCCGGCGGAGCTGGTGCGCCCAACGTCCATCGCCAAATTCGAGCCGCGCGACCGTGCGCTGACGCCCGACGAGATCGGCCTGATGTACCAGTACATGGAGCGCATTGGCACAGCTCCATCCATTCGGGCGGCGGCCAAGCTGCTGCTGTTGACAATGGTGCGCAAGAGCGAGCTGACCAACGCGACCTGGAGCGAGATCAATTTCAGCGACGCACTCTTGACGATCCCGAAGGAGCGGATGAAGCGGCGCAATCCGCACCTGGTGTTTCTGTCCCGCCAGGCGCTGGACATCTTCATTGCCCTGAAAACCTTCGCCGGTGGATCGGACTACGTGCTGCCGTCGCGGTACGACTCGGACCTACCCATGAGCAGCGCTACGCTCAACCAGGTGCTGACGCTGACGTATCGGCTGGCGCAGAAGGAAGGAAAGCCGCTCGCCAAGTTCGGGCCGCATGACTTGCGGCGCACGGCCAGCACGTTGTTGCACGAGGCTGGCTACAACACGGACTGGATCGAGAAGTGTCTGGCGCACGAACAGAGAGGCGTCAGGGCCGTCTACAACAAGGCCGAGTACCGCGAGCAGCGGACGGCGATGTTGCAGGACTGGGCGGACATGATCGACGAATGGACGCTCAAGCGGTCGAAGGCTTAAGTCAGAGGAGGGCAGGTAGGCAGCGCCTCCAGAACAGCGACCTTGGCCTCGGCTGTCATTGACACTTGAGGGGCGCGGCGTTTTAGCGGCTAAAAAGCGGTGGCTGCGACCGACGGGGTGAAGCCGGGCCGCATGGCCTGCGTGCCCGATGACTTGCGTGCCTCGATCCATTCCTCGATTTCTGCCAAGTCCCAGGCGACGTTTCGGCTGGTGAGTGCGATCCGGCGCGGGAACTCCCCGCGCTGTTCCATGTTGAAGATCGTTCGCTCAGACAGCGGGATCATCGCCAGTAGCTTTTTCCGGTTGATGAGTGTCTTACTTGTGGCTGCTTGCATCCCCTGGCCTCTTCAGTCACTTGCGAATATGTGCCTGATGGTGCCTGTCAATGCGGATCGATTCGGCCTAATGATTGACCCTTTTGGTTGACGCCAAAAGAAATCAGCGGATGGGACGCTTCTTCTTCAAGTGAAACATTGCGGGGATTGATGCCAGCGCCTTCGATACCGCTTGGCGCTCGATGCCCAACCTTCGCGCAATCTCCGACTGATTGAGTCCAGAACACTGGAGCATCAAGATCTGCTTCTTGCGATCGGATAGCTTCGAGTCCACCATCAGCCGCGCCTGGTTGCGCAGTTCCGCTTTGTCTGCCGGTTGCAACGTCTGGCGCATGACATAGTGGAAGAAGTAGCCGTCAACGAGTTGATCTCCCGATTTCACTTGCGGCGTTGCCGGTTTTGCGCATTGCAGGCTGAGCCTGGCCAGCTCAAGTTCAAACTGCGCGAGTGATCGCTTCGCCTGTCTGTATGCGGGGTTCCATTCGCCATTCGTTAGCTTGGGTCGATGCCCCTCGCAATACTGGTGACTAAGTTCAAGCTTCTTGCGATTCTCAAGCTCCGCATCGTTGACCTGCTGCTCCGCAACGTTGGCCATGAACGCGGAAAACTCCGTCAGCTCTCCGCAAAAGTCGCAGAAGCCGTGTTTCCGTTGCGCATTGAGACTGACGCCCTGAGCGGGGGCAGACGTTTGCGGGCGTTTGCTGGCACAGCAGCAAACCAGTTCGATCAAGGCTTCGAGGGTCGCGGTAAAGCGATGATCCCTTGGTGTCTGTCGGTCTTCCGTTTTGATGAACTGGCGTAGCAACTGGCGCTGCACGCGAACCATCGCGTCAAGTCCTACCAGTCCAATGATCGCGCTGAAGCCCACACCCGTGCCGGCGCCGGGGACGTAGCCCGAGTAACGTACTGGAAGGGTTGCCATGTAGGCGGCTACAGCAGGATCGATCACTTCCTGGATCAGTCGCCCGATGGGGTAGCGTCGCGAAGACGTGGAGTATGGCTTCCAACGTTCGCGGAAATCTTTGATGGACTGAGAAACGGTGGGGTCGCAGCCTTCCCAGATGGGGATGTAGTAGCGACCAAGGCGCTTCTTTGCGTGCTCTTCGTTTTCCATGTCAACCATTATTGCCAACTAATAAGCTGCCATCAAGCCTGGCGCTGCGTAACCTTCGTTGCAATTCAGTTGATAACGGTGGTTTACGCAATGACGATGGAAGACACGCTGCTGCAACGCTTCGGCCCGCTGCTGAGCATCGCGCAGCTCGCCACTGTCCTGGATCGTTCGCCTGATGGGTTGCGGATCAGCTTGCGTGCGACGAACGAATGGACGCAGCGGATCAACAAGGCCCGCTTGAAGATCGGCCGGCGGGTCTACTTCCGAACCTCGCAGATCGCCGAGGTGCTGAGCGACGAATCCCTGTACGGAACGGGGAGCTGAGTCGTGGCGATTGACGTGCTGGCGGCGTTCGAGTGCGAACCGCCGGCGCTGGACTTCATATGGCCGGGCTTCCTCGCGGGAACCGTCGGCGCGCTCGTCGCCCCAGGGGCCACGGGTAAGAGCTTCTGGGCGCTGGAAGCGGCCATGAGCATCGCATGCAGCGTTGCCGGCGGCGACCTCGTGGGCCTGGCCCCCGCGCACACCGGGCGAGTGGTCTATCTGGCCGGGGAAGACCCGCCGCCCGCGCTTGTGCGGCGCATTCACGCCATCGGTCAGCACCTCGGACACGCGGCACGCCAAGCCATCGCAGAGAACCTTGCGCTTGAACCGATCATGGGCAAGCGACTGAATGTCATGGACGAGGCTCACTTGCGCCGCGTCATCGAGTACAGCGCTGGGGCGAGGCTGATCGTGCTGGACACCCTGAGCCGCATCCACGCCCTCGATGAGAACAGCAACGGCAACATGGCCCACCTCGTGGCCGTGCTGGAGCAGGTTGCGGCTACCACGGGCGCATCCGTGCTCTACCTGCACCACGTCAGCAAGGGAAGTGCCCGCGAAGGGCTGACCGACCAGCAGCAGGCCGCGCGTGGCGCGTCCGCGCTGATCGACAACGCCAGGTGGTGCGGTTACGTCGCCCGCATGACTGAGGACGAGGCGAAGCGCCTCAGCGACCGCGCCCATGACCGGCAGCCCATCGGCGATGAGCGGCGCGGCTACTTCGTGCGTTTCGGCGTCAGCAAGCAGAACTACGACGCCACGCCGCTTGATCGCTGGTACATGCGGCACGCCGGCGGCGTGCTGGTGCCGGTGGAGCTGTATGAGGCCAGCAGGAATGAGGAAAGACGTGATGGTCGGAGGCGAGGCGATGGCTTTTGACCTTACCCATGCCAGGCACGATCCAATGCACTGCTTGGTCCCCGGTTTGTTCCGCAGTCTCAAGCGCGGCGAACGGAAGAAGCTCAAGCTCGACGTGACGTATCACTACGCCGAGAATGAACAAGCGCGGTTCGTCGGCTTCGAGCCTCTTGGTGCAGATGACATGCGGCTGCTGCAAGGTCTTGTGGCTCTTGGAGGGCCGAAGGGCATCATCCTGACGCCAGAGCCAACAGCGGACTTGCCGAGGCAACTCCGTCTATTCCTTGAGCCGAAGTTCGACGCGGTAGGGCAGGATGCGCTGGTCGTGAGAGAGAGTATGACCAGCCTGCTATGCGAAATCGGCTTGACCGATGGCGGCGACATATCAGGGCGATCAAGGCGAGCTTGCTGCGCATGGCAAACGTGACGGTGGTCGTCACCAAGGAGAGCAGGCAAAGGTCTTTTCACCTGATGAGCTACGCCTTCGACGAGGAGGACGGACGGCTATTCGTCGCGCTGAATCCTCAGATTGCAGAGGCGATTCTTGGGCGTCGCCCGTATACCCGCATCGAGATGGCCGAGGTGCGGGCGCTCCAAACCGACCCGGCTCGCCTGATTCATCAACGGCTGTGCGGCTGGATCGA
>NZ_JAJIUJ010000102.1 GCF_020880415.1 Xanthomonas euvesicatoria pv. euvesicatoria | reverse complement strand
CGGCGGCACCCTGTTCCTGGACGAAATCGGCGACATGCCGCTGCCGCTGCAGACGCGGCTGCTGCGCGTGCTCGAAGAACAGAGCGTGACCCCGCTGGGCAGCGACCGGGCAATGCCGCTGGAGCTGCACGTGATCAGCGCCAGCCACCGCGACCTGGCGCAGATGGTGGCCGCCGGCGAATTCCGCGAGGACCTGTACTACCGCCTCAACGGCGTGGTGCTGCATCTGCCGCCGCTACGCGAACGCAGCGACAAGGCCGAACTGATCCGCACCCTGTTGCGCGAGGAAAACAGCGAGCGCAGCGTGCGCATCAGCGAAGATGCGCTGCACAAGCTGCTCAGCTACGCCTGGCCGGGCAACCTGCGCCAATTGCGCAATGTGCTGCGCACGGCGGCCGTGCTGTGCAGTGACGAGGTGATTCGCCTGCCGAATCTGCCGCAGGAGATCGTCGACGCGGGCAGCGCACCTTGCCTGGTCGATGCGCGCGCGGTCGCGGCCGACGATATGCCCGGCCGCGTTGCATTGGATCAGGCCGAACGGCTGGTGCTGCAGCAACAACTCGAACGCCATCGCTGGAATGTCAGCCGCACCGCCGATGCCCTGGGCATCAGCCGTAACACCTTGTACCGCAAGTTGCGCAAGCACGGGCTGGAGACCGGGTGAATCGGGAATCGGGAATCGGGAATAGATAAAAGCAGCGCGCTGACGCTCTACGATTCCCGATTCCCGATTTCCCGCGATCAAAGCGCCCAGCGCACGCCGATCAGGTACTGCCGGGGCACCCCCGGTGCGAGAAATCGTGCCGGGCCGGTTTCCACTGGCGCATCCTGCGGGCGTGCGAGTTCGCCGTCGGGAAACACGTCTTCGGCCACGGCGGCATAGGTGGCGTAGCGGCGGTCGAAGACTTTGTCGATCCGGGCGAACAGCGACACCCGCGCGTTGATGGTCCAGCGCGCCTGCAGGTCGACCAGGGCATAGCCGGCGGTGCCGATGTCGAGACGCTCGGGCGCGGCCTGGCCTTCTTCGGCATTGTCGACCTGGCCATCTTCGTTGCCGCTGGCCACCCGCCCGGAGACCGCACGCACGCCCACGCCCAGCGTCAGCGCATCGCGTTGCCACTCCATCCCGAGCTTGAGGTTGTGCCGCGGTAACGCGGCGATCCGCAGTCCCGGCCGCAGCGCGATCACACGCTCGCCGGACAGCAATTGGCCGTCGCTGCGGTAAGTGGCATCCAGGTAGCTGTAGCCGGCCGACCACTGCCAATCGCCGCTGCGCAGATGCAGTGCCGCGTCCACGCCCTGATAGCGCGTGCGGCCGACATTGTCGAAGTAACCCAACTGCGTGTCCGGTGCGCGCAAGAACAGAATGTCGTCGCGATTGTCGGCGGGGTAGACCGACAGCGTGGCGTTGCGATTGGCCGACGGCGTCCAGCGCGCGCCCAGTTCGTAGGTGCGCGAGATGATCTGCTCCAGGCGCGGATCGGCCTGCAGACCGGTCGGCACCCGACATGGCTGGGTGGGATCGGCGCAGCCCAATTCGATGGCGGTCGGTGCACGGCTGTTCTGCGCGACCGAGCCGTAGAGCGTCACCGCCGATGCGAGCCGCCGGGTCAGCCCCAGCGACGGGTTGGCTTTGGCATAAACGAAGCGCTCGCGTGGGCGGTCGCCGTCGTCGGCGGTGGAAAGAACGTTGTCCACCACCACATGATTCCAGCGCACCGCGGCGGTGAGATGGGTGGCATCGTCCAGTGCCCAGGTGTCGGCCAGGAACACGCCCAATGTCTGCGTACTGCCGCGCACGCCGGAAAAGAACGCGCGGTCTGTCGCCGGATCTGCAACGACCGAGCGGTCGGGCTGCACCCACCCGTCGCGGGCGAATTGCCGATAACGCACATGGCCGCGATCGAAAGTGGCGCCGGTGGTGAGCGCATGCGCGCCCCATTGCATGCTCAGATTGAGCGCAACGCCCTGCGCGTGCTGACGCATCTGGGTGGTGTTGAGCGCGCCGGTGTGCAGCGTGTCGGCATCGGTGCGGGCGACGTCGCAATCGGCATCCAGTGCGCTGCCATCGGTGGCGTAACCGGAAGCGCACTCTTCGACGAATTCCTCATAGTCCTGCCCGCTGTCGCCATTGACGGTGTCGCGCCGCCCCATCTTCGAATAAGCCAGCGCGTGCAGCGCAGTGTCTGCGTCGAAACGATGGTCCAACTGCACGCTCAATAACGTATTGCGATTGCGGGTGAGATCGGGCGATGTGTAGACCGAGCGCCGATCGGCGCGATACAAGCCGGGCTCCGGACCTTCGTCAGTGTAGCGTGTATCGGGCAGCAGACCATTGCCGATCAGACGGCTGCGCCCGTGCAGCAGCGACAGGCTCCAGTCGGTCTGCTCGCCTTGCTTACCGACCTTGCCGAACACGGTGCCAAGCCGGCCTTCGGAGGCAGCGCGCCAGCCGTTTTCGTCGAAGCCGGTCAGCGCGACAAAGCCATGCCAGCCGTCGGCGCCGGCAACGCCGTAACTGGCATCCAGCCGCTTGCGCGCGCCGCTGCCGATGCTCGCTTCCCCCTGTAATCCGGGCGCGGTCAGCCCGGAGGCGGTAGACAGCACCACCGCGCCGCCCAGCGTGTTCGGCCCGAACAACGGGTTGGAACCCGGCATCAGCGTCACGGCGCTGATTGCCGCTTCGGGCAGCATGTCCCAGCTGACGATATCGGCGAACGGTTCGTTGAAGCGCACGCCATCCAGATACACCGACACCCCTTGCGAGGCGCCGGGCAGCGCCGACGCACGAAAGCCATGGAAGGTGAGATCGTTCTGGAACGCGCTGCCCTGCACGTCGTTGCCGTCCACGCCAATGAAGCGGCGCTGCAGCAGATCGCTCAGGTTGTTGCTGCGCCCACGCGACAGTTCGGCATTGCTTGCCGACTGCACCATGTACGGCAATTGCGCCGCATCGATGGTGGTGCCCGCGATCGGCGTGGCGGTCACCTCGATACGGTCCAACCAGGTGACTTGCGGCGCTTCCGCTGCAACGGCCAGTGCGCTGCGTGCGAGCAAGGTCATGGCGCATGCGCCTGCCAATCCCCTGCGATGCAGCGTCGCTGTCCTGCATCTGCCTGCTGCCATGTGCGTCTCCTTCAATACACCACGATGGATTTGATGCCGCGTGCCGCACGCAGGTCCGCCAACGCCTGGTTGATGTCGACCAGCGCCAGCGTGCGCGTGATCAGCGGCGCCAGTTGAATGTCGCCGTGCAGATAGCGTTCGACATAGCCAGGCAACTCGCTGCGGCCTTTGACGCCACCAAAGGCGCTGCCGCGCCACACCCGCCCGGTGACCAATTGAAACGGGCGCGTGCTGATTTCCTGCGTGTCCTCGGCCACGCCCAGGATGACGCTCTCGCCCCACCCCTTGTGGCAGCACTCCAGCGCGGCGCGCATCGCACCGACATCGCCGATGCATTCGAAGCTGTGGTCGGCGCCGCCATCGGTCAGGTCCACGATCACCTGCTGGATCGGCGCACCGTAGTCGCGCGGATCCAGGCAATCGGTGGCGCCCAGCTTGCGTGCCAGTGCGAATTTCGCAGGGTCGATGTCCACCGCGATGATGCGACCGGCCTGGGCCAGCACTGCGCCCTGTATCACCGACAATCCGATGCCGCCCAACCCGAACACCGCCACGCAATCTCCCGGCCGCACATGCGTGCTGTTGAGCACCGCACCGACGCCGGTAGTGACCGTGCAACCGAGCAGGCAGGCCTGCTCCAGCGGCGCATCCGGATGGATGCGTGCGACCGCAATCTCCGGCAACACCGTGTATTCGGAAAACGTGCTGGTGCCCATGTGATGCAGGACCGGCCGCCTGTGCAACGAGAACCGGCTGCTGCCATCGGGCATCAGGCCACGTTCCTGGCTGCTGCGAATCGCCTGGCACAGATTGGTACGGCCGGAACGGCAGAATTTGCACACGCCGCATTCGGGCATGTACAGCGGAATCACGTGATCGCCGGCCCGCACGCTGGTGACGCCGATCCCGACGTCTTCGACAACACCGGCACCCTCCTGCCCCAGGATCGCCGGGAAGCTGCCGGCGTGGCCATGCGCCAACGCATGCGCATCGCCATGGCAAATGCCGGTAGCGACCAGGCGCACCAGCACCTCACCGGGACGCGGTGGCTGCAGGTCTACCTCTTCGATGGTCAACGGCTGGTGCGGACCCCAGGCCACCGCAGCGCGTGTCTTCATCCGGCCTCCCTGACGCGCGTCGGCCTGCCGGCCGCTCAGCGCGCGATGATCACGCCCCACGGCAGCTCGCCGACGGGGATCTGTTTGAGTTCGCGCAAGCTGGCGGTGTCGATCACGCTCACGCTGTTGGAACGCCCGTTGGCAACGTAGAGCTTGTCGCCGGCCGGCGTCAGCGCCGGATTCCACGGACGCTGCCCGACCGGGATCTCGGCCAGGGTGCGTGCGGTCTTGAGATCGATCACGCTGACCGTGCCGGCGCCCCCGTTGGAGGCATACAGCCGCGCGCCATCTCCCGACAGCGCCACGCCGGCGGTGCGCGCGCCGGCCGGCAGGCTGGCGCGCCGCTGACGCGTCTGCAGGTCGATCACGTCCACCACGTTGGCGGTTTCCTGGGCGATGTACACGCTGTGCCCGTCGGGTGCGAACGCCATGCCGCGCGGATGCCCGCTGGTGGCCACCACGCCGCGCGATCGATGCGTGGCCAGCTCGATCATGTCCATGTCGTTGGAGCCTTCATTGCTGGTGAGCAACCACTTGCCATCCGGGGTGTAGGCGCAATGCTCCGGCGCCTGCCCGCGCGTGGCGATCACCTGCTGCACGACAAATTGCGCCGCGTCGATCAGCGTCACCTGATTCTGGCCTTCCACGCATACCGCGAACTGCTTGCCGTCCGGCGACAACGCGATGCCTTCGGCGTTCTCGCCGATGTCCACGCTGCGCAACACCGCATCTTTTTCGGTATCGAGTTCGACCAGCCGGTGATGCTCGGCATCGATCAGATACAGATGCCCCTGCGGGCCGGGCAATACCTGCTGCAAGCGCTTGCCGAGCTGGCCCTGCGCGCTGAGCGTGCGCACCACGGTATCGGTGTGCGTATCGATCACCGACACCGTGCCACTGCGTTGATTGGGCACATACGCAAACACCGGCGGCGTTGCCGGCGCCGGTGCTGCGGTGCCCGTCGTCGCGGGTGCGGCGGTGGAGGCCGGCGAGGCAGCGTCGCGCTGGCAGCCGGCCAGCAGCAGCGTGGCCAGCAGCGTTGCTGCAAGCATGCATGGCCAGCGAGCAGGCGCTGGCCTCATTGCGCCTTGCCTGCAGTCTTGTTGATCGAGTGGATGAAGGCGAGCAACTTTTCGGTATCGCCGGGCTTGAGCACCGGCGCGAACGGCGGCATCTGCCCGACGACCTTTTCGTGCCCGACGCGGGTCTTGCCGTGGGTGATCATGGCCGCGGTGCCTTCATTGATCAGCGTACGCAGGGTGTCGTCGTCGCTGCCGTACACCCAGATGTCGTTGGTCAGCGGCGGGCACATGCCACCGCCACCGGTACCGCCATGACAGGCATTACAGCCGGCCGAGAAATAGATCTTCTTGCCTTCGGCGACCAGTTCGGGCGTGACCTTGACCTCGGGGCCTTTCGGGATCGGCACGATCGTGGCGGGTGGTGCGGCCGGCGTCGCTGGATCCGGGGCAGGTCCGGCCGCCACATTCGGCATCCCTGCGGCCGCAGGTGCAGGTGCAGGTGCAGGTGCTGTGCTGTCGGCGGCTGGCGCAGGCGCCGGTGCGCCGGCGGCCGCCGGGGGCGCAGGCGGCGGCGCATCGGCGGCCGGGGCCGGTGGCGCGTCCTTGCCGCATGCCGCCAACACGACGCTGAACATCAACGCGCACAGCGGTGCGCGGACGGAACGATCGAGATAACGTGTAGTGGACGTGCGCATGAACGAACCTTTTTGATCGGAGGGAACGCCGCGCACTCCGGTGCGCGCGACGGGTGAGGCAATCATTTGGGTGCCGGGCGCCGGGCCTCGGCGAGCAGCGTGGCCAGCGCGGTGTCGCCACGTGCCTGCGCCAAATCCGCGGCGCTCTTGCCGTCGCGGTTGCGCGCAGACGGGTCGGCACCTGCGGCCAGCAGGCGTCGGGCAACCGCTTCGCGCCCGGCCGCGGCAGCCAGCATCAGCGCTGTGACACCGGCCTGATTGGCGTGGTTGACCTCGGCGCCGCGTGCCAGCACAGCCTCCACAATGGCCGGGTCGTCGCGCGCCACCGCAAACATCACCGGGGTGAACCCGGTGGGGTTGGCGCGCCGCACGGTCGCGCCCTTGTCCAGCAGCGCCTGCACCACACCCACGTCGGCATAGGACACCGCAAGATCCAGCGCGCTCCAGCCGTCGCTGGACACGGTGTCCACCGGCGCGCGCTTGGCCAGCAACCTGCCGACACTGTCGGCGTCATTGGCCCAGGCGGCTTTCATCAGTGCGGTCCAGCCGCTGGCGTCGCGCGCCTCGATGCGTGCGCCGGCATCCAGCAGCAGGCCGACCAGGTCCGGCTCCTGGTTGCGGATGGCCTGGTGCAATGGCGGCTCGCCCAGCAGGTTCGCGCGATTGGCATCGGCGCCATGGCGCAGCAGCCATGCCGCACGCACGGCGTCGCCCGCGTCCAGTGCATGCGCCAGTTCCTGGTTCGGGTCTGCACCGTCGGCGATGCGCAATTGCAGCTGCGCCAACTCTTGCGACGAGGCCGCCGGACTGGGTGCAGTGGATGCCGGTTTCGGCGTGACATACGGCCCGTGCGACGCCAGATCGCCGGCCACCACGCAGTCGCTACAGTGCACCAGCGGCACGTGATACCCGCGCAGGATCTGGTCGATCTTTGCCGCGCTCTGCTGCAGCGCCGTGTTCAACGCATCGCGCAGGTCTGCATTCTTGCGCGACACCGCCCAGGCCATCGAATACTCCAGCACCGCATCGTCGATGGTGTTCAAGGGCACCATTCCCAGACCGTTGCGCTGTGCGTAATACCCGGCCACCGGGCCCCAGGATTCGGCCGCATCCAGTGTGTTGGCGGCAACCCGTTCGACCAGCTTGCCGGGGTGTTCTTCCGGCGCAGTGGCCGAGTCGTAGAACAGGTATTGCACCTCACCGCTGATGCCATGCTCGTACAGCGCCTGACGCGCAGGCGAGCTCTGGAACACGCCCAGGCGCAGCTTCTTCAGCGCCGGGTCGTCCAGCGAAGCAGGCCGCACATTCAAGCCTTTGCGTGTGACCAATACATAGGTCGAGCGATAGAGCGGGCGCGTGACCACCCCTTGCTCGAAATCGCTGTTGAGATCCATCAGCACATCGCAACGGCCCACGTTGATCGTGCTGCGTGCCAGCCCGCGCTGGTAATAGGTGCGCCATTCGTATTGCAGGCGCCGGCCCATGGCAGCGGCCACGACCTGGGCAATCTTGTTCTGGAAGCCTTCGCCGGCCTTGTTGGACAACGGCATGTTGCCCGGGTCCGCGCACACGCGCAGCACGTGCGGGTCGGGCGCTGGCGGCGGTGTTGCCGGCGAGTTGGTTGATGCAGGTGCCGCAGCGGGCAACACATCCGAACGAGAAGCGCGAGCCGTCGATGAAGACGGCTCGCGTGTGCAGCCTGCGGCGACGAGTCCGAGGCTGCACAGCACCAGCACCAGCACCTGCTGCAGGTGCCGGGTGATGCCGCGCACGCCGGCAGCACGCTGCCGAGGTGCGCGTCCAACGCCTTGCGTGCAGATCATCGTGCCGTCTTCGCTGCGGCATTGGCGGTACCGCCACCTGCGGCCGCAGTGGCGGTCCCAGTGGCAGTCACGGTCTTGCCGGCGCCATCGATACGGAAGCTGTGGACCATGCCGCCGAGCGGGATCTTGTCAAAGCCCGCACCGAACGCCAGCCCTGCCGCACCCAGCGCGCCATACGGATCGGACGGATCCAGGCCCGCAGTGACCGGCAGGCCGATCCACCCGCCGATACCGGAGAACACCGCCACGTACTGATGGCCGTTGGCTTTATAAGCGATGGGGTTACCGATGATGCCGGACGGCAGCTTGGTCTCCCACAGCTTCTTGCCGGTGTCCTTGTCCACCGCGCGGAACCAACCATCCAGCGTGCCGTAGAACACCAGCCCGCCGTCAGTGACCAGGGTGCCGCTCCACACCGGGTACTTCTCCTTTGATCTCCCACTTGGACTTGCCTTCCACCACGTCGAACGCCTTGACGATGCCCAGCGCGCCCGGCTCGTTCGGCTTCATCATCACGTTGGCGAACACATACGGCAGGCCCATCATGGTGTTGCCGCGCTCCTGCGGTTCCAGCTCCATGTGCCAGTTATTGGTGCCGCAGAAGAACACCGCCGCATTGGCCGGATCCACCGAGCACGGCTGCTGGTCCTTGCCGCCCATCGCCGACGGAAACGCCTGCACTTTCTTGCCGCGTTCCAGCGGAGAATGCGCAGCCACCTTGACCGGGCGACCGGTCTTCATGTCGATGCGTTCGGCCCAGTTGGCCGGCACGAACTTGTGCGCGCGCAGCAGCGTGCCATCGCGCCGATCGAGCACGTAGGCAAAGCCGTTACGATCGAACTGCACCACCGAGGGGACCTGCTTGCCGTCGATGGTCAGGTCGACCAGGATCGGCTCGTTGATGCCGTCGTAATCCCACTGGTCGAACGGGGTCTTCTGGTAGCCCCACACCGCCTCGCCGGTATCGATCTTGCGGGCGAACAGGGTCATCGACCACTTGTTGTCATGCTCGCCGTTGTTGCACTCCTCCTGCGAGGTCTTGCCGCAACGATACGACGGGCTCCACAGGCCGGGATTGCCGGTGCCGTAGTACACCAGCTTCAACTTCGGGTCGTAGCTGTACCAGCCCCACGCTGCACCGCCGCCGCGCTTCCATTCTTCGTTGGGAAAGGTCTTGACCCCCAGGTCGCCGAGTTGGCCATGCTGCGGATTGGCCTTGTTGAAATCCGGACCCAGGCAGATCGCCTTGTCGGTGCCGGCCGCATCGCAGGACCAGGCCTGCTTGCCATCGGCGAGGTTGTAGGCGGCCACGCGCCCGAGCACGCCGAATTCGTTGCCGCTGATGCCGGCCACCACCTTGCCGTCGGCGATGATCGGCGCCATGGTGATGGTTTCGCCCTTGTCCGGGTGGGCGAGTTTTTGCTTCCACACTTCCTTGCCGGTCTTGGCATCGAGTGCGATCACATCGCCGCTGAGGCTGCCGAAGACCAGCTTGCCATCGGCATAGGAGGCGCCGCGGTTGACCGTGTCGCAGCATGCCACGGCCACCGACCGTTCGTCCTGTTGCGGGGTGTATTTCCACAACACCTTGCCGCCGTCGTCCTGCGCCGCCAGATCGATGGCGAAGACGTTGTTCGGATACGCACTGACCATGTACATGATGCTGCCGATCACCAGCGGCTGGCCTTCGTGGCCGCGCGTAGCGTCGGTTTTCATCTCCCACGACATCTTCAGATTCTTGACGTTGTCGCGATTGATCTCGGCCAGCGGGCTATGCCGGGTGAGTGCGAAGTCGCGCCCCACACCGCCCCAGTTGTCCGCATTGCTGGCATTGGCGGTGAACTCGCTATCGGTATCGACCGCGGCGGCAGGTGCAGCGGCGGGCGCAGCGGCAGGTGTTGCAGCCGTTGCCGGCGCCGCAGTTTCGGTCGGTGTGTCTTTCTTGCAGCCAGACAGAACGGCGCTCAGCGCAAGCATGAGCAGCGCAGTGCTGCATACGCTGCGACAGGAAGATTGGTGCATGTGCGTCTACCCCTCTCGTTTGAACAACCAGTCGGTTGAAACATCCCGCAGCGCAGGCGCTGTCACCGCCGTGGCGATGCGGACGTAGGAAACGTCGGGAGAGACCTGAGCAAACGTCATGCCAGCGCACTGGTGCGCCGCACCACGTCGAGTCGGCAAGGGTTGGGGGCAATGACGGCGAGCTGGGCACTTGGCGCTGTCACGGTTTTGGCACAGTTTGCGCCGAACGTGCTGTGACACAGGTGGTGCAGATGATGGGAAATGCCCTGCCGAAGAATTGAACTTGCAATCTCTTCCATATCCCTGGGCCAACAGGGAAACCCACTCAAGCTAACCTGATGAGCTGCGTCCTTCAGCTGCCACACTGCTGTAACTGTCGTAGAGCCAGCCTATGTCAAGCCGTTATGGCGTCTTAGCTACGGCGCACCGGTATGACTTCATGCGTTCCCTTCTTTCAGCCATTCAAGACATGCGCATCTGTGGCGCGCCTTGTGACTGCGCCTGTGTTTGGTCCAATGTTTGTTGCTGAGCCAACTGCTGGGCAAGCCGCTGGTTAACTTGTTCAAGCTGGCTGAAAGACTGCTCGACCGGTGTCTGTGCTGCTTGAGCCGTTGGCATGTAAGCTCGAAGCATCGCCGGATCATTCAGGGATCCCTGCACAACAAAGACATTTTGAGCTGCTGGCAGGCTGTCCGTCTGCTTGCTCAGTAGGACATGATCAACTCTGGTCAATCCGTTGTCTTTCGCAAGCGCGAGCAAGCTCGCCGTCATCCTTTCGCTGACTGCATCGAAGGTGCGGCCGTTTTGCACGTCCAGCTCCGCGACCTTGCCTTTGATCTGCTGATGGAGCGCGAAATCTTGATGGTCTGCATCAACTGGTGTCTTCTTCTGCCCTTGCGTTTCTTGGCGAAGGCTTCGTTCAAGCTGGCGATCCTGCTGCCGTTCGAGCGGCGTTTTCCACTTCTCGATTTCGGGCTCACCCTTGATCAAGCCGGTGGCCGGATCGCGCTCAATGTTGACACGTGCCCAGTTGGATTCGATCTTGACCCTACCAGTCGTGCGATCCATGGTTTCATCAAGGATCTTTTCGGCAGTAGATTGAGCTTGTTCCTCCCACACGTTCTTTGGGGCCCAGGATCCCCGCTCGCCTTCCGCTTTCCTCAACCGATCAGTGATGAATTCTTCCGGGTTACCAAATTGCCTCCGGGCTGTGCCCTGGACAGATGCTTTGACCTCAAAACTCTCCCATTTGCCTTCCTGATTTTTGCCGACGACATCGATGCCGTGGCCTTGCTTGTCCTGGATCGCAACGAGATCGGTGTAGCCCTTCTTGGCAAGATCATGGGAGACGAAAGCCTCACCAATGTCGCCGATCTCAGGATCGGCCAGCTCAGAGAGATTTCGCTTGCCGATGTAGGCATCGACGGCCTTCTCCATGGAGACCTGGCCTTCAAATATCGAGACGTCTTTCCGAGCCAAGTGCCCAAGCTCTTTCGGCGAGAGTGCACCGCTTTGGAGTAGCCCATCCAAATTACCCGACTTACGGAAACCCTCAACAAGATCACCAAGCTCACCTTGGCTGCGCTTGACCCCAGCCAAGCCTTGAAACATGAGATCTGCGCCCTCAGCAGCAGCGCCGCCTTTGGCTTGGAGCCTCTGCGCGTCGTGCGCAAGCTCGACAAGTTCGCTCGCCAACTCTTTGCCGGCATGCGTTTGAACGCGACCAGCGATCTTCCCAGCTGCAGGTGCCAGGTCTTCGGCTACATCAGCTGCCTTGGCAACCTTGGCCAGGTTCGTAAGCTTTGTTGCAGGA
>NZ_JAJIUJ010000101.1 GCF_020880415.1 Xanthomonas euvesicatoria pv. euvesicatoria | reverse complement strand
GCTCGACCGCGTAGCGCGCCAGGCCGCGCAACGCCGCCACGGCAGGGCTGTGCGGCAGGGTTTCCAGCGCCTGTTCGGCGGCAGCGGCGTATTCGGCCGCGCGTTGACGGCTGTAGTCCAACCCGCCGGTGGCATGGATGGCGGCCAGCACTTCCGGCATCGCCGCCGCATCGCCTTGCTCGACGATCTGTCGCAGGCGCTCACGGGTGGTGGCATCCGAGTGCGCCATTGCGTGGATCAGCGGCAGGGTGGCCTTGCCTTCGGCCAGGTCGTCGCCCAGGTTCTTGCCCAGGTCCGCGGCCTCGGCGGCGTAGTCGAGCACGTCGTCGGCGATCTGGAAGGCAAAGCCCAGCTGCATGCCGTAGTCGTACAACTGCTGCTGCACCTGCGCGCTGGCGCCGGAGGCAAGCGCACCCAGACGCGTGCCGGCGGCGAACAGCACCGCGGTCTTGCGCTCGATCACGCGCAGGTAGGCCGCTTCGTCGGTGTCGGGGTTGTGCACGTGCAGCAGCTGCAGCACTTCGCCCTCGGCGATGCGGTTGGTGGTGTCGGCCAGGATCTGCATGACTTCCATGCGGTCCAGTTCGACCATCAGCTGGAAGCTGCGCGAATACAGGAAGTCGCCCACCAGCACGCTGGGAGCGTTGCCCCATAGCGCGTTGGCAGTGCTGCGTCCGCGGCGCAGGTCCGATTCGTCCACCACGTCGTCGTGCAGCAGGGTCGAGGTGTGGATGAATTCGATGATTGCCGCCAGTTGGTGGTGCTCCGGGCCGGAGCCGCCAGCGGCGTGACCGGCCAGCATCACCAGCATCGGGCGCAGGCGTTTGCCGCCGGCAGAGATGATGTGATCGGCAATCTGGTTGATCAGCACGACGTCCGAGGCCAGACGGCGGCGGATCAGTGCGTCGACCGCGGCCATGTCGGGCGCGGCGAGGGACTGGATCTGGGGCAGGCCCAGCACGGTGGGGAGGTCTTCGGCGATGGTCATGCGCAGGCATTCGTGATGTGGGCCGATTATAGGTGCCCCGGCCGGATCCGTCCCGCCGGGCACATCCGGCGTCTTCACATTTGCCGCCCTGCGCAGCTGGGCCGTGACCCGCAAAGGTCTGTACGGGCTGGATTTCCGACCCTTGGCAAGGCACTTGCCCGGCAGCGCCGCGCGGCAACCCGCCAGGACCGCCGAGCGGCAGGTGCGGTAACATTGCCGCACAGACATTCATCGTTGCGCGCTCCCGGCGCCAGCGCATCATCTCGGAAGCACCTATGGCCCGCGGCATCAACAAAGTCATCCTCGTCGGCAACCTCGGCAACGATCCCGACACCAAGTACACCCAGGCCGGCATGGCAATCACGCGCGTGAGCCTGGCCACCACCAGCATGCGCAAGGACCGCGACGGCAATAACCAGGAACGCACCGAGTGGCACCGCGTGGTGTTTTTCGGAAAGCTGGGCGAAATCGCCGGCGAGTACCTGCGCAAGGGTTCGCAGGTCTACGTCGAAGGCGAACTGCGCTACGACAAGTACACCGGCCAGGACGGCGTGGAAAAGTACAGCACCGACATCGTCGCCAACGAGATGCAGATGCTCGGCGGCCGTGGTGAAGGCGGCGGTGGCGGGATGGGCGGCGATCGCCCGCAGCGCTCGGCGCCGCGTCAGCAGGGCGGCGGTGGTGGGCAGGGTGGTGGATACGGCGGCGGTGGCGGTGGTCAGGACTATGCGCCGCGCCGTCAGCAGCCGGCCCAGCAGCAGTCGGCACCGCCGATGGACGATTTCGCAGACGACGATATCCCGTTCTGAGGACAGCTCGTCGTTGCGTCATCCAGGAAGGCCCGCATTGCGCGGGCCTTCCGCGTTATGGGAAGTCCGCGCAGGCATTGGCCGGTTTCGGCAGAACGGCGGCAAGGGCCACGCGGGTGTCACGCGTGCTCGGAGGCGCGGGTCGTACGTGCAGCGCCCCTCCATCGCAGGCTTGTGCGTAACGCATGGAGTGGGTGCGCCGTCCATGCGTTGCTCCAGGCTCGCGACATCCACCTTACGACAGCAGCGTGACCTCTACTGCAGGTTGTCGGCACCCCGGCAGCGCTAGGCTGATGTGCGATTGCGTCCCTTCTGCTTGGCGCGATACAGCGCCGAATCGGCATCGTGCACGATGGCGTTGGGGCTCAGCGGCGCTTCCCCCGGCTCGAAGGTGGCTGCGCCGATGCTGACGGTGACGTGCGCGCTGGTGGGGCTGGACAGGTGCATCAGGCCGAGCTCGGCGACCGCATTGCGCACGGCGTCGGCCAGGCGCAGCGCGCCGGCGGCATCGGTATGCGGCAGGATCATGCCGAACTCTTCGCCGCCGTAGCGCGCGGCGAGGTCTTCGCTGCGGCGCGAGCAGCCGGCAATGGCGCCTGCGATCAAACGCAGGCAGGCATCGCCGTTCACGTGGCCATAGGTGTCGTTGTAGAGTTTGAAGTGGTCGACGTCGATCATCAGCACCGACAATGGCGCCTCCAGGCGAACCGCGTCCTGCAACGCACGCGATAATCGGTGGTCGAAGGCGCGCCGGTTGGCGATGCCGGTCAACGCGTCTACCCAGGCTTCGGTACTCAGCTTTGCTTCGTTGCGATGCATGCGGCGCAGTTGCAAATCCAGCCAGATCCCC
The DNA here is from genome assembly GCF_020880415.1 of Xanthomonas euvesicatoria pv. euvesicatoria. GTDB lineage: Bacteria > Pseudomonadota > Gammaproteobacteria > Xanthomonadales > Xanthomonadaceae > Xanthomonas > Xanthomonas euvesicatoria. The sequence continues at coordinate 14,328 of NZ_JAJIUJ010000101.1, read as the reverse complement.
ACGCCCAGCAGCAGGGTGCAACCCAGCGCGGCCACCACGATGCGCTGGCGCGCGGCTTCCCGCCAGTTCGCCAACGCATCGTCGACCGAAACGCCGGTCAGCACGGTCAGCGGATAGGGGCGCGCCGGTGCAAAGCTGGAGATGCGCTCCACGCCGTCGATCGGCGAGCGATAGGTGGCGGTGCCGTGCTTGCGCGCGCGCATGGTCACGTAGATCGACGTCCCCGCGATCGAGGTGCCGATCACGCCCTGTTTGTCTGGCCGGCGCACCATCACGATGCCATCGTCGTTGGTCATGCCGATGGTGCCGTGCGGGCCAACTTCGAAGGTGCTGTAGTAGCTGTGGAAATACTTCAGCTGCAGGGTGACCAGCACCACGCCGGCGAACTCGCCGCCGGGGGCGTTGAGACGGCGGCTCAAGGTCAGCACCCAGGAGCCGTCCGAGCGGCTTTGCACGGGCGGGCCGACCAGCGACAAGGCGTCGCGATGGTCGCGGTGGTATTTGAAATAGGCGCGGTCGGCGTTGTTGTGGGTCCTGGGGGTGCTGTCCAGCGACGAGCTCACCCAACTGCCGTCCGCGGCATAGATGAAGATGCCATGCAGGCGATCGGAGCGGCGCGCTTCGCGCACCAGAAACTCATGCATCGCAGAACGCGCCGCGCTGGAGCCCTGGTCGTGTTCGACCCGCGACACCAGCCCGGACAGCACTGCGTCGGCAATGGACAGGGTGTCGCTGGCATGCTGCGCCAGCGAATTGGCCAGATTCAACGACTGCGCCTGTGCGCTACGCAGCGCGGTCGCGCGTTCTTCGTGGATGGACCAATATTCCGAGCCCAGCAACAACATCCAGGACACAGTCAGCACGAAATGCAGCGCGATGCGCTGAGCACGTTGCCGCCGCCGCTTGCTTGTTGACGTCACTGTGGCTACCTGTCTGGATACCAGGGCGATGCAACCGCCGTGCGAGCCTACGCGTCGTGGCGCGCGTGCCTAGGTGCGGCAACACGTGCAATGACAGATCTGTGATTGCTGCCTCACGTTGTATGCAACAGCCCGCTTGCCCGCATCGTTATGCGCGTTGGCCGCTGCAGCAGCGCTCGCTGCAGCGCTTCACCACGCACCGCGACAGATGTCAGAGCCAGCTCGACTGCGTTTGCGTAACGGGCAGCATGCTATCCCGGGTACTGAATCACGCTCAGGAGTTCCCCATGCACGCCATTCGTCTTCGCCATCCCGCCGCCATCGCATCGCTGCAGTCGGTTGCACTGCCCGATCCGGGGCAGCCTGCACGCGGTCAGATCCGCGTCCGCCTGCATGCCAGTTCGCTCAATTTTCATGATCTGGGCGTTGTGCTCGGGCAGATGCCGACCGCAGACGGGCGTATTCCGATGTCCGATGGCGCCGGCGTGGTGGAAGCAGTGGGGCCGGAGGTCGACGAGTTCGCAGTGGGCGATCATGTGGTGTCCACCTTCTTCCCGCAGTGGCTGGACGGCGAGCCCTTGCATGCCGGTTTTGCCACCACCCCAGGCGATGGCGTCGATGGCTATGCGCGCTCGGCGGTCGTCGCCGACGCGCAGGCATTCACCCATGCGCCCCGCGGTTACAGCCATGCCGAGGCTGCGACGCTGACCACTGCCGGCGTTACCGCGTGGCGCGCGCTTGCGGTCAATGGCGGGCTCAAGGCCGGCGACAGCGTATTGGTACTAGGCACCGGCGGCGTGTCGATTTTCGCGCTGCAATTTGCCAAGGCGATGGGTGCGCGCGTGATCGCCACTTCCTCATCCGACGAGAAACTGGAAAAGGTGCGAGCGCTCGGCGCCGACCACCTCATCAACTATCGGCAGCATCCCGAATGGGCGGCGCAGGTCCTGGACATCACCGAAGGGCGTGGGGTGGACCATGTGGTCGAGGTCGGTGGCCCGGGCACGCTGACGCAATCGATCCGTGCAGCGCGCGTGGATGGGCATATCGCCTTGATCGGCGTCTTGACCGGTGCCGCTGGGCCGGTTCCGACTGCCGAAATGATGGGGCGCCAGCAACGCCTGCAGGGGTTGGTCGTTGGCAGCCGCAGGCATCAACAGAACCTGGTGCGCGCACTTGACAGCTTGCCGCTGCGGCCGGTGATCGATCGCAGCTTTGCGCTGGATGAGATCGGTGAAGCGTTCGCGCTGCAGAAGGCCGGTGGGCATCTCGGCAAGATCGCGCTGGAGTTCTGATCCAGCCCGCGGTACTGAGCGCGGGCGATGCGTCCGCAGCGCCGGCGCGTGAATTCCGTAGTTCGACGTGTGCAAGGGCCGCCGCCTGCATGACGCTGCTGGCGAGCGCAACCAATACTTCTCGAGTTTCGTTCGTTCGCAGCCCACGGCGGCCAACCCACGTGCTGCACGTGCAACATTCCAAGAACTGTTCGGCCGGCCCGTCCGACTCCAACGTCATCGGCGCATCGGCCTGGTTACTCGCAGTGATGAGCGTCTTTCATAGGCGCATGCAGCACCCGGCGCTAATGCGGGCAAAGGCGGCTACTAAAATCGGGCAATACACCGCTTCACGCCCGCAGGCGCCACCGCGCACTCACGCGCTTGTGACCGGCAGCGCTGCACATTGATTGAGAACTGTAAAAGCCAGCATTGTTGGAGATGCCAGCCATGAGAGACATCAAGATGACCCGTCGCGAGGTATTGATCGCAGGAACGGCATCGGCAGCCAGCGTTGCCGCAACCCAGTCGATGGCCGCCACCGCCGCCACTGCGATCTCGCAGCGGCCGGCAACCGAGCCTGCCAATGCATCCAGCCAGGTCGCTTTCGAGGTGAACGGCAAACCGGTCACGCTGACGCTGGATAACCGCACCACCTTGCTGGATGCGCTGCGCGAACATCTACATCTCACCGGCACCAAGAAGGGCTGCGATCACGGCCAGTGCGGCGCCTGTACGGTCATCGTCGACGGGCAACGCATGAACGCATGCCTGTCGCTGGCAGTGATGCACGAGGGCGCCAAGGTCACCACCATCGAAGGGTTGGGCAGGCCGGACAAGCTGCATCCCATGCAGGCGGCGTTCGTCAAGCACGATGGCTACCAATGCGGGTATTGCACGCCCGGGCAGATCTGTTCGGCAGTGGCGGTGCTGGACGAGGTGAAGCGCGGGATCCCCAGCCATGTCACCGAAGACCTCACCGGAAAGACCAAGCTCACCACACCCGAATTGCAGGAGCGCATGAGCGGCAATATTTGCCGCTGCGGTGCGTATTCCAACATCGTTGAAGCCATCAACGACGTTGCCGGAGGCCGCGCATGAAGGCCTTTAGCTACGAGCGGGCCACCTCGCCAGCCGATGCGGCAGCCAAGGCCGCGCGCCAGCCCGGTGCCAAGTTCATTGCAGGCGGGACCAACCTGCTCGATCTGATGAAGCTGCAGATCGAAACGCCGTCGCACCTGATCGATGTCAACGGCCTGAGCCTGGATACCATCGAGGCCACCCCTGAGGGCGGCCTGCGCATCGGCGCACTGGTGCGCAACACCGATCTGGCGGCCGACCAGCGCGTGCGCCGCGATTATGCCGTGCTGTCGCGCGCATTGCTGGCCGGTGCCTCGGGACAACTGCGCAATCGCGCCACCACGGCAGGCAACCTGCTGCAACGGACGCGGTGTCCCTATTTCTACGACACCAATCAGCCGTGCAACAAGCGACTGCCTGGCAGTGGCTGCGCGGCCATCGGTGGCTACAACCGTCAACTGGCAGTCATCGGTGCCAGCGAGGCGTGCATTGCCACCCATCCCAGCGATATGGCCATTGCCATGCGCCTGCTCGATGCCGTGGTGGAAACGGTGCGCCCGGATGGGCAGACGCGCGCCATGGCCCTGTCCGAGTTCTATCGCGCACCGGGAACGACGCCGCACCTGGAAACCGTGCTGGAGCGCGGCGAATTGATCACCGCCGTCACCTTGCCCAAGCTGCTGGGTGGCACGCACGTGTACCGCAAGGTGCGCGACCGTGCCTCGTATGCGTTCGCCCTGGTGTCGGTGGCCGCCGTCGTCCAGCGCGATGGCAGTACACGCGTCGCAGTCGGCGGCGTCGCGCACAAGCCATGGCGCAGCGAAGCTGCCGAAGCCAGAGCGAAAGAGGGTGCCCGCGCCATTGCGTCCGTGTTGCTCGACGGCGCACAGCCCACCGAACACAACGCATTCAAGGTGCCGCTGGTCGAGCGCACCTTGACCGCGATCCTGGCCGACACGAGGGCCTGATATGAAATTCGACACTCCCGCCGGCACCAATCCCATCGATCAGCTCACTGTCGTCGGCAAGCCCGTCGACCGTATCGACGGGCCACTCAAGACCACCGGGCAGGCACCGTATGCCTACGAACATCACGACCTGCCGGGCCAGCCCGCTTACGGGCATGTGGTGGGCGCAGGCATCGCCAAGGGCACCATCCGCAGCATCGATCTGAGCGCGGCGCGCAAGGCGCCGGGCGTGCTGGGCATCGTGACCGCGCAGAACGCAGGCAAGTTGCAAAAGGGCAAGTTCAACACCGCCAAGCTGTTGGGTGGCCCCGAGATCGCGCATTACCACCAGGCCATTGCCGTGGTGGTGGCGGAAACCTTCGAGCAGGCGCGTGCGGCCGGCCAGTTGATCAAGGTCGATTACGGCCGGCACGTTGGCGCCTACGATCTGGAAAAGGCCCGTGGCGGCGCCAAGGTGACCAAGAAGGGCGACGCGCCCAACAGCAATGTCGGCAACTTCGACGCTGCCTTCGCTACGGCGCCGGTGCAACTGGATGCCCAATACACCACACCGGATCATTCGCACGCGATGATGGAGCCGCACGCATCGATTGCCATGTGGGATGGCGACAAGCTCAGCGTGTGGACATCCAATCAGATGATCAATTGGGGTGCCGGCGATCTGGCCAGGACGCTGGGCCTCCCGCGCGAAAACGTGCGGATCATGTCGCCGTACGTCGGCGGCGGTTTCGGCGGCAAGCTGTTCCTGCGTGCCGATGTAGTCCTGGCATCGCTGGCCGCGCGTCAGGTGGGACGTCCGGTCAAGGTGATGTTGCCGCGGCCGCTGATCGCCAATAACACCACCCACCGCCCGGCCACGGTGCAACGCATCCGGCTTGGGGCCGGGCGCGACGGCAAGCTCACGGCGATTGCGCATGAAAGCTGGTCGGGCGACTTGCCCGACGGCAGCCCGGAAAACGCCGCTGCACAAACGCAATTGCTCTACGCCGGTGCTAACCGCCTGATTACGACCCGTCTGGCCGTGCTCGATCTGCCCGAAGGCAACGCCATGCGCGCGCCGGGCGAGGCGCCGGGATTGATGGCGTTGGAAATCGCCATGGACGGGATGGCCGAAAAGCTCGACATGGATCCGGTCAAGTTCCGCATCGTCAACGACACCCAGGTAGACCCGGAAAATCCGCAACGCCCGTTCTCGCAGCGTCAGCTGGTTAAGTGCCTGGAAGATGGCGCAAAGCGATTCGAGTGGTCCAAGCGCAAGGCCAGGCCGGGCAGCACGCGCGACGGTCGTTGGCTGGTCGGCATGGGCGTGGCGGCGGCATTTCGCAACGCGCCGGTCACGACCTCCGGCGCGCGTATGCGGCTGGAGCAGGGCGGGCGCGTGGTGGTGGAAACCGACATGACCGATATCGGGACCGGCTCCTATACCATCATTGCGCAGACCGCTGCGGAAATGCTTGGGGTCCCGCTGAACTGGGTGGATGTGCGCCTGGGCGATTCGAGCTTTCCGGCCTCTGCAGGCTCCGGCGGGCAGTGGGGCGCGAACAGTTCCACCGCAGGCGTCTATGCGGCCGCAGTCAAGTTGCGTGAAGCGGTGGCCAGGCAATTGGGCCTGGATCCGGCCGCTGCCGAATTTGCCGATGGCTATGTGCGCGCCGGTGGCAAGCGCATTGCGCTCGGCGATGCCGCGGCCAGTGGCGCGCTGGTGGTGGAAGACAAGATCGAGTTCGGCGACCTCAGCAAGACGCATCAACTTTCCACGTTCGGCGCGCATTTCGTCGAGGTGGGCGTGGATGTGGCCACCGCCGAAGTGCGCATCCGGCGCATGCTTGCCGTATGCGCCGCAGGACGCATCCTCAACCCCAAATCCGCACGCAGCCAGGTCATCGGCGGCATGACCATGGGCGCCGGCGCGGCACTGATGGAAGAGCTGGCAGTGGACAAACGCCTGGGCTTTTTCGTCAACCACGACCTGGCCGGCTATGAAGTGCCGGTGCATGCGGACATCCCGCATCAGGACGTGGTGTTCCTGGAAGAAAGCGACCCGCTATCGTCGCCGATGAAGGCCAAGGGCGTGGGTGAGTTGGGCATCTGCGGCGTGGCAGCAGCCATCGCAAATGCGGTGTACAACGCAACCGGCGTGCGTGTGCGCGACTATCCGGTGACCCTGGACAAATTGCTGCCGCACCTGCCCGAGATGCTGCGCGCGTGAGCGCGGTGGTTGCCCAGGTCGCGCATGCGCCGCCGGCGTGGCCGGCATGGCCGGGCTACGCGTTGCTCGACGATTTGTTGCCAACGTTGAGCGCATGGCAGCGTGCAGGGCAGCGCGTGGCGATGGCGACCTTGATCGATGTGCAAGGCTCCTCCCCACGGCCGTTGGGGAGCGAGATGGCCATCAGCGCCGATGGGAGCGTGGCAGGCTATGTCTCAGGCGGCTGTGTCGAGGCGGCGGTGGCGCATGAAGCCATGGCAGCGCTGCGCGATGGTCAGCCGCGCTGGCTGGATTATGGCGAAGGCAGCCAGGTGCTGGACATCCAGCTCAGCTGCGGCGGGCGCATCGGCGTGCTGGTGTGGCCGGTGCCGGATCTGGGCGAGCACCTCGCACGTTGGCGTAACGCGCGCCAGCATCGGCGTGCATTTCATGTGGCCTTGGATCGTGCGTCCGGCACGGTGCGTTACCTGGCAAATGCACAGGACGCGCGTGCAGGCGAATTCGTGCGCACTCATCGTCCGCCGTTACGGCTGGTGCTGGTCGGCGCCGACCCATCACTGCTGGCGCTGGTGTCGTTGGCCAGCCAGATGGGCATCGATGTGCGCGTGTTGCGGCCGCATGGTCCGGGCGAACCGCCGCCGGGCTTGGCGCCCGAGCACTACGACCGACGTGCGTTGGGCGATGCGCTGCAGGACCTGCATCTGGATGCCGACACCGCGCTGTATAGCCTGGCCCACGATGCCGAGATCGACATGCAGGTTGCGCAGCGCGGCTTGGCGTCCCCTGTCGCCTGCATCGGCATCCTCGGCAGCCGGCAGAAGCGCCAATGTCGCTTGCAGGCCTTGCGGGCGCTTGGGTATGGCGATGCCGCGCTCGCACGCCTGCGTATGCCGGCGGGCTGGCGCATGGGGCGCTCGTCACCGCACACCATCGCGCTCGGCATCATCGCCGAAGCCACGCAAGCGGTGGTAGATCTACAGGCGGTTACCGCAAGCCGATAAGTCGCTGGCTGCTCCTGCCGCGTGCGTGAGTCATCAAGGCGCATCGCAGCCGGTCGGGTCGAACACAGCTGCTTTCGAGCACTATCGTGGCAGGCCTCCGACAGTACGCTGTCATCTGCATCGCTATGGGCAGGCCTTGGCCAATGCATCCACAGCGCACGCCAAGGGTAGTCACCTTGCACGCACAGCCGGCGCTCTAGGCTGCAGCTGTCTTCCATTCAAGCAGCACGTCGCCATGACCCTTGTTCCGGATCGCCACGTCGACGTATCGCGTGATGCTGTTCGCGTTAGCTTCTTCGCCACCCACCATTCCGCACGTGGTGACGACGTCGGAAAGCGCCACGCTCCCGCCGTCTGGCAACCAGCGCCGCACGCTGCTGCCGCCACGCCGGCAGCGTGCGGCGCATGAGTGGCGATCATGCCGCACTGGTGCTGGGCGCCGGGGCAGGGCGCCGGCTTGGCCGCTCGAAGCAATTGCTGATGCGCGATGGCGAGCCGTTGCTGCATCGCGCCGCTCGCATTGCGTTACTGACTGCGCCACGCCGCTGCGTGGTCGTGCTGGGTGCCGATGCTGATGCGTTGAGCGAGGTGTTGCAGGATCTGGATGTCGAAATACTGCGGCACCCCGATTGGTCCGAGGGCATGGGCTCCAGCCTGGCCGCGTTGCGCCGGCATGTGCAGGGCGACCCGGCATTGCGACGCAGCCTGATCCTGGGGTGCGATCAGCCTGCGCTGGATGCCCCGCATCTGCGCTCCCTGCTGGAAGAAGCCGATCGCGCCGTCTCCGGGTGTGCAACCAGTGGCTACAGCGGCGTGCGCGGCATTCCCGCGGTGGTCACGCATGCGGCCTGGGCGGATGTGCCATTGCAGGCCGATAGCGGCTTGCGGGGCCTGTTCGCCAGCCTGGACATGCAGAGCCTGGGGTGCGTAAGCGCCCCGGCGTTGGCATTGGATATCGACACGCCGGCGGATCTGGCGGCCGCGCAGCAGCGCGGCTGGGTCGATGCGGACTGAGACGCCGTGACGGGTACGCACGCAAATCTCTGGCAGCCTGGGTCCTGACACGATCGGCGCCGGCCGCACCGTCAGCCGCAGGCACCGTTACTGCACGCACGCTGACGTGACCGGTGCCGATCACCGACACCGGTTCAGGCGCGTTACCTCTTCTTTGCAGGCCGCCAACCGACATGCCTGGCCGACGCGCTCAACCGTGCAATAGCCTTACGACCACAGCACGACCGCTTCCCTGATCACCAACACATAGCCAATGACCATGGCGGTCTTGACCGAAAACTGGAATTTCCTAAGCAGATGCATGCAACCCCTCCCCAGAGGCAGTCTTCAAGAGCGACTGATCACCCACTACGCACCGTCCACGCCCGTCTGACGGTTGCTGATGACGCGGCGTTCACCAGTCCTGACCGAATGTAGCGCTGGACGTGATGTGTGTCACGTAAGAATTTTCCTACCGACCTGCCAGTGTCAGCCCGACGGCATTGGCATGCATAAAAGAACATCCTGGCTATGCCGGACGCGGGGCCATTGGCTACTCTCCCGCGGCCCCTTGAGTAAGGGCACGCCGGCATACCGGACGGGAGAAGGCGTTCCCATTCCTCGCGCATTGCGGCCCTACGCCCCATGCGCCTTGCTCGACCGCTAGACGCACTGGCCGGAGGCCTGATGGACGAGTCTCGTTATGTCGTACGCATCCACCCCGCACAGGGCGGCTGGTGGGTAACCCGCCCGCACTGGTCGCCGCTGCGGTATTTGCGCGAACAGGGCGCCCTGGACTTTGCCGAATGGATGGCAAAGCTGCACTGCCTGACCACCGGCCAGCCCAGCGGCGTGGTGGTCAACACCGGCGGCGGCGATCGGGTGGTGCGGCGTTACGGCTGAGGCCGTACGCAACGCAGTCGCTTGCTGCAGTAAACCATTGCCCACGGTGGCGGCTGTCCGCAGCTGTGCGGGATTTGCGCAGACGTCCGGGTCGGCTAGATTCGAGGTATTGGCCACCTGGGGCCAGTCCGCGCTCTGGCGGCTACTTCTCTGGATGTCCGCCTGTCGTGAATGCTGCCGGTGCTGCGCTGATTCGAAACGATATCGTCGTGTTCGGCCTGATCGCCGCCACCCTGGGCGCGGTGTTCTGGACGTCTGCGCGGGAGCAGGGGTTCTGGCGGCGTTTCTACGCGGTGGTGCCGGCCTTGTTGCTGTGTTATCTGCTGCCCGGCATCTACAACACGGTCGGTTTGATCGATGGTGCCAACACCAGGTTGTACAACCCGATCGCCCGTGACGTACTGCTGCCTGCGGCATTGATCCTGCTGACCTTGAGCATCGATCTGCGCGCGATCCTGCGGCTCGGCCCCAAGCTGGTGGCGATGTATCTGGGCGCATCGCTAAGCATCATGCTGGGTGCGGTGGTGGCGTTCTGGGTGATGCGCTGGCTGCATCCGGCCACCGTGGCCGGCGATACCTGGGCCGGCATGGCAGCGCTGGCGGGCAGCTGGATCGGCGGTGGCGCCAACATGCTGGCGATGCGCGAAGTGTTCGATGTGGACGCAACCACGTTCGGGCAGTTCGCGGTGGTCGATGTCGGCGTGGGCTATGTGTGGATGGCGGCGCTGATCTTCCTGGCCGGCCGCGCGCGCAAGATCGATGCACGCAGCGGCGCCGACACCCGGGCGCTGGATGCCTTGCAGGAGCGCATGGCGCGCTTCCAGGCCGAGCATGCGCGCATTCCCAGCTTGGCCGACTTGATGGTGATCGTGGCGGTGGCATTCGGCGGTGTCGGCCTTGCGCATGCCCTGGCCAATCCCCTTGCCGCGTGGTGCAAGGCGCAGTTGGATTGGGCCAGCCAGTTCAGCCTGGACACGCCGTTCGTGTGGGTGGTGGTGCTGGCGACCAGCCTGGGCCTGCTGCTGAGCTTTACCCGTGCGCGCACGCTGGAGGGCGCGGGCGCGTCCAGGATCGGCACCTTGCTGCTGTATTTCCTGATCGCCTGCATCGGCATGCAGATGGATCTGCTGGCGCTGCTGGACCGGCCATGGTTGTTTCTGCTCGGCCTGATCTGGATTGCCGTGCACATTGCCGTGTTATGGGGGCTTGGCCGGTTGTTGCGGGTGCCGTTCTTTTATTTTGCGATCGGCTCGCAATCCAATATCGGCGGCCCGGCCTCCGCGCCGGTGGTTGCCGCGGCATTTCACCCGGCTCTGGCGCCGGTCGGTGTGCTGCTGGGCACGATGGGCTACGCCACCGGCACCTATCTGGCCTATCTGGTCGGCATTACTTTGCGGGCGATGGCAGGCGCTGGATAACTCGCGCCGCAATCTGCAACGCCACGATGAAGCGACCGAGCGAGTATCACACCGCTGTGCAATCGCCAGTGCGGCTGGGCGATGCTCGGTGTTGCGCCATGTGCCGCGCCTGGCATGTCGCTTCTGCGCACCGTACGCGATTGGCTGACGACTCCGATGACACGGTGTCGGCCACGTCGCGCCGCGGTCGAATACGCGCGCTAGTCTCAAAGACACGCTGCACTGCGCGAAGCCGACAGCGATCGCGCGCAAGACCTTGACGCGCTGCTGCCAGCCGCGTGCAGGGCGAAGAGTGGCCCGCTACATTGCGCGGGCCACTGGCGCCTTACTGCTGAATCACCCGGCGCTGCTCTTCCTGCGGTTGCGGCGGCTGCTGGGTGTGTTGCTGATTGTGCTGGTGCAGCTGGCTGACATTGGTCTGCGCCGGCTCGTTGGCTGCCGATGCCGTCTGCACATGGCTGCGCAGATGGGCCGGGTCGTCCATGCGCCCCTGCACCGCGATCAGGCTGTCGCCGTCACGGTTGGGCACCAGGTGATCGATACGCTGCAAGCCATCGTTGCCTGCACGCGCGGCCACGCTGGCAGCGGTATTGAGAAACGCGGTGTCGTCGCGCAGCCCCAGGCGGTCGCGTTGCCCATCCAACTGCACCACCGCGTCGTTGAATAGCTGGCTGCCGGGCTGCAATGCGGTGCCGCGCGCCTGGTCCTGCGACTGCATGTCCTGCGCCTTCATCACCGAATCGATGCCGTGCAGATCCAGCCGATGCTTGAGCATCATGCCCGGCACCAGACGCTGGCCGAAGGACAACGGGTCCGGTTCGGGCAGTTCGATCTGATGACCGGCCGCATTGGGCATGGCCCATTTGAGCGGGATGCTGTCTTCCTGCAGATGGGTCAGGATTTCGTTCTTGACGTGGTAGCCGCGGATCAATTCGCTGTTGGCGTAATCCTTGGCCGCCGATGCATCCAGACCTTGGCGCTCCAGCGTGCGGTCGTTGACGCCGGCGGCGTTATAGGTCACTGCCGGAATGTCGTTGACCATTGCCGATGCCGCGGCCAGACCGCCGCCCAGCGAATGCCCGCTGATCACCACCTGGTCGCCGAACGCCTGTTTGGCCTGGCTACCGAGCTGGATCGCCGAAGCGTATTGCGCATCGTCCAAGCCCAGGCCCTGGCCGATGTTGTGCTTCCAGTCCTTGCCTTCGTCGGTGCCGCAGAAGCCCAGCACCACCTGCCCCTGATCATTGCGATAGAACGCGGCATCGAAGCCGCTCTTGGCGTCGTGCAGCAGTGCAGGGTCGATGCCTGCCTGCTGCAGCGCGCGGTCGTCCATGCGCGACCAGCCATTGGGCAGGGCGGCAAAGGTTTCGGCGCCGCCTTCGCGTCGCTGCGCGGCGGTGGCGTAAAGGTCCTGCAGCATCGCTGGAAGCTGGCGGTCTTCCGGATGCGGTTGTTGCCCGCGCATCGATTCTGCGAACGGGGTGGAAGAAGAGGATTCTGACGGGCTCATGCGCGGCTCCTTGCGTTCGTCATGCGAAAAGCGCGCTTAGCGGCTGCTTTCCACGGGAATGTTGTGGGCGTTCAACCACGCGCGTACGTCCGACCTGACCTGCTGGCCGCTGGCGTTGAGCAGGCGGTCCGGCGTGGTGAAGAAATACGCCTGGAAGGTCTTCTGCTGGGCATTACGCACGGTGGGATCGACACCGGCCTTGAGCAGGGCGAGCACTGCAGGGCTGGCTGCGCCACTTTGCGCTGCAAGGTGCAGCAGGCTGTTGCCGGTGTGGTCGACGCGCTGTACATCTGCACCGGCCTTGATCAGCAAATCGATCTGCGCATCGCGCTTGCTCTGCACCGCGCGAAACAGCGGCGTCCAGCCCGCTCGCGCGCTGACGACATCGATCGGCGCCTTGTGCTGCAACAGGATCTGCAGATACTGCGGGTCTTGCGCCATGGCGGCCATGTGCACGACCGTTTCCTGGTCCATGCCGGGGAGCGATGGGTCTGCGCCTGCATCGAGCAATGCGGCCAGCGCGCGCGGTTGCTCGTTCCAGATTGCCCATTCGAGCAAGGTGACGTTTTGATCGCCATGCGCGGCGAGATCGACAGTGGGGGCGAGTGCCTTGAGCCGGGCCACATCACCGTGCGCAATGGCCTGGGCGATGTCGGTCAGGGCGGGGTCGCGGAAGGCGACGGTGTGGTCCTGCAGCGTAGCTGACATGGTGGTTTGCTCCTTGGCACCGGGCGAGGCGGTGCATGAGACCGCGAAAAACGAGGTCGCAAGAACGAGCAGGGCGGGGAATCGCGGTTGCATCGAAATCTCCTTCTCCTGATCGCATTCCTGATGACACTGCAGCAAGTCCCGCCGCAGCGGGGCAGATCCTAGCAGCTGGAAAAATCGCTTGCGGTAAGATTTCGTGACATGGCTTTTTGTGACATGACGGTACGGCGTGTGACATGACGGTGCTGCGGGCCGCATGCTCGGGGCCGCCTGTCCTGATGGTGCGCATGCTGCAAGCGGCGACGGTGTCCATCGCCACAGCCTGCTGCCCCACAGCCGACGGTCACACCCGGGCCGGCATAATGGCGCTTTGTGAGCAGATGGGTGCGATGGCGTACGAGCTACTGATCAGTGACTGTGATGGCGTTCTTGTCGACAGCGAGATACTGGCCGACCGGGTAATGCGTGAGGCGCTGGCGTCTTTCGTGCCAAGCGAGCCGCTGGAACAGCTGCTGGAAACCACCTTCGGGCAGACCACGCGCGAGGTGCTGCGGCGGGTGGAAGAGCGCTTTGCATTGCAGTTGCCAGAGACCCTGCTCGCGCAGATCCAGGCGCGCAGCGAGGCCTTGATCCAGGCGCAGGTGCAGCCGATCGCAGGCGTACGCGAGGCGTTGGAGCAGATTCCACTGCCGTTGGCGGTGGCCTCCAATAGCCGGCGCCACAATGTGATTGCCTCGGTGGAACGGGCCGGGCTCACCGCACGCGCGGCGGGACGTATTTTCAGCGCCGACATGGTGGAGCGGCCCAAGCCGGCACCGGACGTGTATCTGCTGGCGGCACGCACCGCCGGAGTCGCGCCGCAGCGTTGTGTGGTCATCGAAGACAGCCCCACCGGTGCAACCGCGGCCGTGACGGCCGGCATGCAGGTGCTGGGGTTTACCGGTGCAAGCCACATTCCACCGGGGCATGGCGACACCCTGCGCCGCATCGGTGTGCTTGAAGTGTTCGACGACATGCGTGATTTGCCTGCGCTGTTCGCGCGGTTGGCGCAAAAGCGGGCTGGGTAAGGCGGCAGCTTGGTGAGGGGGGGCGGTGTCATGGGTACGCAGTGGCCCCGTCCCGCAAGCGGCGAGGACACCGCGCCGCAAGGTGTTCGGTTGTCTTGTCGAAACATGCGTAACGACCAACGTGAGAGGGCCCGCAGCCAATGCGCGGGTAGTGTCCTGCAATTGATGGATTGGACGTTGCGATCCGTCCGAGTGATCGCGATTCGCGTCATCGCCCAATCTTGACGCATTCAAAAGCTGGGTCGTCGAGTGCGCGGTTTCCTCGCCGCTTGCGGGA
>NZ_JAJIUJ010000100.1 GCF_020880415.1 Xanthomonas euvesicatoria pv. euvesicatoria | reverse complement strand
TAATCCCCCCATCCCCAGCATCGGAGATGGGGGGATGCGCTATTTGCCATATGGCTTGCTAGAGAAACGTCTTCACCATTCAATTGCTAGGGGCATCACGATTGTTTCGAGCCTCTGCCCAACTAAAGTTCCGTGATTTTAGATACAACACGGGTTGGCACCCCGTCGACATCAATTTCCCTGCCCACGTCGTCACGCTGCGCGTTGACGATCACCCCCTTGAGTACACGGCTCTTTGGCTCCGCAACACTCTTTAATTGCTTGATATCGGAGGGTTGATCGCCGTAAGAGGTTATCGGCACATTAGGTTGAACCGAGAGCCGCTCAAGGCTCTCTGCCAATCTCGTTGAATCTGGTTTTTTGTCGATCCGTTCAATGGTCGTGGAATCCGGATGGGCGTAAATTGCTGCCTCTGAAAGAGTAGCCCGTAGTGCTTCTTCGTCACTGCCATTCAATGAATTGATAAGTCGCTTCTGCAAATCTTCAGGCATTTGAGAAGGGGGCAAATGCGACTTTTCAAGGGTGACTTCTTCCGCGCCGGACACCACGTCAAAGTAGTGCATCATGCCAAGATGATTGATCTCGTTTTCCAAATCGCCATGGCCGCGATTACTGATCAATATGACGCGAGAATTCGCATTGCGTGATTTCTCCAGAATTTCTTTTGCGCCAGGAAGTAGGGAAAGCTCAATATCCGGGAACGGAACATCTCGACTATAATTTTTTTTCGAAACTTCCGGCTTTACTAGCATTTTATATTCGCGGACAAAGTTAGAGTATACGGCATTATTTATCGACGCTGCTTTATGCTCAGAAATTCCTGGGAGCATTTTCCGAACAAAATCTTCAATTATGTGGCGCTTATATATGCTTTGCCTACCCATCAAATAAGATGAAAAGTCTTTTTGATTTTTCATCAGCAATGGCGCTTCCTCGTCGACCGGTTCTGCACCGTTCAACTTGCTGTGCAGGACCGCTACGGCATCTCCGAGTTCAGGCAATGTCGACGCATGTTCCCTTGCTGTGATAGCCAACGCGTTATGCATAAGCTTATAATTCAATCCTTTTTCGTCACGCAGACAGTCGTCCCAATCCAATACGACGACCTGTTTTACCTCAGACGCTTGGATTGAGGAACGGCTCGCCAAACTAACTTGGTCGAGCTCTTTCACGATTTCATCAGGTGAAGCAGGTTTCATTTTCAAGATAGGAATAAGCGAATCATGCTCACCTTCGAGAACTTTCGCATCATCTACGAAGTGACGCGCAGAATCCGTCCCTGCCATCTCTTGCATGGAACTTAGTTTTTGCATTTGCTCAAGCGTATCTGGCGCGTCCGGGTCTATCCCTACATTGTGAAGATGGGCTCTTTTGAACAAGTTATTTTGAATTGACTCGAATCTTAAGATTGCCGAATCGCTGGCCGGATCTATTGCGTAGGCGATTAAAATCATCGCTTCGCTGTTGGTTAACTTCTCACGCGGCATTCCGATTGCGGCAAGGCGTTCAGTAACCTTTCCTTGAGGATCCCAAGCTGCTAGGGTTTCGTCTAAAAAAGCGCTGACCTCGGAGGACATGGTAAGTTGCGGTGAAAATGGATGGGCGCTCAGCGTTGCAAGAGCAAGCACGTCCACACCTGCCTCCTTGGCTGCTGCTTCCATTGCCAGCATAGATCCTCCTGCCTGAATGTGGTCATCGGTAATGACAACTTTATCGCCACGTTTCAGGTCGGATGTAACGAAATAAGGCTGCTGTACCAAACGGCCAATCGGACTCGCTTCTGTACGCGAGGTTCTTGAAAGACCCACGAGGGACTTATGATCTGTAAATACAATAGGCTTTCTGTCCTCCTTCTTAGCTGAAATAGCTTCTAAGGAGTTCAGTGAACTGGCCAGCTCTGTTTGTTCGCAGAAGGTAAAGAAGTTCAATGTACTATCTTCGGCATAGTGATCACGCGTCGGCCTTAGCAAATGAACCACACCACCTTCATCGCCTAAAGCCTCAACTACATGGCGATGCAGACGTGCGACGTATTCTCCACGAGATTTATCGATTGTCGCTGTAGCCGCGAAAGCTCGAATAGCACGTGTTCCCTGACTCTGAGTACTTAACAGCGGGCTGGTTTTTAGTCTGCCGAGTTTGCTATTTTCGCCCTCGATTGGTTCATCGGTGAATAAATCTCGACCACGCTTTCCCACATGTCTAACTGCATAATAGTCCTGCTTTCCCTGCGAGAGGCTTTTCACTGATTGTAAAGATGGCTTCTCAGTAGCAAATTCGCTAAAAAAGAGAGGCGCTTTCCCCGATTCATTCCGTGAATGGTAGTTTTGCGAATCTACACGTTCTGCAGAACCTAGGCTTTGGGTAGAGAGAAGAAACTGACCTTTTCCAACGTCGTTCGAGCGATTCTCGGCAATCATCTTATTGACCGCCTGAAGATCACTGCTAGAAGTTGGCATTTTAGATGGCTTACGATCAAGAGGGCGGAGCCCCTTTAGTTGGGCGCTTAATGCCGCATCCTTTGGAATTTCGCTATTGCGTCCCACTGGAATTGGAGTTTTTGGCTGCAAATCCCCCTGGGGAAATTGGCCAGTATAATGAGACTTGCTTGCACTACTTGTTTTCATCAAGATTCACTCCTATTGATTAAACTACCCCCTGATTTGCTTGGCTGTATAATTCAAAAAATTTTCTTGACTTTATTTAAATGGCCCATAAGCACTCAACAACGCCTCAAATAAATTATTATTTTCCTGGCACCCTTGCATGCTTCCGCTAATAAAAAAGGTCCTTGTATGAAGAACGTAGACGGACTGAAATATTTTAGCTTTGCGGTATCAGTAGACGCACACTTAAGAGAAAAAACCCGTCTGAGAGCGAATATTTGATTCTGCAGGACGGTGACGCGTTTAACAAAAAAGGGTTCCTGATTAGCCCTGACCTTCAGCCGCCAGTCGCAGATCTGCGCCGCGCTGGGTGGATGCTGCTGTCACTCTGAAGCCAACGAGGTGACGTGATGAGCATCAATGCGGTGCAGTTCCAGGCTGGATTGTCGATGCCTGAGTTCTTCGCGTTCTACGGCACCGAGGCCAAGTGCTATCGCGCGCTCTACACGTGGCGTTGGCCGCAGGGCTTTCGTTGCCCTGTTTGTGCCGGGCGCGTGCGCTCGCGTTTCAAGCGGCGTGCTGCGATCTACTACCAATGCAGCGCGTGCCGGCATCAGACCAGTCTGATGGCAGGCACGATGTTCGAAGGCACCAAACTGCCGCTGCGCACCTGGATGCTGGCCTTGCACCTGTTGACCTCGACCAAAACCAACATGGCCGCACTGGAGCTGATGCGTCATCTGGGGGTTAACTACAAGACGGCCTGGCGGATGAAGCACAAGATCATGCAGGTCATGGCCGAGCGTGAAGCCACGCGGAAATTGGCGGGTTTCGTGCAGATCGACGATGCCTATCTCGGCGGCGAGCGTAACGGTGGCAAGGCCGGACGCGGATCAGAGAACAAACAAGCGTTCCTGATTGCGGTGCAGACCGATGCCACCTTCACCGCGCCGCGCTTTGTGGTGATTGAGCCGGTGCGCAGCTTCGACAACACCTCGCTGCAGGACTGGATTGCCCGTCGCCTGGCGCCCGAATGCGAGGTCTACACCGATGGGCTGGCCTGCTTCCGCCGGCTGGAAGACGCCGGCCACGCGCACACCACGCTGGACACTGGCGGTGGTCGTGCCGCGACCGAAACGGCCGGTGCACGTTGGCTCAACGTGGTGCTGGGCAATCTCAAACGCGCCATCAGCGGCGTGTATCACGCTATCGCGCAAGGCAAATACGCAAGGCGCTACCTGGGAGAAGCGGCCTATCGTTTTAATCGTCGATTCCGCTTGCGCGAGATGCTGCCGCGACTTGCCACGGCCATGATGCAATCCAACCCATGTCCAGAGCCGGTCCTGCGTGCAGCGAGCAATTTTCATGGCTGAGAGTCAGGGCTAATCAGGTAAAATTTTTCATATAAGATCACCATGTGTTAGGTGGATATACTGTAGGAGCAAGTTTAGAGGGGAACTTTCCGATTCGCTCCGCCTCACCGAAATCCTGGCTGGGACGACGAAGGCACTGACGTGGAGGATTCCCGAGCCTTCGCCAAGCGGCTGATCATCTGCCTGCCGGCATTGCACCGGCTGAGATGGCGTTTTCGGGTTCGCCAACGGAGTGCACTGGCCGCAGCCGCGCCAGGAGTTGTTCCAACGTGCTCAGGCGCACCGTGGCCCGCAAGGTGTCCGCCTCGGCGTGTTCCCGGCGCTGGCGCTCTTCGACCAGTTCGGTCCGCGCCGCAGCCAGTTCGGCGCGCACGCCTTCCAGCGCATGGACATCTTGGGTCCAGCGCACCTGCAGGGCTTGGTGCTCGGCGGCCGTCAGGCGCAGCGCGTCGCGCTCGCGTTGCTGGGCGTCGGCCCGCTGGCGTGCCTGCGCCAGTTCCCGCTCCAGCCGGGTCTGGCGTTCCAGCCACTGGCCGTTTTCCCGGTTGAGCTGTATCAGGTCGTGATTCTTGGCGGTCAGCGCCTCGTTGGCCTGCCGTAGGGCGACCTGCAACTCCTGCACCTGGTGCGCGTGCCGGCGCTGTTCCTGCTCACGCTGGTCCTTGACCGAGGTGCGGTAGTGCTCCAGGGCTTCCCTGGCGTGTTCGTGCTTGTGTTCCAAGGATTTCGCATGGGCGTCGTGCTCGGCCAATCGCGCCGTGAGGCCCGCGATCCGCTCCTCCAGCTGAGCTAGCTCGGTAGCGCAGCTGGCCACCTCGCTCCTGGCAGCGTCGCCCGCCTCGCGTTCGGCCTGCAGCGCGGTCTCGCAGCGTTGCAGCTGCGTCCTGAGCGAGCCGGCCTCCTGCCGGGCCTGCTCCAGCGCTTGGGTGCGTTCCTGCAGCTGCGCCTGGAAGCGCGCCTGGGCCTGCGCCACGACCGTGTCGGCCTCGCTGTGCAACCGCTCGGCGAGGCGGGCGATGAGGTCTTGAAGTGCGTCGCTCACGGCCATCTTCGCGCCAACGCCTTGCCCTTCCTCCTCTTCCAATTCCCTCAAATAGCGGTGGATGGTGGTCTTGGACCCCGTATTGCCGAGCGCCACCCGGACCGCGTCCACGGACGGATGCGTGCCCGTGGCGCGCAGGCGATCGCGGGCGCGTTGCACATCGCTTTTGTACAACCCGGACCTTGCCATCCGGCACTCCACGTATTTCGTAACGTATTACATACCATGTAATTACATACTCCTCAACGCATTACACGGGACCGTCGATAGGCGTTGAGCTCACGCGGGATAATGTTGAATTATCCCGCCTTATGCGGAATTTTCGGCTACAGTCGCCCTGCGGCCGTACGAAACGGCGGTTCGGAGCGACGCGGTGAGCTCGGTCAAGCAGTATCTGGAAGCGGCAACTCGCGCCAACACCGAGCGCGCGTATGCAGGGGCGATCCGTCACTTCGAGGTCGAATGGGGTGGTCATCTGCCGGCGACTGCGGAGCAGGTGGCGCGCTACTTGGCCGCCTACGCCGGGCAACTCGCGCTCAACACACTCAGGCACCGGCTCGCAGCACTGGCGCAGTGGCACCAGGTGCACGGCTTTGTCGACCCGACCCGGGCGCCGGTGGTGCGCCAAGTGCTCAAAGGCATCCAAACCCTGCACCCGAGCGTCGAAAAACGCGCCACGCCCCTGCAACTCACCCTGCTGGCCCAGGTCACGACATGGCTGGAAGACGCTGCGGCTGCGGCCCAGTCTCGCGGCGATCGCGCCGCAGAACTGCGGCACCTGCGTGATCGCGCCTTGCTCCTGCTCGGCTTCTGGCGCGGCTTCCGCGGCGATGAACTCACCCGCCTCCAGGTAAACCACCTGCGCCTGGTGCCGGGCGAAGGCATGACCTGCTTCCTGCCGCACAGCAAGAGCGATCGCCAGCACGCCGGCGCCACCTACAAGGTCCCGGCGCTGTCGCGCTGGTGCCCGGTGGCTGCCACCATGACCTGGGTTGCGGCAGCCGCCCTCCACGAGGGGCCACTGTTTCGCGCAGTCAACCAGTGGGGCGGGATTGCCGCCGCGCCACTCCACCCCAACAGCCTGGTGCCGCTGCTACGGCGGATCTTCCGCGAGGCGGGGCTGAGTTCTCCCAACGACTACAGCGGCCACTCGCTGCGGCGCGGCTTTGCCGGCTGGGCCAACGCCAACGGCTGGGACGTCAAGGCGCTGATGGAGTACGTCGGCTGGCGCGACGTGCACTCGGCGATGCGTTACCTCGACGGGGCCGATCCGTTCGCCCGCCAGCGCATTGAGGCGAGCCTGTCGCCAGCCACACCACCGCTGCTGGCCCTGGCGGCGCCGGCTCCCGATCCAGTGCCGACCACGGCGGTCGAAGCGACTGTCACCCTGACGCGCTTCAACTCGCGTGTGCGCGGACTGGCCAAAGCGCATCGGCTGATCGAGCAAATCTGCCTGCAACCGCATCAGGCGCAGCGACTCAACGCCGACGGCACGCGCTACCGGTTGGCGATCGCCGCCGTTGACGAGGCGGCCTTTGAAGAAACCATCGCAATGCTGCTCGACGAGATGCACCGCATCGCCGACAACCACCAGTGCTTCCTCGCCGTCGCCTTGCGCGATGAAGCGGGCGGGCGCCATTGGGACTGAGCTGAGCATGACGACGCTGCACGAAACCGCCTACCCGCGCCTCAAGCCCGATCCCACCGCCAAAGAACTCCAGGATATCTACACGCCTACTGCGGCGGAGCTGCAGTGCGTCCGGAACATCGCTACCGGCCCGGCCACACGGCTGGCCCTGCTACTGCATCTGAAGCTGTTCCAGCGCCTGGGTTATTTCACGACCCTGATCGAGGTGCCCGAACGTATCGTGCAGCATGTCGCTCAGACGCTGGGAATGCGCCGCGTGCCCGCCGACCGGTTGGCGGGCTACGACGCCTCTGGCGCCAAGCGCGGGCATCTGGCCCAACTGCGGGCGTTCCTCAACGTCTGTCCGCTCGATGCGGCTGGGCGAGACTGGCTCGGCACCGTGGCTGAAACGGCTGCGCGGACCAAGCACATCGTGCCCGATATCGTGAACGTGATGCTTGAAGAGCTGGTGCATCACCGCTTTGAGTTGCCGGCCTTCAGCACGCTAGAACGCATCGCGATCGCCGCCCGCGAACGTGTCCACGATGCGCACTACCGCCAGATCGCCGATGCGTTGTCACCGACCATGCGGACGCTGATCGATAACCTGCTGCTGACACCACCAGGCAGCCACCACAGTGATTGGCACACGCTCAAGCGCGAGCCCAAACGCCCAACCAACAAGGAAGTGCGCCATTACCTGCGGCACATCCAGCGCCTGCGCATCCTGGCCGAGCAGCTGCCGCCGATCGATGTTTCGGTGCCTAAGCTCAAGCAATTCCGGGCGATGGCCCGCGCACTTGATGCCGCCGAGTTGGCCGAACTGGTCCCGATCAAGCGCTATGCGCTGGCCGCGATCTTCATCCGCTCCCAGTATCGCAAGACGCTCGACGATGCGGCCGACCTGTTCATCCGCCTGATCCAGAACCTGGAGAACACTGCGCAGCAAAAGCTGATCGCTTATCAGCTCGAACACAGCAAACGGGCCGATGCCCTGATCGGCCAGCTCCGGGAGATCCTGCAGGCCTATCAGGTCGAGGGCACAGACACCGAGCGTGTGGGCGCGATCGCGGGCGTGCTGGTCGCCGACATCGCTCTGCTGACGGCTGAGTGCGACGAGCACATGGCCTACGCCGGCCGCAACTATCTGCCATTCCTGCTGGCACCATACGGGACGTTGCGTCCGCTGCTGTTCAACTGCCTGGAAATCATGGGCCTGCGTGCCGCCAGCCAGGACCCCAGCATGGAGCGCATGATCGGCGCTGTCCTGGCGCTGCGCAGTCAGCGCCGCGAGACGATCGACGCCGCTAGCCTGGGCGTGGCTACAACCGACCTGACGTGGTTATCGTCAGCCTGGCGCAAGCATGTGATGCCCAAAGCCTTGGCCGCCGCCAGCCCCGGCTGGATCCATCGCAAGTACTTCGAACTGGCGGTGCTCGCGCAGATCAAGGACGAACTCAAATCCGGCGACCTGTACATCCCGCACGGCGAGCGTTACGACGACTACCGCGAGCAACTAGTCGACGAGGCGACACTCGCGCAGGAACTGGACGCCTACGGCGAGGTCTCGGGCGTCGCCACCGACGCGGCTGACTTCGTGCAGGGTCTGCGCACCGAACTGACGACATTGGCCGATGCCGTGGACGCTCGGTTCTCGGACAACCTGCACGCCAGCATGCTCGACGGGCGGCTGGTGCTCAAGCGCCTGCAGGGCGCACAGGTGACCCAGGCCATCGCCACAGTGGACAGCGCGATCACCGACCGGCTGCCGCCGACCAGCATCGTCGATGTCCTGGTCGACACCACCCGCTGGCTGGACCTGCACGTGCACTTCCGCCCGATCGCCGGCACCGACGCGCGAGTCGACGATCTGCTGCGGCGCGTGATCACCACCTTGTTCTGCTACGGCTGCAATCTGGGGCCGACCCAGACCGCGCGTTCGGTCAAGGGCTTCAGCCGGCGCCAGATCTCGTGGTTGAACTTGAAGTACGTCACCGATGAAACGCTCGACAAGGCGATCGTCCAGGTGATCAACATGTACAACAAGTTCGAGTTACCCGGCTACTGGGGCAGTGGCAAGAGCGCCTCGGCCGACGGCACGAAGTGGAACGTGTACCAGCAGAACCTACTGTCGGAATACCACATTCGCTACGGCGGCTATGGTGGCATCGGTTACTACCATGTGTCCGACAAGTACATCGCGTTGTTCAGCCACTTCATCCCGTGTGGCATACACGAAGCGGTCTACATCCTCGACGGGATGCTGGCCAACCGGTCCGACATCCAGCCCGACACCGTACACGGCGACACCCAGGCGCAGAGCTTCCCGGTATTCGGGCTGGCGCATCTGCTGGGCATCAACCTCATGCCGCGCATCCGCAACATCAAGGACCTGGTGTTTTCCCGGCCGGAGCCAGGTCGGACCTACGAGAATATCCAGGCGCTGTTTGGGGACAGCATCGACTGGACACTCATCGAGACCCACGTGCACGACATGCTGCGGGTCGCCATCTCGATCAAACTGGGCAAGATCACCGCTTCCACCATCCTGCGCCGGCTCGGCACCTACAGCCGCAAGAACAAGCTGTACTGGGCATTTCGCGAACTGGGCAAGGCGGTACGCACACTGTTCCTGTTGCGCTACATCGACGATGTCGAAGTGCGCAAGACTATCCACGCGGCGACCAACAAGAGCGAGGAATTCAACGGCTTCGTCAAATGGGCCTTCTTCGGCGGGGAAGGGATCATCGCCGAAAACATCCAGCACGAGCAGCGCAAGATCGTGCGCTACAACCAACTCGTGGCAAATCTGATCATTCTTCATAACGTAGAGCAGATGACCCGCGTTCTGGCCGAACTGCGGGACGAAGGCCGAACAATTAGCCCGGAGATTCTGGCAGGCCTGTCGCCATACAGGACATCGCACATCAACCGGTTCGGTGACTACACCTTGGACCTCAAGCGGCAGGTCGAGCCAATCGATTTCTCGCGGAGAATTCTTGCGGCGACAACGCGTTAGGACGCAATCAGCTGTTTTTTTACCGGGCGAATTCCTGCTTGCCCATCGCGGTCAAAAACGCATAACTGCAATAATTACATCCTGGGAACAGGAGGACTAGAGTGGCCGCTCAACCACCACCTCGGGTATCTCATGATCATGCCTTCGCGCCTTTTGCGTTTAACGCTCGGTGTCAGCGTCTGTGTGGCCTCAACCAGCGTAGCAGCGCAAGCCATCGCTCCCGAAACAACCGCATCCTCCGCAACCGACGCCGGTGGGCAACAGCAGGATCCCGCACCCACTGCGAGCTTCGAACAGTGGCTGGCAGACTTCCGCCAACGTGCGCTTGCCGCCGGCATTGGAGCCACCACGCTGGATAACGCATTGGCTGGTGTCACACCCGATCCATCGGTGCATGAACTGGATCAGCGGCAACCCGAATTTACCCAGTATCTGTGGGACTATCTCAGCGCGCGTGTCACACCTTCGGCCATTCAGGAAGGACAGCAGCTGCTGATCAGACAGCACGCCCTCTTCGAGAAGTTGCGGCAGCACTACGGTGTGGATCCGGGCATTCTGACCGCCATCTGGAGCATGGAAAGCGGGTACGGCAAGCAGATCGGGGACTTTTATGTAATTCGCTCCCTGGCGACACTGGCCCATGAGGGACGGCGCACCACGTATGGCAACACGCAGCTGCTTGCGGCCCTGCAGATCCTGCAGACGGAAAAAAGCATTGATCGCTCGCAACTGGTGGGTTCGTGGGCCGGCGCCATGGGACAGACGCAATTCATTCCGAGCACCTATCGCGACTACGCCGTCGACGAGGATGGCGACCAGAAGCGGGATGTCTGGAATTCCAAGGCGGACGCTTTGGGCTCTGCGGCGAATTATCTCAAGCAGAACAATTGGACCAGCGCTGTTCCCTGGGGCCAGGAAGTCCAGCTGTCAGCCGGCTTCGACTACGCGCAAGCCGACCTGACGATCAAGAAGACCGTCGCCGAATGGCAGCGCCTGGGCGTGGCGCCCCGCAGGCCGATTGCGCCCGCACTGGCGCAGCAGTTGGCATCGGTGTTGTTGCCCACCGGATACCGCGGCCCGGCCTTCCTAGTGTTCGATAACTTCCGCAGCATTCTGCGCTACAACAATTCCACCGCCTATGCCCTGGCGGTCGGCTTGCTGGCAGACGGCTATGCGGGCAGGGCCGGGGTCAAGCAACCCTGGCCCAAAGACGATCCGCCGCTCAATAGCACGGCCCAGATCACCGAGCTGCAGCAGAGGCTGACCGACAAGGGATTCGACGTGGGCGGCATCGACGGTGTGCTGGGGGCGCAAACTCGCCAGGGAATCCGTGCATTCCAGCGTAGCCAGCAATTGCCGCAGGACGGTTACGCCAGTACGTCGCTGCTGGCCCGTCTGCGGGCCGCCTGATCGGGGATATCCCTCACCTTGGCCATGCTTCAAAATATTTAAATGTTAACCAACAACGAGGCATTAAGCATGCTAAGAAAATCAATAATTTTAGCTAAAATATCGTCATTTCTCGCTGCAATAGCATTCGGATTCCTTTTTTTATCGATATCGGCCCCAAGCCAGGCAGACGATTTGGGGGCAGTTTCTGGCATGGTGACATTCAACCCGCCAATCCTACAGATAATCAGGTGCGGAGCGCGCACCAGCAGCAAGCTTTGGGTAAATGCAAACAACAGTTTGTAAATTCCAGCTCTGCATATTTAGCGAGTTGGGCCGTTACTGCAGGGGGGAAGCATCCTGATTACTGGAATATCAATAGCGTCTGGATTTGCACAAGTGGCTAAGATGAATTGCCCATCTTGATGGTCGATAGGGGTTGAGGGCCGGCAGGAAGTTGTGAAAAACTTCTTTTCTAACAGAGATTTAGCTCAATTTTGGCTGTTTTTTACACAAATCCCTGTCGACCCTCGAGTACGCGTAGTTCACCGCGGTGGTCAGACCGAAGGCAGACACCGCCACCAGCGAGCCGCCTACCGCGGCCAACATTGGCATCCCGGTGGCGGTCATCAAGCCCGGCACGATCAGGAAACCGCCGCCGATGCCGAAGAAGCCGGAAAATCCGCCAGCGAGCGTTCCCAGCCCGACCAACGCGGGTGCATTTTCCTTGCTGATGCGCGCAGCCGCATTCTCTTGCGCGTTGCGCTTGCGCAGCATCAGCAGGCCAATCACCACCATCAATCCCGCAAACAGCGCCAGCAACCGTTGTCCGTCGACGGCCTTACCCAGACTCGAACCAAGGTAGGCGCCGGCAACGCCGGCCAGGGCGAAGACCGAGGCGCACGGCCACCTGACATTGCCACGGCGGGCATGCACGAACAGGTTGGACAGCGCATTGGCAGCGACGGCCAATGCACTGGTCCCGATGGCAACATGCGGATTATCCACACCGACCAGATACAGCATCAGCGGGACAGCGAGAATGGAGCCGCCGCCACCGACCAGTCCCAGCACGAAGCCGACCAACACGCCGGAAAGCCCGCCCAGCACGAGCTGCAGCAATGAAAGGGTTTGCATGACCGGTGTTTACTCAGGACTGGATGGCGCGTCGCGAATGAGACGCGGAGCGAGTGAGGAAAGGTCGTAACCTGCGCCGGCGGCGATCGACAGAACCTGGTCTGTGGTGAGCCTGAGGGTGCGGACTTGTGCCAGCGCCCACAACGACGTCGAGCGCGTTCCCGTCCTGCAATACGCAACGACGGGCGCAGGCAGTTGCTCCAGCATTTCGCAAAATTGCTGCACGTCGTCCTCCGAAATGGCGCCGGCGACAACGGGCAGATAAGCGAAACGCATGCCCGCCTGCGCGCAGGCCGATTGCATGGCCAGATGATCGGGTTGATCCGCCTGCTCGTTGTCTGGCCTGTTGCAGACAACGCTGGCGACACCCAGGCTGGCCAGGGCAGGAAGATCGGCAGGCAACAATTGGCCGGCCACCAGCAGGGCAGGCGAAAGCGATCGCAGCTTCATGCGACGTGTTTTCCCGCGCCGGCGCGATGGAGAAAGCTGTGGAGGAAGACGCCTGCCACCAGCGAGGCAGCGAACACCAAGGCGAACGCCTGGCCGGTCGCCAACAGCGCGATGGCGGGGCCAGGGCAGACCCCGGCCAGACCCCAGCCAATGCCAAACAGCGCCGCACCGATCACCAGCTTGCGGTCGATCCGCCGCTGCTGCGGCAGCTGCAGTGTCGGGGCGAGCAAGGGAGTGCGGCGTGCGCGCGCCCATTGGTAGGCGATGGCCGAAGGGATCAGCGCGCCTGCCATCACCAGGGCCAGCGAATCATCCCAGGCACCGGTGACATCGAGGAAGGCAAGGACGCGTGCAGGATTGGCCATGTCCGAAATCACCAGGCCCAACCCGAACAAGGCGCCGCAGAGAAAAGCCGCCACGCGGATCATGCGCCCGCTCCAGCGACAGCCCGCACGGCCGTCACTGTTGCCATGCCCAGCAGCATGAACACGGTGGTGGCGACGATCGAGCGCGGCGACAGTCTTGCCAGGCCGCTCACTCCGTGCCCGCTGGTGCAGCCGGCACCCAGACGGGTTCCATAGCCCACCAGCACGCCGGCCACGATCAGCACCGGCATGCTGGTGCCGCTCAGCGGCGCGAGCGTGATGGGCTTGAGCGCCAATGCCACACCTGCGCTTGTCAGAAGCCCGGCCAGGAACAGGATGGACAGCGAGCGCGCGCCGCCCGCGTGCAGACCGAGCGCATCGGCGAGCAGGCCGGAGATGCCGGCGATGCGGCCGACCAGCAGTAAATACGCGCCAGAGGCGGTGCCGATCATCAGCCCACCAATCAGCGGCCAATACCAGGCGAGGTGCGGGAGCGTCATAGCACGTCCAACGGCAGCTTCAGATAACGCACGCCGTTGTCTTCCGGCGTGGGCAGATGACCGGCGCGCATGTTGACTTGCACCGATGGAAGCAGAAGGCGCGGCATGGGAAGCGTGGCGTCGCGTGTCTCGCGCATCTTCACGAAGTCCGCTTCGGAAACGCCCGCATGCAGATGCACATTCGCGCTGCGTTGCGCGCCAATCGTGGTTTCCCATGCGAAATGGGCCCGGCCTGCGGACTTGTAGTCGTGGCAGACGAAGACACGCGTGGCATCGGGCAGTTTCAGCAGCCGTTGGATGGAGCGATAGAGCTGGCGTGCCGAGCCGCCCGGAAAATCGCAGCGCACCGTGCCGTAGTCCGGCATGAACAACGTATCGCCTGAAAACAGCGCATCGCCGATGACGTAAGCCATGCACGCGGGCGTATGTCCGGGAACATGCAGCGCCACTGCGTGCAGATGCCCGATCGTGAATGCTGCGCCGTCGGCGAACAGATGATCGAACTGGCTGCCGTCCCGGCTGAATTCCTTGCCGGCGTTGAAAAGGTTGCCGAAGGTCTGCTGCACGGCCGTGATGCGCTCGCCGATGGCGAGCTGTCCGCCCACCTGCTGCTGCAGCCACGGCGCAGCCGACAGGTGGTCGGCATGGGCGTGTGTTTCGAGGTGCCATTGCACCTGTAACGCCTCGTCACGCACGTAGTGCGCAAGCGCTTCAGCCGAACCGGTCGCAGTTCGGCCTGACGCCATGTCGAAGTCGAGCACGCTGTCGATGATGGCGCAGGCCGACGAGCCAGGGTCTCGGACCACGTGGCTGGCGGTAAAGGTCACCGGGTCGAAGAATGTCGCCACGTGCGGCGCGCTCATGCGACCGGAGCGGGTGTCTTCCACGACAGCGCAGGCCGCTGCCGGGCAGGTGTCGCGTGTTGGATGACTCACGATGGCAGCGTCGAGAAGGAGTAAGGAAACAATCTCATAGTTACATATACTGTGAAAATATCAAATTGGCGCTGGCCGTTTTCGTTCAGCCGCAGTGCCTAGCCGTTACCCTCTACATTCCTGATCCGCAGTCCCCACGCCTCGTGACCGAATCTGCTTTCTCCACCGATGCTCTTGCCGCCATGAAGGAGCGCGTGCCAGACGTGGCCGAGCTGCTCCGTTTCATGGCCACACCGTCACGCCTGCTGTTGCTGTGCCAGTTATCGCAAGGCGAATCCACCGTCAGTGGCCTGGAAGCGACGACAGGCATTCGGCAGCCTGCCTTGTCCCAGCAACTGGCCGACCTGCGTCAGCGGCAGTTGGTCCTGACTCGCCGCGAATCTCGATCCATCATTTATCGTTTGGCCGACCCAAAAGTGGCAGCCTTGCTGAGCGCCATGCATGCGATCTTTTGTGCGGAGGATGACCATGGCGATCGCGTCCCTGAGTAATGCGCTATGGATGCAGCTGCTCCGATCTGCGCAGCTATGCCGTCCGCGCCGCGCGACGCTGGCTAGCTCATCGCCGTAATCCAGGCGCATCTGACGGACGACTCCGGACACGGATTTGGCCTGCCGATGGAGTCGGCATGGCGGTCGCGGGGTTGGCGCAAAAACCGTGCCTGGCGGGTCCAGACCGCGCTGAACCTCACTCTTCCATGTCGCGGCAAGCGTCAGCGACCTGATCGCATCCGCGTCGCTGGAGATCCCGCAAGCGGCGAACCACACCTGGCAGGCAGACTTCATGTCCGACACCTCGTGGCCTGGCCGCCGCTTCCGCACCTTCAACATCAACGATGACTGCAATCGCGGATCGATGAAGTTGAATCCACACCAGCTTGCACTCGGCACGGGTCATCCGCGCCCTGGACGAGTTGGCACGTTGAAACGTGACACGGCTCAGTCACGGTTTCCTTTCTGACAGTTCACAGGTTCCTTGCCATCGTCTACCGGCCGTGCCAACTGCGGATGCGGCGGCCACAGAGCCATTCCGCTATCGCGCTTACTTCAGGTGTTCGCGTAATCCATCGCCGGCTTGGCGAATCGCATCACGGACTGCTGGTACGTCCCGAAGCGCATTGAGCAGGCCGTAATCGTGGATCAGCCCGTTGTAGCGCGTCACGGTCACCTCGACACCTGCTTGATCTAGCGTGCGACCGAAGGCTTCGCCCTCATCGCGCAATACGTCCAGCTCCGCCGTCTGAATCTGGGTCGGCGG
Source organism: Xanthomonas euvesicatoria pv. euvesicatoria (assembly GCF_020880415.1). GTDB lineage: Bacteria > Pseudomonadota > Gammaproteobacteria > Xanthomonadales > Xanthomonadaceae > Xanthomonas > Xanthomonas euvesicatoria. Next base: position 17,186 of record NZ_JAJIUJ010000100.1, on the reverse strand, counting down.
CAAGCCTTCCAGCTGGGCGGCGGTAGCGCGCAGGGGCGAAGCAGTGATCTCGGCGCGGGCCTTGGGGTCGGTGGTGTAGTTGTCCCAGAACCAGGTCATCATGTTGCGGCTGAGGAAGTAGCCGCTCTGGTAGCGCTGGTACGAGTCATTGTCGAACGCGGCGTCGGTGACCGGCCACAGCATCAGGTTGTAGCGCAGTGCCGGCGTGCCTGCTGCCTTGGCCTGCAGCGCCACTGCCGCCACCATGTTGCCACCGACGCTGTTGCCGGCCAGTGCCAGGCGTTGGCCATCCACGCCGATCTCCATGCCGTGTTCGGCAACCCAACGCGTGGCGGCATAGGCCTGATGGATCGCCACCGGGTAGTGCGCCTCCGGCGAGGGCGTGTAATCGACGTAGACCGCCGCTGCGCCGGAGGCATTGACCAGGTCGCGGATCAGGCGTTCGTGGGTCGGGAAGTCGCCCAGCACCCAGCCGCCGCCATGGAAGAACATGAAAGCCGGCAGCACCTGGCCAGTGCTATGCGGCGGCCGCACGATCACCAGGTTCAGCAGCTTGCCGTTGGCCTGGATGGTCTTGCGGCTGACATCAGCCGCCGGCAGGGGTGTATTGGCCTGGGCGTTGGTCAGCACCTGACGCGCCTGCGCGGGGCTCAGCTGCTCGATCGGCGTGCCGCCACCGCTGTTGAGCGCCTTGAGGAAGTCTGCGACCGGGCGCAATGGCGCCGGCTGGTCGCTGGGTGCGGCCGCGACAGCAGTGCCAACCGATGCCGCCAGCAGCGTGGTGGCAATAAGGGCGAGGGGAGTCTTCATGATGCGGTTCCTGGACAAGCCGGGCAGGGCGCCGGCGACAGGAGTGACTTTGCGCGTCAAGGCGATACGATAGGCCGCAAATCGTCCATGAAACTTTACCTGGAGTCCAAGATGGTCGACCGTCTGGCCGCCTTGCTGAGCCATTTCTCGGTAACCGCCGAGGTCTTCCATGCCGGCGCGCTGTGCGGCATCAACCAGCTCGACAGTGGTGACCGGGGCCAGCTGCACCTGATTCGCCAGGGCGCGGTGGTGGTCCACAACGGCGACGGCAGCCACCTGCAGATCGACCGGCCCAGTTTGCTGTTGTATCCGCGCGCACTTGCGCACCGCTTCGACACCGACCCGGTGCACGGGGCCGACTTTGCCTGCGCGCACCTGAGTTTCAGCGGCGGCGCGGCCAATCCATTGGTGCGCGCACTGCCTGCGTGCATTTGCCTGCCGCTGGAAGCGCTGCGCCAAGGTGCGGTGCTGGTGCATGCCTTGTTCGAAGAAGCCTTCGCACAGCACTGCGGGCGGCAGGCAGTGCTCAACCGGCTCTTCGAAGTGGTGCTGGTGCACGTGATCCGCGAACTGATGGAGCAAGGCCACGCCAAGGGCGGCATGTTGGCCGGCATGGCCGACGCGCGGCTGCGCCTGGCCCTGGTCGGCATCCACGAACATCCCGCCCAGCCCTGGTCGCTGGAGTCGCTGGCCGCCCGTGCCGGCATGTCGCGCAGCGCCTTTGCCCGCAGCTTTCACGACACGGTGGGCTGCACTCCAGGCCAGTACCTGCAGGATTGGCGCATCGCGCTGGTGCAACGCGGCCTGCGCCAGGGCCGGCCGCTCAAGCAACTGGCCGACGAGGTGGGCTACGCCGGCGAGGCAGCGCTTTCGCGTGCATTCAAGGCGCAAGTGGGGCACTCGCCGCGGATGTGGCGGAAATCTAGCTTGTGACGGCTTCAGACCAGTCATGGGATTTTACATAATATACAGACTATGCGCGCTCCGTGCGTGCAAGTTATTGATTTCAATCGGCTTTTTCTGGATCGTCGCCGGCATCATGCCAATGGCCAGGATCATCGCCCCGACCACCGCAGTGATCGGGGTCAGTCTGTCCAAGATCGATTGCCAGAGAGCACGCTCTGTTGCTGAGGCTGCACGCTCAGTGTGAATCCTCGCCATCCAGCTCGCTCCATCCAGCTTGGCAAGCGCACAAAGCTGCGCAATTCGTTCGTCTGGCAGGGCATACCTTCCCGAGCGCCAAGAACTCACCATCGCTCTGGTCACCCCTAGCTTTTGAGCTAACGCATTGTCTGAACTGAATTTTCCGCCTGCTCGCACCAGGTCGATCAGTTCGTTTTCCGCGCTCATGTTTAGCTGACCTTTACATTCCTGTTTCGCTGAACTATACAAGCGCTTGCGTTTAGTGTGGCTAAGCGCCCCGCCCCCCGGTACCCCCCGGGGGTCACGGGTCAGGGTAGGGGATCTGGAACAGGGGACATTTCGTGACGCATCACAATATCTTGGTCATCTGGCTGGTCCTGATCGCGTGCGCATTCCTGCGCGCCGTGTTCGTGTCGATCGCCTATCTCCGCCAGGCTCGATTCAACCGCCTCGACTCCGATTACCGCGCCGCCGCCCTGGTTGCCAACGCCAAGCGTGAGGTGCGCCGTGCTTGATTTGCAGGGTCCGAAGCTGCATGAGCTCTACTCGCTGCGCGCCCGCGCTGCACTTGCCCGCCAGCAGCTGCTGGTCGCTGTCTACGACGCGCTCATCGAGCAGCGCATCCATCTCATCGGCAACACCCCGGCGGTGGCTCTGTGACCCCGCTGCTTGCCCTTTGCCTACCCTTTTCACCGGTCGCAGCCTGCAATCAGACCGGTGCAGGCCCGGCGCAGCCGGGTGGCCCGAGCAGTAACACGGGCCAAAAGTCCCAGACCGTCGAAGGTCTTTCAGCGCCGATAGTCGATTTCTGCACTTTGGTCTTTGACACCGACAAGGCCATCAAGGTGCTCAAGCGGATGAGCGTGCAAGACATGGTGTCTTATGTTTTCGGCACCTCCGGCAGCATCGTCGCCGGCGCCCTGGTCGATCGCTTGTGGAACTTCAGCTATCACCGCAGCGCCATCCTCATTGATGAGACTTCAAGCGTCTGTGGTCGCGTCGGCATTGCTGACTCTGGCGAGGTCTGTATCAGCCTTACAGGGCAGGGATGCAGTCATGTTCCCAATTGGCCCTACGCCGAGCGCATCGCTGAAGATCTCGGTGCACACCTCACTCGCCTCGATGTCGCGGTAGATGATCACATGGGGCTCTCCTTCGACGTAGAGCAGTTCCGCCAGGCTTATCACCAGGGTGCGTTCACCTCGAACGGCCGGCCTCCGCAGTCGAAGCACGTCAGCGATGAAGGCAGCAATAAGGGCTGCACCCTCTATGTCGGCCAGAAGGGCCACAAAGAGCTGTGCGTGTACGAGAAGGGCAAGCAGCTCGGTGACCCGGAGAGCAAGTGGGTTCGTTGCGAAGTCCGCCTGTACGGCAAGCGCATGATTCTCCCGCTCAGCGCCATGTCCGATCCCGGGAAGCATTTCGCCAGTGCCTACACGCATCTCGCTGAGTTCGTGATTGGTGAGCTCACCCGCCACGAGCTCAAGGAACGCATGGTGTTCCCGTCCGTCAAAGCCATGGTCGATTTTATCGACACCCAGGCCGGTACAGCGCTCCGCGTCCTCTGGAACGCGTTGAACAGTCGCAGTCCCGAATATGCCGTTTCAGTCCTGCAGCGCTACCTGAGCCACGACGGCGTGCCAGGTCGTTTCAAGAACCTGCAGCAGCTCGACCTAGAGGTTCGCATCAGCAATCAGCTGGACGAGCTATTCCCCGACTGCGCCTAACTCCCGGGGCACCGTGTCGCTTGCGGCGCGGGGCCCAACCACTTCACCGCCACCGCACCGTGACGCGTCACGGAATTCCGCACCATCACCATCAAGGTAACCATCGCAATGAAGATCACGATCACCAGCCAGCACGTCAACGAAAAACACTGGGAAAAGCAGGGTCGTAGCGGAATCATTCGCACCCAGGAAGCCAGTGCCGAAACCCCGAAGTTCCGCCAGACGGTCCGCCTTGATCTTGGCAAGGAACCGCCCTACGAAAACGGCGTCTACGAGTACAACCTCGAGGACAACGTAGGCGTCAATCGCTACGGCGATTTCGAGCTGCCGCGCAAGCCCACCCTGGTCCGCGTCGACAAGCCCGCCGTCAAGGCGGCCTAAGGAGCCGCCATGGCCGTCTTTGTCCTGCACTGCAAGGAAGCCGATTACAACGCTTCTACGCAGCAATGTGCGGCCCCGTTTTACGCACCTGCGTCCAATTTTCCTCCGCCGATGGACGCGGGCGAGGGCTTGGCAATCTCCGGAATTATCGCGGGTTGCTGGGCCGTCGGTTTCATGATTCGGCAGGGGCGTCGTATCTCTCTCGCTTGACCAACCAACCATCAAAGGAAAGCACCACATGAAGACCAACACCACCCGTTCGACCTCCATCGTTGCCAAGGCCGCTGCAGGCGTCACCGCTGCCGCCGCATCGGTGATGGCTGGCTCCGCCTTCGCTGCCGGCGAAGTGGCCGCAGCCATGACCGACGGCATCGACAAGTCCGACTTGCTGGCCGGTGGCGTGATCGTTCTCGGCGCCTGCGCCGTGATCGCGATGATCGGCCTCGGTCGTCGTCTGGCCAAGTAATCGGGCAGCCAGGCAGACAGGGCAGGGCGGGGATTTCCCCGCCCTTTTTTGTGACGCAACACGAAAAGGGGGAGTTATGGAATACGTCGGTTACTTCGTCATGATCGCCATCTTGGGGGCGCTATGGCTCGCACTGGACAGCTGAGCTTGCTTGGCCGCGTGTTCGCTTCCGCGATCGCTCGCCGGCTCGCCTACGTTCTTGTCGCTATCGCGCTCTCCTGGTGCGGCATTGACCACGCGCGCGCCGCTGCGTGTGATAGCCCATCCGAGCAATGCAGCCAGGGAGACGCATATGCAGCGGCCTCACAGCTTGCATCCAGCCGTGGCCCTGATGTCTGCAAGCTTGTCGGCAACAAGGACACTGCTTACACGGGGCCCTCTATCGAGAAGGACCCCGGCAATTCCACCGCCGAGGTAACCGCGTTATCTGTCCATGCGCTGTGTAGCAACGGCGCGGTGCCCTTTCTGGGAACCAAGTACTACTACGTTGCCAAATCCTGCGAAAAGGAGCCTGCATACACCGGGGGTGGCCCCTGGGGCACGTACGTAGGGTCAGCAAGATCTGGAAGCATCGGTTGTCGAAACGGCTGCGATGGTGTGTGGTTCGGGAACGGCGATGACAGCATGACTTGGCAGGCCACAGGCGCTGTCTGTCCTACTGACCCGCCCAAGGCCTGTGAAGGCATGAAGGGCTACGTCTGGAATCGCTACCTGGGCGTCTGTGAGCCCACGCCGCCCGACAAGTGCCCCGAAGGCCAGTCTAAGAATGCAAAGGGCACCTGCGAGCCCAACGCGTGCCCTGACGGCATGGTCTTAGGCCAGGACGGTACCTGTAAGCCGAAGGATAATGAGTGCCCTGCAGGACAGATCAAATCGCCCACTGGCAGCTGTCTGCCTGGTGATGGTCAGTGCGCTGCAGGAGAGGTGCGCGGCGCTGACGGCACGTGCAAGAAAGATGGCGACGGCGACGGCGAGCCAGACGGCGAAGGTGATGGAGAGGGTGACCCTGATAAGACCCAATTCTCCGGCGGCGATGATTGCAATACACCTCCTAGCTGCAGCGGCGACGCGATCATGTGCGGCCAGGCGCGTATCCAGTGGCGCATCGACTGCAACACCCGCAGGAATCGCAACGTCAGCGGGGGAACCTGCGCCTCTATGCCCGTCTGCACTGGTGAGAAGTGTGACGCCATGGAATACAACTCGATGCTGTTCCAGTGGCGCAGCGCATGTGCTGCAGAAAAGCTGCTCGCTAAGGGCACCGGCGACGGCGGCAGCAATGGCGAGCAACCCGCCTGGACCAAGGTCGGTGGCATGTCACAGGATCCGGGTGCAGGCGCGTCTGATGCCGACACCAAGGTGCTCACCACCAAGAAGATCAGCACCGATGACCTCGATCAATCCGGCTTCGGTGGCGGTGGTACCTGCCCAGCTTTCGAAGCTGCAAGCGGTGGTGTGATCGCCAGCGCCTACTCGGCCACGTTCGCCTCGCCACCGCCTATGTGGTGCACCTTCATCGCACGCCTACGCGCCGGCCTCATTGCCGTCTCTGCGTGCGTCTCTGTCTTCATTCTCGCTAGAGGAGTGGGCTGACATGCCTATGATCATCGGCGCGCTTATCAGCGCGCTCCTGCAGGGCCTGCGCACGTATCTGCCTGGCATCGTCGGCCGTGTGCTGATCGCCTTCGGCATTGGGTTCGTTGCACACGAAGTGGCACTGCCGTCTCTCAAGTCGTTTATCGCCGGCTGGTTGCCCGGCCTCGGCGCTGTCGGCGTCGCCTACTGGGACGCCAGCGGCATCGGCGTGTCCGTCACCATGATCCTTTCCGCGATCGCCGCAGCGGTGTCGCAGAAAGCCATCCTCTCCAAGCTGGTGAAATCCTAATGGCCCTTTACCTCGTTACCGGCCAACCAGGCCACGGCAAGACCGCTTACGCGATCGACAAGGCATTCGCGTTCAAGAAAGAGGGGCGCGAGATCTACGCCCACGGCATCAAGGACTTCGACTACGAGCGGGCAGGGTGGAAGCACCTTGAGGACCCGACCAAGTGGCAGGACTGCCCAGATGGCGCGGTGATCATCCTGGATGAGTGCTACACCGTCTTCCCGAACCGCAACCCAGGTGCGAAGGTGCCTGAGCATGTCGAGCCCATGGCCCGCCATCGTCATCGCGGCTTCGACTTCATCCTCATCGCGCAGCAAGGTCTGCAGCTCGATCCGTTCTTGCGCGGCCTCTACGAGGAACACTGCCATGTGCGGCAGACCTCCATCATGAAGAGCAAAACCAAGCTTAAGAAGTGGGACGCCTACCAGGGCAACGTCGCTGGCCCGTGCGGGAATATCGTCGATTGGGTGAGGCCTAAATACGTCTTCGACTACTACACCTCCACGACGCTGGTGACCACTAAGCGCAGCATTCCGACCTGGGTCAAGATGGTCGGCATCGGCGTGTTGATCATCCTCACCGCGATGTATTACCTCAAGCACAGCTACAGCGCGAAGATCGACAAGATCAACGAGGAAGCCGCCACGACACACAGCGGCACCGGGGTGACTGGAGCTTCAGCGAAGGGCGCACCGGGGCCGCGTACCTACGACACACCCACCGACTACGCAAAGGCACATGTCGCGCGGTTCGCTACGATGCCCTGGACAGCCCCGATTTATGACGGTGGATCTCCTGCAGGTCAGCCCCAGCTCTACTGCATGTCCAGCCTCGCCGGCACAGATGCCATGGGCAAGCACCAGGAAGCCTCCTGCAGCTGCATGACAGAGCAGGGCACCAAGTACGAGATGAGCCAGCCAGAATGCCGCACTGTGGCTAGGAACAGCACGCCGTACAACCCGTATAAGCAGCCGGTTGCACCGCCGCCTCCGTACGTCCCGCCGGCTGATCAGGTGCACGACCAGGTTGCCGCTGTACCTGGCACTGTCATCGGCGCAAGCTCCCGAGCTGCAGGCACGTTCCCGGAGTCGAAGCCCTATCAAACTTCGACAACGATCCCAGATACAACAGCGCAGCTTTGATTCCGTGACGCGTCACGATATCATTCACTCATCAACAAGGGGAGTAGGGCATGGATACCGAAACACTATTCGCAATTGCTGTTCTGTTGGCGCTGGTCTTGTGCTTCGCGCCACTGTCATCGTTTCGCCGGCGTAAGGGCTGATCCCATGCGCGATGACAAGGATCAGTCCACCCTGCAGCTGCCCTTGGCTGGCCGACCAGGCCGGCCACCTGCCAACGGCCTGGCTGCCATGACCGATGCCGAGCGAGCCAGGCGCTACCGTGAGAGCCAGGCCAAGCGCCTGGTCAAGGGTCGCCGCAACCTGCAGGAGCTCACCGATGCGCTCCTGCTCGAGCAGATCCGCCGCACCATCGCCGGTGGGTCCACCAAGCGCACGGTGGCCAGGTACGTTGCCGAGCTGTCACGCAGGTACACGTCATGACTGAGCAGGAGGTTGCCACAGTGCTATGTGTCGGTTCCCTGGCCGCCTGCATCATCGGCCTGGTCCTGGGCCTGATCGACAACCACATCTACCGCCGCCGCCTCAGACGCGCCGCAGCACGTAACCAAGGGGTGTAGGGGCAACGCCCCTACGGATAACGCCTCACCCGCGCCGTGGAGCTCGAGGCCCACGCTTCCTACGCACCACCGTCGATCGATCGGCGGACCCCGCTTCAGCCACCACTGAGGACCGCTCTTCATGCCTGCGCTGGATCACGTCCCGCAGGTAGATCACATTGGCCGCTTGTGACCGATGTGGCGGCCTAGGCACATATAGGCTTCTGTATTGAGGGTTGCACGCTCTTAGCTTCGCTTCGTCCATCATCGCGGACCATTCCCGCGCCAGGCTGGATGTCAGTGCCAGCCAGGTGAGCTGGGTGGCTGTGAAGGTCTTTCCCTCAGGCGTCACCAGCTCGCCCCGTACGAACGAAAAACCGGCCCAGGGGCCGGTCAGTTGTCTATCACGCATCTGCCAATCTCCATTTGGCGCGCCATCGTCGCCGCCGCGGTGTGACCGCAGCAGCAAACGAACGCAACCAGCGGCGCAAGAGCATTGACATAATATACATTATGCGAAATTGGCTGTGTTGACGCTCCTGTGCGCCCTGGCGGCCTATCACTGCTGGTCCCTCCACAGGAAGCGGACCGGACAATGACGCTAGACACCTACGATCGCGTAGACCTAACCGGCCCTTGGGCCGGTTTTGGTTTTCAGGGGCATCGGTTTTTCACTCCCGAAGGCCGAGATATCGACCCGGTGGGAATGCGGTACTGGTCGCTCACATGCAACATCGCCCGCGAGTGGGCGCTGATGATGGCCGAGGAACGCGAGCGCGTGTGGCATGCCAGGCCGGCCGAGGTGATCTACCTGCGGGACGTGCTCCGGCGCAGGCGTGAAATGCGGCTATCAGTGGTGGATGGCGCGGGGTCCGCCGATCGATCGACGGTGATCCGTAGGACGCGTGGGCCACGAGGTCCACGGCGCGGGTAAGGCGTTATCCGTAGGGGCTATGCCCCTACACCCCTGGGTCATTTGCAGGCATCTTGGACTGCGTTGTCCCAATAGCTGGAAAGCGCGAAAGAGCGATGCACGCCGGCAGCTTCATAGGCTGCACGACGCCCCTCTTTGGCAACCTCACATGCATAGCGATCCTTGGAAGAACTGGCAGCCACATAGGTCCCAGAACCGGAACGGACAGGAGACGCATTGCGGGCGCGAAGCTGCGCAGCGGTACGGGCAAGCCTTTGCCTCAACGCCGGGTTATCCGGCTCAGGCTGAGCATCCCATTGCTTTGCGGTAACGCCTGGACACGGAGCCGACTGGTAAACGACTTGCGCACCACTCACGCACTTGAAAACCTGCTGGGCGCTGGCCGGAACGGAAGCCACGAAGAGCACAACAAAAAACGCACGAATATCCATACGCCCTCCCCTTGAGAGCGGGATTCTACCTACATCTGCAAGGTAGTGGCCGGCGTCGTGGTGTTCGTGGTGTAGGCCTTGTTGTCCGGGAACGTGCCCTGCGTGCGCGGCCCGTACTCAATGACACCGCCTCGCACCCGGTCGCGGTCAGCGCCGCCGCCGTCACTCCCTACGGTCGCAACGCCAGCAGCGCCACCGCTCCCATCGGGGGCCATGTTGTAGAGCCGTGCGTCCTTCTCACGAATGGGCGCGGTCCAGGGCCACGCGGTCGCCACCATGATGTGCTTGCCAGCTGACAAGCGCACGCCGTACGTAACGACGCTGACGCTATAGCCCAGGGCGCGCAGCTGCGTGAGGTCCAATTCCTCAATGACGTTGTTGCTCTCGTCGATCCACTGGACCCACGCCCGATCCTGATCGCCTACCCGCGCACGCGCCGACAGTCGTATACGGCCCTTGCTGGCAAGCTCGGCGACATAGCGCTGTTCCTGCGTGAGATCGGCGAGCGGATCGGGCGGCGGCGGCTGGATCGGCACGCTTGGCGCGCCATTTGCCAAGCCTGCACCAACGTGCGCGGGCTTATTGGTCTGGCTTGCCGAGGCCACAGGCTTGTTCGGATCGGAACGATCCTTGGTGAAGTAGTGCACGAAGAAGTAGATGCCAACACCACCGACAACGATGAAGATCGCAGCACGCACCGCCATCGCTGCCCAGACGTTCTTGCCACCCTCTTCGTAGACCTCGGTGTTTTCGGCACCAGGGGCATAGCCGTCATACAGCGGAAAAATGGCCGGGTCGTACTTGAGCGTCTGCCCGCCCACCTTCTCGAACTTCCCCGGCGAGGTGGTATGGAAATACGTCACGCGATATCGGCCCTTCATGCCGATGGCGGTGAGCTTCTGGAAGGTGTTTTTCTTCTCGATGCGCGCCTTGACCGCAGAGTGAAGGCGGTTGATCCACTGCGTCATGATGACCGCATCGCCGCCGTTCTGGCCGAGCAGCGCCCAGAAATTCTCCACTGCCGGCGAGAGCGGCTTGCGCTCATTGACGTAGAACTCGTGCACCTCATCAATGACGACCAACGAATCCTTGAACTCGTCCGGAATGCACCACTTGCCCGACTCATCCTGCGTGCACGCAAAAAGCTTGGTCACGTCCTTCGTATCGACCAAGACGAGCAGGCTTTGCACATCGCTTTCGGCAATGCCCAGGTGCTTGGCAATGCGATCAAATCGCAAGCCGTTGAGCCGTGCGAACACACGCCGGCCCTTCTTGAGCGCGGGGAGGATGTGATTCTTTACCGCGTCGTAGCTCTTGCCAGCACGCGGCACACCTTCATTGAAAACTAGCATGTCACCAAATCCCGACCGTCAGCACGCGACGCAACAGATAGAACACCATGGCCGCGCCGATCATCACCAGGGCAGGCCCGATCTTGAACACGTCGGCGAACCACAAAATTGTGCTGCCGGCGTTACCGAGCATGCCGCCGATGCTCTGGCCCTTCATGAAGTCCGGCATAGGCAGCAACGTCAACACGTAGAGAATGGCAGCCAGCGACTGTTCCAGCCACATCACGAACAGGTCGCCCACGAAATCGACAATCGCCTGCCACACCAGTTTGACCGCACGCCACAGCCATGCGGTCAAATCGTTGAACCAACCTGCTTGCATATCGTCTCCCCAAGTCAACACATCAACGCCACAATTCAGACATGAAATCGCAATATCCATCCCACACCGCTTTTAAGGCACGTGATAGTCGCGACGTGAAATCATTGAACCAACCTGCTTGCATATCGTCGTCCTCAGGTCACAGCAATACGGAGCGCAGCGTAAGCAGCAATCGCCAGGATCACCCAGCCCGCCGCGCGCAGAAACGCCAGAAAATCGCCGCCACAATGAAAATTGATCGTCATGGCGTTCCACCACTTCGACGCGCCCAGCGAAAACACCGGGCACGATCCACCGGAGGGCACAGTCATAAAATCCGTGATGCCGGCAACCATGGGCGTGCCGCGCACCTGCGTATTGAATTTGCTCAGCACAGACTCAACTGTCTTGCCGCTTTTATTGTAGAGCTCGGACATGGGAGCGCCCTCGCCGCCTTCACCCTGACCAGGCGTCGTGCCGTCACCATCACCAGGAGTATCACCGTCGCCATCACCGTCGCCATCACCATCACCATCGCCGTCGCCGTCACCACCGCCATCACTGCCACCGTCACTGCCACCGTCACCACCGCCATCGCTTCCACCGTCTCCACCACCGTCACTGCCACCATCTCCACCACCATCGCTGCCGCCGTCGCCATCACCGCCGTCATCACCAGGCGTGGAAGGTGGCGCATCACCCGCAGAGCAAGTGGCACCGCTGGGATACATGCCGCTGCCGCCTGATGCACCAACGGTGAAATTGTAAAAACAGCCGTCATCGCAGCTAAAACCGCTGCCATCGGAAGAAGACGCGCCAATCAAGGGGGGACGCTGGGCACACGTTTTGCTGTAAAACGTGGAACCAGCACCAGCAGGCCCACCGATGCTACACGTCGCCTGTGCGTTATAAATGCCAGCACTCTCGGCAACAACATCAGGCCCCTTGTAAAGCGAATTGGAACCGCCGACTAGCTTGCACAAATCAACGCCGCGCTGATCGGCCAGCATGCGAGCAGCCAAGAACGCCTGACCTTGATCGCAGGCGTCAGCCGCATCTCTACACATGGCGGCATTGGCGCTAAACGCGCATGACCACAACGCAACCGCAAGGATGCACGCTACAAGGCGAACAGTTATCACGCATCCAACCCCTTGACGCCTGCCCACCCACACAACGCGCCCATGAATCCACAGAACAAGAGAACGATCATCGCCCTACCCCTGAAAGAGAGAGGGCGACACCGAAGCGCCGCCCTGCCCTCACCACCATTAGCCGAAGAAGCTTGCAACCTTCTTGGCACCCCACTTGGTGAAGCCCACCAAGGCAATGATTGCGGCCGCTGCGATCATCGCGGTTGCAGCCTCAGCACCGCTCACGCCAGTCAGAATGTCACCCATGTTTACTCTCCTCGTTGATTGATTGATTTACCGGTCGTTGAACATGCCTGCGACGCTGCCGGCGAGGCGTCCCAGGACGAACCACACGATCACCAAGCCGCAGCAGCCGGTGGACCACGCTACGGCGTCCTCCTTGCTGGGCATGGCGAACGCTTCTTGCACCAGCGCATACACGCTGTATTCGCTACCACTGACGAGCACGTAGCCGCTGCACTCGCCAACCGATTGACCGGTGGGCACCAACGTGCCATCCGCTTGCAGGGCTACGCACACGGCCATGATTCAGCCAACCTTTGCCGGCTGCTGTTGCAGCTTTGCAGTGAGATCAGGCAACAGCCGAATACGACGGCCGAACTCAAGACCGCCGAATTTATTGTTCTGCAACGACTTGGGGTCGATGATGTAAAAGCCCTCGCCGTACGGGGGTTGATCCTCATCAAGGCCAATGGTGAACGGCAGCGGGAAATCTCCCTCGCGCAACACCGCTGCGGTCTGCTCACGGAAATGCGTCGCGGGCTTACCCTCGCGAGCAGGAAAGGAACGAACAGCGACAGCGGAACTCATGACTTGGACTTTCATAGTTGGACTACCTTCCAGGCGAATGTCCGGCCGAAAATGAATGTGACTTTCCACGGAGACGGCCAGAACTCTCCGGTAAGCCTGTCGAACCATCCGCCCTTTGCTTTGCGGATATCCGCTTCCCCGCCGAGAGCTTCACGCGCATCTTTCGGGGCTTTCCACCAGCGCAACTCGCGCTTAGATTCGGTATCGAGTCCACCAATGCCATGTGTGCGGAAGCCTTTGGGAAAAGCTCCAGCTGTAAGGGCAGTGAACTTGCTCGCGTATTTCGCGAGATAGCCGACGCAGTTGCGGGCTTTTTCAATTTGCGTTGTGCCATGAGGCCACCAGCCGCGTTGATCGACTTTGCCGAAATACATACCCGTCGGAACCCACAGCATTACGTGGTAGTGCGGGCGGAATCGCTGGGTGAGCTCTCCGACCCATACGTAACGAAAGCTTTCACGGTTCCACCGTGCGCGCCCAGATTTAAGGCGATTGAAGTGGCCGCGCATGCGTTTAAATAGTTCGCTAACGTCACGAGGGCTGCTGTCGCTTCCATCACGGTAGGTGAGCGTGAGGAAATACCACGCACCCCGGAAGGAGCCTTTTTTCGCTTCCTGGTCATGCAGACGTGCTCCGGTAATCACGGACTTGCGCAGCCGTTGCGCCCGCGCTTGTAGCGGGTCGATTTCGATGGTCACGGTGCCGGTCGTAGAGGCCCGCGTGTCACTTGTTTTGTAATGGACAAGCCCAAGGGCCAGCGCTGCGCGCTGGCCCTCAGCGGTCAATGCGATCGGATGGGCAGCGTCGAACTCACGCACGCTTGTGCCGACCACACGCTTGTTCTTTTGGATCTTCTCTGCGGCGATTTCAGTGCGGCGCGTAGCGGCCTGCATGACGCCGACAGACGTATCGAAAGCGGACAACTCACGCGATTGCGTGGGCTGTTCCTGCATGCGGATGCGTGCGTTTTTACCGGTGCATGCGACGCACAAGCCACCGGGAAAGAAGTAGACGGTTGTTTCACCGCAGAACGAGCATGTGCCGTCAGCCACGGTAGAACTCCATGGCAGCATCACGTGCAACAGCAGCATCGGTGCGAGATGCGAAATAGCTCTGTTCGACAGGATTGCCATTGACGACGATGGTCAAGACGTAGATGCGTGGACCGCCATGCACACGAGCGGCAGCGATGAGCCATTGCACAGACGGAGCGTCAGTCATGACCAACACCGCCTAGGTAGGCAAAAACACCGGCAGGCGTCACGAAGAGGAACACACCGCAGACCCATGTCCACGGCTCAGGAAGGTAGTAGGCGCCGATAATGAAAAGCGAAACGAAAGCGGCCAGCGCCCAGACAAATCCGATGCACTTTGCGAACTCTTTCATGCGCACTCCTCAGCCTCAGCGGCAGCGCGCACGGAACGCTTGAGGTTTGCGATACGAACCTGATGCCTAGCCTGAGCAATCAGGTCGTCTTCCCGCAGCTGACGAAGAATGGCAGCGTCGCGGCGATCCAAGATCCAGCCGACAAGGCGCGCTGCGCCGATGCTGCATACCAAGCAGGCGGTACCGAGAAGTGCGAATGCGATGACGTCCATCAAGCCCCCTCCCCTGCCCCTTGACGCGGACCCCGGAGGGGAGCCGGGGGTGCGCGGTGCTCACCCATCGGTGAACACGGACGCATGTATATTCCTCGGTTGACAGAGTGTCAACCATGAGATGAACATGCCAGCGATAAACGCCCTACTTGACAAAGTGAAAGAGAGTTGCTCTCTCCCGTCAGACAACGTTTTGAGCCAGCGGATCGGTGTGACCAGAGCCGCAGTGAGCATGTGGCGGAACGGCGGAAAGCCGGTGCCAGATGAACGGATTGCGCAGCTATGCGCTATGGCAAAGCTTGATGGCGGTGAGTGGATGGCGCGAATTCATGCAGAACGCGCTGCATCGCCGGCGGAAAAGGCGTTATGGAGATCAGTGTTGGACAGGCTAAGCGCGGCCGCCGCGGTGGTCGCGCTGCTGGTGCTGGCGGTGCACACAGGAGCGCATGAGGCGCTGCTGACGGCCCTCTCCCCGCTCGCCCTAACCGCACCTTCTATACATTATGCGAGATCATCTCGTCGTGCGGCGCGGGCTCGGCTGCGCTGGATCTGGCTTTGGATCAAGACCTGCCGCCGAACCGTTCCCCTAGCGAAACGGAACTTGCCGCATGACTGACACCTACAATCTAGACCGTCGCCACCGTGCTGGCTGTTGGCGAGCAATGCCCAAACAGCTGCGCGGCAGATCTACATCGGCGCGGGTCACGAACCATGTAGAACTGACCGGCCCCTGCGCGGGCTGGCGATTGGCTGGCCGTGATCTGGTTGCACCGAGCGGCGAACGGATCCCAGAACGCCGGCTGCGCGGATTGCTCTGGCATGCGAATGCCACCGACATCCGGGCTTCGGTGCGCAGGCGGAACGCCAAACGAAAAGCGGTTCAGCAGTCATTGGTCAAGGTCGTCGTCATGGATCTTGGCGAGCAGCGAGAGCAGCACTTCGTCAAGATCGCAGGACAAGACGTTGGCGCTTTGAGATACAGATTCATTCGCACTGCTCACCAGCCGACGCTAGAGCCATCCCTTGCTGGGGACTGACCTTGAGCCCCAATCGGCCGAGCAGCGGCGCGGCGATCGTGCTGACCCGCGCCGGTCATGCGCAGCTCGCGAGCTTGCCCGGAGCCACTTGCACTGACGTTTTGGCGCGCCGGATAAGCAGGCCTGTGAGCGTCGGCAGGAACGCACCGCTCAAGCGTCACGAAGGCATGGGTCCGACACGGCCACGGCCACGACCAAATAACGTCGTCTTCAGATCAACTTGCCTGATAGATTCTGATTGGGGTCGGAAGCTACCCTTCCCTACCCCAAATAAACATCCCTAATCCCCCTCGTCGTCAGCATCCGCTGTTCGCGAGGCCGCCACCGTCGAGGCGGAGCGCGGCGCCAAGCAAGATATTCGTCGCGTCGCCCCTCCACTCTTGGCTGATTGCCTGGAAATAGGGTCCGTCATGCGCTTCCGGTCGAAAAGGCTTATCACCCTAGTTTTTCTCGCAATTCAACAGCGCAAAGCCTCATTGCGGCCCTTGCGAGAGGAGCTGGATTTTTTCTTGAGCAGGATGTTTATCCTGTCTCCAAAATGGAACTATCGGTCTTTACCCATGCGGCCAAACCAACCTCGCCAGCCGGCCACCGCAGGCCGATACGCAATTTTTACGAAAAGCCAACCAACTGGACACTCATCGGCGACGGAACTGGACACCGCCGCCAAATGAATTGGATGCGAGCGCCAGAAGCGCTGGACAGCGCCGCCAGCACTCACTTCCAGGACTTGGCTGCCTTCGTCTTTCGCATGGATTCACCCTTGAGCGCTAGTTTGTGGCTGCTGTGAATCAGTCGATCCATGATGGCATCAGCCAAAGCAGGGTCATGGATAAACGCATGCCAGTCCTGCACTGGCATCTGGCCAGCCACAATCGTGGCGCCAGAGCCGACACGGTCATCGAGTAATTCCAGTAGATCTGCACGTCCGCGGCTGCTCAGCGGCGTCAGGCCGAAATCATCCAAGATTAGTAGGCCGGTCCTGGCGAGTTGATTGCGAAGCTTGGCCAGTGAGCCGTCCGCATGCCCAACCTCCATGTCTTCCAACAGGCGGCCTACGCGCCGGTAGCCTACGGTGATCCCTTGGCGTGCGGCTTGTACGGCCAGGGCACATGCCAACCAGGTCTTTCCAGTACCTGTCTGTCCAGTGACCAAAACGTTTTGGCGGTGCTCAATCCAGCCACAGGTCAGCAAATCCGCGATCACCGATCGATCCAACCCGCGCCCAACACGATAGTCAATAGCCTCCGGTTCGGCGTAGACCTTGAGCTTGGCATTGCGAATCAGGCGCGTGAAGCGCTTGCTGTCGCGCTGACTCACCTCGGCGTCAACCAGATGGCCAAGGCGCTGATCGAAGCCGAGTGCTCCGTAGCTGGATTGGGCGAGCTGATGTTCGACGCCAGCCACCATGCCGGTCAATTTGAGCGTTCGTAGCTGATCAATCGTATGTTCCAAAGACATAATGTTCTCCCTGA
>NZ_JAJIUJ010000099.1 GCF_020880415.1 Xanthomonas euvesicatoria pv. euvesicatoria | reverse complement strand
GCCGATGAGCTGTTTCGTTCGCGTCTGGAGAACCAGATCGACTTGCGCCATCCACTGGTCCAGCTGATTCATCGGCTGCCGTGGAGTGCGTTGGAGCAGGCGCTGTCGCCGCGGTTGCCGGCTACCCCCGGCACAGGCGGTCGGCCCGCACTGCCGGTGCGCCTGATCGCCGGCTTGCTCTACCTCAAGCACGCCTACGGCCTGTCCGATGAAGCGGTGTGCGAGCGCTGGCTGGAAAATCCTTATTGGCAGTTCTTCACCGGTGAGGTGGTGTTCCAGACCTGCTTGCCGTGCGATCCCAGCTCCCTGACACGTTGGCGACAGCGCCTGGGCGAAGCCGGGATGGAAGAGCTGTTGGCGCACACCATCAACACCGCTCATGTGATGAAGGCAGTGGATGCGCGCGAGTTGTCGCGGGTGATCGTGGACACCACCGTGCAGGAAAAAGCAATCGCCCATCCCACCGACAGCGGTTTGCTGGAGGTGGCGCGCAAGAAGCTGGTGCTGCTGGCCAAGCGACACGGCATCGCACTGCGACAGAGCTATGCGCGGCTAGGTCCGGCGTTGCGCCGCAAGGCCGGGCGCTATGCGCATGCGCGCCAGTTCAAGCGCATGCGCAAGGTGCTGCGACGCCAACGCACGGTCCTGGGACGCGTATTACGCGATCTGCAACGCAAGCTGGCCCGGCTGGAACCGTCGGTGCATGAGGGCATCAGTGTCTGGTTGGAGCGCGCACACCGGCTGTTGACACAGCGTCCCAAGGACAAACAAAAGCTCTACGCGTTGCACGCGCCAGAAGTGGAATGCATGAGCAAGGGCAAGGCGCGTCAACCGTACGAGTTTGGCGTCAAGGTCGGCATTGCGGTGAGTGCGCGCAAGGGCTTGATCGTGGGCGCGCGCAGTTTCCCGGGTAACCCGTACGACGGCGACACGCTGGCCGAGCAACTGGAACAGGCGCGCGGGCTGCTGCAGGATGTGAATGTGATACCGCAGGTGGCGATCGTGGACCTGGGGTATCGCGGGCGCGACGTGGAAGGTGTGCAGATCCTGCATCGTGGCAAGGCCAACACGCTGACACGGCGGCAATGGCGCTGGATCAAACGACGGCAAGCGGTAGAGCCGGTGATCGGACATCTGAAACAGGACTGCCGCTTGAATCGCTGCCATCTCAAAGGCGCCCAAGGCGATGCACTGCACGTGCTCGGCTGCGCCGCTGGCTACAACCTGCGCTGGCTGCTGCGCTGGATCGCATTTTTGCGTGCTTGGTTGCAGGTGGTGCGGGCGCGTTCCTCAACGCCCTCAAGCACCATGTGGTCCGCAAACATGGCACTGGAGGTTTGA
>NZ_JAJIUJ010000098.1 GCF_020880415.1 Xanthomonas euvesicatoria pv. euvesicatoria | reverse complement strand
TACTGCACCTCCAACCCGTCCACCTTCTGCCGCGCCCCAGCAGCCTGAGGCGACCGCAGTCCCCACCGCGCCGCTGCGCGCCGGGCGACTGAATTGCCGTCTCCTACTGCACCTCCAACCCATCCACCTTCTGCCGCGCCCCAGCAGCCTGAGGCGACCGCAGTCCCAACCGCGCCGCTGCGCGCCGGACGAGTGAATTGCCGTCCATTACTGCACCTCCAACCCGTCCACCTTCTGCCACCCACGTGGCAACAACGATCCACGGCTCGCACGCGCACCCACATACGTATCCAGGTCCTTGAACGACAGGCTCATGGTGCGTGCGCCGCTGCGCACCAGCAGCGTGTTGCCTGGTGCGACCGCCACCACGGCCACCACGCGTTCGGTGCCGAGCTTGGCCTTGGGGATCTCGATGATCTTGTTGCCTTTGCCCTTGTCCAGCTCGGGCACGTCGGTGGCCGGCACCGCCAGCAGATTGCCGGCACTGGTCACGGCGACGATGCGGTCGGTTTGCGGGTTGCTTACCTGGGCCGGCGTCAGCACATGCGAGCCGGTGGTGAGATTGAGCATCGCCTTGCCGGCCTTGTTGCGGCCGGTGAGGTTTTCGAAACGGGTGACGAAGCCGTAGCCGTGCGAGGATGCCAGCACGAAGCGGGTGGCGTTGTCGGCGCTGGCCATGACCTGGAACGCCGCGCCCGAGGCCGGCGAGAAACGTCCGGTCAACGGTTCGCCATTGCCACGCGCCGAGGGCAGGGTGTGCACGGCGGTGGAATAGGCGCGGCCGTCCGAATCCAGGAACGCCACCTGATGCGTGCTGCGGCTGCGCACTGCCGCCAGCAGGCCATCGCCTTCGCGGTAGGACATGCCGGCAGGATCCACCTCGTGGCCCTTGGCTGCCCGCACCCAGCCCTTCTCCGATAGCACCACGGTCATCGGTTCGCTGGCCACCATTTCGGTTTCGTCGATGGCCTGCGCGGCGCCACGCTGCACCAGCGGCGAACGCCGCGCATCGCCGAACTTCTTGGCGTCGGCAGTCAGTTCGTCCTTGATCAGCTTCTTCAGCTTGGTCTTGCTTTCCAGGATCGCGATGATCTGCGCGCGTTCCTTGGCGAGTGCTTCCTGTTCGCCGCGGATCTTCATTTCCTCCAGGCGCGCCAGTTGGCGCAGCTTGGTTTCCAGGATGTATTCGGCCTGTTCTTCGCTCAGCGCGAAGCGCGAGATCAGCACCGGCTTGGGTTCGTCTTCGCTGCGGACGATGCGGATCACTTCGTCCAGGTTGAGGAAGGCGATCAACAAGCCTTCCAACAGGTGCAGGCGGCGCTCGACCTTCTGCAGGCGATGGTTGAGGCGGCGGGTCACCGTATCGCTGCGGAAGCTCAGCCATTCGCTCAGCAGGTGCTTGAGGTTCTTGACCTGCGGGCGGCCATCCAGACCGATCACGTTGAGGTTGACGCGGTAGCTGCGCTCAAGATCGGTAGTAACGAACAGGTGGCCCATCAGCTGTTCGGCATCGACGCGATTGGAGCGCGGCACCAGCACCACCCGCACCGGGCTGGTGTGGTCGGACTCGTCGCGGATGTCTTCCAGCCACGGCAGCTTCTTGGCGCGCATCTGCTGGGCGATCTGCTCGATCACCTTGGACGGGGAGACCTGGTAGGGCAGCGCATCGATGACGATGTTGGCGTGCTCTTTCTTGTAGGTGGCGCGCGCGCGCACGCTGCCGTGACCGGTCTCGTAGATGTTCCGCAGGTCCGCAGCCGGGGTGATGATCTCGGCGGTGGTCGGGTAATCCGGGCCCAGCACGTGCTCGCACAGCTGCGCGACCGTGGCGTCAGGGTCATCGAGCAGCCGCAGCAGTGCGCTGACGATCTCGTTGAGATTGTGCGGCGGCACGTCGGTGGCCATGCCCACCGCAATCCCGGTGGTGCCGTTGAGCAGCAGGTGCGGCAGGCGTGCCGGCAACCAGGTGGGCTCTTCCAGGGTGCCGTCGAAGTTGGGCGCCCAATCGGTGGTGCCCTGGCCAAGCTCGCCCAGCAGCACTTCGGCGATCGGGGTCAGCTTGGACTCGGTGTAGCGCATCGCTGCAAACGACTTGGGGTCGTCGGTGGAGCCGAAGTTGCCCTGGCCTTCGATCAGCGGATAACGGTACGAGAACGGCTGCGCCATCAGTACCAGCGCCTCATAGCAGGCACTGTCGCCATGCGGGTGGTACTTACCGATCACATCGCCCACGGTACGCGCGGATTTCTTCGGCTTGGCGGCGGCGTTCAGGCCCAGCTCGCTCATCGCGTAGACGATGCGGCGCTGCACCGGCTTCAGGCCGTCACCCAGGAACGGCAGGGCGCGGTCGAGCACCACATACATCGAGTAGTCGAGATAGGCGCGTTCGGCGTATTCGCGCAGCGGCAGCTGTTCAAAGCCGTGGAAGGTGGGGCGGGTCAGATCGGTCATGTAAAGCCAGGTCCTGCGTGAAGAGGAACCCGCGCCGGGGCGCGGGCTCGAAGAGCGCCGATTATCCGGATGCGGCGGGGGATGCCAAGCCGCGCGCATGAGGGCCGGCCAGATAACGGGTGGGCGGGGCGCCGAAATGGCGATGGAACACGCTGACGAAGGCGCTGGGGCT
The DNA here is from genome assembly GCF_020880415.1 of Xanthomonas euvesicatoria pv. euvesicatoria. Classification (GTDB taxonomy): domain Bacteria; phylum Pseudomonadota; class Gammaproteobacteria; order Xanthomonadales; family Xanthomonadaceae; genus Xanthomonas; species Xanthomonas euvesicatoria. The sequence goes on along the minus strand of NZ_JAJIUJ010000098.1, from coordinate 45,229 downwards.
GCTGTAGCCAAGCTGGTCGGCCACCTGCGCCACCGCGTGGCCCCGGCTCAGCCGCCGCAGGCCTTCGGTCAGCCGCGCCTGCTGCCGCCACTGCGCAAAACTCAGGCCGGTCTCCTCGCGAAAATGCCGGCTCAGGCTGCGCGGCGACAATCCGCCCCAGTCGGCCCAGGCGTCGAGCGGGCGCGGGTCGGCGGGCGTATCGAGCAACTGGCGGGTGATCCGCAGCAGCCGGCGGTCGGCCGGCATCGGCAGGTGCAGGTGGTCGATCTGCACCTGGCATAGCTCGTCCAGCAGCACCGCGGCCAGGCGTTGCTGGGCGGCATCCAGCGGCTGATCCAGTGGCCAGTCGGCGGCCCGCATGATGGCCTCGCGGGCCAGCCCGGTCAGCCGGATCACCCCGCCTTGCGCAGGCAGGGCGGCGCAGGCATCCGGCCGCACAATCACGCCCCACCCGCGCATCGGCCCGGCCAGCTCCACGGTGTGCTGCTGCCCGGGTGGCATCCAGCCGGCGCAGCCCGGCGGCAGCGACAGGGCACCCTGTTCTGTATGTACGGTGAGCACGCCATGCTCCACATACATCAGCTGGCCGCGGACATGCGCGTGCCAGGCAGTTTCCGGCGCCCACACCTCGCGCAGCTCCGCCAGGAACGCGATCAGCACCGGCCCATCGGCCCTTTCAAAGCTGGCGCGTACGCCTGGCGGCAGGGCATCGATCTGGGTTGGCGGGTTTTCGATACTCATTGGCCGAATTGTATTACCGAGCCGGCGCACGCGCCGCGTAAGGTGGCGATCCTTGCGGGCGGTTTAATCCCTTGCGGGATAATTGCGTTGACAAATATATTTTTCGGAACAAAATGTGTGGCATGAATGTTTCGTCTTCCGCCACACCGTCGTTCGGCCTGTTGTTGCGTCAGGTGCGCGATGCGCTGATGCGCCAGCTCGATGCCGAGATGAAGGGCGAACTGCCCGATTTCGGTTTCAGCCACTACGTGGGCCTGAAGATCCTGGCGGTGCGCTCCCCGTGCACGGCCAACGAACTGGCGCTGGCGCTGGACCAGACCCCGAGCGCGGTGACCCGCCTGCTCGACAAGCTTGAAGCGCTGGGCGCGGTGCGGCGTGAGCCGCATGCGCAAGACCGGCGCGCGCTGCAGATCGTCATGACCGAGCAGGGCGTGGCGCTGTGGGAGCGGCTGCGCCTGCGCGGCGAACGCGCCATCGAGCACGGCCTGCGCGACCTGTCCGCGGCCGAGCGCGAACTTCTCACCTCACTTCTTATCCGTGTCCGCGATGCACTCAACTCATGAACGTCGCTAGTTCCCCGACCCAGATGCTGCGCCCGCGCTCGATGCGCCTGGCGGCCGCTCGTTATCACCGCCCTGGCATTGGCGTTGGCCGCCTGCGCCAGCAGCCGTGGGCTGAATCCGCAAGGCGCCGTGCTGGATCCGAGCACGCTGCATGCAGAGCGCACCCTGGCGCAGCAAACCACGTTGAGTCCGGCCGCGTGGCCGGCCAGCGATTGGTGGCGCGCGCTGGGCGATGCGCAGCTGGACGCGCTGATCGCCGAAGGCCTGCAGCACAGCCCCAGCCTCGCTGCGGCGGATGCGCGCCTGCATCAGGCGCAGGCGCGTATCGGCACTGCGCAGGCCGAGCGCGGCCCCAGCCTGTCGGTGTCCGGCGGCTACACCGGCCTGCAGCTACCTGAATCGATGGTCGGCGAAGAGCTCGGCGGCAGCTACGGCGGCAGCGCGCAGGTCGTGCTGGATTTCCGCTACGGCATCGATCTGTGGGGCGGCAAGCGCAGCGCGTGGGAAGCGGCGGTCGACCAGGCGCATGCGGCCGAAGTGGATGCGCAGGCGGCACGATTGAATCTGTCGTCGGCGATTGCCGAAGGCTATGCACAGCTCGCGTACGCGTGGAGCCTGCACGACCTGGCCAACGACGAATTGAGCCGTGCGCAGAAGACCCTGGAGCTGACCCGGCAACGCCGCAGCGCCGGCATCGACAGCGAGTTGCAGGTGCGCCAGGCGCAAGCGCGCGTGCCGGCCGCGCAGCAGCAGCTGCAATCGGCGCAGCAGCAGATCGACGAAGCCCGCACCGCGCTGGCGGCCTTGGTCGGGCAGGGCCCGGATCGCGGTTTGGACATCGCCCGTCCCGTACTCGGCGGGGGCATCGCCACGCAGTTGCCGAGCATGCTGCCGGCCGACCTGCTGGGTCGTCGCCCCGACGTGGTGGCGGCACGCTGGCGCGTGGAGGCGGCCGACAAGGACATCGCAGTCGCCAAGACCCGCTTCTATCCCAGCCTCAACCTCACCGCGCTGGGCGGTGTGATCAACCCGGATGTCGGCAAGCTGCTGGAAAGCGGCTCGGTGTTCGGGCTGGTCGCGCCGGCGCTGAGCCTGCCGATCTTCGACGGCGGCAAGCTGCGCGCCAATCTGGCCGGCAGCGACGCGCAATACGACCTGGCCGTGGCCGACTACAACCAGAAAGTGATCGCTGCGCTGCGCGAGGTGGCCGACCAGGTCACCGCCGTGCGTTCGCTGGAGCAGCGCGCGCAAGCGCAGAACGATGCCGTGCAGACCGCCACGGCCGCCTTCGATCTGGCTCAGCAGCGTTACCGCGCCGGCATCGGCAGCTATCTGGAAGTGCTCAGCGTACAGGAGCAGTTGCTGCTCGCACGCCAACGCATGGCCGGGCTGCAGTCGCAACAACTTCTGGCCTCGGTGAGGTTGCAGCGTGCGCTGGGCGGCGGATTCACGCCGGAACCCGCACGCGACACCGCCCACGCCGCGCCCACTTGCGCACAACCGAATTCCTGAGACATCGACGATGAGCCAGACGACTTCAACTTCTCCTCAACCCGCACCGGCCGCGCCCAGCAAGCGCCGCGCTGCGCTGCGCATCGTGGCCATTGTAGTGATCCTGGCGATCATCGGTCTGGTGGTGTGGTACTTCCTGGTCGGCCGTTGGCACGAAGACACCGACGATGCGTATGTGCAGGGCAACCAGGTGCAGATCACCCCGATGGTGGGCGGTACGGTGGTCAGCATCGGCGCCGAAGACGGCATGCGTGTGGAGCGCGGCCAGTTGCTGGTGCAGCTGGATCCGGCCGACACCGAGGTCGCCTTGCAGCAGGCCGAAGCCAACCTGGCCAAGACCGTGCGTCAGGTGCGCGGTCTGTATCGCACCGTGGAAGGTGCGCAAGCGGAGTTGTCCGCTCGCGAAGTCACGCTGCGCAGTGCGCGCTCGGACTTCGCACGGCGTAAGAATCTGGCCGCCACCGGCGCGATCTCCAACGAAGAACTGGCGCATGCCCGCGACGAACTGGCCGCCGCCGAAGCGGCCGTAAGCGGCTCGCGCGAGAGCTTGGAGCGTAACCGAGCGTTGGTGGACGACAGCGCGGTGGCCAACCAGCCGGACGTGCAGACCGCCGCCGCACAACTGCGTCAGGCGTATTTGAATCATGCGCGCACCGGCGTGGTGGCGCCGGTGTCCGGCTATGTCGCACGGCGTTCGGCGCAGGTGGGTCAGCGCGTGCAGCCGGGCAGCGTGTTGATGGCGGTGGTGCCGCTGGAGCAGGTGTGGGTGGAAGCCAATTTCAAGGAAACCCAGCTCAAGCACATGCGCCTGGGCCAGGAGGTGGAACTGCATTCTGATCTGTACGGCGGCGGCGTGAGCTACACCGGCCGTATCCAGAGCCTGGGCCTGGGCACCGGCAGCGCGTTCTCGCTGTTGCCGGCGCAAAACGCCAGCGGTAACTGGATCAAGATCGTGCAGCGCGTGCCGGTGCGCATTGCAGTGGATTCCAAGCAGCTGGCCAGCAATCCGCTGCGGATCGGCCTGTCGATGAAGGTCGATGTGAACCTGCACGATCAGCAGGGCAGCGTGCTGCCGACCCAGGTCGCCAACGGCGCGGTGTTTTCCACCGACGTGTATGCGCAGCAGCTCAAGGCTGCCGACGCCGACATCCAACGCATCATCCAGGACAACCTGCCCTCGCAGGCTGCCAGCAAGGCGGGCTAAGCCACCATGTCTTCGCAAGCTTCCACCGCGCCCGGCGGCCCGGCGGCACCGGCGCCTGCCGCCGGTTTTCGCCCGGCCAGCGTGGCGTTGTGCACCGTGGGCCTGGCCATGGCCTCGTTCATGCAGGTGCTGGACACCACCATCGCCAACGTCTCGCTGCCGACCATCGCCGGTAACCTCGGCGCCAGTTCGCAGCAGGCCACCTGGGTGATCACCTCGTTCGCCGTCAGCACTGCCATTGCGCTGCCGCTGACCGGTTGGTTGAGTCGCCGGTTTGGCGAAACCAAGTTGTTCGTGTGGTCCACGCTGGCGTTCACCATCGCCTCGCTGCTGTGCGGCCTGGCGCAGAGCATGGGGATGCTGGTGGTGGCGCGCGCGCTGCAAGGATTCGTTGCCGGCCCGATGTATCCCATCACCCAGAGTCTGCTGGTGTCGATCTATCCGCGCGAAAAACGCGGACAGGCGCTGGCGTTGCTGGCGATGATTACCGTGGTGGCCCCGATCGCCGGGCCGATTCTCGGCGGCTGGATCACCGACAACTACAGCTGGGAATGGATCTTCCTGATCAACGTGCCGCTGGGCGTGATCGCCAGCAGTATCGTGGGTTCGCAATTGCGGCATCGCCCCGAACAGCTCGAAAAGCCGCGCATGGACTACATCGGCCTGATCCTGCTGGTGGTTGGCGTGGGCGCCCTGCAGTTGGTGCTGGATCTGGGAAACGACGAAGACTGGTTCTCTTCGGACAAGATCGTGTTGCTGGCCTGCATCGCGGCAGTGGCGCTGGTGGTGTTCGTGATCTGGGAGTTGACCGACAAGGATCCCATCGTCGATCTCAAGCTGTTCCGGCATCGCAATTTCCGCGCCGGCACGCTGGCCATGGTGGTCGCATATGCCGCGTTCTTCAGCGTGAGCCTGCTGATCCCGCAATGGCTGCAGCGCGATATGGGTTACACCGCGATTTGGGCCGGCCTTGCGACTGCGCCGATCGGCATCCTGCCGGTGCTGATGACGCCGTTCGTGGGCAAATACGCGCTGCGCTTCGACCTGCGCATGCTGGCCACCATCGCCTTTATCTTCATGTCCTTCACCAGCTTCTTCCGCTCCAATTTCAACCTGCAGGTGGACTTCGGCCATGTGGCCACGATCCAGTTGGTGATGGGCGTAGGCGTGGCATTGTTCTTCATGCCGGTGTTGCAGATTCTGTTGTCGGATCTGGATGGCCGCGAGATCGCGGCGGGTTCGGGCCTGGCCACTTTCCTGCGCACGCTGGGCGGGAGTTTCGCCGCGTCGTTGACGACCTACCTGTGGGCACGCCGTACCCAGGTGCACCACGCGCACATCACCGAGCACATTTCGGTGTACACGCCGGGCATGCAGGAGCAGGTGACCGCGATGGGGCAGGGCGACCTGCAACGCGGCGCGGCATCGCTCAATAACATGATCAACCACCAGGCTTCGCAGATGGGCTTCAACGACATCTTCTATCTGCTTGGATGGACCTTTCTGGCGATCATCTTCTTCCTGTGGCTGGCAAAGCCGCCGTTCGGCGCCGGCGCCGGGAGCGCGGCAGCAGCAGGGGGGCACTGAGCCCTTCTGTCCAGAGCGTTACGGCATCGTCGGCGGTGTCTGTGGTGCCTAACGGCAAGCCGCTATTTCGCGTCGTCGACGGGCTTGCCGATCTGACACCACACAGCCAGCGACGCCGGAGCAGCTCTTTGCCGCGTTTTGGGTGGGCAAGCGGTTCGTTTGGCGTCGGTGCCATCTCGAAAAACACGCATCGCCTTTCCGCTGCACTCGCCGGCTGATGGCGACATGCGGGCATTTGCCCATGCGCTACGCACCGAAAACGCCGGTGCTGCCGACCAGCTTAGGGCGGGGCGTCAACACGGCCGAATCCACCATTGGTTGGCAGCGTGAGGGCGGCTCTCATGCGCGCGCGATGGGCCGCTTGCGCAGATAAGGCGCCAGGCGATCTCGCAGGGGTTGGGGTAGCATGCGTCGCTGCCGCTAGCGCGGTCCTGTTTTTTCCGCGAGGGCCACGCGCGGCGTCGTGCGCGGGCATGCCGCCTGCGTTTTTCATCACACAAGGAAGCTTCGATGATGTTTCGATCCTCATGGCGTCGCGTCTGTGCGACGACATTGCTCATTCCACTCCTTGGCATCGCTGCCGTTGCGCAGACGCAGGCCGCGGCCGCACGTCCGGAGGTGGCCAAGCAAGCCAAGGCGTATAGCTCCAGCGATGGCGTCAAGGTGTCGACCTTGCGTTACGGCCCGCGCGAAAAGAATCAGGCGCTGATGCAGGTGACCGGTGCCGACAGCGAGATCGACGACAAGATCCTGCTGGCAACGACGGCTGCCACGCAAAAGGACACCCGCTACACGGTTCAGCTGAAAGGCCGTCCGTATGTGCTGCTCATCCTCGACGAAGGCGGCGGCGAGTTGTACCTGCCAGGTGCGGCGAAGCCGGCGCGCGTCGGCTATGACGCCGGTGTCTCGGAGCAGATCAATCCCGAGCATTATCTGACCGATTATCTTGAGCAGATGGCCGGCAGCAAGTAAGCCACGCGACGCGCTGCAGGCCAGCGTGGCCAGGTCTGCAGCGCGGTCTGGTTTCAAAACGCGGCAATGTTGCCGCTTCGTACGGTGCAGTTGCACGCGAGGGGTTTGCGATCATGGCAGGGACGTCGTTCGTCGGATCATTGCGGTGCATAACGGTGCTTCTCGCACCGGTGCTTGCCTTGCCTGCCTTGGCCGAACCCACATTGCAGTGCCCGGCAGCCTTGCACATCACCGATGGCACCTTGCAGAGCCCGGACCTGCCGGAGGGCGCGCAGCTCGGCGTCGACCCGCACCAGGCGCTGCGGTTAGCGTCGATTGGCGTGTATTCGGGCCACCCCCGCGAGCGTGCCGCACTGGTGCCGCGCAACGCGGAAGCAGCGCAGCCGCGTGGCGTGGCGCACTGGGTCTGGCGTTTCGATGATGCAGACCCGCACGGCACCTATGTGGTTTGCGCGTACGGTGAGGCAGTGCAGGTGTCCCTGCGCATCAGCGATGCCGCACGCACCTGCACAGGCACCTTGCGTAGCGACCCCATGCCCGCAGCCGAGCGGAGCGCATCCTTCGACTGCCAGTAGCGCGCCCGACCCGATAGCCGAGCAGGCGGCAGCGCACTGTCGATCAGTGCATCGCGCTGCCCACCCAGGCGATCGCCCAAACGCAAAAAACCCCGCCGAAGCGAGGTTTTTTAAGATCTACCGTGAGTCGTGGTGCCCAGGAGAGGACTCGAACCTCCACGAAGTTGCCCCCGCTAGCACCTGAAGCTAGTGCGTCTACCAATTCCGCCACCTGGGCGACTCAGGGGGCGAATTGTGCAAGCTGCGCGCGAGGCTGTCAACGCAACCGACACATTTTTTCGTCGCCCGTACGCAGTCTGGCAACCGAACCGGCCCGATGGTGGCGCACGCACGGGTTAGTGCATGCGCCACGTGCGCTCACGGCAACTGTGCCGCCTGCAGCGTGACCTGGGCAGTTTGCACCGGCTCGCTCGCCGAGCGCGCCAGTTGTACGCGGTACGTGCCTGCGGCGATCGTCCAGCGACGTGCCTGGGCATCGAAGTCGGCCAGGGTCCTGGGCTCTGCCACCACCTGCACGCTGCGTTTTTCGCCGGGCTTTAGCGTGAGCTTCTGCCAGCCGATCAGGCGCAGCGGGGTGGCGTGGCCGTCGGGCAGGGTGACGTAGAGCTGCGGCACGGCGGCGCCTTCGCGCGAGCCGGTGTTTTCCACCTCGAAGCTGGCGGTGAGCTGGCTGCCGCTTGCCTCCACCTGCAGCCCGCCCATGCGGAACTGCGTGTACGACAGGCCGTGGCCGAATGGGTAGCGTGGTGTCAGCTTGCGCGCGGCGAACCACTTGTAACCGACGTTAGCGCCTTCGATGGCGTAGTCAATGGTGTCTTCGCCAGGCTTGGCCGGCTTGAAGCCCAGCCCCGGAATCGACGGACGCGGCAGCTGCGATTCGTCCACCGGCCAGGTCACCGGCAGGTGGCCGGAGGGATTCACCGCGCCGGTCAGCAGGTTGGCGATCGCCTCACCGCCACCGATGCCCGGATACCACGCCTGCAACACCGCCGGCACGCGTTCGGCCCACGGCATGCGCACCGGTCCGTTGGTTTCCAGCACCACGGTGGTCTTCGGGTTGGCTTTGGCCACCGCTTCGATCAACGCGTCCTGGTTGTCGGGCAAGCGCATGTCCGGCAGATCCACCGATTCGGCCGCCCACTGGGTGGCGAACACGATCGCCACATCGGCCGCCTTGGCGGCGCGTGCGGCAGCGGCGCGGTCGGTGCCGTCTACATAATCGATCTGCGCGTTCGGCAACGCGGCGCGTAGCGCCTGCAGCGGCGAGGATGGGTGGATGATCACCGGGCCGGGCCAGGTGGTCGGCGTGATGCCCGGTACCGCGTTGCCGCCGTTGATGGTGTAGTCCACGCGCGAGGAGCCGCCACCGGACATCACGCCCTTGTCGGCGTAGCCGCCGATCACGGCAATGCGGCGCACCTCCTGGGACAACGGCAATGTGGCTTGCTCGTTACGCAGCAACACGCTGCCTTCTTCGGCCACATGTTGCGCAGCCAACAGACCGGCCTTGCCGTCGATGGGTTGGCGCTGGGTCGGGTAATCGAAGGCGCCATGCGCGAACAGGCTGCGCAACACGCGCCTGACCATGTCGTCGAAGCGCGCGCGCGGCACCACGCCGGCAGACACCGCCATGCGCAGCGGCGTATCGAAAAACACCGCCGCGTCGAACACTTCGCCAGCCGACTGTTGATCCAGCCCGGCCAACGCCGCCTTGGAGCCGCTATGCACGCCGCCCCAATCGGACATCACGTAACCGGGGTATTTCCATTCCTGCTTGAGCACCTGGTTGAGCAGGTAATCGTGCTCGCAACCATAGGTGCCGTTGATCTTGTTGTACGAACACATCACCGAGGCCGGGTCGCCGATCTTCAGCGCAATCTCGAAGGCCAGCAGGTCCGATTCGTGCATCGCCTGCTCGCCGATCTGCGCGCTATGAAAGTTGCGCCGCGTTTCCATATCGTTGAGTGCGAAGTGCTTCATCGTGGACAGCACATGCTCGCTTTGCACGCCGCGAATCGATTCGCCGACCATGGTGCCGGCCAGCAACGGGTCTTCACCCGCATATTCGAAATTGCGCCCATTACGCGGGTCGCGCTGCAGATTGACGCTGCCGGCGAGCAACACGTTGAAGCCTTGCTGCCAGGATTCGCGCCCCATGATCTTGCCGCCGGTATACGCCAGTTGCCTGTTCCAGCTCGATGCGGTCGACGGTCCGGATGGCATCGCGGTGGCGTAGTCGCCCTTGCGGATGCCGCCGGGGTTGGTCACGCCCACGCCGGCATCGGCCAGTTGCTGGGCGGGAATGCCCAGGCGCGCAATACCGGGAACGTAGCCGGCCGAACCGAGCGCGCCTTCGGGCTTGGGAATCTTGTCGGTGCCCAGGCCGAAATAGCTGCGCAACATCTGGAATTTTTCGTCTTCGGTCATTTGCGCCAGCAAGCGGTCGGCGCGCTGGTCCGGGGTCAACGCGGTGTCCATCCACGGCTGCGAAGCGGGCGCGCCTTGCGCAACTGCCAGCGGCGCGGCCAGGGCGATGCCCAAGCCCATCACGACCGCCAGGACCAGGGGCCGTGGACGGTGATGACGGGATGTAAACGGTTTCATATCGAGCTGTGGCACGGGATATCCTTGTGGTGCTGGGTCAAAACATATGAGAGGGGCACTAAGTGCCCACGTCTGGAAGGCGCGGTGATGCCGCGCCGACGCGTGCAGAATCGGCAGGCGGTTAGAAGTCGGTCTGCGCGGTGCGGAGTACCGGGTAGAGCTGGTAGCGCTCATCCCAGGATGTGTGGCGCTTGGCAAAAAATTCCAGCCGCGCCTGCGGGTTGTTGGAAAAGTCCGGATCGCTGGCGATGCGCTGTTCGAACTGCGCCTTCAACGCGGCATCGTTGGCGAGCATGTCGCGCGCCACCTCTTCGGCGACGTAGGCTTCCATGTATTCCTTGCGCTCGAACGCGGTATTGAAAAAGCCCCACTGCAGCAGCGAATCCGGCGCCTGCGGTTCCAGGATCGCCATCACCAGGCGCGCCTTGGGTTGGGCGATCGGCACGAACAACGAGCCGGCCGGCACGCTGCGGGTTTCATTGCGCCACTGCCCGCTGAGTTCCACTGTCTGGTGGCTTTCGTTGGAGCGTGCTGCGAACTTGACCGCGTCGGCGCGGAAGGTTTGCACCGGCCGCTGCGCCGCAGTGCCGATGGTCGTGAATTGGATGCCATGCAGGCGCAGTTTTTCGCCCACCAAGGCCGCTTGCGCAGGCGGGACCAGGTAGCCGCCGCGTGGCGCATCCACCACCACATCGGGCTTGATCTGGTCGCGCAGCGGCACCTTCCAGACTTGCGGCTTGCTTTCGTCGTAGTGCGTCATCAGTGCCCCGGAAATCGGCGACGGTGTGCGCGTATACGCATAGCCACGGAACGCGACGGTGCGTGCGTCTGGGCTAGCAGCGAAGCTCAACGGTTCGGTCGTGCCGGCCAGACGCGTGGCGCGCTGATCGGCAGCCAATGCATCGGCGCGCCACTGCGTGCCATGGCGTGCGGCCTGCTGCAACACCGAGACGATGGCATTGCGGGTGATCCGCACACGGGTGGGGTAATCCTTCCACGAATGCGTTTCCACCAGCATGCCGAAGCGGTTGCGTAGCAGGAAATAGCCGTGCGAAAAGCGTGGCGGCGACACATCATCGGCAAAGCCGGAACTGGGGTCGTCTTCGTGCACGAAGGACGGGTAGTACGGCAGCGGCAACGAGCCCTGTTTTTTCAGATCGGCGAGCACTGCGTCGCGCCAGCGTGTGCCATCGCGCTGCAAGCCCGCATCGCCGGCATGCACCGGTTCCACCTGCACCGAGACGTCGTGCTCGAACTTGGCGCCGTCGGTGACGTGCAGGTCTACATACATCAACGGGTCCCATTGCTGCACCAGTTGCAGCATGGCCTGCATTTCCGGCGCGTCGGCCTTGACGTAATCGCGGTTGAGATTGAGGTTCTGCGCGGTGGTGCGCCAGCCCATCTGTTCGGGACCGCGCTGGTTGGGGCGGTTCCAGGCACCGAAGCGCTCATGCCCATCGACGTTGAATACCGGCACGAACACCCACACCAGCTTGTCCAGCACGCCATGGCCGGCCTTGCCATCGAGCAACTCGCGCAGGGCCAGAAAGCCCGCATCCTTGCCATCGATCTCGCCGGCATGGATGCCGCCCTGGACCAAAACCACCGGCAGCTTGCGTTGCGCGGCCGATTGCGCGTCGAGTGCGCCACTGGTGGAGACGATCAAGGCCTTCATCGGCCTGCCCTCGGGCGTGGTGCCGAACTGGATGCAACGCACCGCCTGCGGGTAGCGCTGCGCAAACGCATCGCACAGTGCAATGACTTCGTCGTAGCGGCCGGTCTGGATGAAACCGCTGCGCTCTGCCTGGGTGGTCAGCGGCGCGGCAGCCAGCGCGGCGGGGGCGGAAGTCAGCAGCAACAGGCTCAGGGCAAGGCGAGTGAAGCGGGGCATCCAGCGGTCCAGTGTTCCAGGAAAACGTTTGCAATGTAGCCGAGCCGGCGTGCAAGGCCAATCTGCACTGCGTCATGGTCTTGCTGTGATCGGTGCCAAGCGTGGGTTTCACCCGGACACGCTGCGGCTTTCCCTTGATCGGGCGAGCAACATTCGAGGAGGCGCAGGCTACGCGGCTGCCGTGCAACGCTTGGCGCCATGGCGTTGTCGGCCAACCTGGACGACACCGATCACGCTGGGCGAGGTCCGCCAGCTGCGTCCGCTGAGCTCCTGCGTCCGACATGTTCGGGCGGGCAATGGCGGCCGGCGGGCGGGCGCCGGTACGATAGGGCCTGTTTTCAGCACGACCGGACTGCCTTTGACCACCTCCATCTCGCCAGGCGCTTCTGCCGGCGCGCGGCTGCCGCGCCAGATTCCTTTCATCATCGGCAACGAGGCCTGCGAGCGTTTCAGCTTCTACGGCATGCGCAACATCCTGGTGCAGTTCCTGATCACCTCGCTGTTGCTGCAGGAAATTAGCGGGCCAGGGCGCGAAGCCGAGGCCAAGCACATCCTGCACAGTTTCATGATCGGGGTGTATTTCTTCCCGTTGCTGGGCGGTTGGCTGGCCGACCGCTTTTTCGGCAAGTACAACACCATCCTGTGGTTCAGCCTGGTGTATTGCGCCGGGCATGCCTGCCTTGCGCTGTTTGAGGGCAGCCGCGACGGATTTTTTCTGGGTCTGGGCCTGATCGCGCTGGGCGCAGGTGGCATCAAGCCGCTGGTGGCCTCGTTCATGGGCGACCAGTTCGACCAGTCCAACAAGCACCTGGCCAAGGTGGTGTTCGACGCCTTCTACTGGATCATCAACTTCGGCTCGCTGTTCGCCTCGCTGCTGATTCCGCTGGCGCTGAAGAATCTTGGCCCGGCCTGGGCATTCGGCATTCCAGGGATCCTGATGTTCGTGGCGACGCTGGTGTTCTGGCTGGGGCGCAAGCGCTATGTCCTGGTGCCGCTGCCGCCGAAGGACCCGCATGGGTTCGGTGCGGTGGTGCGCACTGCGCTATTGACGCACGCGCCCGGGCAGGGCCGTCCGGGCTTGATGCTGGCGGTCGTCTCGGTGTTGCTGGCGCTGGCCGGCTTCGCGCTGGTCGAGCAATTGGGCATCGTCGTGTGCCTGTGCATTGCGCTGGTGTTGTTGCTGGCCGGGATCGGCGGCGGGACCTGGTGGCAGCTAGAACGTGCGCGTGGCACCCATCCGGATGTTGCGGTGGAAGGCGTGCGTGCGCTGTTGCGGGTGTTGGTGATCTTTGCGCTGGTGACGCCGTTCTTTTCGTTGTTCGACCAGAAGGCCTCGACCTGGGTGCTGCAGGGGCGCGAAATGACCATGCCAGCCTGGTTCACCGCTTCCCAGATGCAGGCGCTCAATCCGCTGCTGGTGATGCTGCTGATCCCCTTCAACAACCTGGTGCTGTACCCGCTGTTACGCCGTGGCGGCTGGGAGCCGACTCCGCTGCGCCGCATGACCAGCGGCATCGCCTTGAGTGGCGTGGCTTGGGTGGCGGTAGGCGCGATCCAGATGGTGATGGACGGTGGCGAGCCGATGCACATCGCCTGGCAGATCCTGCCGTACGCACTGCTCACCTTCGGCGAGGTGCTGGTGTCGGCCACCGGCATCGAGTTCGCCTACAGCCAGGCGCCGACGTCGATGAAGGGCGTGGTGATGAGTTTCTGGTATCTCACTACCACCGTCGGCAATCTATGGGTGCTGCTGTCCAACGTGGCGGTGCGCAATGCGACGGTGACTGCGCATATCGCCGATACTGGGCTCAGTGAAGCGGCCTTCTTGATGTTCTTCTTCGCGGCCTTCGCGTTCCTGGCGGCACTTGCCTTCGGCTTGTACGCACGCCGGTATCGCATGGTCGACAATTACCGTACTGCCTGAGGTCTGCATGATTACCCTGATCCTGATCGCCATCACCGGCATCGTCTCGTGGATGGCGTTCAACAATCGCAAGTTGAGCGACCGGCTGATCCTGTGGCCGCCGGCGGTAGACAAGCACAAGCAATACGATCGCCTGGTGACCTATGGCTTCATCCACGCCGATCTGGGGCACCTGATCTTCAACATGATCACGCTGTTCTTCTTCGGCCGGGTGATCGAGAACGTGATGGCCCAGCTCACCGGCAGCGTGCTGACCTATCCGCTGTTCTATCTGGCCGCACTGGTGGTCTCGATCCTGCCGAGCTACCTGAAGAACCAGAAGAATCCGAATTACCTCAGCCTGGGCGCATCCGGTGCGGTGTCGGCTGTGCTGTTTGCCTTCATCCTGCTGCAACCGTGGACGATCATCCTGGTGCTGTTCATTCCGGCCCCGGCGATTCTCTACGCGGTGTTCTATGTGGGCTACAGCCTGTGGATGGACCGCCGCGGCGGCGATCGCATCAACCACAGCGCGCATCTGGCTGGCGCTGCGTTCGGCGTGATGTTCATGCTGATCATGGAACCGCGCGTGTGGCAGGTGTTCCTGGAGCAGCTGTCCAACCCGCGCTTCGGCTGAGCGCGGCCGGCGATGGTGACGCTCGCCCAAGCTCAACGCGCTGGACGCTGCCGCGGTTAGAAAGTGAACTTTTGTGCGCGGCCAGCGTGTCCCTTCTGCAGGCCGAACGCGTGGTTGCCAGCTGGCGCGATGGGATGCCCGACGACTGCCGGCGTGTACGGACCGGAGCGTTGCGGGAAGCGGGTCAGAAGCCGGCCCGATACGGCCGAGCCATGTCAGACACGCGCGATGGCACGGTCTGGACAGACGTATTGGATGGGATCAGCGACTGCACAGCGGATGAGGCCGCTGCGCAGCGATGCGCCAGCTCAGGCCGCGTTGCGTTCCTGATCGGCGCTGGATGCCACGCCGTAGGCCTGCTGCAGGCGCTCGTACACCGTATCGTTGAGCTGCGTGAAATCCGGATTGTGGGTGTCGCCCTTGAGAGCGAACTGGAACAAGCCCTCTAGCAACGAGCTGTCGCTGTCTGCGCTGTGTCCTGCCGAATCGTTGTTCATGCGGTGGCTCCCTCGTAGGTAAGGCGAAGACGTCGCTGCTTCCGCACACCGGTTGCCGCGATTGCCTTCGGGTCAGCTATCGGCGCTCCCCGGGCGAACTTGAGGGCGCGTTGCGCAAGCTGCACAGCCGATCACACCATCGATTCACTTTCACGCAGGCGCGGCATCGCGCTGGTCACACTGCGCCTTACTTCTTGCTGGCGCAGAACTTGAGAGAGGCGTCGACAGTGCACGCAGAACACGATCCGGACCGGCAGCGTTTCAACATAGACACCGATGGACATCACGCCGAGCTGGCCTATCGGCGCGAGGGTGAGATCATGACCATCACGCACACGCAGGTGCCGGACGCGATCAGCGGACACGGCGTTGCCGCGGCATTAGTCGAGGACGCTTTGACATTCGCACGGCAGCACGGTTTGAAGGTGATTCCGGCGTGCAGCTATGCCGATGCATATCTGCGGCGACATCCGCAATATCACGATCTGCTGGCCTGACCAGCAGCGGTTCTTTTCGTAACACGATGCATATCAGGGGAGCGGGTGGTAATGGGGCGGTTGCTTGGATTCAAGGCAGTGCAGGGCTTGCTGGTGCTGGCCGTGTTGGCAGGGTGTACGCAGCGCGCACCGACAACGGCAGAGCCAAGTGCGCCAGCAGCCGATGCGGCGCCCGCGGCGGCGCCGCCTGCAGAGCCGACTGTCGTACAGAGCGGCCCGCTGGAAGATGTGATCGAACATGCACCGGCCTACATGGTGGGCATCAGCTATCCGCGCGGGCTGGATGCATATCCGGAACTCACTGCGCTCATTCGCGGCTATGCGCAGGATGCGCATGCCGAACTGATGCAGGCGGTCTCCGGCCTGGGCAACGACAAGCCGCCGGCGCCGTATGAGCTGTCGTTGGCATTCGAAACCGTGTTGCAAACCCCGGACCTGATCGTGATTTCCGCCGACGGCAGCAGGTACACCGGCGGTGCGCATGGCGAGCCTCTGGTGGCGCGCTTCGTCTGGTTGGTCAAGGAGCGCAAGCAATTGACCGCACAAGCGCTGATTCCGGATCCGGCAGGCTGGGAAAAGATCGGCCGGGAGGTCGCGGCGCAATTGCATGCAGCAGCGACCCAGCGTGTCCAGCAAGATCGCGTGCCGGTAGAAGAGCAGGCTGAGCAGGTGGCTTCGGCCGATCGCATGATTGCCGAAGGCACCGCCGCGCAGGCGGAGAATTTTGCGCAGTTCGTACCGGTATTGAATGCAAATGGGCAGATCACTGCCGTGCGCTTTGTATTTGCGCCCTATCAGGTTGGTCCCTACTCGGATGGCACGCAGATGGCAGAGGTCGCTGCCTCCACATTATTGCCTTCGGTCGCACCGGAATATGTACATCTCTTCGTGCGCTGAGGTGTCGCATCGCGCATGATGTGATTGAATGGCCCGGCCATTCAGCAACGTACTCCAACGGGTGATATGAGTAGTTTCGATCCAACCGCAAGTCGCGTGGACCACACCTGCGTGCGTTATCCGGCGTTCCCGCGGGAGCCGGCAATATTGGTGAGACTGATCAAGCATCTCTACAAGCGCCTGCATACGCTCGGGTGCGTGCGACTCAAGCCTTATGGCCTCAGTCCGCCGGAATACGAGATCTTGATGATGCTCTATGGCACACCGGAGCAATCGATCACTCCGACCGAGGTAGCCGAAGCCGCCAGCGAAAAGCCGGCCAACATCACCCGGCTGACCGATCAACTGTGCGAGAAAGGCCTGATCTCGCGCACCAGCAGCCCCGAGGATCGGCGCAAGATCGTACTGACGCTGCAGCCCGCAGGCTCGGCCTTGATCGAAAGCCTGTTGCCCGATGCCTGCACGCTGTTGCATGCAGAGACCGCCAGCATGAGCGAGGCCGAGCAGCTGCGTCTGGAGAAGCTGCTGAAAAAGCTGCTGGATGGCGTGGACGCGGTGGAACTCTAAGCACTGCGCGTTGCGCGTGCGATAAGGCGTTGCAAACGCAGCCAGCAAAAAGCCGCCCTGATCGCTCAGGGCGGCGTGTCGGCTCATCGGTCCTCAAACAAGCACTTGCCGATACCATCGCGAGCAGCTGGATGTCGCGTCTGGTGTTCGAGATCGGCATGCCCGCAGGGGACATGCCGATCCTGTTGCCAAGCACGCGGCCCGATGATCGCGCGCAGGTCGTGCAGCCGATCTACGGCTTGGACTGCGGCGATTCCGGAGTGGCACCATCGCCGCCTTGCGCGCTGAGACCGCGCTTTTCGAGCAGCGGCTCGATCTGCGGCGCATGCCCGGCAAAGTTCTGGAACAGCTCCATCGCATCCACGCTACCGCCGCGCGAAAGCAGGGTCTTGCGGAAACGATCGCCATTGGCGCGGCTCAGGCCACCGTGCTGCTTGAACCACTGCTGGGTGTTGGCGTCCAGCACTTCCGACCAGATGTAGGCGTAGTAGCCTGCCGCGTAACCGCCCATGATGTGGCTGAAATACGGGGTCTTGTAGCGCGGCGGCACCGGCGCGTAGGCAATGCCGTCCTGCTGCAGCGCCTTGGCTTCGAATGCCATCACGCCGGCGGCGTCCGGTACCTGGCTGGCGCTGACCTGGTGCCAGTTCTGATCCAGCATCGCCGCACCCAGGTATTCAGTGGTGGCAAAGCCCTGGTTGAACTTGGATGCGGCAATCACCTTGTCCAGCAATGCCTGCGGCATCGGGGTGCCGTTCTGGTAATGCTTGGCGTAGTTCTTCAGGATGGATGGTTCGTCGGCCCACATTTCGTTGACCTGCGAGGGGAACTCGACGAAGTCGCGCGGTACGCTGGTACCGGAGAAATACGGGTATTTGACGTCGGAGAACATGCCGTGCAGCGCATGCCCGAACTCATGGAACATGGTGGTCACCTCATCCCAGGTCAGCAGCGTCGGCTGGCCGGCCGGCGGCTTGGGAATGTTGAGGTGATTGGCCACCACCGGCTTGAAGCCGGTCAGCTCCGACTGCGACACATAGGAGTTCATCCATGCGCCACCGCGCTTGGATTCGCGCGCATACATGTCGGCAATGAAGATCGCCAGCTGCTTGCCGTCCGCGTCGAACACGTCGTAGACGGTGATGTCGTCGCGGTAGGTCGGCAGGTCGGTGCGCTGTTTGAAGGTCAGGCCATATTCCTGATTGGCCGCATAGAACACGCCATTTTCCAGCACGTTCTTCAGTTCGAAGTACGGCTTGAGCTGGGATTCGTCGAAGTTGTACTTGGCCTGGCGCACCTTCTCGCTGTAGTAGGCCCAATCCCAGGCTTCCAGCTTGAACGTCGGCTTGCGCGCAGCCTTTTGTTCCTTGTCGATCATGGCCTGCAGATCGGCGGCTTCGCGCTTGGCATTGGCCACCGCGGCCGGCGCCAGTTTGCCCAGCATCGCGTTGACCGCTTCGGGCGTCTTGGCGGTCTGGTTTTCCAGCGAGTAGGCGGCATAGGTGGGGAAGCCCAGCAGCTTGGCCTTGTCGGCGCGCAGCTTCATGATGCGCGACACCAGCGCGGTGTTGTCGTACTGGCCGCCGTGGCTGCCGCGCGACACCGAGGCGTCGTAGATCCTCTTGCGCAGCTCGCGATTCTTCAGCTGGGTCAGCGGCGGCTGGCCGGTGGTGTTGAGCAAGGCAATGACGTACTTGCCATCGAGCTTGCGCGCCTTGGCCGCTTCGGCGGCGGCGGCAATCTGCTCCTGCGACAAACCGTCCAGCTGCCTGACGTCGTCCACGACCACAGCGGCAGCATTCACTTCGGCCAGCACGTTCTGGCTGAAGGTGGTGCCCAGGTTGGCCAGCTCGGCATTCATGGCCTTGAGCGTGGTCTTGTCGACGTCGGAGAGCTTGGCGCCGTCGCGCACGAAGTCGCTGTAGTACTTCTCGACCAGGCGCACGCCTTGCGCATCCAGCCCCAGCGTGGCGCGTTGGTCGTACAAGGTCTGGATGCGTGCGAACAGCTTGCCGTTGAGCGAAATCGCATCGCGGTGCGCTGCGAACTTCGCCGAATAGTCGGCCTGCAACTTCTTGCGTGCGTCGTTGGTGTCTGCGCCCACCAGATTGAAGAACACCGTGGTGGCGCGGTCGAGCGTGGCGCCGCTCTTTTCCAGCGCGATGATGGTGTTGTCGAAGCTGGGCTTGGCTTTCTGGTTGGCGATTTTTTCCACTTCCTTCAACTGTTCGGCCATGCCGGCATCGAAGGCAGGTGCGAAATCGCTGTCCTTAATTTTGTCGAACTGCGGGTAATGCAGCGGCAGCGTGCTGTCGGCAAAAAAGGGATTGGCTTGGGTGGCGGCCTGCGTGGCAGCGGGGGCGGCGATGCTGTAGGACGGCATGGCAAGTCCCAGGGAGGCGGCCAGGGCAAAAGCGAGACGGGTGGTCAAGAGAGTTGCTCCAAAGTTCGAACCGCCGAGGCTAACCCAGCCCGTCGGGACAGGCGTGTGACAAAAGGCATGGCTGCCAAGCCAAGGCGACGCGATCAGGCGGGCACAACCGTTGCTCGCCCTGCAATTGCGCGAGTCGATGCAAGCTGGGCCTGTACCGCCGCCGGCAGTGTGCCCGTCGCACTTTGTGGCAGTACGCGCTAGCGGTCTTCGGGCGACCTCGGCGAGCTGCCGGGGCGTCTGCTTGACGATCCTGGCGTGTCGCGCGGCAGGCGATCTGCCGCACGACTGCCCTTGGCAATCTTTCCCCGCCGCATGGCCGTCGTGCAGGCGGCTACGGTACGCTGCCCGTCTCGCACACTGCAGGGCAACCATGAGCGACATCTCCACCTTCGCCTTCACCGACCTGGAAGGTCGCACCCAGTCGATGCGCGATTACGCCGGCAACGTCCTGCTGGTGGTCAATGTTGCATCCAAGTGCGGGTTTACGCCGCAATACGCGGGGCTGCAGGCGCTGTGGCAGCGTTATCGCGAACGTGGGCTGGTGGTGATCGGCTTTCCCTGCGATCAGTTCGGCCATCAGGAGCCGGGCGATGCGGCGCAGATCCGCCAGTTCTGCTCGCTCGACTATGCGGTGGATTTTCCGCTGGCAGCAAAAATCGAGGTCAACGGCAACGGAGCGCATCCGCTGTGGCAATGGCTCAAGCACGAACAACGCGGTGTGCTCGGATCCGAAGCGATCAAGTGGAACTTCACCAAGTTCCTGGTCGGCCGCGACGGCCGCGTACTGGAACGTTATGCGCCCACCACCAAGCCGGAAGCGTTGGCCGCCGACATCGAGCGCGCGCTGGGCGCGTGATCCGGCAGGGCATGGGAATGAAACCGTAGCAGCGCACCCGGGCGCGACGAAGCTTTCCCGGTAACGCCTGGTCGCGCCCGGGGGCGCTCTACGATCTCGGGTTCTTCAGATGAAACGCCGCGCCGCGCGGGTCTTGCACGCGTCGCATCACTTTTCGACAAATGCGCGCTCAAACACGTAATGCCCCGGCGTGCCGATGCGCGGCGAGGTCTGGAAACCGCGGCTATCGAGCAGGGTGCGCAGGTCGGCCAGCATCTGCGGGCTGCCGCAGATCATGAAGCGGTCGTTGGCCGGATCCAGTGTCGGCAACCCGAGCGTCTGCTGCATGCGCCCATCGGCCATCAGCTCGGTCAAACGGCCTTGGTTGGCGAAGGCTTCGCGCGTGACCGCCGGGTAGTACAGCAATTTCTCGCGCAGCAGGTCGCCGAGGAATTCATGCTGCGGCAATTCGCGTTCGAAGTAATCGCGGTAGGCCAGATCCTGCACGAACCGCACGCCCTGGGTGAGGATCACCTTGTCGAAACGCTCGTAGGTTTCCGGGTCCTTGATGATCGACAGCCACGGCGCCAGGCCGGTACCGGTGCCCAGCAGATACAGGTTGCGCCCGGGGTGCAGGTCGCTGATCAGCAGCGTGCCGGTGGGTTTCTTGCCGACCAGCACCTTGTCGCCGGGCTGGATGTGCTGCAGCCGCGAGGTCAGCGGGCCGTCCGGCACCTTGATGCTGAAGAACTCCAGATGTTCTTCCCAATTGGCGCTGGCGATCGAATACGCACGCAGCAACGGACGCGTTTCGGTTTCCAGCCCGATCATCACGAACTGCCCGTTTTCGAAACGGAAGCCGGCATCACGGGTCGTGGTGAAGCTGAAGTAGGCATCGGTCCAATGACGGACCTCAAGCACCGTTTCGGCGCCAAAAGCGGAAGACATACCGGTCGTGTCGTGGGAGGAGTACGCGCCAATTCTACCTCAAGCTGGCCAAATGAGATGAACTCTCATTTGGGTGCGGGGATTCGGGAGTCGGGATTGGGGATTCGCAATTCGCAAGAGCAGATCCTGGATCCTGAGCGCGCCGGGCTCGCGGATGAGCCGGCAGCTTTTACCAATCCCCAATCCCGAATCCCTGCCTCACCGATACCCCGCCGCCTGCAATTCGAACAATTCCGCATACCGGCCGCCCTGCGCCATCAGCTCTTCGTGGGTGCCGTTGGCCTCGATGCGGCCAGCAGCCAGCACCAGAATGCGGTCGGCCATGCGCACGCTGGAGAAGCGGTGCGAGATCAGCACGGCGGTGCGGTTGTCCGACAGCTCCTTGAAGCGCTGGAACACCTCGAATTCGCTGCGCGCATCCAGCGCGGCAGTGGGTTCGTCCAGGATCATCAGCTGCGCATCGCGCATGTAGGCGCGGGCGATGGCGATCTTCTGCCATTGCCCGCCGGACAGATCCACGCTGTTCTTGAAACGCCGCCCGATCAACTGGTTGTAACCGTCGGGCAGGCTGTCGATCAGCTCGCCGGCCATCGCGCGTTGCGCGGCGGCGCGGATACGTGGCGTGTCGTCCATCGCGTCCACCTGGCCCACGCCGATGTTTTCGCCAACGCTCAGGTGATAGCGCACGAAGTCCTGGAAGATCACGCCGAGGTTGGCGCGCAGGTCGTCCAGGTCGTAGGCGCGCAAGTCCTGACCATCGAGCAGGATGCGGCCTTCGTCGGGGTCGTAGAGCCGGGCCAGCAGCTTGACCAGGGTGGTCTTGCCGGCGCCGTTTTCGCCGACCAGCGCCAGCACTTCACCGGCGCGCAGTTCGAAATCCAGGTGCCGCACCGTCCACTGTTCCGCGTCCGGGTAGCGGAAGCCGACGTCTTCGAACACGAAGCCCTGGCGGATCGGGCGTGGTACCGGCAGTGCGTTCGGGCGCGAGCGGATTTCCGGCACGATGTTGAAAAACGAATACAGATCGTCCAGATACAGCGCCTGGCCTGCGACCTGCGAAAAGCCGATCAGCAAGCCTTCCAGTAATTGCCGCAGGCGCAGGAAACTGCCGGCCAGGAAGGTCAGGTCGCCGATGCTGAAGTCGCCGCGCACGGTGCGCCAGGCGATGTAGCCGTAGGCCATGTAGTAGCCCAAGGTGCCGAGCGCGGCCAGCAGCGCCCCCCACATGGCACGCTTGCGTGCCAGCGCACGGTTGGCCTGGAAGAATTTGTCGGCCAGCCGGCGGTAGCGCGCAATCAGGAAGCGGTGCAGGTTGAGGATCTTGACTTCCTTGGCCGTCTCCACGCTGGCGCCGACCTGGCGCAGGTAATCGAGCTGGCGCCGTTCCGGCGTCCACTGGAAGTTGAGCGAATAGCCGAGCGCATTGAAATGCGCCTCGCCGATGAAGGCTGGAATCAACGCGACTGCCAGCAGCACGATCAACCAGGGTGCATAGACCACCAGGCCCACCGCCAGGCTGATCACGGTAATGGCGTCCTGCACCTGGCCGAACAGCTGGCTCATCAGGTTCATGCGGTTCATGGTCTGGCGTCGCGCGCGATCCAGCTTGTCCTGCCGGTCCGGGTCTTCGAAATCCTCCAGATCCAGCTGCGCGGCATGTTCCATCAGACGCACGCTGGCAGCGTTGTTGAACAACTCCGACAGCAGCGCATCGGCATAGCCGACCAGCCGGCCGAGCAGGTCCGAGCCGATCGCCAACGCCAGTTCCAGCGCCAGCAGTTCCAGTAGCCGGTTCAGGCGGCCGCTGCCCAGGGCCTGCGCAAACGAGTCGAATGCCGACGGCTGGCCGACCAGGTGGATCGCCTCGTCGATGATCAATTTGCCGATGTACAGCGTCGCCACCGGCATCAGCGCGCGCAGCACGCGCAAGCCGATGCTGCTGGCACTCAGCCAGCGGCTGGTCTGCCAGATCTGCTGCAGGAACGGCGGTAGATTGCGCAGCGCATCCAGGCGCTCGCGCAGGGTAGGGCCGGTACGGGGAGCGGCAGGCGCAGTGGCGCCGGAACGGGAAGCTGACATCGCGCTAGTGTGCCGCGCCCGGCGTGGGCGCGGGGTGTTGGCTGGCGGCAGGAAAGGCCAGGGCCCGCGCGCAGGCGCGGGCTCGCCTTGGCGCACAGGGCTCACCGCCAGCCGGTGCGCCGGCAACGGTCCGTGGACTCGTCGCTTGCCATCACCGCAGCACGGCCGCAGCGCTGCGCCGACGACGACCGGCCAAAGACCGCATCAGTCAATCGTAGCGATAGACGCCGCCGCCGGACGCGCCTGCGGTTTGCTCTAAAATGCCCGGATTGCACCCCCGCCAGCCGTAGAGCCAGCCGTGACCTCGATCAAGCAGGAAGACCTCATCCAGTCCGTCGCCGATGCGCTGCAGTACATCAGCTACTACCACCCGGTCGACTACATCAAGAATTTGTCCGCCGCCTACGAGCGCGAAGAATCGCCGGCCGCCAAGGACGCCATTGCGCAGATCCTGATCAATTCGCGCATGTGCGCCGAGGGCCACCGCCCGATCTGCCAGGACACCGGCATCGTCACCGTGTTCCTGGAAATCGGCATGCACGTGCGCTGGGACGACGCCACCATGGGTGTGGAAGACATGGTCAACGAAGGCGTGCGCCGTGCCTACAACCATCCCGACAACAAGCTGCGCGCCAGCGTGCTGGCCGATCCGGCCGGCAAACGCACCAACACCCGCGACAACACGCCGGCAGTGGTCAACACCAAGATCGTGCCCGGCCACCATGTGGAAGTGATCGTCGCGGCCAAGGGCGGCGGTTCGGAGGCCAAGAGCAAGTTCGCCATGCTCAATCCGTCCGATTCCATCGTCGATTGGGTGCTCAAGACCGTGCCGACCATGGGCGCCGGCTGGTGCCCGCCGGGCATGCTCGGTATCGGTATCGGTGGCACCGCCGAAAAGGCGATGCTGCTGGCCAAGGAAGCGTTGATGGAACCGATCGACATCGTCGACCTGCAGGCGCGCGGCGCCTCCAACCGTGCCGAAGAGCTGCGGCTTGAGCTGTACGAAAAGGTCAACGCGCTGGGCATCGGCGCGCAGGGCCTGGGCGGCCTGACCACCGTGCTGGATATCAAGGTCAAGGATTATCCGACCCACGCCGCCAACTTGCCGGTGGCGTTGATCCCCAACTGCGCGGCCACCCGCCACGCGCATTTTACCCTGGATGGCAGCGGCCCGGTGATGCTGGATCCGCCGTCGCTGGAAGACTGGCCCAAACTCACCTACAACCCGACCAATGCGCGCCGGGTGAATCTGGACACCATCAGCAAGGAAGAAGTGGCCAGCTTCAAGCCGGGCGAAGTGATCCTGCTCAACGGCAAGCTGCTGACCGGCCGCGATGCCGCGCACAAGCGCATGATCGACATGCTCAACCGCGGCGAAACCCTGCCGGTGGATTTCACCAATCGCTTCATCTACTACGTCGGCCCGGTCGATCCGGTGCGCGACGAAGTCGTCGGCCCGGCTGGCCCGACCACCGCCACGCGCATGGACAAATTCACCAGGCAGATGCTGGAGCAGACCGGCCTGCTCGGCATGGTCGGCAAGTCCGAGCGTGGCGATGCGGCGATCGAGGCGATCCGCGACAACAAGGCCGTCTACCTGATGGCGGTCGGTGGTTCTGCGTATCTGGTGTCCAAGGCGATCAAGGCCGCCCGCGTGCTGGCGTTCGAGGACCTCGGCATGGAGGCGATCTACGAATTCGAGGTCAAGGACATGCCAGTGACGGTCGCGGTGGATTCCAGCGGCGAGTCGGTGCACAAGACCGGCCCGCGGCAATGGCAGTCGCGCATCGGCAAGATTCCGGTGGTGGTGGAGTAACGGCGGCGATCGAGCCGGCTGCACCGCCGTTGCGCGGGTGTGGCCGGTGCCGGTGAGCTGCAGGGACGATGCGCGCATGCGGCATCGTGTGGAGGGCGTCGTGATGTCGGTGCGCGCGCCGGCGCAGCGGTGATTGCACCACACAGGTCTTCGACAGCCCGGTAAAAACAACCACAATCGCCGTGAGCCGCGCAGGCTTTGCCCGCCTCGCGCGCCTGTTCCTACGGATCCCGGAGCCCGCATGGTCGCCACGCTGTACCACTCCCCCAGCACCGCAGCGTTGGTGGTGCATTGGCTGCTGATCGAACTGGATATTCCGCACGCACTGCACCCGCTGGATTTCGAACGCGGCGAGCACAAATCGCCGCAGTATCTGGCGCTCAACCCCGCCGGCGTGGTGCCCACGCTGGTGCTCGATGGTCAAGTGCTCACGGAAGCCGCAGCCATCGTGCTGCAGCTGGCCGATCTGCATCCGCAGGCCGGGCTGGCCCCGGCAGTCGGCACGCCGGAGCGTGCGGCGTACTACAAGTGGATGTTCTTCTGCGCCAACACCCTGCAGCCGGCGTACCGCGCCTGGTTCTACCCGAGCGAGCCGGCCGGGGCCGGGCAGGCCGAGGCGGCGCAGATGCACGCCCGCCGCAAGCTCGAAGCGGCCTGGACCCAGGTCGATGCGCATCTGCAGGCCCACGGCCCATATCTGCTCGGCAAAACCGTGTCTGCGGCCGACTTCATGCTGACCATGCTGATGCGCTGGTCGCGCAACATGCCGCGGCCGACCGATACCTGGCCTGCGCTGCGGGCGCATGCAATGCGGATGAAGGCGCGCCCAGCGTTCCAGGAAACCTATCGCCGGGAGGGCCTGACGGACTGGACCTGAACCTGCGCCCGCGGACTGCGTCTTTTGATCGCAGACGCTCCATCCGGCCCGTTTGGTCGCGTCCGCCACATAGTACGATCGCGTCACCAACCACAGAGCAGGGGGCTCGTCCATGTCGCATTCCGCATCGCGTCGAAAATTGCTTCAGTGCGCCTGTTGCGCGCCGATCGCGGCCGCTGCCGCATCCCTGCCGTTCGCCTTGCGCGCGGCGCCGTCCAAGAAAACCGATTTGAATGCCGAGCAGGCGCTGCAGATTCTGCGTGACGGCAACAACGCGTTC
Organism: Xanthomonas euvesicatoria pv. euvesicatoria; assembly: GCF_020880415.1. Lineage (GTDB taxonomy): Bacteria > Pseudomonadota > Gammaproteobacteria > Xanthomonadales > Xanthomonadaceae > Xanthomonas > Xanthomonas euvesicatoria. The sequence goes on along the minus strand of NZ_JAJIUJ010000098.1, from coordinate 19,313 downwards.
GTCGAAAACCGCCCCAAGAAAGTGATCTCCGACAGCAAGCGCCGCCTGGAGCTTGCGCTGGGCCAGACCCCGTTCGTCATCCTGGTGTCGTGCTCGGATTCGCGCGTGCCGCCGGAGTTGCTGTTCGGCCGCGGCCTGGGCGAAATGTTCATCGTCCGCAACGCCGGCAATACTGTCGACACCACCGCGCTCGGTTCGATCGAATATGCGGTCAGCCAGCTCGGCGTGCCGCTGGTGGTGGTGATGGGCCACGAAAGCTGCGGTGCGGTGGCGGCGGCAGTGTCGGTCGTGGAGAACAACACGTTCTTCCCGGGCGCAATCGGCTCGATGATCGAGCCGATCGTTCCGGCGGTGCTGACCGCCAAGGCCAAGGGCGGTACCGACCTGCTGGCCGACTCGGTCAAGGCCAACGTCAAACGTACCGTCGATCGCTTGCGCGCGGCATCGGAGCCTGCGTTGCTCGAACCATTGCGTGCCGGCAACGTGCGCGTGGTCGGTGCGTACTACACCTTGCAGGACGGCAAGGTGGACTTTTTCGACGTCTGAGTCGATTGCAAGAAAGCCGCGGCAACAGCGGTGTTGCCGCAGCTGTGGGGAGTCCCAAGTGTCTTGCAGACAGGGTTTAAAAGAACAAGAAAGCCGGCATGCACGCATGCCGGCTTTTTGATTGGATTGACTCAGTGCGGCGTGTCGATTAACTCCGGCGCATGATGCGCCGGGACCACGGCGTACGCGAATTCAGCTGACATCAGCGCCGGTCGTGGGTTGCCGCAACTAGGCGCCGCGCCGACAGCGGCTCACAAAACGTAGTGGAGTCGCCAGCCACGAGGATGGCGCACAGGAATGGCAGTGTACGAGTCGTACATGCCATTCCGCGCACCGGCCGCATGCGGCCGGCGGTGAGCGCAGTGGTTTTGTGAGCTGCGCTTAGAACCACTCCAGCAACGACACGCCCACACCGATGTAGGTTGCCTTGTGGTTGTAGTCGATCATGCTTTCGCCGTAGCCATCGAATACCTGCACATGGCCGCGCAACAGGTTGGTGATGGGGAAGCCGTAGTCCAGCTGCACCGAACCGTGCGAGCGGTCGCCGCCACGCAGCGAATGTCGTGCGATCAGCGCGAATTCGTGACCATCCTTGTTGTACACCAGCGTCGCATCGCCGCGGCCCATGTAATCCTCGATATCAGGATTGTTGTCGTCGGCGCGGTCTTCCTTGATACGGAACCACGGGCGCAGTGTCAGCGCCCAGTTCTCCCGATCCAGTCCGAAGTTCAGGATCACCCGATTCCACGAGCGCGACAGCGGGTCGGCGCGCCCGTTGGACATGTGATTGAGGCTGATGCCGCTCATGCGGCCCTTCCAGCCGAAGATGCTGTAGTTGTTGCGAAAGACCAGCATCGCTTCGGGCTCGTAATTGGTCTCGCGGAACGGGCGCGACGCATCGGCGTTATAGGCCTGCCAGCGCGAGCTCTGGGTGTAGCCCATCCAGATATCGCCGTTGTCGCCGAACAGGTCTTCCACCACCTTGGTCTTGAAGCTGAGCTGGAACTTGAGCTCGGTGCTATCCAGCTGCTGCGGCGTGTTGACCGAGTTGGCCGGATTGGGCGACTGCGGGGTGCGGTTGGTGTCGCTGGTCCAGAATGCCGGCAACAGGTACACCGGCTTGTAACCGCGCAGCTGGAAGGTGCCCAGCTTGGAGTCCTTGGCCAGTTCCCAGCGTCGGTCCAGCAAGGAGCCACGGCCGGCATTGGCCACGGCTTCTTCTTTCGGCTGGTCCTGGCCGTCGGCGCGGAAGAAATCGCCGACCCGGCTGATGGTGCGCGTATCGTCGGGCTTGGTCTCCTTTTGCTTGGCCAATTGCGCGGCGGCATCTGCCTCCGCAGTTTGCTGCGGCGTGTAGCCCAGTGCCTTGTCGTAGCAGGCCAGGCGAGCGGCATCGGACGTCACCGAGGTGCAGGCTTGCGGCGAGGCCGGCTGCGGTGCGATTTCCTGCGCATGGGCCAATGGCGCGGCGGCCAGTGCGATCAGCATCAGGGGGCGGGTGTGGTGCTTGGACATGGGCAGTCTGGCCGAGGGAAAGGCGCCAGGCAGGCGCAGAGATGCGCAGCTTAACGGTCGCGTCTGCATACGCCGTGTGTACACGGCGACATAACATTCGATCGAATTCGGTCGCTCAGTCTGTGCCTGCGACGTGTTGCCGTGGAGCGGGTATGCGCATGGAATGTGGCTGCGACGCGTCAGCGGAGTGAGCGCATGTGGCTGTTACGCGCGTCCTGGACTAGGAGCGCGTCACCGCCGTGGAGCCGTTCCAGAGCCCTAGAAAAACCAGCCGATAGCGAACACGCCCAGCATGCACAGGCCAAGCGCCAGTTTGGTGGCGGTGCCGAGCATGATGCCCACCCAGGTCCCGAGACCGACCTTGGTGGCCTGGCCGGACTTGCGTGTCTGGTAATACTCGCCAAGCCAGGCGCCAGTGAACGGACCGACGAACAGCCCGATCGGCATGAAGAAAATGCCTGCAATGCCCCCGATGACCGAACCCCACAACGCCAGTTTGCTGGCACCTACCCGCTGCGCCCCGTACAGCGTGGCCAGGAAGTCCACCAGGTACGACAGCGCGGTGATCAACCCCAGCACGACCAGCGTCACCCAGCCGATGTGGGTGAAATGGTCGGCCCAGGCGGCGACCAGCAGGCCGGCGAACACAAGGGGCAGGCCCGGCAGGGCCGGCAGGATGACCCCAGCCAGGCCGATCAGCACCAGCGCTGTGGCCAAGACGTAGTAAACGACGGCAGTGTCCATGATGGTTACGCAGGTCCTAATTCAGGCTTGACAAAAAGGCGCAAGAGGTGCTTGAAAATTCATTTTGTGCGGGTTAAGTTGCAGCCGCTGCTGTTTGCAAAGGTCACCGTGAATCGTGGCCTGATGCGGTAGATCGCCTGATCCGCTACATCCTTGTACCTCGCTTCCTCCTTGCAATCACAGCCACCACCGCTAGTCCATCACAGTGTCGTAGGGAGTCAGTCGAGATGTCCAACATCGAACGCGAAAATGGTGTCGTGAAGTGGTTCAACGATGCCAAGGGCTTTGGATTCATCAGCCGCGAAAATGGCGAAGACGTCTTCGTGCATTTCCGCGCGATCCAGATCCAGGGCTTCAAGAGTCTCAAGGAAGGTCAGAAGGTCAGCTTCACGGTCGTGCAAGGCCAGAAGGGCTTGCAGGCCGATGCAGTGCAGGTGGTCTGAGCCGGTTGCGCGGAGCGCATCAGCCACGCAACAAAAAGGCCCGTCACCGGGCCTTTTTGTTGTCTGCAACCGTGTTGTCCGCGGCCCTTGCCAACTGGCGACGCATTGGCGCTGCGTCTGTGCCGCCGAGCCGATGGATCAGCGCAACACGACCTTGCCGTTGACCACGCGCACGTACGCATTCTCGCGCACGCCAGCCAGGTCGCGCTGGTTGACCACGATCACGCGGCCGTCGTCCATGCGCACCTGCACGTCGAAGCTGGAACTGGTGACATTGTTCTGGATGGCGTTACCTGCCAGCGCGCCGGCAGCGGCACCGGCGACGGCCGAAACATTCTTGTTGCCCGTGCTGCCGCCGGTTTCCTTGGAAATCTGGCGGCCGGCCACCGCGCCCACGATGCCGCCCAGCACGGCGCCAGTGCCGGTCGGCGCGGTGCGGGTCGGGCCGACTTCGTCGATCCGGGTGACGATGCCGCAATCCACGCAACGCTGCGTCTGCGAGTAGCCCTGGTCATAACCGCGGTCGCCGCGATAGCTGCCGTACTGGGGCTGTGAGGTGGCGCAGCCAACCAGGGTCGCGGTTGCAGCCAGGCCAATGACGAGCAGTCGGGTTTTCATGAGATCTCTCCGGGGTGGTTCGAAAAGGCGGCCGGGGCCGCGGCGACGCCATCCTGTGATGGTCCAGGTGAACGGCCTGCCAACTGCGACACTGCAGGCTTAACGAAACCCGAGCGTCGTATTCATCCAACCTCAGCGAAAGTCGCGATGGCAGGCCTCGCAGGCATCGGAGATGCGGGTGTGGAGTTGGCCCAGCTGACTGCAATCGGTCAGCGTTACGCCCTGGGCCTGATCCAGCGCGGCACGCAATGCCTGTGCGTGCTCGCCGAAGCGGCGGTCCTCGCCAATTGCAGGGAAGGCCGGCTCGACTTCGTCGGCCAGCAGGCGCAACGATTGCAGCCGTCGCTGTTGCTGCGCCGGCGCGCAGGCGACGCCTTCGCCCGGTCGCAATGCGCGTAATTGGTAGGCCATGATCTGCATCAGGCTGTCGGGCACCGGGTCGCGTCGCGCCTGTAGTGCGTTGGCCACCATGACCGTGGCGACCAGGCCGATCAGCAGGCCCAGCACCAGCATGAAGGCGTAGCGGGCCGCGCGGGATTGGGTGGGAGGCGGGGCGTGCATGAGGTGGCTCCTGGGACGCAACGTTCGTTGCGGCAGCGTGGGCGCGCCCTGGACGGGGCGCGTAAAATAGGCCGATGAAAGCACAATGGCGTGAACGCTTTGCCGGTATCGACCGGCTGTATGGGGTCGGCACCGTCGAGCGCCTGTCGGCGTGCCGCGTGGCGGTGGTCGGCATGGGTGGGGTGGGCTCGTGGGTGGTCGAGGCGCTGGCCCGCACCGGGGTGGGGCACATTCGCCTGATCGATGCCGATGACGTGTGCGTGTCCAACACCAACCGGCAGTTGCCGGCGCTGGCTGGTCAGTACGGTCGCAGCAAGGCCCGCGCGATGGCCGAACGCTGCGTGGCGATCAACCCGGACATCGAAGCCGACGCGGTCGAGGCTTTCCTGACCTCGGGCAATATCGAGACCTTGCTGGGTGAGGAATTCGACCTGGTGATCGATGCCTGCGACAGCTTTCGGGTCAAGGTGGAAACCATCGCCTGGTGCCGTCGGCGCAAGTTGCCGCTGCTGACCGTGGGCGCGGCGGGCGGGCGCACCGACCCAACGCTGGTGCGCGTGCGCGATGTCTCGCGCACCGAGCACGATGCGATGCTGGCGCTGATCCGCAAGAAGCTGCGCAGCGAATTCAATTTTCCCAAGAACCCGCAGCGCTACTTTGGCGTGCCCGCGGTGTATTCGCTGGAAAACGTCAAATACCCGCAGGCCGATGGCAGCGTTTGCGGCATCCGCCCGCAGCTCGATGCCGATGCCACGCTCAAGCTGGATTGCGGGGCAGGGCTGGGCGCGGCCACGCATATCACCGGCACCTTTGCATTCGTGGCAGTGGGCAAGGCGCTGGAGATGTTGCTCAAGCCCAAGCCTAAGGCCGCGGCGCCGGCAGCCGAGGCGGTTGCGGCGTCGTGATGTTGCCTGCGCGCTGTCGTGCTGACCGGGCGCTCGCGCTGATGCGTACGCTGCGCTCAGCGCCGTAGGCCGAACAGGTTGCGTGCGTTGGCCGACGTGAGCGCGGCAATGTGCGCAGGGTCTTGCCCGCGGAGCTGGGCGATGCAGTCCAATACCGTGCGCAGATACGCCGGCTCGTTGCGTTGGCCGCGGTTGCCGGCGTCAGGCTGATCCGGCGCGTCGGTTTCCAGCAGCAGGTGCTGCAGCGGCATGCTGGCGACCAGCCTTCGCAAGCGATTGGCACGCGGGTAGGTCACCGGGCCGCCCAGGCCGATCATGAAATCCAGTTTCCACAACTGCTGCGCCTGCTCGGGGCTGCCGGCAAAGCTGTGCACTACGCCGCGCAGGCCACCTATCGCCTTGATACGGGCGATGACCTCTTCGGTGGCGCGGCGGGCATGCACGATCAGCGGCAGGTCGAAGCGCTTGGCCAACTGCAACTGAGCATCGAAATAGGCGCGCTGCGCCTGCGCATCCAATCCGTCGACGAAAAAGTCCAGGCCGCATTCGCCGATCGCGCAGGGCCGCTCGCGTTCGATCCACTCGGCCAGCAGCTCCAGGTGTTCGGGGCGGTGCTGGTCCAGAAACAGTGGGTGCAGGCCATAAGCGGGGTAGAGACCAGGTGCCTGATCGCAGACCGCACGCAGGCCCGGCCAGCTGGCAGCAGTGATCGCCGGTACCACTTGCTGCATGACGCCCGCAGCGCGCGCGCGCGCGATCACCGCCGCGCGGTCGTGGTCGAATTCGCCTGCATCCAGATGGCAATGGCTGTCGATCAACTGCATCAGTCGCGGCGCGCCGGTGCCGGCATCGGCGCCTTGCGGGTTTTCCAGTTGGCCAGCAGCAGCGTGGTCAGGCCGAACAGCACTTCGTCCAGGAACGGGATCGGGTCCGGCATCACCACGTCGATCAGAAACAGCGCCGCAGCCAACTTGAACAAGGTGGGATAGCGCAGCGTGCTGGCCCAGTCCAGCGCGCGTGCGGTCAAGGGATTTCGCATGCGAATGCTCCGGCTGTTAGAGATGCATGAAGTAACCGCTAGCTGAACTTAACCGTCGTGTTCATGAGCGAGCGCCTTTTCGTTCAGGGTTCCCATGCTGGAATCACGGCCGTCAACAACGCGGTGCGTCCGCAGGGAGCTGGTAATGAAGAGCAATACGACAACTATACTGGTCGCTGCTGGTGCCTTGCTGGTCGGAGGCGTCGCCACTGCCGCCTTCATGAATAACCGCCCATCGTCCGGCGATTTTGTCGCCAACGGCCAGCCGGCGCCGCGCGGCCTGGAATATGCCGATGTGGTCAAGGTTGCTCCCATCACCCAGCGCGAGCCGCAATACGCGCAGGTGATCAACAGCAACGCCATCCGCGAAACCACCACCAGTACCTCGCCACGTGAGGTGTGCCGCGATGTCGTGGTGCAGGAGCGTCTGCCCGAGCGCGACGGTAACGTCGGCGGCACCGTGGCCGGTGCGGTCATCGGCGGCCTGATCGGCAACCAGGTCGGTGGCGGCAACGGCCGCAAGCTGGCGACTGCCGCAGGCGCGGTGGGCGGCGGCTTCATCGGTAACCGCATCGACCGCAACCACGTCGGTGGCCGGGTCGTCGATCGCACCGAGCGTCAATGCCATACTGAAAATGCCAACTCGCAGTCCTCGCGCGTGGTGGGCTACGACGTGACCTATCGCAATGCCGACGGCACCACCGGCACCATGCGCATGGACAGCAAGCCGGGCGAACGCATCTCGCTGGGCGACGCCGACAACGTGGTGGCCTATGACGTCACCTACCGCTACGACGGATTTGAAAAGACCGTGCGCATGAACGATAAGCCCACCAGCGACCGGCTGCCGGTGGTCGATGGCCAACTGGTGACCCAGATGGCATCGACGGCGGGCGATTCCAACGTGCGCCAGGACGGCTTGAGCACCCGGCAGTAACGTGTAAGCCGCCGCGCCGCGCAGTCAGCGCAGCAGTGAGAAAAGAGCCGGCAATGCCGGCTCTTTTCGTTTGCGCCATTGCCGCACGGGTGCACTGCCATGTTCGGCCGGCAACTGGCAGATAATCGAGCTTTCAGCTTGCGATGGAAGCCAACATGCCGGTGCGCCCCGATGACCTGTTCGATGTACGCGCGCTGCTCACCGACGAAGAGCGGGCGGTGCAGGACGCTGTCGCGCGCTTTACCGATACGCGGGTGGTGCCGGCCATCGGCGATGCCTTCGATGCCGGACGCTTTCCGCGCGAGTGGATCCCGGAACTGGCGGAACTGGGGTTGCTGGGTGCCAGCCTGCCGCCGCGCGACGGCGGTGCAGGCCTGGGCGCGGTGTGCTACGGACTGATCTGCCAGGAACTGGAGCGCGGCGATAGCGGCCTGCGCAGCTTCGTCAGCGTGCAATCGTCGTTGTGCATGTACCCCATCCACGCCTACGGCAGCGACGAACAGCGGCAGCGCTGGCTGCCGGAAATGGCCGCCGGCCGGGTCATCGGTTGTTTCGGCCTCAGTGAGGCGCAGGGCGGGTCGGACCCAGCTGCGATGACCACCCGCGCGGTGCGCGAGGGCGATGGCTGGCGCTTGAATGGCGCCAAGCTGTGGATCACCAACGGCAGCATCGCGGGGCTGGCAATCATCTGGGCGCATACCGACGATGGCGTGCGCGGCTTTCTGGTCAAGACCGACAGCGCCGGCTTCAGCGCGCACGACATCAGCCACAAGATGAGCCTGCGTGCGTCGGTCACCTCGGGCCTGTTCCTGGACAATGTGTTCGTGCCCGAGCAGATGCGGTTGCCGCGGGCGGCCGGTTTGAAGGCGCCACTGAGTTGCCTCAACCAGGCACGCTACGGCATTGCCTGGGGCGCGATCGGGGCGGCGATGGCCTGCCTGCGCGAGGCGCTGGCCTATGCCGGCGAGCGCATCCTGTTCGGCCGGCCGCTGGCCGCCACGCAAAGCGCGCAGATCAAACTGGCCGACATGGCGCGGCGGATTGCCACCGCCCAGCTGCTCGCCTTGCAGCTCGGGCGCTTGAAGGACGCCGGGACGCTGCAGCCGGAGCAGATCTCGCTGGCAAAATGGAATAATTGCCGCATGGCGCTGGATGTGGCGCGCGAATGCCGCGACCTGCTGGGCGCGGCCGGCATCACCACCGAGCATGTGGCGATCCGGCATGCGCTGAACCTGGAATCGGTGATCACCTACGAAGGCACCGAAACCGTGCATCAACTGGTGGTGGGCCGTGCGCTGACAGGACTCAATGCGTTTTGACGAGGAGTGGGGCTTGATCAGCAGGGATGTGATGCGACGCCTGTGCGGCGTCTTCTGCACGATGTGGTTGTTGGCCGGCGCCGGGATCGTGCCAGCACGGGCCAATGAGGCGCCACGTATGGCGCCCACGCCGGGCTGGGTGGTGGCCGACGCCGTTCCCGATAGCGTGCCTGGCGCTGCCGGGCTGCGCTATGAACTGGTGTCCGACCAGATCAATCTGACCGGCCGCGTGCCGCAGGCTTACCGCCGGCTCAGCTACACCGTGCAACGGGCCAAAAGCCTGGAGGAAGCCGGGCAGATTTCCATCGACTACCAGCCGCAGTACCAGCAGCTGGAACTCAACAGCCTGGAGGTCTGGCGCGCCGGCAAGCGTATCGATATGCGCACGCAGGCGCACTACGCCAGATTGCGGCGCGAAAGCGGGCTGGAGAACGGCCTGATCGATGGTGCGCTGACGCTGTCGATCACCTTGCCGGATCTGCGCGTGGGCGATCGCGTTGACTATGGCGTGACCATCAGTGGCAGCAATCCGGTGTTCGGCAAAGGCTATTACGACGTGTTCGAAGCGCGCTACGGCGTGCCGCTGGGCGAGCGCCGGGTACGTGTGCGCTATCGGGCCGACATGCCGCTGCAGTGGCGCATCAGCGCGCCGGGGTTTGGCCGGAACGTGCGCACGCTCGATGGGGTGACGCAACTGGATATCGGGGCCAGCAACATCGCCGCAGTGCAGGAAGAAAAAGACGCGCCCGACGATGTGGACCCATATGGCGTGATCGAAGTGTCCACCGCCGGCAGTTGGGGTGCGGTGGCGGCCTGGGCGGCGCAGCTGTATCCGCGTGCATTCAACCAGACGCAGGTGGCCGCCAAGATGGCGCAGAGCCTGGGGTTGCGCAGCGACGACCCGCAGGGCGCGTTGTTGCGCGCCGTGGCGTTTGTGCAGGGCGAGATCCGTTACGTCGGCCTGGACATGGGCGAAAACTCGCACGCCCCGCACGCGCCCGAAGTAACGCTGCGCAACCGCTACGGCGACTGCAAAGACAAGGCGACGCTGCTGATCGCACTATTGCAGCTGGCCGGCATCCGCGCCGAGCCGGTGCTGGTCAACAGCGACAAGGGGCATGGGCTGGAGAAGCGGTTGCCCAGTCCGTACGCCTTCGATCATGTGGTGGTGCGTGCGCATCTGCCGCAGGGCGAGGTGTGGGTGGATGCCACGCGCGATCGCGAAGAGGGCCCGTTGGCACAGCGGCGGCCACTGCCGTTCGTGCGCGGATTGCCCGTGATTGCAGGGCAGGACACATTGGTTGAAGTGCCTGCGCCGATGCCCGCGTTGCCGCAGATCGAAGTGAACGAAGAAATCTCCATTTCGCTGCGCAAGCCGCAGCGCTGGGCAAGCTTCACGGTGGACACCATCTATCGCCAGGGCCGCGGCGAGCGTGTCGCCGGTAGCTTCGACGACGATGGTGCGCAGACGGTGGGCGAGCACTATCTGGAATTCATGCAGCAGTACTACACCGCGCTGACCCAGGTGAGCGTGCCAAGCGCATCGACGCTGCCGACCCGCTGAATGTGCGCACGCACGAGGCCTACCGGCTGGAGTGGCCAGCGAAGGAGGGCGATGAGCTGGGTTTCCCGTTGTTCCAGCTTGGCGAATGGATGGATGCGTTACCGAAAGAGGCGCGCAAGAGCCCGCTGGCACTGGGCGGACCGCGGCTGGCGCGGCAGACCGTGCGCGTGCACAGCGACCCGGCGACCCAGGTGGAGGCAGACACCCAAGTGGTCGCCAATCCGTGGTTCCGCTTTTCGCGCAGCATCGCGATGCGCGAGGGAAAGCTGGTCATCGTGGGCGAGTGGCAGCGCTTCACCGACCGTATTCCGGCCAACGGCGTGACGCGCGCGGCTGCCGACATGGAACGCGCGCGCGACCTGCTGTACTTCAATCACGATCTCAGGCCGCAGCGGCGCACGCAGCCTCCCGATTGGCGCGCGCTCGGCTACCCGCTGGCCGGCTTGGTGGCCCTGGTGTCGTTGCTGGTGGCGTGCTTTTTCTGGTGGCGCGGCGGTGGCCTGGGCGGAATCATGTTCGATCCACATGCCACCGTGGCCCGGATGCCGCAGCATGCGCGGTTGCGCTGGAGCGCCTGGGCGGTGTTTGCGGCGACCACGCTGCTGTCGGCATGGGTGTGGCTGCACGCGCTGCCGCTATGGGCCAAGGCCGGTGGGGTCATTGTCGTGGTTGCAATCGCCTTGCTGGGATGCGTGCTGCTCAAGCAGATCCTGCGGTGGATGGGCAGCGGCGCCCAGCTTGGGCAGGTGTTGCCGGCGATGGCCGGCTGCGCCTTGCCGTGGTTGGTATGCCTGCTGGCGGCCGTGGTCGCGCTCAAGGGCCAGGTTGCATTGCTGCGCACCGGCGCGACCGATCCGGCCGGCATGGCGCAACTGGCGACATGCATCTTGCTGCTGATGCTGGGGGCGCTGTGGTGGTCGGTCTGCTCGGTGCAGGCCGTTGCCGCCGCTGCCGGCTGTGCGCGCACGCGTGCGTTCGGCGCCTGGGCGCTGACGGTGGCGGCACTGGGCGTCCTGATCGCGGTGTTGAGTGTGCCGGTGGCGGTGGTGGCCTTGACCTGACGCAGGTCGGCGCGGCAGTGCACGCAACCCTGGCATCGGTGCGCCGCTGCTGCGTGCAGGGCTTTGCAAAGGCACGCGGGGCTGTGACACTGCCAGCCCCCTCGTTGCTGCCGCGGAGCCAGCCAGATGTCGAGCGTGCGTCCCCCGTTGACCGTCCATGGCATGTCCAGTTCCGGCAATTGCTACAAGGTGCGCCTGCTGCTGGAACAGTTGGGTAGCCGCTATCACTGGGTCGAGGTGGACAGCGTGGCCGGGCAGACCCGCACGCCCGAATATCTGGCCAAGAACCCCAACGGCAAGGTGCCGATGGTCGAGCGCGACGATGGCCGCGTGTTGACCGAATCCAACGCGATCCTGTTCTGGCTGGCCGAAGGCACGCCGTATCTGCCCACCGATGCGTGGCAGCGCGCGCAGGCATTGAGCTGGATGTTCTTCGAGCAATACAGCCATGAGCCATATGTGGCAGTGGCGCGGTTCATCAGCCTGTGGACGCCGCGCGATGCCGCACGCCGCGCCGAGTTGCCGCAGCTGCGCGCGCGGGGCGAGCAGGCGCTGGCGGTGATGGAGCAGCATCTGCAGCAGCACACCTGGTTCACCGGCAGCGACTACGGCATCGCCGATATCGCACTGTTTGCCTACACCCATTGCGCCGAAGACGGCGGTTTCGATCTGGAGCGCTTGCCCGCGATTGGTGCGTGGATACAACGCGTGCAGGGCTTACCGCGTTTCGTGCCGATGCCGGCAGCTGCATCGGTGGCGGCATGAGCTGTCTGCGCGATCTGCACGTGGCTGATGGCCATACCGCTGCGTGCCGGGCAGACGCTTGTCTCTGCTCTCTTGCATCGCCATCGTCATCGCCATTCGCCGTGCGCCTGCTTGCGCGGATCCAAGGCGTCACGCGTGCCTGCGCCGCCCGTTTACCCGTGGCCGGCCGGCAGGAGCGCTGACGATGTGCGGATTGGCAGGAATGTTGCTGGCCTCGCCGCGCCTGCATGGCGAACAGCTCGATGCGCTGGTGCGGCCGATGGGGGCCGCCTTGCGCCACCGCGGCCCCGACGATGCCGGCACCTGGTGCGATGCACAGGCCGGCGTAGCGCTGGCGCATCAGCGCTTGAGCATTCTGGACCTGTCGCCGCTCGGCCATCAGCCGATGCGCTCGGCAGACGGCCGCTACGTGCTGGCCTACAACGGCGAGGTCTATAACTTCGCGCAGTTGCGCGCAGCGCTGTCCGCGCTTGGGCATCGCTTCCGCGGCCACTCCGATACCGAAGTGCTGCTGGCGGCCGTGGTGGAGTGGGGCCTGGACGAGACGTTGACCCGCTGCAACGGCATGTTCGCCATTGCGTTGTGGGACGAGCGCGACAACTGCCTGTTCCTGGCCCGCGACCGCGTCGGCAAGAAGCCGCTGTACTACGGGTGGGCCGGCGACACCTTGGTGTTCGGTTCCGAACTCAAGGCCTTGTGGCAGCATCCGGATTTCGACAACGGCGTGGATCGCGATGCGCTCACGCTGCTGCTGCGGCTGGGCTATATCCCGGCGCCGGCCTGCATCCACGAGCACACCTTCAAGCTGATGCCCGGCCGCGTGCTGCGCATGGATGCACAAGCCGTTGCAGCCGGCGCGGCCGCGCATCGTCCCGATCAGGCGCAGCAACCGTTCTGGAACGCCCGCGAGGCGATGCAGCGCGCGCTGGCGACGCCGTTCACCGGTACCGACGCGCAGGCCGAAGAGCAGTTGGATAGCGTACTGCGCGATGCGGTGGCCTTGCGCATGGTGGCCGATGTGCCGGTGGGCGTGTTTCTCTCCGGCGGCACCGACTCGTCCATCGTCACTGCGATGATGCAGGCACAAAGCGCGCAGCCGGTGCACACCTTCAGCATCGGCTTCGAAGGTTCGCATCACGACGAAGCGCCGCTGGCGCGCGAAGTGGCCACGCATCTGCGCACCGACCACACCGAACTGTATGTCAGCGGCGCCGATGCGCTGGCAGTGGTGCCGGGCCTGCCGGACATGTTCGACGAACCCTTCGCCGATGCCTCGCAAGTGCCGACGGCGTTGGTCGCACGGCTGGCGCGCGGCGGGGTCACGGTGGCGCTGTCAGGCGATGGTGGCGACGAATTGTTCTTCGGCTATGGACGGTATCAGCGCGCACTGCGCAATTGGCGCATGCATGGCCTGGTGCCGGGCCCGCTGCGTCGCCTGATGGCGGTGGCAGCGCGTCGCAATGGCGAATCTTCGCGCACTGGCGGCCTGGCCGCGCTGGTGGCCGAGGCCGGTGCACGTGGCATCGGCGACATCTACCGCAACCGCATTTCGCGCTGGCGCGATCCGGCCGCGGTGGTGCTCGGTGCCACCGAGCCCGACAGTTTCTACAGCCTGGCCGACCCGCTGCATGGGTCCGGCACCCCGGCCGATGCGATGATGCTGGCCGATTTTGCCGCCTACCTGCCGGACGATCTGCTGTGCAAGGTGGACCGCACCACCATGGCGGTGGGGCTGGAAGCGCGCGCGCCGCTGCTGGACTGGCGCGTGGCCGAATTCGCGTGGTCGCTGCCGCTGTCGCTGAAATATCGCGATGGAGTGAGCAAGTATCTGCTCAAGCGCGTGCTGTGCCGCTACCTGCCGGACGCAATGGTGTACCGCGGCAAGCGCGGCTTCGGCGCCCCGGTCAGCGCATGGCTGCGTGGCGACCTGCACGGCTGGGCGGACGATCTGCTGGCGCACGGCGCCCTGCAGCGCGAAGGCGTGTTCGCCGCCGACAGCGTGGCCCGCCTGTGGCGCGACTTCAACGGTGGCGAGCGCAAATGGCATACGCATCTATGGACGGTGCTGATGTTCCAGGCATGGCAGGCACACTGGCGCGAACAGCGTGCGGCCGTGGTGCGCTGACACCTGTAGGTTGTGGTCTGCACACGGGCCGGCGTGGGCGAAATCCCCTCTGGACGGTGCCGCGCTCGCGTGCACGCACCGCCGCTTGCGCTACAGACGCCGGCGGCGTTTCACCGGCCCTGAGCATCCGGCTGGGTAGGGTGGGGCCCTGTTTCCACGGAGCATTCCCCATGAGCAAGCCCACCATTGCCGTGCTGGTCGGCAGCCTGCGCGCCGAGTCGTATAACCGCCAGCTGGCACGCGCGCTGGAGCACCTGGCCGGCGACAAGGCCGTGTTCGAGTACCTGGAGATCGGCGATATCCCGCTCTACAACCAGGACCGCGACGGCGATTATCCCGCCGAAGGCACGCGGCTGAAGCAGCAGATCCGCGCTGCCGATGCGGTGCTGTTTGTCACCCCCGAATACAACCGCTCCATTCCCGGCGTGCTCAAGAACGCCATCGACACCGGCTCGCGTCCCTACGGCGATAGCGCGTTTGCCGGCAAGCCGGCGGCGGTGGTGGGCATCTCGGTCGGCGCGATCGGTACTGCCACCGCGCAGCAGCATTTGCGTAACGTGCTGGCGTATCTGGATATGCAGGTGCTCGGCCAGCCGGAAGTGTTCCTGCAATACAAGGACGGCCTGTTCGGGCCCGACGACCAGATCGCCAACGCCGACAGCCGCAAGTTCCTGCAGGGCTTCATCGACCAGTTCCTGGGCCTGATCGGGCACCTCAAGCGCTGAGTTGACCACAGCGGCGCCGCACGTCAATGCGGCGCCCCGTTGGGCCCTGGGCGAGGGCGGAAACCCAAGCGGCGCAAGGGTCTCGGCATCTGCGACGGCCGGCGCGTAGCACGTGGATGCACCGGCTATACACCAGTTATCCACAGAGTTGTGCATGGTCGCCGGCCGCGCCGATGACTATGCTTCCTGCCCTCGTCTCCCTGCGTCAGGTTTGTTTGTCCATGTCCGCTCGTCCTGGTTTCCGTTCCAAGCGCAGTCGCGATCGCGACGACGACGATTACGATCGTCCCGAGCCGCGTCTGGACCAGTTGCGGGTACCGCCGCATTCGGTCGAGGCCGAGCAGGCGGTGTTGGGTGGCCTGATGCTGGCGCCGGACGCGTTCGACCGCGTCAACGACCAGCTCACCGAAAACGACTTCTACCGGCGCGACCATCGGCTGATCTACCGCGCGATTCGCGAACTGAACGAGAAGGACCGCCCGTTCGATGCAGTGACCCTGGGCGAATGGTTCGAGTCGCAGGGCAAGCTGGAGCAGGTGGGCGATGGTGCGTACCTGATCGAGCTGGCCAGCACCACACCGTCGGCGGCCAACATCGCCGCGTATGCGGAAATCGTGCGCGACAAGGCAGTGCTGCGGCAGTTGATCGAAGTGGGCACCACCATCGTCAACGACGGCTTTCAGCCGGAAGGGCGCGACAGCGTCGAGTTGCTGTCCTCGGCCGAGAAGGCCGTGTTCAAGATCGCCGAGGCAGGCGCGCGTGGGCGCACCGACTTCGTGGCCATGCCCGGGGCATTGAAGGATGCCTTCGAAGAGCTGCGCAACCGCTTCGAAAACGGCGGCAACATCACTGGCCTGCCGACCGGCTACACCGATTTCGATGCGATGACCGCCGGCCTGCAGCCGACCGACCTGATCATCCTGGCGGCGCGTCCGGCGATGGGCAAGACCACCTTTGCGCTGAACATTGCCGAATACGCCGCGATCAAGTCCAAGAAGGGCGTGGCGGTGTTTTCGATGGAAATGTCGGCCTCGCAGTTGGCCATGCGCCTGATTTCCTCCAATGGCCGCATCAATGCGCAGCGCCTGCGTACCGGTGCGCTGGAAGACGAGGATTGGGCGCGCGTGACCGGCGCGATCAAGATGCTCAAGGAAACCAAGATCTTCATCGACGACACCCCGGGCGTGTCGCCGGAAGTGCTGCGTTCCAAGTGCCGCCGGCTCAAGCGCGAACACGACCTGGGCCTGATCGTCATCGACTACCTGCAGCTGATGTCGGTGCCGGGCAACAGCGAAAACCGCGCGACCGAAATTTCGGAAATCTCGCGCTCGCTGAAAGGCCTGGCCAAGGAGCTCAACGTGCCGGTGATTGCGTTGTCGCAGCTCAACCGCTCGTTGGAAACGCGCACCGACAAGCGCCCGGTGATGGCGGACTTGCGCGAGTCGGGCGCTATCGAGCAGGACGCGGACATGATCGTCTTCATCTACCGCGACGATTACTACAACAAGGAAAATTCGCCGGACAAGGGCCTGGCCGAAATCATCATCGGCAAGCACCGCGGCGGACCGACCGGCTCGTGCAAGCTGAAGTTCTTCGGCGAGTACACCCGCTTCGACAACCTGGCGCACGACTCGGTGGGCAGTTTCGAGTAAGCGCTGCCGGGGAACGGCCGGGTGGTCATCCACCGCCCGGCATCGCGCCATCGTTGCGCCCGCTGGCTTATGCTGCGCAGCCTCACCGTTTGCTGCCGAGCTCGTATGTCATACGCCATCGTCTGGTTCCGTCGCGATCTGCGTCTGGAAGACAACCCGGCCTTGCGCGCCGCACTCGATGCTGGGCATCACCCGATTCCGTTGTACATCGATGCGCCGCACGAAGAGGGCGAATGGACGCCTGGCGCCGCGTCGCGCACCTGGCGGCATCGCTCGCTTGCAGCGCTGGACGGTGCCCTGCGCGCGCTCGGCAGTGGGTTGGTCATTCGCTCCGGTGACAGCGCGCAGGTGCTCGATGAGGTGATCGCGCAGACCGGTGCGGTGGCGGTGTACTGGAACCGCAAATACGAGCCGGCCACGCAGCCGCGCGACGCGCAGATCAAGCGCGACCTGCGCGAGCGCGGCATCGAGGTGCAGAGCTGCAATGCCGCGCTGCTATTCGAACCATGGCAGTTGTCCACGCAGCAGGGCGGCCCCTACAAGGTGTTTACCCCGTTCTGGCGCAATGCGCTGACGCAGCTGCAATTGCCCGCCGCCATGGATGCGCCGCGTCGCCTGCCGCCGCTGCCTGCGAGCCTGAAGACCGATGCGCTCGACACGCTGCAGTTGGTGCCGGGCCTGCAGTGGGACCAGGGCTTCTGGGAGCACTGGCAGCCCGGCGAAGCCGGCGCGCACGAAATGCTGGAGATCTTTATCGACGGCGCGTTGTCGGGATATCGCGAAAACCGCGATCGCCCCGATCGCGTCGGTACCTCGCAACTGTCGCCGCATCTGCACTTCGGCGAGATTGCGCCGTGGCGGATTGCCAGTACCCTGGAGGCGCATCGCACTGCGCGCAATGGCGCGGAAATCGATGGCTATATCCGGCAGCTGGGCTGGCGCGACTTTGCGTATCACTTGCTGCATCACTTCCCGGACACCACCAACCAGAATCTCAACCCGCGCTTTGCAGGATTCGATTGGGCAACGGTCGATCCGGTTGCATTGCAGGCCTGGCAACGCGGCCGCACCGGCATTCCGATCGTCGATGCCGGCATGCGTCAGCTCTGGCATACCGGCTGGATGCACAACCGCGTGCGCATGATCGTCGCCAGTTTTTTGTGCAAGCATCTGCGTATCCACTGGATCGAAGGCGCGCGCTGGTTCTGGGACACGCTGGTCGATGCGGACCTGGCCAACAACACGCTGGGCTGGCAGTGGGTGGCCGGTACCGGCGCCGATGCGGCGCCCTATTTCCGCGTGTTCAATCCAGTGACGCAGGCAGAAAAATTCGACCCGCATGCGACCTACATCACGCGCTGGGTGCCCGAGCTGGGCAAGCTCGCGGTGAAGGAACGCTTCGCGCCATGGTTGCATCCATTGGCGCTGGCTCGCTTTGCACCGGAGTATCCGCGCAATCCGATCATCGGCTTGGCCGAGGGCCGCGATGCGGCGTTGGCGGCGTATGCGAAATCGCGCGCCTAGTCGCTGCTGATCGATGCGCGTGTGCCTGTTTCTGGACGGTGCACGCAACGCTGTCTGAG
Organism: Xanthomonas euvesicatoria pv. euvesicatoria; assembly: GCF_020880415.1. Taxonomy (GTDB): domain Bacteria; phylum Pseudomonadota; class Gammaproteobacteria; order Xanthomonadales; family Xanthomonadaceae; genus Xanthomonas; species Xanthomonas euvesicatoria. Next base: position 1,211 of record NZ_JAJIUJ010000098.1, on the reverse strand, counting down.
GAGCGAAACAGGGCATGGAATGCGCGCTGTGTACTGGCGTGCGCTGGCTGATGTGGCGGCGCACGTGTACGCGTCATCGCCGAAAACGTTTTCCTGAATGGCACACCCGTTACACGTGGGTTGCGGCAGTTTTCATCATGCGCCAGTCGCGTGGGCCTGTTTATCCTCGCGCACACGATTGAGCGCCGGATGGTCCGGCCATAGGAGAGCACCATGTCCCCAGCAGCCACCAAGAGTCTTGCCGTTGCATTGGCCAGCGCCATTGCGCTGTCCGCGTGCGCCACCGGCGGCTCGTATGTGCAGCGCGACCAATACGGCGAGCAGACGCAACAGCAGAATCGGACCGGCCGCAATGCGCTGATCGGTACCGCCATTGGTGTGGCTGCAGGCCTGCTCACCGGCGACAGCGCCACCGAGCGTCGTCAGCACGCAATGGTCGGCGCTGGCATCGGTGCACTGAGCGGCGCAGCAATCGGCCAGTACCAGGACCGCCAGGAGCGCGCGCTGCGTGAGCGCACCGCCAACACCGGTATCGAAGTACAACGCCAGGGCGACAACATCAGCCTGAACCTGCCCGATGGCATCACCTTCGACTTCGGCAAGTCGGCATTGAAGCCGCAGTTCTACACTGCGCTCAACGGCGTGGCCTCCACCTTGCGCGAGTACAACCAGACCATGGTGGAAGTGGTGGGGCATACCGATAGCGTCGGTAGCGATGCGGTGAATCAGCGCCTGTCCGAAGAGCGCGCCAGCGCGGTAGCGCAATACCTGACCGCACAAGGTGTGCAGCGCGAGCGCATGGAAACCATGGGCGCCGGCAAGCGTTATCCGATTGCCGACAACACCACCGATGCCGGCCGCGCCAAGAACCGTCGCGTCGAAATCCGCCTGATTCCGTTGCGTGCCGAAGGCGCGGCCAGCAACACCGGCATGCGTTGAGGGGATGCAGTGAATCGTGGCGGGTCGGATGACTCACCTGCGATGTGCTGATGTATGCAACACAGGCCGCGAAAGCGGCCTGTTTTTTTGCTGCATGGTGTGATCAAGACCAGCGAACCAATCGCTTGGGTCTAGAACGGCTGGTCTGCACGGCTTTGAGGTCTCGATCTTTCTCACGTCATCGGCGCGAATGTGTCGGCGTAACTGTGGAACTTCGAAGCGCGGATCTGAGCGTTGCTGCAGGGCCCTTGCTCGCTCACCATCGCGGGATA
>NZ_JAJIUJ010000097.1 GCF_020880415.1 Xanthomonas euvesicatoria pv. euvesicatoria | reverse complement strand
TACTTGCTCAGCAGTTCGCGCACTTCCATTTCGACTAGCTCGAGCAGCTCGGCGTCGTCGACCATGTCAGCCTTGTTCAGGAACACCACGATGTGCGGCACACCGACCTGACGCGAGAGCAGGATGTGCTCACGGGTCTGCGGCATCGGGCCGTCAGCGGCCGAGCACACCAGGATCGCGCCGTCCATCTGCGCTGCACCGGTGATCATGTTCTTGACGTAGTCGGCGTGGCCGGGGCAGTCAACGTGCGCGTAGTGGCGGGTCGGGGATTCGTATTCGACGTGTGCGGTCGAAATCGTGATGCCGCGCGCCTTCTCTTCCGGCGCCGCGTCGATCGCGTCGTACGCCTTGAACTCACCACCGAAACGCTCGGCACCGATCTTGGTCAGCGCAGCGGTCAACGTGGTCTTGCCATGGTCAACGTGACCGATGGTGCCGACGTTCACGTGCGGCTTGGTGCGCTCGAATTTAGCTTTTGCCATGGGTGCGTGTCTCGGTAATCGTTTGGAGTTGAAGACGATTGAGTAATGGTGCTCACGAAAGGAATCGAACCTTCGACCTCCTCCTTACCAAGGAGGTGCTCTACCGACTGAGCTACGTGAGCTAGTTTTGCATTATGCCATGCATTTGCGTTCAATGGAGCGGGAGACGGGAATCGAACCCGCACCATCAGCTTGGAAGGCTGAGGTTCTACCGTTGAACTACTCCCGCGCCGGGAACTGCATGCCACAACGTGAAACTGGTGGAGGGAGGTGGATTCGAACCACCGAAGGCGTAAGCCAGCAGATTTACAGTCTGCCCCCGTTGGCCGCTTGGGTATCCCTCCAGCTTTTACTACCGGACCGGTGCGCCGCGAGGCATATTCGGTTCGGGGTGAAGCAGCCCGTTATTTTGTTGTGGGACGCATGCAGTGTCAACAAAAATTTTGAGCAATTCTTCACTCCCAACGATACGCGGCGTCAGGCGCCACGCACAGCCGATCACACGTTGAAGCGGAAATGCAGCACGTCGCCTTCCTGGACGCGGTATTCCTTGCCTTCCAGGCGCAGGCGCCCGGCATCGCGGGCACCGGCTTCGCCGCGATACTTGATGAAGTCGTCGAAACCGATCGTTTCGGCGCGAATGAAGCCCTTCTCGAAATCGGTGTGGATCACGGCTGCAGCCTGCGGCGCCGTCGAACCGGCCTTGACCGTCCAGGCACGCACTTCCTTGACGCCTGCGGTGAAATAGGTCTGCAGGCCCAACAGCGTATAGGCCGCACGGATGACGCGATTCAAGCCTGGCTCTTCCAGGCCGAGATCGGCCAGGAAGCTGTCGCGATCGGCATCGTCCAGCTGCGAGAGCTCCTCTTCGATGGCCGCCGAGACCGGCACCACTTCGGCACCTTCGACAGCCGCATGCGCACGCACCGCATCCAGGTGCGGATTGTTCTCGAAGCCGTCTTCCAGCACGTTGGCGATGTACAGCACCGGCTTGAGCGTCAGCAGGAACAGATCGCGCACCAGTGCCTTTTCTTCATCGTCCAGACCGGCGGCACGACCCGCCTTGCCGTCGGCCAGCGCGGCCTGCAACTTGGCCAGCACCGGCTTGCGCGCTGCTGCATCCTTGTCGCCGCCCTTGGCGCTGCGTTCGGCACGGTTGAGGGCCTTTTCCACGCTATCCAGATCGGCCAGCGCCAGCTCGGTATCGATGGTTTCGATATCGGCGATCGGGTCGACCTTGTTGTTGACGTGGATGACGTCGTCGTTCTCGAAGCAACGCACCACGTGGGTGATCGCATCGACTTCGCGGATGTGCGCCAGGAACTTGTTACCCAGGCCTTCGCCACTCGCCGCACCAGCCACCAGGCCGGCGATATCGACGAACTCGACCGCAGTAGGAATCAGCTTTTGCGGCTTGACGATGTCAGCCAGCTGATTGAGACGCGGATCCGGCACCGGCACGATACCGACGTTCGGCTCGATGGTGCAGAACGGGAAGTTGGCCGCAGCGATGCCCGCCTTGGTCAGCGCGTTGAACAGGGTCGACTTGCCGACATTGGGCAGGCCGACGATGCCGCATTTGATACCCATGGGTTTTCCAGTGAATGGAGAATCGGGAATGGAGAATGGCAGGAGCAGCGCCCTGTCCATTCCCTATTCCCCATTCTCTATTTTTTTTCGGTATGCAGGCGTTTCATCGCCTCGTTGAAATTGCCTTCCATCGCCAGCGGCAGCACGTCGATGGCGGCATCCACCGCAGCGCCGATCGCCGCGTCGTCCTCGCGCCCTGCCCGCCCCAGCACCCAGGGCACCACGCGGTCCTTGTGACCGGGATGGCCGATGCCAACGCGTAGACGGTGAAATTTACCGTGCCCGAGCAGGCGAATGGTGTCGCGCAAGCCGTTTTGCCCGCCGTGACCGCCATCGAACTTGAGCCGCGCCGTGCCGGGCGCCAGATCCAGTTCGTCGTGGGCGACCAGCAGGTGTTCGGGCTCGATCTTCCAGAATCGCAATGCGGCGGTGATCGACTTGCCGCTGAGATTCATGAAGGTGGCCGGCTTGAGCAGCCAGACCGGTTGTCCTGCGACCTCGACCTTGGCGGTCTCGCCGAACAACTTGCTGTCCAATGCCCAGCGGGCGCCACTGCGCTCGATGAGGGCATCGACGAAACGAAACCCGGCGTTATGCCGGGTTTGCGCGTGTTCCGGGCCGGGGTTTCCCAGCCCGACGATCAGACGAAGTGCAGACATGCCAGTGACCGCAGCCGATCCCGCGCGCAATGCAGGGGACCGGCCGACGGATTACTTGGTCTCGGCGCCTTCGCTGCCTTCTTCGCCGGCAGCGTCGTCTTCTTCGATCCGTACGTGCTTGGCAGCCACCACGGCAACGTCGTGTTCCTTGCCCAGCTTCAGCTCCGGAATTTCAACACCGGCCGGCAGCTTGATTTCGGACAGGTGGATCACGTTGCCCACTTCCAGTGCACCGAGGTCCACTTCGATGAACTCCGGCAGATCCTTCGGCAGGCAGACCACCTGGACTTCGTTGAGTTCGTGGGTGACGACCACTTCGCTCGACTTGCCGGCAGGCGAAGACGCTTCGTTGATGAAGTGCAGCGGCACGGCAGCACTGAGCTTCTCGTTGGCGCTGACGCGCTGGAAGTCGATGTGCATGATCAGCTGCTTGAACGGATGGCGCTGCATGTCACGCAGCAGCACCTGCTGCACGTCGCCATTGAGGTTCAGGTCCAGGATGGACGAGTAGAACCACTCGTTCTGCTGGGCGAGCCAGATCTGCTCGTGGTTGAGCTGGATGCTGACCGGCTCGAGTTCGCCACCGTAGACGATGGCCGGGATGACGCCAGCGTGACGCAGGCGGCGGCTCGCACCCTTCCCCTCGTCAGCGCGGCGCTCGACCTTGATTTCATGAGTCTTTGCCATTGGATTTCACTACCTAGTTGGAACACCGCCTCGCGGCGATGAAGCGTCTCACCCGCGACCAGGTGAGACGTGTGGCGGCACCCGGGAATCCGGGCACCGGATGGGGCATCAGTCGACGTAGAGCGAGCTGACCGATTCGCCGAAGGCGATACGGCGGATGGTCTCGGCCAGCAGTTCGGCCACGCTCAGCTGACGAATCTTGGCGCAGGTACGCGCCGCTTCGCTCAGCGGAATCGTGTCGGTGACCACCAGCTCGTCGAGCTGCGAATTGTTGATGTTGTCCACCGCCGGACCCGACAGCACCGGATGGGTGATGTAGGCCACGACCTTGAGCGCGCCGCGCTGCTTCAGCGCTGCGGCAGCGGCGCACAAGGTACCGGCGGTGTCGACCAGGTCGTCGACCAGCACGCAGGTCTTGCCCTGCACGTCGCCGATAATGTTCATCACGGTGGCCACATTGGCGCGCGGACGGCGCTTGTCGATGATGGCCAGATCGGCGTCGTCCAGGCGCTTGGCGACGGCGCGTGCGCGCACCACGCCGCCAACGTCCGGCGACACCACGATCAGGTTGTCGGTGCCGTAGGCGCGCCAGATGTCGGCCAGCAGCAGCGGCGAGGCGTAGACGTTGTCGACCGGCACATCGAAGAAGCCCTGGATCTGGTCGGCGTGCAGGTCGACCGTCAGCACGCGGTCCGCCTCCATGGCGCAGATCATCTTGGCAGCCACCTTGGCAGTGATCGGCACGCGCGAGGAGCGCATGCGACGGTCCTGGCGCGAATAACCGAAGTACGGGATCACCGCGGTCACCGACTGGGCGCTGGCGCGCTTGAGCGCATCGATCAGCACCAGCAGTTCCATCAGGTTCTCGGCACTGGGCGCGCAGGTGGGCTGGATGACGAACACTTCCTGCCGACGCACGCTCTCTTCGATCTCCACCTGCACTTCGCCGTCGGAAAAGCGCGTGACCAACGCCTTGCCCATGCGAACGCCGAGTTCCTTGCAGATGCTCTGGGCAAGCGGCTTGTTGGCATTGCCGGAGAACACCAGCAGATTACGTTGGTCTTGCATGAGATCTCTCGGGCGGCGGCGAGGAGCGTGCGGATCGATGGTGGAGCAGGACAAAGCCGAACCAATGCCGGGCTTTCGTTCGATTCCCGCGCAAGGATGCGCGAGGTGTTGCAGAAGGATCTGCAGTGAAACCTGGTGCAGGCGGACCTGCCTTTCTCGACAAACTGGCAGGGGCGGTAGGATTCGAACCTACGAATGCCAGGATCAAAACCTGGTGCCTTGGGCCTCTTGGCGACGCCCCTGCATCAAACCTGTGTCGCGTCCAGCGCATCGAGCAATGGCGAGTGCGCTGCACCCTCCACCACCCACGCCCGCAGGCTGCCCGGCAACTGCGCCAGCGCCTGCTCTGCAGCAGCGCGCGTGGCGAACTCGACGAAACAGCCACTTCCCGACCCGGTCAAACGCGGTGTACCGACCCTGGAAAGCGCCTGGAACACGGCCTCGACGGCGGGTTCGCGGCGCCGCAGGACCGGCTCGAACGCATTGTCGAGCAGGGAACCGGAAGCGAAGTCCGCTATTTTCGCGAGCGCAGCATCCCGCGTCAATTCCTGTGATCGAAATAACGCCGGGGTCGGTACATGAACGCCGGGATCGACCAGCAGATACGCCGCTTCCGGCAGGGAAATCGGGGTCAGTTGTTCGCCAACGCCTTCGGCCCAGGCATTGCGGCCGCGCACGAAGACCGGCACGTCCGCACCCAGCTGCAGGCCCAGCTCGGCCAGCACATCGGCCGCCAGGCCCAGGCCCCACAAGGCATTGAGCGCCACCAGCACGGTCGCCGCGTCCGAGGAACCGCCGCCGAAACCGCCGCCGGCGGGGATGCGTTTGTCGACCCGAATCTCCGCGCCCGCCTGGGTGCCGGCTGCCGATTGCAGCAGGCGCGCAGCGCGGGTCACCAGGTCATCGTCTTCGGATACGCCGGGCAGACTCTCGCCCAGGCGGCGGATCTGGCCGTCACGACGCACGCGAAGATGAACGGTGTCCCCCCAGTCCAGCAGCCGGAACACGGTCTGCAGCAGGTGGTAGCCGTCGGCACGGCGCCCGGTGATCTGCAGGAACAAATTCAGCTTGGCCGGCGCGGGCCAGGCCGACCAATCGCGTCCCGACGCGTCCATCAGGGCGATACGGTCCATTGGTCGACCAACAGGCGCACCTTTGCTTCGCCGTTGCGGGCTTCGATCCGCTGCGGCAGCTCGGGCTGGTCGGCGCCGGCTGGTGTCCAGGCCAAAAATTCGATCGTCCAGCCATCCTGCTGCGCAGTGCGCGGGCGCCCGGCGGCATCCAGGTCGACGCGTGCGGCACCGGCATCGGCGATGCGCAGCGCGCGCACCCAGTCCGGCATCTGGTTGACCGGGATGGTCCAGCCGGTTGCTTCCAGCAGCACCTGCTCGGCATCGGGACCACTGCGCGGACCGCCGTCCAGCCCTTCCAGCCGGCCGGCGCCGCTGGTGGTGTCGCCGGTGAGCACCCAGCTTTGCCGGGTGACCGGCGCACTGAGTTGCACGCGGTAGCGTGGGCCATCCTGCTGCCAGTCGATGCGGCCGCTGCCGCCATTGCGGTCCTTGCTGATCGCCACCCGGCCCTGGAAGGACCAATTGGGGTGCGCCTGCAACCAGGCCTGGCGAGCGGCTTCGGCCTGGCGCGCACTGTCGGAGACGTGATCGGCCACGGCCGCCCCACTGCCCTGCCCGCGCGGCACGCTGACGCAGGCCGACAGCCCGACCAGCACCAGCCCGCCCAGGGCCAGCGTTCGAACCGCCCTGCTCATAGCCCGAACTTTTCCACGGCGCGCTGCAGCGCACGGTTGTCCGGGTCGAGGCGGCGCGCTTCATCGAAGTAGCGACGCGCTTCGTCCTGCTTGCCGCTGACCCACAGCACTTCGCCCACGTGGGCCGCGATTTCCGGGTCCTTGACCAGCGCCCAGGCGCGGCGCAGCTGCACCAACGCTTCCTTGGTGCGGCCCATCCGGTACAGCACCCAGCCATAACTGTCGACAATGGCCGGGTTGTCCGGGTCGGCGGTGCGGGCACGGTCGATCAGCGCCAATGCTTCCTTGTAGCGGGTGGTGCGGTCGGCCAGGGTGTAGCCCAGCGCGTTCAGGGCCGCGACGTTTTCCGGCTCGGTCACCAGGATCTTGCGCAGATCGGCCTCGGCACGCGGGACATCGTCGCGCCGCTCCCAGGCCAGCCCGCGGGCGTACAGCAACGCGCTATCGTCCGGGTAGGCGGCCAGGCCACGTTCGAAGGCGTCCAGTTCGCCCGGCGCATCGTCGGCCCGCTGATGCAGCTCGGCTTCGAGCACGTAGGCGTCGCGGCGCGCGTCGTCGTCGGCACTGGCGTCGCCCTGCAGGGCGCGGGCTTCGGCAAGCGCTTCGGGCTTGCGGCCCAGTTCGTACAAGGCACTGGCGGTGCGCAGACGCGCCTCGCTGACCTGCGGACCACCCGGCACGCCGCGATACCACTCCACCGCCTCGTCGTAGCGCTTGAGGAATTCGGCGATCTTGCCCAGCAGCAGACGGCGGTCCGGATCGGGCTTGGTGGCGTTGCTCTTGAGCTCGGCGTACAGCGCCTCCAGCGAGCTGCGGTCTTTCTCCTTGGCCAGCATCGAGGCACGCAAGCCGTAGGTCTGGGTGTCCTGCGGCCCGGTCGAAAGCACGCGTGCAGCAGCTTCGGTCTGGCCCATGGCGTCGTAGGCAAATGCCAGCGCGCCGCGCAGCTCGGAGTCCTTGACCGCCTGCGGTTCGATATTCTTCAGCAGCGCCAGCGCTTCGTCGTTCTTGCCTTCCTGCTGCAACTGGGTGGCATGCAGCAAGGCCACGCGCGGCTCTTCGGGGAAGCGGCGCACCACCTCGTCGACGATGCGCTTGGCCAGCGCGGGGCGCTCCATGCGCAGCGCGAGCCGGCCGAATTCCTGCCAGGCTTCGATCTGATTCGGGATGGCGCCGGCCTTGACCAGGTCTTCGAGCACGTCGGCCGAGGCTTCCGGCTCGCGGCCGCCGTTGGCCAGGGCGATCAGCGCAAAGCGCCAGCCACGCGGATCGGGCTCCTTGAGCAAGCCGAGCAAATCGCGGCGCGCGGTGCGCAGGTCGTTGCGGCGCAGGGCCAACGAGGCCTCGGTGCTGCGCATGGACATCGACGACGGCGCGCGGGCGCGCCACAACGCCAGCGCTTCGATCGCGCGCGGGTCGTCGTTGGCCAGCATGGAGATGCGGGCGGCGCGCTCGGCCAGCCCGGCATCGCCGGCTTCGGCCTTGGCGGCGTCCAGGTAGGCGCGCGCGGCATCGTCCAGCTGCCCGGCCTGCAAGGCGAATTCGCCGGCCAGCACGGGTTCCAGCGACGAGGTGCCGGCACTGCCTGGGGGCGGAGCGGGTGGTGCTTTCTTGGGTGCTGCAGTGGCGCTGGCGGAGACTGCGACCAGCAAAAGAACACTCAGGATGCGAATCGGTACAGGCATCGGGGGCAACCGGGCCGTAAAATGGGGCCCTGAATGGCCGCCAGCTTATCGCAAGCAACTGAACAATGACGTTGTGGGTGCTCGGACTGAATCACCAGACCGCACCTGTGGACCTGCGCGAACGCGCGGCGTTCGCAGGTGATGCGCTGCCGCGCGCGCTCGAATCGCTGCGTGCGCTGCCCCAGGTAAGCGAGGCCGCGCTGTTGTCCACCTGCAACCGTACCGAGTTGTATGCGATGGCCGACGAGGCGCACAGCCTGGTCAACTGGCTGGAAACGCACGCGCCCGGGCTGAGCGGTCATCTGTACCAGCACCGGGAAGCCGAGGCGGTGCGCCACCTGTTCCGCGTCGCCACCGGGCTGGATTCGATGGTGCTGGGGGAACCGCAGATTCTGGGCCAGGTGAAGGACGCCTGGGCGGTGGCGCGGGCGCACGGCGCGCTGGGCAGCGGGTTGGACCGGCTGTTCCAACAGACCTTTTCGGTGGCCAAGCGCGCGCGTACCGACACCCGTGTCGGCGCAAATCCGGTTTCGGTCGCATCCACGGCGGTGCGGCTGGCACAGGACTCCTTTGCCCGGCTCAACGAGTCGACGGTGTTGCTGATCGGTGCCGGCGAAACCATCGAACTGGCGGCCAAGCATCTGAGCGAAGGCCGCGTGCGCCGCCTGCTGATCGCCAACCGCACCCTGGCCCATGCCCAGACACTGGCCAGCCAGCACGGCGGCTTCGCCTTGCCGCTGACCGATCTGGAACGCCACCTGGCCGAGGCGGATGTGGTGTTTTCGGCCACCGCTGCGCGTGAGCCGCTGGTGACCCGCGCACAGGTGGAACAGGCGTTGCGCACGCGCAAGCGCAAGCCGATGCTGCTGTTCGACCTGGCCGTGCCGCGCGATATCGAGGCCTCGGTAGGCGAGTTGGGCGACGCCTACCTGTACACGGTGGACGATCTGGAACGCGCGGTCGAAGACAATCGCCGTGGCCGCCGCGAAGCGGCCGACCAGGCCGAAGCCATCATCGACCTGCAAGTGGCGCGCTATGTCGAAACGCTGCAGGCCACTGCGCGCCAGGCACCCCTCAAACGGCTGCGCGCCTTTGGCGATAGCACCCGCGACGAGCTGCTGGCCAAGGCACGCCAGCAGTTGCACAACGGCAAGCCGGCCGACGAAGTGCTGGAACAGTTGGCGCATGCGCTGACCAACCGTTTGTTGCATCCGCCCACGGCCGCATTGCGCAATGCGGCGCTCAACAACGACCTGGAATTGACCACTGCGGCCGACCGGCTGTTTCCGGAAAAGCCGGGTTACCAACACCCCCCCATAGCTACCCCGATCGTGAGGACCGATGACGCCGACCCTGCGCCGTAAGCTCGAAGCGCTGGCCGAGCGCCGCGAAGAACTGCAGCACCTGCTCTCCGACCCCGATGTGGTGGGCAACAACGACACGTTCCGTACGCTCTCGCGCGAACTGTCGCAACTGGAGCCGGTGGCGATGGCGCTGGAAGAGGAGGCGCGTGCCAAGGCCGACCTGGCCACGGCCGAAGCGCTGCGCAACGACCCGGAGATGCGCGAACTGGCCGAAGAGGAAATCGCCGCTGCACAGGCGCGCCTGGAACAACTCGATGCACAACTTGCATCGCTGCTGGTACCGCGTGATCCGCGCGACGACGGCAACCTGTTTCTGGAAGTGCGCGCCGGCACTGGCGGTGACGAAGCGGCGATCTTTGCCGGCGACCTGTTCCGCATGTACGCACGCTACGCCGAGCGCCAGGGCTGGAAGGTGGAAATCGAATCCGACAGCCCCGGCGAGCATGGCGGCTACAAGGAAGTGGTGGCGCGGGTGGTCGGGCGCGGTGCGTATTCGCGCCTGAAATTCGAATCCGGCACCCATCGCGTGCAACGCGTGCCGGCAACCGAATCGCAGGGCCGTATCCACACCTCGGCTGCCACGGTGGCGATCATTCCCGAAGCCGACGACGTGGAAGAGATCACGATCAATCCGGCCGATCTGAAGGTGGACACGTTCCGCTCGTCCGGTGCGGGCGGCCAGCACGTCAACAAGACCGAATCGGCAATCCGCATCACCCACGTGCCCAGCGGGGTGGTGGTGGAATGCCAGACCGAGCGCAGCCAGCATGCCAATCGCGACAAGGCGATGAAGCGGTTGAAGGCGCAGCTGCTGGACGCCGAACGCAGCAAGGCGGCAGCGGCCGAAGCGCAGACGCGCAAGTTGCAGGTGGGCAGCGGCGACCGTAGCCAGCGCATCCGCACCTACAGTTTTCCGCAGGGTCGCATCACCGACCATCGCGTCGAAGGGCTGACCTTGTACGACCTGCCCAACATCATCGAAGGCGATCTGGATGCGTTGATCGGGCGGCTGCTGCACGAACATCAAGCCGACGAACTGGCACGGTTGAGCGATAGCCCGTGAGTGCGCAAGTCCCGCGCGAGCTGCTGCAGCTGCGCGAGCAAGTGCGACGCCAGCCCGGCGATTTCGTCGCCTGGTTGATGCTGGCCGATGCCGAGCTGGGCATGGGCGTCACCGCTGCCGGCGAAGCGGCCGTGCAGCGCGCGCTGGCGCTGCATCCGGGTCATCCGGAAGCGGTGGCGCGGCTGGGACGGGTGCGCTGGGCGCAGCAGCGCCATGCAGAAGCGGCCACGCTGCTCCAACAGGCCTCGGACCTGGTACCGCAGCATCCGGGGATCGCCCTGTGGCTTGGGCACGCGCTCGAAGATGCAGGCCAACCGGAACAGGCCGCGGCCGCCTATACGCGCGCCCACAAGCTGCTGTCCGGCGAGCCCTACATCACCGCACAACTGCTCAACTGGCGACGCCGCTTATGCGATTGGCGCGAGCTGGACTCACTGGCTGCACAGGTGCGCGCCGCAGTCACACAAGGCGAGGCGGCCGTGGAGCCTTTCGCGTTCCTGAGCGAGGACGCCAGCGCCGCGGAGCAACTGGCGTGCGCCCGTACCCGCGCGCAGGCCATTGCCTCCTCGGTGCGCCCGCTGCCAGCGTCCACGCTGCGCAGCCGCGGCGCGCTGCAACTCGGGTTCGTGTCCAACGGCTTTGGCGCCCACCCGACGGGCTTACTGACGGTGGCCTTGTTCGAAGCGTTGCAGCAACGCCAACCGGATCTGCACATGCAGCTGTTTGCAACCAGCCCGGACGATGGCAGCGACATTCGCGCGCGCCTGGCGCAGGCAACGCGCATGCACGAGATCACTGCGCTGGGGCATCTGGCAACCGCGCAACATATCCGCGACCAGGGCATCGATCTGTTGTTCGATCTGCGCGGCTGGGGCGGTGGCGGACGGCCGGAAGTCTTCGCATTGCGGCCGGCGCCGGTGCAGCTCAACTGGCTGGCGTATCCGGGCACCTCGGGCGCGCCGTGGATGGATTATGTGCTTGGCGATACCGTTGCATTGCCGACGTCGCTTGAGCCGTTCTATAGCGAGCAGGTGCTGCGCTTGCCGCGCGCCTTCCAGCCATCGGACACCTCGCGCACGGTAGCCGAACCGCCATCGCGTGCTCAGTGCGGGCTGCCTGAGCACGCTGTGGTGCTGTGCTGCTTCAACAACAGTTACAAGCTCAATCCACGCAGCATGGCGCGCATGCTGGCGGTGTTGCGCGCGGTGCCTGGCAGCGTGCTGTGGCTGCTGTCCGGCCCGGGTGAGGCGGATGCGCGATTGCGTGCAGCAGCGCAGGCACTGGGCGTGCACGCGCAGCGTTTGGTCTTCATGCCCAAACTGCCGCACCCGCAGTATCTGGCGCGCTATCGACATGCGGATCTGTTTCTGGATACGCACCCCTACAACGCGCACACCACCGCCTCCGATGCGTTATGGGCAGGTTGCCCGGTCTTGACCACACCTGGCCAGACGTTTGCCGCGCGTGTGGCCGGCAGCCTGAATCATCATCTGGGGCTGGATGAAATGAATGTGGCCGATGACGCTGCGTTCGTGGCCACGGCGGTGGCGTTGGCGAGCGATCCAGCGGCACTGGGTGCGTTGCGTGCTCGGGTGGCGGAGCGTCGGCGCGAATCGGACCTGTTCAATATGGACGGGTTTGCGGATGCGTTTGGAGAATTGGTGCGTGGGGTCGCGGGAAAGCATGGCTGGTTAGGGGTTTAACAACGGCCGCTACGTGATGGATCGCTGTCTGCCGCCGCACCCTGCCCCCAACCTCCGCGCCCCGCCGTGGCCGGCGCTTGCAGCGCGGGCGCTCCGGGGCACGTGCACCCAGGGCGCGCAGCCGTCCTTCCCCACCCCGGGCCGGAGAGGATTGAAAGGGCCATCAAGTTTCGTCGAGACCTTTTCAGGCCATGGAAGCCACGCGCCGAGTCGGCAGCGTGACCGGGGATTGGCGGAAAGCGGCACACGGATGTGCCGCGACGGCGAGCCAGACAGGATGTGTGCCGGGCCGAGGAGCCGATCCGCGGCCGCGCTGTCGCCCTGACCGACGCCAGCAGCTGCGTTGTGCGGCTTCACGCCGTGGTGCTGTACCCGGTCGTCCCGGCTCGCTAGGCTTGTGGCATGCCTTCCACTCTCGACTTCATTCCCTTGCGCCTGTGCGTGCTGACGGTGTCCGACAGCCGCACGCTGGCCGACGATCGCTCCGGCGATTACCTGGCCGATGCCCTCACCCACGAAGGCCATGTGCTGCACGAACGTGCACTGTGCCCGGACGACCGTTACCGCATGCGTGCGATCGTGTCGCGCTGGATTGCCGATGCGCAGGTCGACGGCATCCTGATCACCGGCGGCACCGGCTTCACCGGTCGCGACAGCACCCCGGAAGCGATCACCCCGTTGCTGGACAAGGTCATGCCTGGCTTCGGCGAGATGTTCCGCGCGATCAGCGTGGAAGAAATCGGTACCTCCTCGCTGCAGTCGCGCGCCTTTGCCGGGCTGGCCAATCACAGCTTCGTGTTCTGCCTGCCCGGCTCCACCTCGGCCTGCCGCACGGCCTGGGAGAAGATCGTGCGTGCGCAGCTGGATGCGCGCACCAGGCCCTGCAATCTGGCGACATTGCGTCCACGCCTGGGGCAATAGCCTGCGCGCTCTCCACTGTTGCTGGAACGCGCATGTCGCACCTGAAACGCAAGGCCTATAAAAAGTTGCTGGCGCCGATGCAGCTGGAGCTGGTGGACATGGCGCGCTGGTTGCGCCACACCAACCAGCGCGCCCTGGTGCTGGTGGAAGGCCGCGACACCGCCGGCAAGGGCGGCGTGATCCAGACCATCGCCAGCCATCTCAACCCACGCCAGTGTCGCGTGGTGGCGCTGCCCAAGCCCAACGACCGCGAAAGCACGCAGTGGTATTTCCAGCGCTATGTGACGCACCTGCCGGCGGGCGGCGAACTGGTGCTGATGGACCGCAGCTGGTACAACCGCGCCGGCGTCGAGAAGGTGATGGGCTATTGCACCGACGCGCAATACGACCTGTTCCTGGAGCAGGCGCCACGTTTCGAACAGATGCTGGTCGACGACGGCATCCTGCTGTTCAAGTACTGGTTGTGCGTGGACCAGGCCGAGCAGGAAAAGCGCTTTGCCGAACGCCGCGAAGACCCACTCAAGGGCTGGAAGCTCTCGCCGGTGGACCTGCAGTCACGCACCAAGTACGACGACTACACCGCCGCGCGCGAACGCATGCTGGAGGCGACGCATACGCCCGATGCACCGTGGACGCTGGTGGATTTCAACGACCAGAAGCGTGGCCGCCTGAGCCTGATCCGCGATCTGCTGGACCGGCTACCGGACACCGCAGTGCCCGACGAGCTGGTGCAGCTGCCGCCATTGCCCGGCAAGCTGCACAAGGAACGCTATGGCGTGCTGGAGCCGATCGACGATTACGCCGCCCAGTCCTGAGAGATTTCGTCGCTGGCCGCGGTGGCACGCGGTAGCGGGTGCAGGCCGGCCTGACGTTCGGCCTGTTCGGCCTGCAGCACCAGCTGGCTCAGGCGCTGACTGAACAATTGCATGAAACCGCGATGCAGCGGGCGCATCGCTTCCATGTAGTCCACATCGTCGGCCTGCGCACCGAGCGGGCTGCAGGACGACAGCAGCACTTCGTCCAGGCGCAGCGCGCTGTCGGGCAGGCGCACCAGCGCGGCGCGGCGTAGCCAGTCGCGCATGCCTTCGCGGTATTCGGCGGCCAGGATGTAGGCCACTTCGACCTGGTCCAGGTCCACATCCGGATTCCATGCCAGCACCTGGATCACCTGCGAACGTTCGTCCAGCATGCGACCTTCGGCGACCAGCGCATGCAATTGCTGCAGCAGGCGCCATTGCACGCCGGCGGCCTCGCGCTGGGCGGTCGGCATGGCCTCGATGGCCAGTGCCAGGCGCCGCGCAAACAACGCCGGCACCTCGGACAGCACGATCGGGCCGGCATCGGCGCCCAGCAGGAAACGTTCGGTACGCAGCGCGGCGGTGTCGGGAAGGTAGCCGTCCTGCAGCGGGCGCATCACGCCGTGGTCGAGCAGCGACAACACCACATCCAGCCAGTAACGGCGCTCCTGCTGCAGCGTGCGGTTGGCGGCAGCGTTATGCCAGGCCTGACGCACATCGTCCAGACGCAGGATGCAGGACTGCGCATCCAGTCCGTCCCACGGCGCACGGGTGGCGTCGTTCGGGTCGAAGGTTTCCGCGCTGAGCATGCCGCCGCCGAAGCGATGCCAGGCTGCGCCACGCTGGGCGCCGGCCGGGTCCGGCCGGGCCGCGGCCATCGGAGCTGCCGTGGCCGGGCGCAGGAGTGCGGCGTAGGCATCGGCCCACGAATCGGGCAAGCGCGCCGACAGCGGGAAGCTTGCCGAGGGCTGACCCAACCCCTGGCGTGCCAGACGCAGGCTCCACACCACTGCGCCGATCACGATGCCGCCAAAGATCCAGGCCAGCAGCCAGCTGGTTGCCGCCTGTCCGGTTGCTAGCACGCGGGTTTGCGGGTGCAGGAACAACAACCAGCCGCTGCCCAGCAGGACACCGAGATACAACCACGGCGCCAGCTGCGCCATCTGGCGGTGGCGGCGATGCGCGGGCAGGTCGTGCCCGTCGTTGCGGTCTTGAGATGGAGCGGCCATTACATTCCCCGTGCACGCCTGATCGCGTTGACAAGGTTATCGGCGAGGCAACCCAACTCTGTTGCCCCGCTTCAGTGGCGCACGCTCACCCAGTTACAAAGTCTTCAGTCGGCGGAACCGCGCAGGCAGTGCGCGTGACCGCCGCGACCGTGGCGGCCGGCGGGCCCTGCCATAGCCATGCTTCCAAGGCGTCCAGCGCCGCCGCGCTACCGGCGGCGACCACTTCCACGCTGCCGTCGGCCTGGTTGCGGGCATGCCCGACCAGGCCGAGTGCGACTGCGCGCTGGCGGGTGGACGCGCGGTACCACACGCCCTGCACCACCCCGCTCACCACGAAACGCGCCGCCTGCATCAACCCGCCTTGCCGGTGATGCCGACGGCGGCCTCGATATCGCGTGCGGTCACCGGGCCAAGGAATTGCTTGGCGACCTTGCCGTCCGGGCCGATCAGGTAGGTCATCGGCAGGCCGCGCGGGGTGGCGAAGTCCTGTGGCGGCTGGTACGGGTCGAGGATGGCGATCGGGTACGACACCGGGTGGTCCTTCAAGAACGCCTGCATGTCGGCGCTGGTGATGTCTTCGTAGGCCAGACCCACCACCTCGACGGTGTCGCGCATGGTGTGCAGCGCCGACAGTTCGGGCATTTCCTTCAGGCACGGCGCACACCAGGTGGCCCAGAAATTCACCACCACCCATTTGCCGCGGTGCGCGGCCAGGTCGTAGGTCTCGCCGGTCACGGTCGGCAGCGAGAGCCTGGGCATCTGGGCGGTCTGCTGCACCACCGAGCTGTTGGGCGGTGCAGCCGGGTCGGCCGGGGTGGCTGGCGCGGCTGGCGCCTGGGGCGTGGCGGCAGGCGCAGCGCCGTTGCCGGCAGCGGGAGTGGCCTCGCTGGCCGGCTTGCAGGCGCTCAGCAACAGCAGTGGCAACAGCAGCGCACAGGCGCTGCGGACAAGACGCACGGTCATGGAGGATCTCCGGGAAGGTGGGTGTAGAGGTCGCCGACCGGCTGCGCCAGCACGCTGCGCAAGGGTTGGCGCAGCTGTTCCAGCGCGGCGGCGGCGGCCTGGCCGTAGGCATCGTCGCGGCACGGCAACGGGCGGTCTTCGATCGGCACGCGCAGCTGGCAGTTTTCGTAGAGTTCGGCCAGCGGCACCACGTCAAGATCGCGTGCCAGCAGCCACTGCCCACGCTCGTCGCGACGCAGCAGGCGGATGCGTTTGAGCTCGCACAGCAGTTCCTGCATCAGCGTGTCGGTGAGCATCGGCTCCAGCGCCAGGATGCGGTCTTCGTCCAGGCCATCGCCGTGGACGCGCGCCTGGCGGAACCGGCCGAGCAGACGCAGCAGGCCGTAGATCTCAAAGCCCGGCGGCAGGCGCATGGCCTCGGGCTGGTAGCGGAAGGCGGACATCGAGGAGGCCAGCGAGGCGCCCAGCAACACGGACACCCAGCTCAGGTAGATCCACAACAGCAGGATCGGCAGTGCCGACAGCGCGCCGTAGATGCGTTGGTAGGTCTGGAAATTACCCAGGTAAAAGCCAAACCCCCATTTGACGATTTCCATCAGGATCACCGCCAGCAGCGCGCCCGGCAGCGCATGCCGCAGCCGCACCACGTGCTGCGGCACCACCCGGTAGATCAGCACGATGCACACGAACTCCACCGCCATCGGCGCCAGCCGCCAGGCGAATTCGGCCAGCCACTGGCCTTCGGTGGTGCGGAACAGCGGCAGCGCGAACACGTAGGCCGCCATCGCCATGGAGGCGGCAGCCAGCATCGTGCCCAGCGTCAGCACCGTCCAGTAGATCAGGAAGCGCGTCACCTTGGGACGGGCGGCGGCAACCCGCCAGATGCTGTTGAAGGTCTGTTCGATGCTGTGCAGGGTGATCAGCAACGAGGCCACCAGCGCGACCATGCCGGCCACGGTGAACTTGCCCAGGTCTTCCAGCGAGCGATTGAGATAGTTCTGTACCGAGCGCGCCGCGCCCGGCACGAAATTGTTGAAGATGAAGTCGGTCAGCGCGTCCTTCCACTCGTTGAAGGCCGGAAACGCCGACAGCACGCCGAATACCACGATCGCCAATGGCACCAGCGCGAACACGGTGGTGTAGGCCAGCGAGGCGGCGGCCTGGAACAGCCGGTCGTCCAGGAAGCGGCGCCACAGAAAGCGCCCGAAACTCACCGTCCGCGCACGGTCGCGCAGACGTTCTTTCCATTGGTGGAGTTTGTTCACGCGCGACATCGCGCAAGGGTACCCGATGCGCCGTCATCGCGGCCTTGCCGCAGCTGCGGCGTGCAGCAACAGGCTGGCTTGGCCGATACTGCGGCAACTCACACAGGCGGCAACGACACGATGGCGGAGATTCTGGTGCTGTATTACAGCCGGGGCGGTTCGGTGGCGCGGCTGGCGCGGCAGATCGCACGCGGCATCGGCGAAGTGCCTGGCATGAGCGCGCGACTGCGCACCGTCCCACCGGTGGCTGCGGTCACCCAGACCAGCGCCCCGCCGGTCCCGGACGAGGGCGCGCCCTATGTAGACCGCGCCGATCTGGCCGACTGCAGCGGCCTGCTGCTGGGCAGCCCCACCCGCTTCGGCAACATGGCCGCACCGATGAAGCATTTCCTCGACAGCCTGGGCGCCGAATGGGCCAGTGGCACCCTGGCCGGCAAACCGGCTGGCGTGTTCACCTCTACCGCGTCGATGCATGGCGGACAGGAATCCACCTTGCTGTCGATGTACCTGCCGCTGCTGCATCACGGTTGCCTGATCGTGGGGATTCCGTTTACCGAAGCTGCGCTCAGCCATACCACCAGTGGCGGCACGCCCTATGGCGCCAGCCATGTCTCCGGCGCTGGCGGCGACCCGCAACCGAGCGAGGACGAAGCGCTGCTGGCGCGTGCGCTGGGCCGCCGGGTGGCCGATGTCGCACGGCGGCTGGCAACCCCGTGAGCGTGCGCGCCATGCACTGGCTGCTGAGCGCTGCGCTGCTGGCGCTGGCGGCGTTGTTTGCGGTGTGGTTCCACGACGACCCGCGCCCACTGGCCGCGCTCATCGTGTTCGTGCTGCCGGCCGCGCTGACCGGTGTACTGGCAGTGCGCAGCGCGCGTGCGCGCTTCTGGGCCGGTGTGTTTGCGCTGGGCTGGTTCAGCCACGGCGTCATGGCCGCCTGGAGCCAGCCGCAGGCACGTGGAATGGCGTGGATGGAACTACTGCTCGCCCTGGCCGTGGTGGGCCTGGTAGGTGGCCCCGGCATGGCGGCGCGCTTTGGCAGGAAGCGCCCGCCGCGTTGATCGGCGAGCCGATCAAACCGTAGGCGCAGCTGCGCGATGCAGCTGCGCATGCGGCCAGCCGAGGTGGTCAGCCGCGACCACCCCAACGCAACCACGACACCAACTTCGATCATCGTCAGGCGAACGCGGCCGGCGATCAGGTGGCATGCACAGCCTCCACTCTGGCCCGAGCGCGCCTTCCACGCCACCTGACGAGGACGTGCGGCGTTTCGGCGGCCGCTGTCAGTTTCCGACCAGCGTGGCCACGCTCTGCGGGTCGACATACAGCGAGGTCTTGCCGTTGACCACGCTGTAGTTGCCGCCGAACCCGACATTGAGCGTGCTCGAGGTGCTGTATTTGGCGAACTGCGTGGCAGTGCCGGAGGGCAGCGTCAGGTCCAGCCGCTGATGGCCGCTGCCGGTGTTGACCGCCACCACCACCAACTTGTTGTCCGGCGTGCGGTAGGCGGTCACCGAGACATCGCTGTACGGGTGTTCGGTGGCGCCCACCCGCACCGACCCTGGCCGCACGAAGCGTGCGAACTGCGACATTGCATAGCCGCGTTTGCTCACCGCGCCGTTTTCGCTGATGAGCCCGTAGCTGCGCCGGATGTACCACCAGATGTAGGCGTTGAAATTGGCCGCCATGCTGGCGTGCAGTTCGCTGGCCACTCCCAGTGCCGACGGCCATGCGTTGCCATCGGTGTTGTCGGTGTAATGCTCGGTCATCCACACCTGCTTGCCCTTGCTACGCGCCAAGGCATAGTCGCGCGGCTTTGCGCCATACAGATGGCCGGCCACGATGGAGGTGGCCTGACTGGCAGTGGCGTTGTTGAGGACCGGGTCGGTGATGGAGAAGTTGAACCCCACCGATTCGCCGACGATGACCTTGAGGCTGCCGAACCTGCTGCCTTGGCTCACGAGATAGTTGACGAAGTCGCTGCTGCTCCAGTCGGCCGATTCGTAATCCGGGTGCCAATCCGGCTCGTTTTGCAGGGAAATCGCATACAGCGGCGCGCCCTTGCCCGACATGTAATTGGCGAAATCCAGCAGGTGCTGGGTGTAGGCGCCGTAATAGTTCGTCAGCAGCTTGCCGCCATTGGTCAGGCTGTTGTTGGACTTCATGTAAGCCGGCGGGGTCCAGGGGGTTGCGAACACCAGCCCGCCCAGCGCATGCACGCGCGTTGCCGTCGGCACCTGGGTGGCCCAGCCGGAGCTGGAGGGGTCGATGCGCATGCGCAGGATCGACAACCCGATCTGCCCGGTGCCGCTGCCATAAGCCAGATCCACCTGCGCCGGTGTCAGGTCGTTGATCCAGCCGGCGCCATTCATGCCGCCGAACCCGCGCACCGTCTGGTAGGTCTGCGTGGGCGTGATCGTCACCGTCTGCGCAGCGGCATGACCCGCCAGCAGCACAGCCATCGCGCAGGTAAGTGCGCGTAACATCGACAAGGACTTGTTCATGAGGCTCTCCGGGAAGGGAATGCCGACGGCATGCGTACCGACGGCTCGCCGACTATCGACCGCACAAATGTCAAGTCAATTTCCGTAATGTCTCTTTATTGAGTTCGTGACGTAGCACACGCACCCGGCGCAGCGGAGCGGTGCGTGGATCACACTGCGTTTTGCGCTGCGGCATGTGGAGGCTGGGCACGGGCAACGCTGAAGCAACGCGTTCAGTGGCAACTCCAGTTGCACGCTGACTTGGCGCAAGCACGCCAGGGGCAGGGCTACGCCAGCCTGCACGACACCCGCTGCCCTCGAACATGCAGGCACCCTTGGGCATGTCGGCGTGCGCCTGCGCCAGGCCATCTCAATCGGATGCAGCGCCGCCACATAGTCGGCAGCCAGGCGCCGGTCTTGCCCCCGCTGGTCTATCGCGATGGCACCGTACTGCCAGCCCCCTGGCCGGGCGGTATCATGGCGGCCCGCGCGCGGCCTGCGCCGCGTTAGCCCTACAGGATCCGCAGCAATGGAAGACCTCCTGATCGTCACCACCGGTGGCACGATCGACAAGATCTACTTCGACGACAAATCGGACTACCAGATCGGCGACCCGCAGATCGGACAGATTCTGAAAGAACTGGGCGTGACGTTTCGTTTTTCGGTGATCCCGATCATCCGCAAGGATTCGCTGCACATCACCGATGCCGACCGCGAACTGATCCGCGCCACCATCGCCGCCCAGCCCACCCGCCACGTGTTGATCACCCACGGCACCGATTCGATGGTGGAAACCGGCAAGGTGCTGCAGACGATCGCCGACAAGACCATCGTGATGACCGGCGCCTTGAATCCGGCGCGCTTTCGCGGCTCGGATGCCGAATTCAATATCGGTTGCGCGGTGGGCGCAGTGCAATCGCTGCCGTCGGGTGTTTATATCGCCATGAACGGCCGCATCTGGAATCCGCAAAAAGTGCGCAAGAACGTGGCCGCCAACCGCTTCGAATCGGTCTGAGTGCATGAGCAAGGCCACCCGCGCCACCAAGGCACTGGACGCGGCCGGCGTGGGTTATGTGCTGCATCCTTACGACTATCAGGCCGATGCCGATGCGAAGGGATTGCAGGCCGCACATGCGTTGGGCCTGCCGCCGCATGCCGTGTTGAAGACACTGATGGCATGGGTTGACGACAAGGCGGTGTGCGTGGTGATTCCATGCGACCGCCGGGTGTCGTTGAAAAAACTGGCCAGCGCCTACGGTGGCAAGTCGGCACGCATGATGGACGTGGCCGATGCCGAACGGCGCACCGGCTACAAGGTCGGCGGTATCAGCCCGCTCGGCCAGCAACGGCAGGCGCCGGTGCTGGTCGAAATCACCGCGCTGGACGCACCGGCGCTATGGATCAACGCCGGCCAGCGCGGGCTGCTGCTGGAATTGCCCGGCACCCAGCTGGTGCATGCACTCGCCGCACGCGCTTGCGCGCTGTGCGAGTGAACGCGTAGACGCAATGCGCGCATGCCGGTTGGCATGCGCGTGACGCGTTTGGGACTTAACTCACGCGATGCCTCTCGACGGACCGCCTGCGTATCTCGATCTTCCGCCAGTGTCTTCGCACTTCACGCATGCACCACTGCCGCACCACAACACCATGTCGCGTGTTTCGGCACGGCAACGACGCCGCGCCGGCACCACTCAATACGATGCGCTGACACTGACGCCGGAAAAGCCCAGCGTTGCCTTCAAGCGCACGTAATAGACGCCCGCGGCCGGCGCGGCCAGCGTGCAGCTGTCGCCGTTGCCCGGCAACATGCTGCGGCAGCTGTACGCCGC
Source organism: Xanthomonas euvesicatoria pv. euvesicatoria (assembly GCF_020880415.1). Classification (GTDB taxonomy): domain Bacteria; phylum Pseudomonadota; class Gammaproteobacteria; order Xanthomonadales; family Xanthomonadaceae; genus Xanthomonas; species Xanthomonas euvesicatoria. Next base: position 12,168 of record NZ_JAJIUJ010000097.1, on the reverse strand, counting down.
GTCGGTCGGTAACGCACCGGCCCGTACCGAAAGGTCGGCATTGCCGCTGCCACCGGCAAGCGTGACCTTGAGCGAACGTGCGCCGGCCGGCACGTTGACCTGGTAATACAGCGAGTCGGAAAGCGCTGCGCTCAGCCCGGTGCGTGCCACATTCCTGGCCAAGGTGGTCGATTCGATCACCGCCGCCACCGCGCCATCGGCATTCACCAGCCCGGCCCCGCAGCCCTGCGTGCAGGCGACCGGCATGGGCCGCGCGCTGGCTTTCAGCAGGGCCTTCACCGTTGCCGGCGGCAGCGGATTCAGGGCCACCGACTGCATCAACGCCACCACGCCAGCCACATGCGGCGCCGCCATCGAGGTGCCGCTGTACACCGCATATGCCGCATTGCCCGGTGCCGTGGTGCCGGTATTGAGCGTGGACACGATGGATTGCCCGGGCGCGGCGATATCCACGCCCTTGCCGAAGTTGGAGAAGCCGGCCTTGGCGCCGGCCGAGGTGGTGGCCGCCACGGCGATCACGTTGGCGCAATTGGCCGGCACGCTGGTGGAGACGTCCATATTGCTGTTGCCGGCGGCCACGACCACCGCGCTGCCGCGCGTGACCGCTGCGGTGATGGCGTTGTTCAACGTCGCCGAGCAGGTGCCCGTACCGCCCAAGGACAGATTGATCACCGTGGCCGGATTGGGGTTGGTCGGCACGCCGGAGACCTTGCCGCCGGACGCCCACACGATCGCATCGGCGATATCGGACATGTAGCCGCCGCAGCGGCCCAGCACCCGCAACGGCAGGATCCTGGCGTTGAACGCGGTACCGACCACGCCCACCGCGTTATTGCCCACCGCCGCCACGATGCCGGCCACATGCGTGCCATGCCAACTGGAATTGGACGCCGACGCTCCGGGCCCGCATTCGTTGGCCGCGGCCCAGTCGCCCTGGTCGGCCGCGTTCGCATCGCGCGCCGTGCCATCGCGCGCCGTGGCCGGATCAACGATGAAGTCGTAGCCGGGCAGCACATTGGCTGCCAGGTCCGGATGATTGGTGATGCCGGTGTCGATCACCGCCACCACGATGCCCTTGCCGGTGGAACGGTCCCAGGCCGGACGGATGTTGAGGCTGGCGGCGGTCGCGCCCATCGCCCACTGCTGCGGCACGCCGGGGTCGTTGGGAACCAGCAGTGGCCGCATCAGGATGTCCACTTCCACGCGTTTGACCGCCGGGTCGGCGGCCAGGCGCCGCATCAGGCTTTCCGAATCCACGCGGTCCAGCTTGCGGTCGGCCACCAGCAACATCGGCCCGCCACTGAGCCGGCGCGTGGCCGACAGGCCCAGCGCCTTCCCGCGCGCTTGCGGCACGGCACGCGCGATGTCGCCCCATGGCGCAGACAACCCGGTCGCCCGGCCGCTGCCGACGCTGTTCTTGTAGCTGACGATGAAGCGCTGATGGGTGCTGCTGGAATTCAATCCTTGCAGACTGACCTCGCCAGCGGCGGCATGAAACGTGCATGACAACGCACAGACGAATGCAACGCGGCGCAGTGCGCCCACTGAGTGATACGGCATGACTTCATCCCTCCCCAAGGATCTTGCAACCCGGTTGGCAACGCATTGAAGCCACTGCGCTGCGCCGTTCCCGTTGCGCGTGCATGCAGATGTTGCATGCCTCACGTGGGCTGGCTATCGGCGTGCTACCGGGCGCACTGAAGGCAGCCATGCCGTGCTGGCACGCGCTTCATTCAGCCAGCGCTGGCGGCCCTGGCCGGCGGTGCGGCCATTACCGCTTCCCGAACGCACACTGCCCCGCGTAGAGCGGGGCAGTGCAGGTTTCAAAGCACCGACACCGGCGTCGGAAAAGACCCGACGCATTGCCGGCATCGCGCCGGCATCGCGGTCGTCGGCGCAGGTTTACGGGGTCTGGCTGACCGCGCCGGCCGCGTTGACGATGCCCGCGCCGCAGCCGCCCGAGCAGGCGCCCGGCAGCGGACGTGCAGTGTTCTTCAGCAGCGTTTCCACCGCCGCAGGCGTCAGCGGACGGCTGGCGACCGACTGCACCAGCGCCACCAGGCCGGCCACGTGCGGGGCCGCCATCGAGGTGCCGTTGTAGCTGGCGTAGCTGGCCGAACCCGGCGTGGTGGTGCCGCTGTTCAAGGTCGACAGGATCGCCGAACCCGGCGCGGAGATATCGATGCCGGTGCCGTAGTTGGAGAAGCTCGAACGCGCGCCGGCCGAGGTGATCGATGCCACCGAAATCACGTTGGCGCAGCTGGCCGGGGTGAAGTTGGCCACGTTGGCATTGCTGTTGCCGGCCGCCACCACCACGGTGGTGCCGCGCGACACCGCGCTGTTGATGGCGTTCTGGTAACTGCTCGAGCAGCTGCCGCTGCCGCCCAGCGACATGTTGATCACTTCGGCCGGGTTGGCATTGGCCGGCACGCCGGACACGGTGCCACCCGAGGCCCACACGATCGCATCGACGATATCGGAGGTCGCGCCGCCGCATGCGCCCAGCGCACGAATCGGCACGATGCGCGCGTTGAACGCGGTACCAGCCACGCCGGTGCTGTTGTTGGTGACCGCCGCGATGGTGCCGGCCACATGGGTGCCGTGCCAGCTGGAATTGGCGGCCGACGTACCGCTGCCGCACTGGCCGGCCGTGGTCCAGTCGCCCTGGTCGGCCGGATTGCTGTCACGCCCGTTGTTGTCGCGTGCACGCGTGGCATCGCTGATGAAGTCGTAACCCGGCAGCACGTTGGCGTTGAGGTCCGGATGGCTGGTGATGCCGGTGTCGATCACGGCCACCACCACGCCGGTGCCGGTGGCGGTGTCCCAGGCCGGGCGCACGTTGATGCTGGAGGAAGAGGTACCGAAGCCCCACTGTTCGGACAGGCGCGTGTCGTTCGGAGTCAGCACCGGGTACATGATCTGGTCGACTTCCACGTAGTCCACGCTAGGGTCGGCGGCGATGCGGCGCATCAGGGTTTCGGCGTCGGCGCGGTCCAGGCCACGGTCGGTCTTGAGCACTTCCGAACCCAGCGCCGTGCGGCGCACGTGGTTCAGGCCCAGCGCACGGCCGGCGCGTGCCGGCATCGCACCGGCAACGGAATTGAGCGATGCGCGCATCGAGGTCGGGCTGACCGCCGCACTGGAACCGTCTTTGTATTTGACGATGAAGCGGTCCAGGGTGGGCTGCGAGTCCAACCCGGACAGATTGACCTGACCGGCAAACGCCGGCACGGCCAGCAGCGAGGTCAGCGCGGAAACACCCAGGACTACCAGCGCGCGCGTGGGCGCACGACGTTGCGACACATTGGACATCGATCGTTCCTTATTGGAGAGGTACCGCAGCTGCGGCGAGAGGGCCGGCCCGTTGCCGCACGCTGCGGTTCGGAGCCGGAACTGCACGGGCGCCAGGCCCGTCGGGGCGACTGGCCGGTGTCCATTCCGGCCAAGCGGCAACACGTCGCCTGCGCCTGCCGAAACGGCAGACCTGGGCGAGGTATCGCAGATGGGGTTGAAGCGAGGAAGGCGCGTTCCCTGGCGGTCATGCCAGGGAACGCGTGCAGCGATCCAGCGTCAGTAGCTGGCGGTCAGGGTCACGCCGGAGAACGTGCTGTAAGCCTTGATCCGCACGTAATAGGTTCCCGACGGCGAAGTGATGTTGCAGGTTTCGGCATTGCCATCGAGATACGGACGGCAGGCATAGACGGTGTCGGTGGGCGCGCTACCGGCCCGCACGTACAGGTCTGCATCGCCGCTGCCGCCGCTGGTGGTCACCGTCAGCGTGCCGCTGCCGGCCGGCACCGTGATGGTGTAGTTCAACTCCGCGCCCGTGGCTGCACCCAGGCCGGTCACCGGCGTGCCGTTGGTCAAGGTGTTGCCGGTTCCGCCACCACCACCGCCACTGCTGCCGGCGATGGCCGCCGTCACTGCCGCATCGGCATCGACGATGCCCGCACCGCAACCGCCCGAACAGGCGCCCGGCAAGGCGCGTGCGGTGTTCTTCAGCAGTGTTTCCACTGCGGCAGGCGTCAACGTGGTGGGCGCCACCGACTGCACCAGGGCAACAACGCCGGCCACATGCGGCGCCGCCATCGAGGTGCCGTTGTACGAAGCGTAGCTGGCGTTGCCCGGCGTGGTGGTACCGCTGTTGAGCGTGGACAGGATCCCCGACCCTGGCGCGGAGACGTCGATCCCGCTGCCGTAGTTGGAATAGCTGGCCTTGGCACCGGCCGAGGTCGTGGCCGCCACTGCGATCACGTTGGCGCAGTTGGCCGGCAACGAACCGGACACGTTGGCGGCACTGTTGCCGGCTGCCACCACCACCGTGGTACCGCGCGAGACGGCGCCGTTGATTGCGCTCTGCATCGTGGACGAACAGGTGCCACCGCCGCCCAGCGACATGTTGATGACTTCGGCCGCGTTGGGATTGGCCGGCACACCGCTGACGGTGCCGCCGGAAGCCCAAATGATGGCATCGGCGATGTCCGACAGCGAACCGCCGCAACGGCCCAGCACGCGGACCGGCACCACCTTGGCGTTGAACGCGGTACCGGCCAAGCCGGTGGTGTTGTTGGTCACCGCCGCCACCGTGCCGGCGACATGGGTGCCGTGCCAGCTGGAATTGGACGTGGCGCACCCGCTGGTCGAGTTCCAGTCGCCTTCGTCGGCAGGATTGTTGTCGCGCCCATTGCCGTCGCGCGCGGCGGTGGCATCGCTGATGAAGTCATAGCCGGGCAGGATGTTGGCGTCCAGGTCGGGGTGGCTGACGATGCCGGTGTCGATCACCGCAACCACGACGTTGGCACCGGTGGCCTTGTCCCAGGCCGGGCGGATGTTGAGCCCGGCGTTGGTGGTGCCGAAGGCCCATTGCTCGGACAGGCGGCTGTCGTTGGGGGTCAGCGTGGGGTACAGCATCTGGTCCACTTCCACGCTTTGCACGTTGGGGTCGGCGGCCAGCTGGCGCATCAGGGTTTCGGCTTCGGCGCGATCCAGCGCGCGGTCGGCCTGAATCAGCTCCGGTCCCACGGCCAGACGACGCACGCTGTTCAGGCCCAGCGGCTTGCCGGCCTTGGCCGGCAACGCACGTGCAGCGGTGCGCAACGAGGTGGTCAACACACTGGGGCTGCTCAGGGCGCTACTGCCGTCCTTGTAGGTCACGATGAACTTCTGGTGGGTCTGCGCGGTGGCCAGGCCACCCAGGTAGACATCGCCGGCAAATGCCGGCGTTGCCAGCGACAGCGAGGTGAGTGCCGAAGCACCCAGGATGCAGAGCGCACGGTGGCGCGGACGAAACGACGCGTTAGACATCGAATTCCCTTCCAGTCAAGAGAACCGCCGAAGCGGTAGTTCCGAAACCGTCGCGATGGCGACTGGCCCAGTGCCCCGGACCGCCCCTGTTATCGATCCGTTCAGCGAAACTATCCCAAAGAAACCGAACTGGACAATACGGAGTTGGTAATTTTCGAAATCAAAATGTCATTGCGTGACTTCAATCACACTTGACTCATGCTGAATTCGACCGGTTCCCAGGCGAAAAAGGGTCTTTTTGCTGTTACGCAAACAAAAAGGCCCCCGTGCTGACACACGGAGGCCCTTGTTTGACGAATATGTCTGCTTACGACAAACGCACCAACCACCCGTGGCGGTCCGGCACGCGGCCGTACTGGATATCGGTCAGTTCCTGGCGCAGCGACATGGTCACCTCGCCCGCCGGCGCGGACAGATCGCCCACCGCGAACCCCTCGCCCTTCAGCTCGCCGATGGGGGTCACCACCGCCGCGGTACCGCAGGCAAACACCTCGGTGATCTCGCCCGAGGCCACGCCCTGCTTCCATTCGTCGATGGCGACCTTGCGCTCGATCACCTGCATGCCACGGTCGCGGGCCAGTTGCAGGATGCTGTCGCGGGTGATGCCTTCCAGGATGCTGCCGGACAGTTCCGGGGTCACCAACGTGCCGTCCTTGTAGACCAGGAACACGTTCATGCCACCGAGTTCTTCGATGTACTTGCCTTCCACCGGGTCCAGGAACAACACCTGCGAGCAGGCCTGGGCATAGGCCTTCTGCTGCGGCAACAGCGAGGCGGCGTAGTTGCCGCCGCACTTGGCCGCACCGGTGCCGCCCTTGGCCGCACGTGCGTACTCGGTGGACAACCAGATCGATACCGGTGCCACGCCCTTGGCGAAATACGGGCCGGCGGGGCTGGCGATCACGTAATACGACGCCTTGTGCGCCGCACGCACGCCCAGGAAGGCCTCATCGGCAATCATGAACGGGCGGAAATACAGGCTGGTCTCCGGCGCCGACGGCACCCAATTGCCGTCCACGGCGACCAGCTGGCGCAACGATTCGACGAACAGGTCCACCGGCAATTCCGGCAGCGCCAGACGGCGCGCCGACCGCTGCAGGCGCTCGCCGTTGGCCTGCGGACGGAAGGTCCAGATCGAGCCGTCGGCGTGCCGGTAGGCCTTGATGCCTTCGAAGATCTCCTGGCCGTAATGCAGCACCGACGCTGCCGGATCCAGCTGCAGCGGGCCGTACGCGCGCACTTGCGCGTCGTGCCAGCCCTGCTCGTTGTTCCAGGAGATGGCGACCATGTGGTCGGTGAAATGCAGCCCGAAACCGGGTGCGGCCAGGATCACGGACAATTCGTCGGCGCTGCGCGGCGACGGAGAACGGGTGGAAGCGAAGGACACGGACACCGGGAGATTCCTGTATGGCGGGCGAAAGGACGCAGCGCCACATCGTGGACATGGCGCGTGACGATCAGAGCATGCCGGTCTCGAGACGGGCCGCTTCGGACATCATATGCCGGCCCCACGGCGGGTCGAACACCAGCTCGACGTCGGCCTCGGCGATGGTCGGGATCATCTCGACCTTGCTGCGCACATCGTCGACCAGGATTTCGCCCATCCCGCAACCGGGCGCGGTCAGGGTCATCTTGACGTCGACCCGGCGCTGGTCGTCTTCCTCGCGATGGCTGACCACCGCCTCGTAGACCAGGCCCAGATCGACGATATTGAAGGGAATTTCCGGGTCGAAACAGGTGCGCAGCTGCTGCCACACCAGCGCTTCCACCTCTTCGTCGCTGGCATTGGCGGGCAGTTCCAGCCCCGGCGGCGGCTCCTTGCCGATCGCATCGCCGTCCTTGCCGGCAATGCGGAACAGATTGCCTTCGACAAAGACGGTATAGCTGCCACCCAGCGCCTGGGTGATATAGCCGTAACTGCCTGCGGGCAGGGTCACCGAATCGCCCTGCGGCACCATGACGGCATCGCAATCGCGTTCGAACTGGACGGGTTCGCTGCTACGGGAATACATGGGCTGGATATGGGGCCGCGCAGGTCGCGCGCAAGTCGGCCATTCTAGCCGACCACGACGCCACCGCCGCCGGCCACCGCGCCAGCCGGGAACGACGCTGCATTCCATCAGCCGCACTGTCGTGGCGTGGCGTGCGTCGCAAAGGCCGGCGCGCGCTCTATCATGTGCGCACTGTCAGGAGCTCCAATGCCGCCCACCACCGCGTCCGCCAGAACGGCCCACTGGCTCTGGCCCCCGCTCCTGTTGCTGGGATGCGTCACCGCCCTCATCGCCTGGCTGCTCATCGCCCTGGCCCTGGGCAACCAGGCCGGCTGGATGGCCGTGGTCGCAGCACTGGAGATCGTCTGGATGCTGCGCCTGGGCACCCTGCATGCAGGCCGCCTGCGCATCGGCGTGGCCATGGTGGCGACGGCGCTGATCATCGCGGGCGCCAACTGGGGCATCGCCTCGGCGCAACTGGGCGGACCGCTGGGCCTGGACCCGTGGACCTCGGCACAGAAGATGGGCACCGGCCTGGCCTGGACGCTGCTGCAACTGGCCAACAACGGCTTCGACTTGCTGTGCTACGCCGCCGCACTGTTGGTGGCGTGGTGGGCGGCGCGTTGAGCCAGGCGCGATTGTTTCAGTAGCCAACATCGCACGTCGTTGAAGCTGACGCGTCAGCTGCACAGATTCGAGCGCCGGTGCTCGTCAAGCGCCATCGCTCCCATCAGAGATACATCGGAAAGCGCTGCGCGTTTGCCGCAGGATCCGTGCCCGCCCACCATCGCGAGCCACGCTGCAAGTACGTCCTTGTAAGCTCCTTGGCGGCATCCATGCCGCCGGGGGTTCCGCGACGGTGGGCGGGCAAGGACCAGTCACGTTGGTCGGGTGCGTAGCGTTCAAAAGAGCAGCAAGCAAAACTGCCCCGGTGCCTTTGTTCTTGAACAAGGCAATCAGCAAACTGTCTGGCGCGGTGCCCTTGCCGATTGCGGGACCGTTGGCGGCATGAATGCCGCCATCGAGCCTCCAGGCACGGATTGACGGCGTGTCCCGCGAGCGGTGAGGGCGCCGCGCCTTCGACTAACCCTGGCGTTGATCCGCGCGTGTAAGCGTCCCCTGTAACGCAACAGGACACGACCGACCGTGCGTTGCCTCAAGCATCCGAGCGCGCCTGACGACACACCAGCACTCAATGCCCGCCGCCATCCAGCGCTTTCAATTCGCTCACCAGCGCACCAGCGGCTTCTGCTCCATCGCCGTACAACATGCGCGTGTTGTCGGCGTAGAACAGCGCATTCTCGATGCCTGCAAAGCCCGTCCCCTTGCCGCGCTTGATCACCACCGTGTTGCGCGAATTGACCACGTCCAGAATCGGCATGCCGTAGATCGGGCTGGCCGGATCGGTTTTGGCAACCGGATTGACCACGTCGTTGGCACCGATCACCAGCGACACGTCGGTGCTGGCAAATTCCGGATTGATGTCGTCCATGTCGGCGATCAGATCGTAGGGCACACCGGCCTCGGCCAGCAGCACGTTCATGTGCCCGGGCATGCGCCCGGCGACCGGATGGATCGCAAACTTCACCTTGACCCCGCGCGCCATCAAGCGCTGCGCCAGCTCCCAGATCTTGTGCTGTGCCTGCGCCACTGCCATGCCATAGCCGGGCACGATCACCACCCGCTCGGCAAAGGCCATCATCGCCGCCACATCGCCGGCCTCGATCGGCTTCTGCACACCGCTGATTTCCTGCGCCTGCCCGCCACCGCCGAAGTTGGAAAACAGCACGCCGCCGATCGGCCGATTCATCGCCTTGGCCATCAACCGCGTCAGCAAGATGCCGGCGGCGCCGACCATCATGCCGGCGATGATCAATGCCTCATTGCCGAGCACATAGCCCTCGAACGCCACCGCCAGCCCGGTAAACGCGTTGTAGAGCGAAATCACCACCGGCATGTCGGCACCGCCGATCGGTAGCGTCATCAGCACGCCCAAGGCCAACGCCACCACGAAGAACGCAATGATCGCCAACGGCTGCAGACTGCTCGCCGCCCAGACGGCCAGGGCCAGCACCGCCACGGCCACCACCAGATTGAACACCTGTTGACCGGGGAAGGTCACCCGCCGGTCCAGCCGGCCGTCGAGCTTGGCCCACGCGATGACCGACCCCGACAGCGACACCGCCCCGATCGCCGAACCGATCACCGCCAGCACCACCGTGGTGGTGTCCGGCTGCCGCGCCGCCAGCTGCGCAATCGCCTGCGCGCTCCAGTGCGCCGTGTCGCGATTGGCGAAGAACGAAAACCGCAGCAGCTCCACTGCACCGATCGCCGCCGCCGAGCCGCCGCCCATGCCGTTGTACAGCGCCACCATCTGCGGCATGTCGGTGATGGCGACCTTCCTGGCCGACCCCCACGCCACGCCGGTGCCGATCGCCAATGCCGCCAGGATCAGCGGCATGTTGTGCAGCTCGGGCAGGAAGAACGTGGCCACGGTGGCGATCAACATGCCCAGCCCGGCCCAGCGGATGCCGCTGCGCGCGCTCAATGGCGAGGCCATGCGCTGCAGACCGAGCAGGAACAAGGTCGCTGCCACCAGATAGCTCGACTTCACCAGCCACGACAGCAATTGGGCAATAGACACGTTCATGGCGCATCCCCGCCCGGCGGCTTCTTGCTGGACTTGAACATCTCCAGCATTCGCTCGGTCACCACATAACCGCCCGCTGCGTTGCCCGCGCCCAGCGCCACTGCGACAAATCCCAGCGCTTTTTCCAGTGTGGTGTCGGCATGCCCCAGCACCACCATCGCCCCGATCAACACGATGCCGTGGATGAAGTTGGAACCGGACATCAGCGGCGTATGCAGGATCACCGGCACCCGCGAGATGATCACATGGCCGGCGATGGCCGCCAGCATGAAGATGTACAGCGCTACGAATCCGTCGCTCATCGTCTCTGGCTCCACTGGCCGGTGCGGCCCGCCGATCATACCCACGCCACGCCCGTGCGGGCGCCTGTCAACCGAATCCGCGCTCGCCCGTTGACGTCGTATCGTCTCCGCGGAAGCTACGCTGTGCTGGTGGGAACTCCTTTCGATCCGCAAGCTACCGCACCGGCCGCCACCGCACCGGTGTCGCTGGATGCATTTTTGGCCGGCATCGGGCCGCGTGCCTTCCGTTTTGCCGAGGCCGGATTGCGGCACCGCGAAGATGCGCTGGACGCCGTGCAGGACGCCATGGTGAAGCTGCTGGGCTACCGCGAACGGCCGGCCGAGGAATGGACGCCGCTGTTCTGGAGCATCCTGCGCAGCCGCATCATCGACCTGCAGCGGCGACGCAGCTTTCGTCTGAAGTTCTGGGCACCGGCCGAGCGCGCCGACGACGAAGGTCCGATCGACTGGGCCGACCCCGGCACCGGACCGGTCGACGAACAACAGCATCGACAGGCCTACCAACGGCTGGTCGATGCATTGCGCACATTGCCGGCGCGCCAGCGCGAAGCCTTCACTCTGCGCGTGCTCGAAGACCTGGACGTGGCCACCACTGCCAAGGCGATGGGCTGCTCCGAAGGCTCGGTCAAAACCCACCTGTCGCGCGCGCGCGACGCGTTGCAAAAACAGTTCGAGGATTTCCTGTGAACCGCTCCCACGACCCCGCCCGGCTGGATGCGCAGCTGCGCCAGCTGCACGCCACCGCGCTGACCAGCCTGCCGCCGCAAACCCTGGCGCGCCTGCGCCAGGCCCGCCACGCCGCGGCCCCGACGCGCAGCCGACGTGGCTACTGGTTGCTGGCCACCGCGTGCTCGGGCCTGCTGGTGATCGGCATCGGCCTGCAGCTGCATCCGAGCCAAAGCGTCTCCTCTGGCACCGCGCCGACCTCGCCGGTTGCCAGCACCAGCGCCACCACCGAGACAGACGACCTGCTGGCCCAGAACCCGGACCTGTATGTCTGGCTCGGCTCCGACACCGCCCTGGCCATGGAATAAGCACGATGACCCACACCACCCGCCTGCTGTTGACCCTGTTGCTGTGCACCGGGCCATGCGCCTCCACGCTGGCTCAGGACGGCCCACCCGGACCTCCTCCCCCGGGTCCGCCCATGGACGCGCCTGGCCCACGCGGCCAAGGTCCGCGTGACGAGACGCCCATGCCCGAGTGGGACCAACTGACCAAGCAGCAGCGCCAGGTCATGATCGATGCGCTGCGCGAGCGCTGGAACGACGTGCCCGAAGAACGTCCCAGGATGTACCGGCACGCCCGCCGCTGGCTGGACATGACGCCCGAGCAGCGCAAGCAGGCCAAGGCCGGCATGGACCGCTTCCGCAACATGAGTCCGGAGCAACGCCGCGAGGCCAAGGCCTTGTTCGACCGCATGCGCACGCTCAACCCGCAGCAGCGCAACGAACTGCAGCAACGCTGGCAGAAGATGAGCCCGGCCGAGCGCAGTGCTTGGTTGCGCGAGCATCCGCCGGTCGAGGACTGACGTTTCCCAGCACTGCGCAGCGGACGCGGCGGCGGATTGCGTTTGCTCAGGCGCCGCGCAGGGTTGCGATGGGCGGTGGATATGATCCAGCCGTCGCGCTTGGCATCTTGCAGCATGCCAGGGCCAGTCGCTGCAGCGACGCGCACCCTGCGCACCCCGCGCGCGCGGCCGCGTAAGTGTGTGTAGCGCACGCAGCTGCATGACGTCGCGGCAACCAGATGCATGCCAGCACCCGTGCTGGCATCGGTGGCGTCGCTGGTCGCAAGGACAACCACGAAATCCCTGACCGCGCCAAACCTCAACCTGCCCCAAAGAGCGCTCTTCAGCGCCGGACCGACGACGGCTCGCGATGCGCATCGTGCTGCCCTTGCCGCATTGCACGCACCGAAC
>NZ_JAJIUJ010000096.1 GCF_020880415.1 Xanthomonas euvesicatoria pv. euvesicatoria | reverse complement strand
GACGCACCTGGTTTTTCACCCAAGCGATGCAGCGAAATGAAAAACGCGCTGTCTTCAAATCGATTGAAGCGCTTGGATGAACAACTTTCAAAGCTTGCCGCGCTGAGCCGCAAACCCTGCGCGATACTCCTGCACCGCTGCGACCGGATCCGGCGCCGCGTACACGCCACTGACCACCGCAATGAGATCGGCGCCGGCAGTCACCAGCGCAGTCACCTGAGCAGGCGCAATGCCACCGATCGCGACGCGCGGCAGGTTCAGTTCGGCTGCCTGCTGCAGCAACGCAGGCGTTGCGCGCCGGGTGGTCTGCTTGGTGGTGGTCGGGAAAAATGCACCGAAGGCCACGTAATTGGCGCCCGCTTCCGCTGCGGCGCGCGCGCGCTCGATATCGTCGTAGGACGACACCCCGATGATGGCCTGCTCGCCCAGCAGTGCGCGCGCTGCCGCCACATCGCCATCGTCTTCGCCCAGATGGACGCCTTGCGCACCGACCTGCGCCGCCAGCTGCGCATCGTCGTTGATGATCAACGGCACGCCATGGGCCGCGCATGCCTCGCGCAAGGCGCCGGCCTGGCGCAGCCGCAGCGCCGCATCCGCCTGCTTGTTGCGGTATTGCAGCCAGGTGATCGACCCCAGCAACGGCGCCGTGCGCAGCAGCAGGCGCTGCGTGTTGGGCTCGTCGGGGGTGATCAGATAGACGCCGCGAACGTCGAGACGGTTGGGCATGGCAACGCTTCCGAAAGCGGTGGATGGGATGGGACAATGCAGGCCCACTGTTGCATGACCGCGATTATCCGATGAGCGAGACATCCACGACCACCTACCGCACCTGGATGTGCGTCGTCTGCGGGTTTCTCTACCACGAGGCCGACGGCATCCCCGAAGAAGGCATCGCCCCGGGTACCCGCTGGCAGGACGTCCCCGACACCTGGACCTGCCCCGATTGCGGCGTGACCAAGGAGGACTTCGAGATGGTGGAGATCGACTGAGCGCCGCCAACGGCGTGCAATCAGGCAGCGTCGGCGACCACGATGCTGCCGCAATGCGCGCCGGCCAGTGCCTGCGTTGCCGAGAACCACGCGGCGGTGGCCTATCCGGGCAGACTGGCCTAGCCAGCCGGCGCGTCTACGCGCTCAATGCGCCCGCGCGCGCTGGCTATTCAATTCCACCAGGTGTTCGTGCAGATGGGCCGCGTCCTGCGCGCCCGGGTTGAGCACTAGGTAGCGCGACAGATCGTGGCGTGCGCCGTTGCGGTGGCCCAGATGCAGATAGGCCATGCCGCGGTCGCGCAGGGCCTCGGGTTGGTCGGGCACCAGCTTCAGGATGCGGTCGGCGCTGCGGGCAGCGCGGTCCCAGTGCTCGGCATCGGCATAGACGCCGTGCAGGTTGCGCAGGATGCGGATCAAGATCGCGCGGTGCGGGGCGGGGTCGAGAATCTGCGCGAGCGCGCGGTCGTCGGGAATTTCGCCGCCCAGATGCGGGCGGGCACGTTCGCGCAGCTCATCCACGCCCAGCGGACGGCCGCCGTTGAACGGGTCCATCACCAGCACGCCGTCATCCACCGGCAGACGCACCAGGAAATGGCCGGGAAACGACACCCCCGCCAACGGGATGCCCAGCCGGCGCGCCACTTCGATCTGCACCATCGCCAGTGAAATCGGATTGCCCAGCCGGCGCTCGAACACCTGGTTGAGGTAGCTGTTACGCGGGTCGTAATACTCGTCGTGATTGCCCGAATAGCCCAGCTCGTCGAATAGGTAGCGATTGACCGCAGCCATCTTCAGCGGCCATAGATCGATTGCGTCCACTTCGCGGCGCAGATGCTCGACGTGGCTCTGCACCAGCGTGTCGTACAGCTCGGCATCCAGCTGCGGATACTCGTCGCGCGCGATCAGCAGCGCGGTGGACATCAACGGCACCGCATCGTCGTTCAGGCTGGCGAGCGCGGTCCAATGGGGAAGTGGGAGCATGTCGACCATGCTGCCAAGAGTGTCGGCAAGCGGCGCAGGGTTCAAGTCCGGTACTTCCTGACAGGGACGCGGGGCGCATGAACGCGTAACGCTGACAGGCGGCCCTGCGTCCGACGGTCGCAAACGCCGTTCGGAAAGGTGACGCGCAGGTCTCACCCGTCGGCAGGCCCCATGCGCCTGGCTGGTATGGTCCCAGGACCTGCTTGCAGCCGCTTATTCGGGCGTCGGGATGTCCGGGCTGAAGCGCAGCGTTGCCCCATCCTTCAGGCCGAGCTTGGCGGCCTGGCCGGCATTCAGCTCCAGCACATAGCGCGCGGGCTGCCTGCTGGGATAGGGCGGACAGGCGTCGCCGGCCGAACACGGCGGCACATCGCGCTGCTGGGAGACCAGCCGGCGCTGTTCATCGAAATACAGGATATCCAGCGCGATCTTGGTGTTCTTCATCCAGTACGCCATCGGCTCCTGGCGGTCGTGGATGAACAGCATGCCGTGGTCTTGGTCCATGGCATCGCGAAACATCAGGCCCTTGGCGCGATCGGCATCGTTCTGCGCCAGTTCCACCTTGTAGCGCGTGCCTGCCAGTTCCACCCAGCTGTTGCCGCTGCTGGCGCAGCCGCCGAGCAGCATCAGAAGCGCAAGGATTAGAAGACCAGAACAACGCATGCGGCATACCAACTGGCGAGGATGCCGCACCATCTGCCAAGCGGCCGCGTGCGTCAAGCGGCTGCGGTGCGTCGTGCGGTTGCTGCAAGCGGGATATGTGCGACCCGCCATCGCTTCGCAATGCGGGCCGTCACTGCGCATGCGAAGGCCCGCGCGCGATCTTCAGATCACCTGTGGTGGCTCGCCGCCCACGATCACCACATCGGCCGGGCGCCGCGCGAACAAACCCACGCAGACCACGCCGGGAATCTGATTCAAGCTGCGCTCCAGGCCCACCGGGTCGGTAATCTGCAGGTGATGCACGTCCAGCACCACGTTGCCGTTGTCGGTGACCACGCCATCGCGCCACACCGGCTGGCCGCCGGTGAGCGCCAGGATCTGGCGGGCGACCAAGCTGCGCGCCATCGGAATCACTTCCACCGGCAGCGGGAACTTGCCCAGCACCGGCACCTGCTTGCTGGGGTCGACGATGCAGATGAAGCGCTCGCTGGCCTCGGCAATGATCTTCTCGCGCGTCAGCGCTGCCCCGCCGCCCTTGATCAGACAACGGTTCGGGTCGCACTCGTCGGCGCCGTCCACGTACAGCGACAGATTGCCGGTGTGATTGAGGTCCAGCACCTCGACGCCATGCTGGCGCAGGCGCGCGGTGCTCTGTTCGGAGCTGGACACTGCGCCCTTGATGCGATGGCCGATGCGGCCCAGCGCGTCGATGAAGTAAGCCACCGTCGAGCCGGTGCCCACTCCGACGATCATGCCGTCTTCCACGTAATCGATCGCTTTTTCGGCGGCCAGGCGTTTTGCTTCGGACATGGGTAAAGAGCTCGGGATTAGTGATTGGGGATTTGGGATTCGTAAAAGCCGGTCACGCGGGGTGGCAATGGGCGAATCCCAACTGCCGGATCCCCAATCACGGCGTTTCCATCGCCAGCAGCAACTTCCACTGCGCGGCGGTCACTGGCAGGATCGACAGGCGGTTACCGCGTGCGATCAGCGCAAAGCCTTCGCCCAGCGCATCGGCCTGTTGCTTGATTTCATCCAGCGAAATCGTGCGGGCGAGTTTGCGCTCGAACGCCACGTCCACCAGCATCCAGCGCGGGTCCTCGCGGGTGGATTTTGGGTCGTGGTAGTCGGAAGACGGGTCGAACTGGGTGTCGTCCGGATACGCCGCGCTCGCCACCTTGGCGATGCCGACGATGCCGGGCACCTTGCAGTTGGAATGGTAGAAAAACACGCCATCGCCCACCTGCATGCCATCGCGCATGAAGTTGCGCGCTTGGTAGTTACGCACGCCGTTCCAGGGCTCGGTGCCGACACGTTCCAGATCATCGATGGAGAACGTGTCAGGCTCGGACTTCATCAACCAGTAGCGCTTGCGGGCAGTCATTCGGAAACGGTGTCGTCTTTCAGGAAGGTGGCGCGTTCGGTGCAGATGGCGTCGACCGCCACATCCCATGCTTCGGAAGGCAGGGCGGGCACCTGCTGCGCAGCGAAGCCAGCACCGACCAGCCAGGGAGGCGGCGCCTGGCGATGCCGGAACGCGAAGCTGCGATCATACCAGCCGCCTCCCATTCCCAGCCGACGGCACGCCGCATCGAAACCGGTCAGCGGCGTCACCACCAGCGCCATCTCCTCCGGTGCCAACGTGTCGGCGCGTGCCACATCCGGCTCCGGAATGCCGTAGCGATTGCTCGCCAGCGGCTGGCCCGGCCGCCACGGCGCAAAGCGCAGCACGCGCCCGTCCAGCACCGGCAGGCAGTAGCGCACTCCCGCCGGCAAGGTCAGCTGCCAGCGGTGCAGCGCAATTTCGCCGTCCATCGCCCAATAGCCCGCCACGGCGCCCTGTTGCGGCGCGAACGGCAGCGCCAGCAAACGCTGTGCCAACGCATCGGCTGCGGCCAGGCGCTGCGCTGCCGGCAGGCTGCGGCGGTGTGCGCGCAACTGCTGGCGCAACGCATCTCGGTCCTCGGTCATCGGTGTCTCGCAGCGCAATCGGTGTTGCATTGTCGAATGCGCACACGCGCCTGCCTAGCATGGCGTGCCATGCGGCCCGCAGTTGCGCCTGCGCTGTGGGCGTGCCGATAGAGCCTTACGGTGTGCGCACTACCCGGACATATGCCCTGCATCTGCATCTGCATCTGCATGGGCGATGCAGCGTGCGCATTGCCGCGCGCGGCAACGCCACCGACACGGCACCAGCATCGCGAGCGCAACAGATCCGCAGGGCCGCTTCAACTGCCGCATGTCAGACCGTCAGACGCACAAAAAAGAAACGACGCCCGAAGGCGCCGTTTCAGATTTGCATTCTCCGCCGTGACGATGCGGGCGAAACGACCTTGAACCCGGGGTTCAAGTGGGGACGTTGTGAGGCCATCGGGCTTCCCGCTACAAGGCGGACTTGCACACCCGGCTTCGTCGCGCCCCCGTGGTCGTAATTAAGGGACAAGGCGAATGTTTTGCACGCTGTCGTTTACAGCAGAGAACGCAGGTGAATTATAGACCTCTGTGCCGCGATGGCTAGCCCACTCGTCGGTCGGCGGGCTTGAGGATTCATATTTGCGATGGCAGTGCGAATTCCACTCAGCGCGGTGTGTCGGCAATGCTGTCGAGCCGGCGATTCAAGGTGTCCAGCGTCGTTGCCAATTCACGATCGTAGAGCGCCTGTTGTTCGCGCAGTTGCTGCAACTCATGCGCCAAGTTGAGCGCAGCCAGCACTGCCACACGGTCCACGGCTGCCATGCGATTGCTGCCGCGGATCTCACGCATGCGTAGATCCAGCAGCCGCGCGGCGGCGGTGAGACTTTCGCGCTCGTCTGCCGTCACGCCCACCGTGTATTCACGATCCAGAATACGCACGCTGACCGGTTCGTTGTTGCTCACGTGTGCTGCTCCAATGACTTCAGGCGGGCGATCATCGCTTCCACCCGCGAGCGCGCCTGCTCGTTCTTGGTCAACAGTTGGGAGCGCTCGCCGATGAGCTGCTCCTGTTGGTGACGCAGGCTGCGGTTCTCGTCGGTGAGCCGTTGGGCACGCTCCACCAACGCCTCCACGCGGGCAGCGAGTGCGCGGATCTGGGCGAGGGCGGCAGCGTTGTCCATGCGCTCACGATAGGGGCGCGTGCGCGGGGTGGTCAAGCGCCCACGCTGCCCCAATCCCTGGCGTCGGTCCAAGCCCTGCAAGGCCTGGCACCGATCCAGGCAGGCCGGCATTGCAGGAGGAGAACGCGCGCTGAAACGCGCAGGTCGCGGCCCACGCAGGCTGCCTTGGTACACTGGGAAGTCATATCGCCGGCCGTGCGCCGGCACCTTTCGCTCTTCAGCCTGGATGACCCGATGGATCTGCCCGACGTAACCGCTGTGCAACACGAAAGCCGTCAGCTCGCGCTGGCGTCCTCTGCGGCGGAGTTGCATGGTGGACTGTGCGGGTGGCTCTCCGGCGGCGGTGCCGACAGCGCCGACTGGCTGGCGCGCATTCTGGCCGACAGCGGTCAGGTGGCGCCCCAGCAGGGTGGGGCGCTGGATCAGCTGCGGCAGGCCACCGTGGCGCAACTGGAAGACCGCGATTTCGCCTTCGAGTTGCTGCTGGTCGAAGACGGCGCCCCGTTGCCGGCGCGCACCGATGCGTTGTTCGACTGGTGCCGCGCCTTTCTGGGCGGCTTCGGCCTGGCTGCGCAGCAGCGTCCGGCACTGAGCGAAGAAGGCGAGGAAGCGCTGCAGGATCTGGCGCGTCTGGCGCAGGCCTCCAGCGAGGACTTCGACGCGGCCGACGAGGACGACACCGCATTGGCCGAGATCGAAGAATTCGTACGCGTGGCGGTGCTGTTGCTGCATGGCGACTGCGTGATGGGGCCGCGCTTTCGCCAGCGTCTGAACTGATTGCCGGCATGAAGAAGCTCACCGGGATTGGCGCGGCCGAGTACGCGCGCCGGCGCAAGCAGCTGATGCAGATGGCGGGCGAGCAGGCGATTTTGATCTTGCCGGCCGCGCCTGAGCGCGTGCGCAGCCACGACACGCATTACCCATATCGACAGGACTCGGATTTCTGGTATCTGAGCGGGTTTCCGGAGCCCGAAGCGGTGCTGGTGCTGGTGCCCGGCCGCAAGCATGGCGAAGCGATTCTGTTCTGCCGCGAACGCGATGCCGAGCGCGAAGCCTGGGATGGCCCGCGCGAGGGCCAGGAAGGTGCGGTGGAACGCTACGGCATGGACGATGCGTACCCCATCGACGATGTCGACGAGATCCTGCCCGGCCTGCTGGAAGGGCGCAGCCGCGTGTACTACCACTTCGGGCGCGATGTCGATTTCGATCTCAAATTGATCGGCTGGCTCAAGCGCGTGCGCGAGCAGGTGCGCCACGGCGCGCAGCCGCCACACGAATTCCTCGAGCTCGGGCATCTGTTGCACGAGCAGCGCCTGTTCAAATCACGCGACGAAATCGCGCTGATGCAGCAGGCTGCCGACATCAGCGTGCGCGCGCACCGTGCAGCGATGCGGATGGCGCGGCCGGGTGTGCACGAATACGAACTGCAGGCCGAGGTCGAGCGCGAATTCCGCGCTGCCGACGCATGGCCGGCATACGGCAGCATCGTCGGCACCGGCAGCAACGCCTGCGTGCTGCACTACCGTGCCAACAATGCGCGCAGCCGCGATGGCGAGCTGGTGCTGATCGACGCCGGTGCCGAATATCGTGGCTATGCGGCCGATATCACCCGCACCTTTCCGGTCAACGGCCGCTTCACGCCAGCGCAGCGTGCATTGCACGATCTGGTCGGTGCTGCGCAGGCGGCTGCGCTTGCACAGGCGCGCCCCGGCGTGGCGTACGAAGCCGGGCATCTGGCGGCGGTGGAAACCTTGACCGAAGGCCTGCTGCGCCTGGGCCTGCTCAAGGGAAAACTTGAGCGCAACATCGCCGATGGACACTACAAACGCTTTTATCGGCACAAGACCGGCCATTGGCTGGGCCTGGATGTGCACGATGTGGGCGACTACCGGCTGGCCGGCGATTCGCGGCTGCTCGAGCCCGGCATGGTGTTCACCATCGAACCGGGGCTCTACGTGTCGGCCGACGACACTTCGGTAGAGGCCAAGTGGCGCGGCATCGGCATTCGCACCGAAGACAATGTGCTGATCACTGCCGATGGCCACCGTGTGCTGACCGATGCGCTGGCGCGCAGTGCCGACGAGATCGAAGCGGAGATGGCCGGCGGCGCATGAGCGCCGGCGTGCACGACATTCATAAGGACCGACACGCTGCAGCCGGCGTCATGGTGCAGGCGTTGCCGCAGCGCAATTGCCGCAGCAGTGCCATGGCGGACAACGGCTCCTGGCATCGGCCGCGCGCGCCCGGCGGCTGCGCAGGCGTGGGTTGGCTGGCGGTTATTGGCCCAGCTGCGGCGCCTGCGTGCGTTCGGGCTGTTGCACTGGCGCGCTCTGCCCGCCGAGCTGACGCGCGCGCTCGAACGATTGCTCTTCCGGCGTGCCCAGCGCCTGTTCGGTTTTCATGTGCGCGCGCAGATGCGCCGGGTTGGCCGGGTCGCCTTGCACCACGAATACGTTTTCGCCGCCGTGCACGCCGCGATCGTTCGCTTCGCTCATCAGCACATGATCCACGCGCACGAGCCCACCTTCCTTGGCCAGTGGCAGCAAGGCGGCGGTGAGGCGTGCGCTGGTCTGGTCGGGGACGCGGCCGTGCGCGGCGTCGATCGCATGCACGCCGCGTTCGATCTGTTGATACATCGGGTGGTCCGGGTGCGAACTCTGGCGTGGGTCGTTCATGGCGGTGTTCCGTAGGGTGGTGCCCAAACGTTGCCGGGCGTGATCGGGCGGTGGATGGCGCGGCTGAGAGCCCACTTCAGCGCAACCGTAGTGTCGTCAGTTGCGCCTGGTGCTCATGCGGAGGCAAAGACCGGGCGGGTCAGATTTTCCGCGCTGCCGTCGGTGCACACCACCTCATCTTCGATGCGAATGCCGCCGTAGGGCTTGAAGGCTTCCACGCGCTGCCAGTTGACGCTGGCGGCGTGGCCGTTCTTCTTCACTTCGTCCAGCAGCATGTCGATGAAGTACACGCCAGGTTCGATCGTCACCACCATGCCGGGTTCCAGCACGCGGGTCAGGCGCAGATACGGGTGGCCGGCCGGGCGTTCGATGCGGCCGCCGCGGTCGCTTGCGGCAAAACCGGCCACATCGTGCACTTGCAGGCCGATCAGATGGCCCAGGCCGTGCGGGAAGAACGCGGCGCTGACGCCGGTGGCCAAAGCCGCTTCCGGCGAGACGGTCAGCACGCCGAACTCCTTGAGGATGCCCATCAACGCCAGATGCGCCTCGATGTGCAACTGCTTGTAGTCCACGCCGGCGCGCACGTTCTGGCCCATGCGCAGCTGGGCGGCGTCCACCGCGTCGATCAGCGCCTGAAAGTCGCTGCCGGGGTCGGCGGCGTAGGTGCGGGTGATGTCGCTGGCGTAGCCGTATGCGGAGGCGCCGGCGTCGATCAGGAAGCTACGCAGCGGTTGCGGCGGCTGCTGGCCCAGTTCGGTGTAGTGCAGCACTGCGCCGTGTTCATTGAGCGCGATGATGTTGCCGTACGGCAAGTCATTGGCGTCCTGGCCCACTGCCGCGCAATACGCCATGTGGATGCCGAATTCGCTTTGGCCGGCGCGGAACGCGGCTTCCGCAGCGCGATGGCCGCGCACCGCCAGTTGCTGTGCGATGCGCAGCAATGCCAGCTCGTAGGGTGTCTTGAACGCGCGCTGGTATTCCAGGTAATCGAGCACCGGCTGCGGGTTGTTCGGCACGTATGCACCGAGCGTGCTTTGCGGCTCGCCGAGGATCGCGCAGCGCTCAGCGTGCTTGGGTAGCAGCGCCAGCGCCTGCTCCGGAGTGCGGATGATGTGGATGTCGCAGTGGTCGACCCACCAGCCGCTGGGCGCGTCGGGCACCACATGCCAGTAGTCGAACGGCTGATAGAAGATCACCGTCGGGCGCTTGCCCGGCGTGTAGACCAGCCAGCTGTTGGGGACCCGTGTCAGCGGTACCCAGGCCTTGAACTGCGGGTTCACCGCGTAGGGGTAATCGCGGTCGTCGAACAGCTGGTAATGCGTGCTGCCGCTGGGAACCACCAGATGCTCGAAGCCGCCGCGTTGCAGCGCTTCGTCGGCGCGCGCGGTGAGGGTGCGCAGGTGGTCGGAGTACAGGCTGCTCAAGGAGGGTTGGGGCATGCGGGGCTCGATCGGCAATGCAAAGGCGATGCGCAGTTTGCCGCAATCCCTGCAACGGCGCTGTGTCTGATACGGCCGACAACCACGGCGCAATCGTCCGTGGACGACCGCCGACGTGAAGGAGCAACAGGCAACGCATGGGCCTGCGGCGGCAGGCCCATGCGGCAGCGCCCGCTTGGCCATTGCGTGGCCGTGTGTCGGCCGCGCTTACCCGGCCAGATGTTCTTCGGCGATCCAGGCGCGCAGGCGTTGCCGGTGCGGCTCGGACATGGTCAGGAAGCGGAAGCCCGCCCAGGCCTGCCCGGGTGCGTGTGCGGCTTCGGACCACAGCAGATGCACGCCGACATCGATCTCGGTCGCGCGGCCAACCCGTTCGGGCAGCGAAAAGCGCAATTGGTACAGGGCGTCGTCGTGCAGCGGCACCGAGGCCAACAACAGCATGCCGGTTTCGGACACATTGCCGACCCGGCCGATCTGCGCCTCGCTGAGCATATCGATGACCGGCAGCAGGTCGGTCGGCTGGCGGCGCGGTGCGCGGCGGGTGTCCTGGATCATGGCTGGCCCTCGGAAACAGGCGACTGGCCGGCCAGGCTGCGCAGTGTGCGCACGGTGGCATGCCAGGCGCGATCGATCAGACGCGATTTCTCTTCCACCACCAAACGTACCTGCCCACCGGCCATCAGCCGTGCCAGGCTGTCCAGCGAGTGCTCGCCAACCTTCTGCCCGCGCTGATTCACGAACAGCGCGTTGCCGGTCATCGGGCTGTACCAGGACAGGCGTTGCCGGCGCAGGTCGCCTTGCTGGTTGACCACGAATTCGAACCAGGTGCCGAACGGCAAGCTGCGCACCTGCAGGTAGCACTCCTCTTCGGCGGGCGTGCGCGGCGTAGCCGCCTGCTTGCGCGCAGCGTTGTCGCCCTGGTCGCCAAGCCGCGCGCGTGCCTTGAGCTTGGCGGCAAGCTCGGTGCGCGAGGTCACCTCGTCCTCGCCACCGGGCGTGGACAAGCGCCGTGCGATCGCCGCTGCTTCGTCGTGGTGATACCCCACCTGCAGCAACGCGGTTTCCACGTCGGTGCCCAGCGCGATGTCGGTGGGTTGGCCCTTGCTGCGGCAGGTGACCTCGCCAATGCGTGCGGTCAGCGCTTGGCGCTCGTCCCATTCGGGCGACTGCTCGCCCTGCCGCAGCAATGTCAGCGTGAGCACGTCCGACCAGGCCTGGCGCAGCAGCGATTGCACAAAGCGCGGCGGCGCGCTTTGTTCGCACAGCTGCTCGATGCGCGCTTGGGCCTGCTGCTTGGCAGATTCCAGCCGCTCCTTTCCGCGCGCAGCATCCACATGCCGCCGCTCGGCCACCTCGGCCTTGCGCGCGAGGGTGCGCAGATGCGTCTGGATGTCGTCGTTGGCCGCGGCGAAAACAGCCTCGTCGCCTTGATAGTCGTTGACGATCTTGTCGACCGCGCTGCCCAGCTTGTGCAGCAGTTGCGGGTCGGCATCGTCCTCGCCCAGCCACACGGCCCCGGACTCGGCGACGGTGTTGAGCAGTTCGCGCACCGGGTGCTGGTCGCGCACGAAAAAATGCGCGTCGGCCAACGCTGCGCGCACCACCGGCACCTGCAACTTGGCAAGCAGCGCCTGGGCGGGAGCTTGCTCGCGCACTTCGCGCTGCATTTGCGCATAGAGCAGGCCGAGCAGGTCGAAGGTGTCGTTGTCCTGCGGCGATAGCGCGGCATCGGGGCCGTGCTGACGGCGCAGCACTTCCAGCACCTGCCGCTGCACTGCATCAATGCCGGATGCATGTGGCGTTGCTGCCGCCTGCGTGGCCAGCACGCCTTGCAGGCTGGCCAAGGCATCGCCAAGCGCTGCCTTGGGCACCGCAGCGGCGGCACTGTGCTGCGATGCCTGGGCCACAGCGGCGAGCGAGGTGGGAGAGGGCGCCATGACCTCGTGATGGGCGGGCGCCCCCGCGCCTGCGTGGCTTGCGTGCACCGCTGCCTGCGACTGCCGTGCCGACGCCATCAAGCCGCCCAGCGCCTGGACTGCGTCGTTGAGCGCCGGCGACAGCGCCTGCGCAGGTGCGGCGATTGCCATGGCCGGCGGCGCGGCAGCGGGATCCAGCAAGGCGCTCTGCCACGCCGTCGGTGCGGCTTGGCCCGCCCAGCCGGTGGCCGGTCGCGGTGTGCGCGGGCCCGCACCGGGCGTGCTCATTGCGGCAGCGTCCTTCGACCCATGCGCCGCTGCCGGCGGCGCACGCCGCGACTGCACCTGCGTGGGTTTGACCAGATACGGGTGATAGATCAGCCCCGGCAGGATGCCTTCCTGGGCCAGCGCGCCGTTGGCACTTTCGAACAGGTCGCCCAGGCGGTCCATCACCTGGCGCTCGAACACCTTGTACAGCGTCAGCTGCCCATCCAGGTTCAGCCCCAGCGTCTGACCGCACTGGCGCACGATGCGGCACAGCGCGTAGGGACCCATCGGCAATTCTTCCAGCTCGAATTCGGCCACCGCGCCGATCACTGCCAAGCGCTGCGCCAGCAGGTGCAGGGCATCGGCACGCCGCGACGTTTCGCGCCGTGCGATGTCGCTCAATACGATGTCGCGGTCGATATCGGTGTCTTCGACCAGGGTCAGCATCTGTGTTTGCGCAGGCACATCGGTCAATGGTGTCAGCACCGGGCGCTCACGCAGGCTTGCCAGCGCGTGCGCCAGTTCCTGCAGGAATGCCTGCGGAAACCGGTCGATGTGGTCGCGCAGGCCGCGCATCTGTGCGTAGGTTTCGGCCTGGATCTGGCTATTGCGTGCATGCTCGGCCTGATGCAACAGCTCGCGTTCCAGCTCGACGACGGTCAGCCGCAGCGGCCCGCTCAACGCCTGCACGCACTGCGCGTGCAGCATGCCGAGCAGTCGCCGGCCGCGCGCGGACACCGGCGCATCGGCAATCGGGCCGCTAACTGCAGGTTGCATGGGAGACACGTGCATGGACATCCGGGGGAGGTGGGCTCGGTTCGAAGCGTGAGCTATGTAGCATGTTTTTTCGCTGACCGCGCGGCATCGGCGCGCGCCGGCGCATGCGGCCTGCGGTGTGCCAGCCGGTGGTCATGCGGGTATGCGGCAGCTCGGACGGCCGATTCATCGGTACTGCCAACGCGCCCAGGCCCGCTCACACCTCCGCGCACGGGTCAGCCAGGCGTGATGGCGTACTGGACGCAGGCGATACAAGCCGATGTCAGGCGCCCGGCCGCGCCGACCTGGCAGTGAACGCAGCTCTTCGCTGCGCTCAGACCAGGAACAGCTCGACCACATCATTGGTAAAGCGCCGTCCCAACTCGGTCGGCACCACGCGCCCGTCTTGCCGCCTCATCCAGCCCTGCGCCACTGCGCGCGCCAGCGGCGCGTCGATGACGCAGGCCGCAAGGCCCGTCGAAGCCTCGAAGTCGCTGAGCCGGAAGCCCTCATGCAGGCGCAGCAGGTTGAGCATGTATTCGAACGGCAGCCGTTCGCCCGGCACGATTTCATCGCCGCCGATGGATGCGGCGGTGCCGGCACTGGCCAGATAACTTTGCGGATGCTTGTGTTTCCAGCGCCGCAACACGTGCTCTTGGGCACCGGAGCTGATCTTGCCGTGTGCGCCCGCGCCAATGCCCAGGTAGTCGCCGAAGCGCCAGTAATTGAGGTTGTGCGCGCACTGTCGCCCCGGCTTGGCGTACGCGCTGACTTCGTATTGGGCGTAGCCGGCGTCGGCCAGCAGGCGTTGGCAGTGCTCCTGGATATCCCAGGCGGCATCGTCGTCGGGAATGCCCTTGGGCGGCCGCGCGAAGAACACCGTGTTCGGCTCCAGCGTGAGCTGGTAATGCGACAGGTGCGTCGGCTGCAGCGCGAAGGCGCGCTCCAGATCGTGCTCGGCCTGCATCAGCGTCTGCTCGGGCAGCGCGTACATCAGGTCGATATTGAAATTATCGTAGCCGGCGTCTTGCGCCAGTTTGATCGCGCGCTCGGCTTCGGCGCTGTCGTGAATGCGGCCAAGTCGCTGCAGTGCCAGGTCGTCGAAGGTCTGCACGCCGAAGCTCAGGCGGTTGACGCCCGCAGCGCGGTAGTGTTCGAAACGGCCGTGTTCTGCGGTACCGGGATTGGTTTCCAGGGTGATTTCGAGATTCGGGGCAAAACGCAGCCGCGCCGCCGCGGCCTGCAGGAAGCGGTCGATCGCCTGCGGCGGAAACAGGCTGGGCGTGCCGCCGCCGAAGAACACCGAATGCACCACGCGGCCCCACACCAGCGGTAGATCCGCATCCAGGTCGCGGATCAGCGCATCCACGTATTCTTCGAACGGCAGCACGCCCTTGGCCGCGTGCGAGTTGAAATCGCAGTACGGGCATTTGCGCACGCACCAGGGCAGGTGCACGTAGAGCGACAGCGGCGGCGGAATCAGCTGGGGCATTGCGCGAGGCGTGCCTTACAGCGCCATCGCATGCAGCTTGTGCTGCAGCGTGGCCAGGGCGACCGCACGATGGCTGAGACGGTTCTTCAACGCGGTGTCCATCTCCGCGGCGGTCAGGCCATACACCGGGTCCAGGAACACCGGGTTGTAGCCGAAGCCGCCAGCGCCGCGCGGTTCGGTGGTGATCACCCCTTCCCAACTGCCTTCGGCAATCAGCGGCTGCGGATCTTCCGGATGCCGCAGCAACACGATCACCGCATAAAACCGCGCGCTGCGGCGATCGGTCGGAACCTCGCGCATCGCATCGAGCAACTTGGCGTTGTTGGCCTGCGCATCGGTTGGGCTGCCGGCATAGCGCGCGCTGTACAGACCGGGCGCGCCATCCAATGCATCCACGATCAGCCCCGAGTCATCGGCCAGGGCCGGCAAACCGGTCACCGCGCTGGCATGGCGCGCCTTGATCAGCGCGTTCTCGACGAAGGTCAGGCCGGTTTCCGGGACATCTTCCACGCCCAGGTCGCCTTGCGCGACGATGCGCAGCGGCAGGCCGGCGAGCATGGCACGCAGTTCTTCCAGCTTGCCGGCGTTGCCGCTGGCCAGGACCAGTTGTTTCATTGCTTGGGCTCCAGCAGATCCCACTTGGTACCGTACAGATCGCGAAACACCACGACCGTGCCGTACGGCTCTTCGCGCGGGGTTTCCAGAAATTCCACGCCGAACGCCTGCATGGCCGCGTGGTCGCGCCAGAAGTTATCGGTGTAGAGGAAATGATCCACCCGCCCACCGGTCTGGTCGCCGATGCGCGCGCGTTGCGTGGCGTTGGCCGGCTGCGCGAGCAGCAGGGCGGCATCGTCTGCACCGCCCGGGCCGATCACGACCCAGCGCTTGCCGTCATTGAGCGGGCGATCCTGCAGCACGTGGAAGCCCAGCGCGCCGGTATACTAGGCAATGGCCGCATCGTAATCGGCAACCAGCAAGGTGGTCAGGGCGATGCGACGGCTCATCCGGCCAGCGCAGCGCGTTGCAGTGCGAACAACTCGCCCATGCCTTTCTCAGCCAGGGCAAGCAGCGCGTTGAGTTCGTCGCGACGGAACGCGTGGCCTTCGGCGGTGCCCTGCAGCTCGATGAAGCCGCCGCCGTCGTTCATCACCACATTCATGTCGGTATCGCAGTCGCTGTCTTCCGGGTAATCCAGGTCCAGCACCGGTTCGCCACGATAGATGCCGACCGACACCGCAGCCACCGCGCCGATCAGCGGGTGTTTCTTGATGTCGCCGCGCTTGATCAGCAGGTTCACCGCATCGGCCAACGCCACGTATGCGCCGGTGATGGCCGCGGTGCGGGTGCCGCCATCGGCCTGCAGCACGTCGCAGTCCAGGGTGATGGTGCGTTCGCCGAGTGCATTGCGATCCACGCAGGCGCGCAGTGCACGGCCGATCAGGCGCTGGATTTCCAGCGTGCGTCCGCCCTGCTTGCCGCGTGCAGCCTCGCGGTCGGAACGGGTGTGGGTAGAGCGCGGCAACATGCCGTATTCGGCGGTGACCCAGCCTTCGCCCTTGCCGCGCAGGAAGCCCGGCACGCGGTTTTCCACGCTGGCGGTGCACAGCACGCGGGTGTCGCCGAAGCTGACCAGCACCGAGCCTTCGGCATGGCGGGTGAAGGCGCGTTCGATGCGCACCGGGCGCAGCTGGTCGGCCGTGCGGCCGCTGGGACGGGAAAAGGTCATGCGATGAGTCCGGAAGTCGGGAGGTGGGTCTGGCGCCACTGCGCAGCGTGCAGGCAGCCGGCGAGGGCGGCTAGGGTACCATTCGCGCTTTGACGGCACGGGATTGACGATGATCCGAAGCATGACGGCGTTCGCTGGCAGCGAACGCATCACACCCTGGGGCACGCTCGGTTGCGAGCTGCGCTCGGTCAACCACCGCTTTCTGGAAGTGGGTGTGCGTCTGCCCGAGGAATTGCGTGCGCTGGAACCGTTGCTACGCGAGCGGGTGGCGGCGAAAAACAGCCGTGGCAAGCTGGATCTGACGCTGCGCCTGCGCGCGCCCGACAACGCGCAGACGCTGGCGGTCAACGAATCGCTGCTACAGCAATTGGGTGCGCTGGCCACGCGGCTGGATGGTCTGTTCCCCAAATTGCAGGTCGGCTTCACCGACCTGCTGCAGCTGCCCGGCGTCCTGCAGGTGCAGGACGTGGACGCCCCCGCGTTGCAGGCACAGGCGCTGGCGTTGCTGGAGGAGGTGGTGGGTAGCTTCGTGATCGCGCGCGAGCGCGAGGGCGCCAAGCTGGCCGAGGCGATCAGCGAGCGGGTAGATGCCATCGAACGCATCGCCGCCGAGGTGCGCGTCCTGATTCCGGTGATTCGCGAAGGTCAGCGCGCCAAGCTGGCCGCGCGCCTGGCCGACCTGCCGCATCCGGTCGACCCGGGCCGTGCCGAGCAGGAGCTGGTGCTGTGGCTGCAGAAGCTGGATGTGGACGAGGAGCTGGACCGCCTGTCCAGCCACATCGCCGAGATCCGTCGCGTGCTCAGGCAGCGCGAACCGGTCGGTCGCCGCCTGGACTTCCTGCTGCAGGAATTCAACCGCGAAGCCAATACGCTGGGCTCCAAGTCGGTGGACAGCCGCACCTCCAATGCCGCCGTGGATCTGAAGGTGTTGATCGACCAGATCCGCGAGCAGGTGCAGAACATCGAGTAGCCGGGATTGGTGATTGGGGATTCGGGATTGGTCGACGGCAACCTCGCGTTTCAGCGGGCTGCGGCCAATCCCGGTAGCATGTCGACCCCGGTGGCACCGGTCCGCAGTCCGTTCGCGAATCCCGACTCCCCAATCCCGAATCCCTGATCCTATGCGCGGCACTCTCTATATCGTTGCGGCCCCCTCCGGCGCCGGCAAGAGCAGCATCGTCAACGCCACCCTGGCACGCGACCCGAAGATCGCCCTGTCGATCTCGTTCACCTCGCGCGCGCCGCGGCCGGGCGAACGGCATGCCGAGCACTACCATTTCGTCTCCGCCGACGAGTTCCAGGGCATGATCGAGGCGGGCGATTTCTTCGAATATGCGCTGGTGCATGGCGACTGGAAGGGCACCGCGCGGCAGTCGGTGGAGCCGCAGCTGGCCGCCGGCCACGACGTCCTGCTGGAGATCGACTGGCAGGGCGCGCGTCAGGTGCGCCAGAAGGTGCCCGATGCGGTCAGCGTGTTCATCCTGCCGCCGTCGCGCCAGGCGCTGGACGAGCGCATGCGCAAGCGCGGGCAGGACAGCGAGGACGTGATGGCGCAACGCCTGGCCGCCGCCCGTGAAGAGATGCTGCATTTCGAAGAGTTCGATTACGTGATCATCAACGAGACCTTCGACATCGCCGTGGCGGAGATGTGCGCCATCTTCACCGCCAGCCGGCTGCGTCGGCAGGCGCAACAGCAGCGGCACGCCGGATTGATTCAGGCGCTGCTGGAGTAAGCGCCGCTGGCACGGCGGGGCTGGTCACCGGACGGGCGCCGCCGCGCGACGGCATCCACCGCGCGTAGACCGCGGTCCTGACACGCGCCGGCTGCACCAGCGACTGCTCAGCAAGGTTTCCTGGTCGCTCCAAGCGGCTCAAACCGCTGATTCCAAAGGAAACTGAATGGGTGGCGGTTGCTGCGGCGCCGGCCGGAGCGTACACTCCGCCCCCTTTCCCTCATTCGATGCGCGGCCGTTGCTGGTCGCCGGGAGCCCGCATGGCCCGCATTACCGTAGAAGATTGCCTGGAAGTCGTGAACAACCGTTTTGAGCTGGTCATGATGGCCTCCAAGCGCGCCCGTCAGCTCGCCAACGGCGTGCAGCCGCTGATCGAGAATGCCGATGCCAGCGACAAGCCCACCGTGATGGCACTGCGCGAGATCGCCGCACGCCGGATCGACAACGCGCTGATCGATGAGGTCGAGAAGGCCGAGCGCGAACGCGCCGAGCGCGAAGCGCTGGAATGGGCCGCCGCCGAAGTGGTCGCCGACGAAGACATGTCCAAGAACGACGATTGATCCCAGCATCGCTGCGATCGATCAGAACAGCCCGCCTCGATGCGGGCTGTTTTCGTTTTCGGTCCCGGCAATACGCCTGCGTGTGCAAATGTTTGCCCAGACTGCACGGCTGGCATAGTCTTCCGGCATGAACCCAGGCCCCACTGCCCAGGCGACCGTCGTGACGTCTCCGTCTTCCGACCAGGCCATCCCCGACTACGTCCTGCATCTCGAGCGCGCGGCCAGCTACCTGCCCAAGGAGCAACTGCCGATCCTGCGCCGTGCCTGGGAAGTGGGCGCCAGCGCGCATGCCGGGCAGACCCGCAAGTCGGGCGAGCCCTACATCACCCACCCGGTGGCGGTGGCTGGCGTGCTGGCTGAGCTTGGCCTGGACATGGAATCGCTGATCGCCGCAATCCTGCACGACACCATTGAAGATACGCCGCTGACGCGCGAAGAACTGGCGTCGGAGTTCGGCGAGGCGGTGGCCGAGCTGGTCGATGGCGTCACCAAGCTGGACAAGCTCAAGTTCCGCGACCGCCAGGAAGCGGCGGCAGAAAGTTTCCGCAAGATGCTGCTGGCGATGTCGCGCGACCTGCGCGTGATCATGATCAAGCTGGCCGACCGCCTGCACAACATGCGCACGCTCGGCGCACAGAGCACCGAGGCGCGCGGCCGCATCGCGCGCGAGACGCTGGAGATCTACGCACCCATCGCGCAGCGGCTGGGCATGAGCCTGATCAAGTCCGAATTGCAGAATCTGGGCTTCCGCGCGTTGTATCCGTGGCGCCACGCCATCATCGAAAAGCACATCCGCAGCCAGCCGGTGGTGCGGCGCGAATCGATGGCGCAGGTGGAAGTGCAGCTGTCCCAGCGGCTGGCCAAGGAAGGGCTGGAGCATCGGCTGGTCAGCCGCATCAAGACGCCCTGGAGCATCTATTCCAAGATGCACGAAGAGAACAAGTCCTTCGACCAGGTGATGGACGTGTTCGGCTTTCGCCTGGTGGTGCGCACGGTGGCTGATTGCTATCACGCGCTGGGCGCGGTGCATGCCAGCTTCAAGCCGCTGGACGGGCGCTTCCGCGATTTCATCGCAATCCCCAAGGCCAATGGCTACCAGTCGCTGCACACCGTGTTGTTCGGACCATACGGCTCGCCGATCGAAGTGCAGATACGCACCGAAGAGATGGACCTGATCGCCGAACGCGGCGTAGCGGCGCACTGGACCTACAAGGTCGGCTCGGCCTCGCCCAACAGCGCGCAGAGTCGTGCGCACGACTGGATCGTGGAACTGATCGATTCGCAGCGCGCCGCCGGCTCGTCGCTGGAATTCCTGGACAACGTCAAGGTCGACCTGTTCCCGGACGAGGTCTATCTGTTCACGCCCAAGGGCAAGATCCTGGCATTGCCGCGCAATTCCACCGCGCTGGATTTTGCCTACGCGGTGCATACCGACGTGGGTAATCGCGCCGTGGCCTCGCGCGTGGACAAGAAGCTGGTGCCGTTGCGCACCAAGCTGGTCAGCGGGCAGGCGGTGGAGATCATCACCGCCCGCTCGGCCACGCCCAAACCGCAGTGGCTGGAATTTGTGGTCAGCAGCAAGGCGCGCACCGCCATCCGGCATCAGCTCAAGCAACTCGAGCACGAAGATGCCGTGCAGTTGGGCCACCGCATGCTGGACCGCGCGCTGGAAGCAATGGACTCTTCGCTGGAACGGCTGCCCAAGGGCCGCCTGGACGCCTTCCTTGCCGAGCACCGCTACCCGCGTCTGGAAGCGCTGCTGGCCGATGTGGCGCTTGGCAACTGGATGCCCAATCAGGCCGCGCAGGCGTTGATGGCTTACGCAGAACTGCGTGGCGGTGGCCTGTCCAAGCATTCGCACGAGAAGATCCTGATCGACGGCAGCGAGCGCGGCGTGATCAGTTTCGCCAATTGCTGCCAGCCGATTCCCGGCGACGAAATCATGGGCTATCACACCGCAGGCAAGGGCATCGTGGTGCACCGCCTGGACTGCCCGAACCTGGCGGAATTGCGCAAATCGCCCGAACGGTGGGTGCCGATCGACTGGGACTCCAACGTGACCGGCGACTACGACACCGCGCTGGTGGTCGAAGTGGAAAACCGCACCGGCGTGCTGGCGCAGCTGGCGGCAGCCATCGCGCAGAGTCAGTCCAATATCGAGCGCGTGGACTATCTGGACCGCGACTTCAACGCAGCCGTGCTGCGCTTCAACATCCAGGTGCGCGACCGCCGCCACCTGGCCGAGGTGATGCGCCGGCTACGGCGTCTGCACGTGGTGCAGAGCGTCGGACGCCAGTAGCGCCTGGCGCACTCGCGCAACAGTCGAGCAAATCCGCACAAAGGCCTAAACTGCGGTAACCCTTTGCAGTGGAGTGTCCATGTCCCAGATCATCCATACCGACCAGGCGCCTGCCGCCATCGGCCCGTATTCGCAGGCCGTGCGTGCCGGCAACACCGTGTATTTCTCCGGGCAGATCCCGCTGGACCCGGCCACCGGCGAGATCGTGCCGGGCGACATCGGTGCGCAGGCACGCCGTGCATTCGACAACCTCAAGGCGGTGGCCGAAGCGGCCGGCGGCTCGCTCGACAAGATCGTGCGTCTGGGTCTGTATCTGACCGACCTGGGGCAGTTCGCTGCAGTCAACGCGGTGATGCAGGAGTATTTCCAGGCACCGTTCCCGGCGCGTTCGACCATCGAAGTCTCCGGTCTGCCCAAGGGCGCCGGCTTCGAAGTCGATGCAGTGATGGTGATCGAGTGATCCTGCGCCGCTGATCGGCCGTGTCGCGCACGCGCGTCGTCACACCGAGTCTGGCCGTCGCCGGCCAGGCTCGGCTGTCCAGCCTGCCCGGTGTCGGCCCGAAAGTGGCCGACAAGTTCGCTGCGCGCGGCATCCTGAGCGTGCAGGACCTGTGGCTGCATCTGCCGCTGCGTTACGAAGACCGCACGCGCTTGACCACCATCGCGCAGCTGCAAGGTGGCGTGCCGGCGCAGGTCGAAGGACGCGTGGAGGCTGTGGAGCGCGGCTTCCGCTTCCGGCCGGTGCTGCGCGTGGCAGTGTCCGACGCCTCGCACGGGACGCTGGTGCTGCGCTTCTTTCATTTTCGTGCGGCGCAGGTCGCGCAGTTCGCCGTCGGTACGCGGCTGCGGGTGTTCGGCACACCCAAGCCCGGCCAGCACGGCTGGGAGATCGTGCACCCCAGTTACCGCGTGCTCGCACCGGACGAAGATGCCGGGTTGGGCGACAGTCTGGATCCGGTGTATCCGGTGCTCGAAGGCGTTGGCCCGGCGACGTTGCGCAAGCTCATCGGCCAGGCGCTGGAGCGTCTGCCGCCCGAAAGTGCGCTGGAATTGTTGCCACCGCACTGGCTGCAGGACGAGCGATTGCCCTCATTGCGCGCGGCTTTGCTCACCATGCATCGCCCGCCGGTTGGCACTGATCCACAGCAACTGCTCGCCGGAGGCCACCCGGCCCAGCAGCGCCTGGCAATCGAGGAATTGCTGGCGCACCAGCTCAGCCTGCGCCGGCAACGCATCGCGTTGCAGCGTCTGCACGCGCCCAGCCTGCCCGGCAACGGCACGTTGGTGCAGCAATTGTGCAAGGCGCTGCCGTTCCAGCTGACCGGCGCGCAACAACGCGTGTTCGAACAGATTGCGCATGACCTTGCGCACCCCTCGCCGATGCTGCGGCTGGTACAGGGCGATGTCGGCAGCGGCAAGACCGTGGTCGCGGCGCTGGCGGCCATGTTGGCGGTGGAGCAGGGCAAGCAGGTCGCACTTGCCGCGCCCACCGAATTGCTGGCCGAGCAGCACCTCACCAATCTGCGCGGCTGGTTGGAACCGTTGGGCATCCGCATCGTCTGGCTGGCAGGCAAGGTCACCGGCAAGGCGCGCGCTGCAGTGATGGCCGAGGTCGCCTCCGGTCAGGCGCAGGTCGTGGTCGGCACGCATGCGTTGATGCAGGAGGCGGTGGTCTTCCACGACCTGGCGTTGGCCATCATCGACGAGCAACACCGCTTCGGCGTGCATCAGCGCCTTGCGTTGCGCGACAAGGGAGCGGCGGCGGGCAGCGTGCCGCATCAGCTGGTGATGACCGCCACGCCCATTCCGCGCACGTTGGCGATGTCGGCTTACGCAGATCTGGATGTTTCGGCCATCGACGAATTGCCGCCCGGCCGCACGCCGGTGCAGACGATCGTGCTGAGCGCGGAGCGCCGGCCCGAATTGGTCGAACGCATTCGCGCCGCCTGCGCCGAAGGACGGCAGGCATATTGGGTGTGCACCCTGATCGAAGAAAGCGAAGAACCCGAGAAAGGCGCGCAAGGCCAGCAAGGCGGTCCGCCGCGCATCGAAGCGCAGGCCGCCGAAGTCACCTTCGAGGCCTTGTCGGCGCAGTTGCCGGGCGTGCGGGTGGCGCTGGTGCACGGCCGCATGAAGCCGGCCGAAAAGCAGAAGGCCATGCTGGATTTCAAGCAGGGCCGCAGCGACCTGTTGGTGGCCACCACCGTGATCGAAGTCGGCGTGGACGTGCCTAACGCCTCGTTGATGATCATCGAAAATGCCGAGCGGCTGGGCCTGGCCCAATTGCATCAGTTGCGCGGTCGGGTCGGGCGTGGCGCAGCCGCCTCAAGTTGCGTGCTGCTGTACCAGGCGCCGTTGTCGATGATGGCGCGGCAGCGTCTGGAAACCATGCGCCAGACCAACGACGGTTTCGTGATCGCGGAGAAGGATCTGGAGTTGCGTGGCCCGGGCGAATTGCTTGGCACCCGGCAAACCGGCCTGGCCAGTTTCCGCATCGCCGATCTGGCACGCGACGCCGGGCTGTTGCCGCGCGTGCAGGTACTGGCCGAGCGGCTGCTGGACGAGGCGCCGGAAATCGCCGACCGCGTGGTCGAACGCTGGATCGGCGGCGCGGTGCGGTATGCGGCCGCTTGAGCGGCCGGGAGTCGGGAATCGGGATTCGTAACAGCGTGGCGGCTGCGTGCTGCTGATTCGCGTGGCCGGCCGATCCTTGCGAAGATGCGGCAACGAATCCCGAATGCCCAATCCCGAATCCCATGACTGACAAGATACCGCTGCTGATCGACACCGACCCTGGCGTGGACGACGCCTTGGCGCTGCTGATGGCCTTCAACGACACACGCCACGAGGTGGTCGGCCTGACCATCGCCGCCGGCAACGTGGGCCTGGAGCACACCGTGCGCAACGCCTTGAAGGTCTGCGAGATCGCTGGCCGTACCGATGTGCCGGTCTACGCCGGCTGCCCGCAGCCGTTGCTGCACCCGTCGGTGGATGCGGCGCACGTGCACGGTCTCGACGGATTCGGCGATGTGGGCCTGGCACCGGCCAAGCGCACTGCCGAGGCCGAACACGCCGCGCTCGCCATCCTGCGTCTGTCGCACGAACACGCCGGCAAGCTGCTGCTGGTGGCGCTCGGTCCACTGACCAATCTTGCCCTGGCGCTCACCCTGGACCCGACCCTGCCGCAGCGCGTGGCGCGGCTGGTGGTGATGGGCGGAGCGTTGACCGGGCACGGCAATATCACCGCTGCGGCCGAGTTCAATATCGGATTCGACCCGGAAGCGGCGCATATCGTGTTCGGCGGTTTTCCGCAGTTCGACGTGGCCGACTGGGAAGCCACCATTGCCCACGGCCTGCTGCACCGGGACGTGGAGCAATGGCTGGCGGCCGATTCTGGCCGCGCCCGATTCTACGAGGAGATCTCGCGCAAGACCCGGCTGTGGTCCGAAGACAGCCGCGGCGAGTACTGGTATGCCGCCGACGCGCTGGCGATGGCGTTCGCACTGCACCCGGAAGGCGCGCAGCGGCTGGAACAGCGCCCGGTCCATATCGAACTGTCCGGTGCGCATACCCGTGGCATGACCCTGGTGGACTGGAACCGGCAGGGCGGGGCGCCCGACAATGCCAATCTGCTGCTGGCCTATGACATCCAGCAGTTCTACGCGCTGGTCGGGGCCGCCCTGGCGGCGAACTGAGGCGACCTTGCGCCGGCTGCCTGGGCGCAGCTATAATACCCGACTTATCCAGGCAGCCCGGCGCCAAGTCCATGAAAGATAACGTTCATCCCAACTACAAAGACGTCGTCTTTCACGACGTGACGTCCGATTTCAAGATTCTGACCCGTTCCACCATGACCTCGAAAGAGACCGTGAAGTGGGAAGACGGCCAGGAGTATCCGCTGATCAAGGTGGAAATTTCCTCGTCCTCGCACCCGTTCTATACCGGCAAGCACAAGGTGATCGACACCGGCGGCCGGATCGACAAGTTCCAGAAGCGCTACGCGCGCTGAACTTGCAGGACGGGCTGTACCGGCAGCGGCCGCGCATTGCGCGGCCGTTGTTTTTTGGGGCGCTGAACGCTTCGCCTGTATGCCTGGCGCGATGCGTCTACGACTTCTGTCCAAGCGACGGCCAAAATGCTGCTGTGCGATAATGGTCTGATCCGGGGCGATGCCTTGGACTTCCATCACGTGCCTGCCCATGTGGGATCAGGCGCCTTCCACTGAAGGAGCGTACACAGTGTCCGATCTTGATCAGGTCACGCTCAACGCCGGCGACAAGTCGGTCGTTCTGCCGGTTCTCAAGCCCACGCTTGGCAATGATTGCGTCGATATCTCAAAGCTGACCAAAGAAACCGGTCTGTTCACCTACGACTCGGGCTTCACCGCCACCGCCAGCTGCAAGTCGGCCATCACCTACATCGATGGCGACAATGGCGTGTTGCTGTATCGCGGTTACCCGATCGAGCAGCTGGCCGAAAAGTCCAGCTTCCTTGAGGTCTCGTACCTGCTGATGAACGGCGAACTGCCGACGGCGGACGAATTCAAGAAGTTCGACCACGAAGTGACGCATCACACGATGATGCACGAGTCGCTGAAGAACTTCCTCGGCGGTTTCCGTCACGACGCGCACCCGATGGCCATGCTGGCCGGCTCGGTCGCCTCGCTGTCGGCGTTCTACCACGACACCCTGGACCTCAACGATCCGGAGCAGCGCCGTCAGGCCGCCATCCGTTTGATCGCCAAGGTGCCAACCCTGGCGGCTGCGGCGTACCGTTATTCGATCGGCTGGCCGATCCGCTACCCACGCAATAACCTGAACTACGTCGACCGCTTCCTGCACATGATGTTCGAAGTGCCGAGCGAGCCGCTGGAGATCAATCCGGTCGTTGCCAAGGCCCTGGATCTGCTGTTCATCCTGCACGCCGACCACGAGCAGAACGCCTCGACCTCGACCGTGCGTCTGGTCGGCTCGACCGGTGCCAATCCGTATGCCTCGGTCGCCGCCGGTATCACCGCGCTGTGGGGTCCGGCACACGGTGGCGCAAACGAAGCCGTGCTGAAGATGCTCGAAGAGATCGGCACCGCCGACAACGTCGAATCGGCCGTGGCCAAGGCCAAGGACAAGAATTCCTCGTTCCGTCTGATGGGCTTCGGTCACCGCGTCTACAAGAACTTCGACCCGCGCGCCAAGATCATCCGCGAGATGACCCACAAGGTGCTGGGCGAGCTGGGCGTCAACGACCCGCTGCTGGAAGTGGCGCTGAAGCTGGAAGAGGCCGCGCTGAAGGACGACTATTTCGTGCAGCGCAAGCTGTACCCGAACGTCGACTTCTACTCGGGCATCATCTACAAGGCGCTCAATATCCCGGTGGAAATGTTCACCGTGATGTTCGCCATCGCACGCACCGCAGGTTGGGTGTCGCATTGGCTGGAGCAGCAGGTCGACCCGGAAATGAAGATCGGCCGTCCGCGCCAGATCTATACCGGTTATGACAAGCGCGATTACACCGACAGCGCCAAGCGCTGATCGGTCCACGCGTATCTGCGTAAACAAACGCCCCGCAGTGCGGGGCGTTTGCATTTGGATGTTGCGCGGCAGTCGCCTTCCAGCACAGCGTGCTGCTGTCGTGGCGATTGGCAGCGTCGTGTTGCACGACGGTTCGTCCGTCTGCGGCTGGGCCCGAATAAACGACCGCTGCGTAGCGGCGTCGTGACGCCGGTTAAAGAAGCACAGAGCTCGCCCGCGTAGTCAGGTTCCGCGTCATATGGCCGACTCAGCGCAGCAGCGGTGAGCCGGTGGAACCGTCGCCGTCTGTCAACAACTGTCGCACCTGCGCGGCCGACGCACGCTGCATCGGCTTTTCGTCCAGCTGCGACAGCGGCGCCTGCCGCAGCGCGTCGTAGGGCAGCACGGTGAGATCGAAGGTGAGGTCTTCGGCGCTGAACAGCCACACCGGAAACTCGCCGTTGCGCTCGCGATCCAGGCGCAGCCGGCGCGTGCGCGACTCGGCCGGAATGCGGTGTTCTTCCAGAAACCGCTGCACGGCATCGGCATCGTCGCTGTGCAACTGCAGGTGCACCGGTGCATTGGCGTCGGCGGTGCCGTCCAGCACCGGGCCGGTCAGCCGTGGCTGGAAGGGGCTGAGAAACTCAAGCGCCCGCAACGCGGCTTCGCGACGTTGGCGCAGACGCGCACCGTGCGCAGGTCCGGCGAACAGGCGTTGGTACTCGCGCAACGCATCTTCGATCTCGCGATTGCGTGGCAGCGACGCATCGTCATGAATGCCGAGCCGGCTGGCAGCCTTGAGCTTGGCTTGATGGAAATCACGGATGCCGCCTTCGGCCATCAGGCGTGCGGCTTCGTGCGCCAGACGATGGCGACGTTCCCGGGTTCGTGTATCGGCGTGCGCGCGTGCGTGATGCATGACCGGGCTCCCCTAATGAACCTGATCTGGACTCTACAACAGCTGCATGAAGACATGGCGAATGCGTCATGTCATTGCAAAGGAACGATCACGCAGCGGTGACCGGGCGATGGTCCAGGTGCGGGTATGCACGGGCAAGGCGCAAGGCGCGTGCGATATCCGTGGCGGGCAGGTGAGCGCTGCGCCGACCCGGCAACGATGCCGCCAGCGATCCATCAGGTCGGCAATGGCTGGCGCTTATCCAACGGGG
This sequence comes from Xanthomonas euvesicatoria pv. euvesicatoria, assembly GCF_020880415.1. GTDB lineage: Bacteria > Pseudomonadota > Gammaproteobacteria > Xanthomonadales > Xanthomonadaceae > Xanthomonas > Xanthomonas euvesicatoria. Next base: position 39,334 of record NZ_JAJIUJ010000096.1, on the reverse strand, counting down.
GCCAACAAATTGGGGAACCGAACAGCCACGCCGCTTTCGATTCCCCAATCCCGATTCCTCAGAAAATGTCGAACGCCTTTTCGTCCTGCTGTTCCTGCAGGCCGTAGTCGTAATCCTGCAGGCGGTCCAGATCTTCGTTCTTGACCCATTCGACGGCGCCATTGATGGTGGCCTGGGTCATGCCATCGGGCGGATCGTTGGCGGCGATCGGCTTGTCCTTGAGCGCTACGCGCATGTAGTCGATCCAGATCGGCAGCGCCGCCTTGCCGCCGTATTCGCGATAGCCGAGCGAGCGGAAGTCGTCGCGGCCCACCCATACGGTGGTGACGTAGGGGCCGCCAAAGCCGGAGAACCACGCGTCGCGGTGCTCGTTGGTGGAGCCGGTCTTGCCGCCCACGTCCTCGCGGCCGAGGACCTTGGCCGCGGTGCCGGTGCCGCGCTGGACCACGTCGCCCATCATCGACACCAGCTGGTAGGCGGTGCGCTCGTCGATCGCGCGCGGCGCGATCTTGGTCTGCGCGGTTGCCGCAGGGGCGGTCTGCGCCTGCGTCGGCGTGGCCGTGGCCGGCGCGGCAGGCGGTATCTCCGGTGCCTGCGCGCCGAAGTTGAAGCCATCGACGACCTGGCTCACGGGCGCCACATTGCCGCCTTGCAGGGCGCAGGTGCGGCAGGCTACGGCCGGCACTTCCTTGAAGATGACATTGCCCTCGCGGTCTTTGACCTCATCCACGATCCAGGTGTCCACCCGTGAGCCGCCATTGGCGAACACCGCATAGCCGCGTGCCACAGACAGCGGCGTCAGCGAAGCGGTGCCCAGCGACATCGACAGGTTTGGCGGCAATTCGGCCTCCTGGAAACCGAATTGACTGATGTATTTGCGTGCGAAATCGACGCTGATGGCGTCCAGCAGGCGCACCGACACCAGGTTGCGCGACTGCACCAGCGCTTCGCGCAGGCGCATCGGCCCGCGGAAGCCACCTCCATCGTTCTGCGGCGACCAGGTCTTGCCGCGCCGGTCGCGGAACACCACCGGCGCGTCCAGCACGATCGAGGCCGGGTTGAAGCCCTTTTCGAATGCGGCTGCGTAGACGAACGGCTTGAAGCTCGACCCTGGCTGGCGGCGTGCCTGGGTGGCGCGGTTGAACTTGTTCCCCGCAAAGCTAAAGCCGCCCACCAGGGCACGCAGGGCGCCGCTATTGGCGTCCAGCGAAACCAATGCCGCCTGGCCGCGCGGCAACTGGTCGATGATCCACTCGCCGTCCTTTTCGCCGGCGCGAATGCGGGTCAGGTCGCCGCGGGTCAGCAGCTTGGCCGGGGTCTTGCCGGTCCAGCGGCTGGCACCGGCGGGCAGGGTCAGTTCGGTCTTGTCGCTCAGCACGACCGTGACCCCGCCATCGGGATTGGTGCGCGCCACGATCACCGCACGCAGTCCGCCCTGGGTGAACGCGCCTGCCAGGTGCTTGGCCAGTGCAGGCGCGTCCGCATCGGCGGGCACGTCGAAGTGCTGCTCTACGCCATGCCAGCCATGGCGATGATCGTAGACCCGCAAGCCGTCGGCGACTGCCACATCCGCACCGGTCTGCAGGGTCGCATCGATGGTCGTGGTGACGTGATAGCCCTTGTTGAGCACATCGCCGCCGTACTTGGCGATCATTTCCTGACGCACCAGCTCGGCCACGTAAGGGGCGTACACCTCCACCGGCGGCTCATGCGGCTTGGCGTGCATCGGCACGGCCTTGGCGGCGTCGGCTTCGGCCTGGCTGACAAAGCCCAGGTCGGCCATGCGCTGCAGCACGTAATAGTCGCGACGCTCCTGCGCACGCTCAGGGTTGCTGATCGGGTTGCCACTGGACGGGAACTTGGGGATGCCGGCCAGCGAGGCCATCTCGTCCAGGTTCAATTCGCTCATCTTCTTGCCGTAGTAATACTCGGCAGCGGCCCCGACGCCGTAGGCGCGGTTGCCGAAGAAACTCTTGTTGAGATACAGCTCGAAGATCTCGTCCTTGCTCAGCTCACTTTCGATCTTGCGCGCCAGCAGGATCTCCGCCAGCTTGCGGGTGTAGCTGTACTCCGAACTCAGGAAGAACTGCCGCGCCACCTGCTGGGTGATGGTCGAACCACCCGGCACGCGCTTGGCATCGGTGGTTGTCAGCAGCCACACCGCGCGGGCAATGCCCTTGTAGTCCACGCCGCCGTGCTCATAGAAGCGCGCGTCCTCGGTGGCCAGGAAGGCCTGCTTCAGGCGCAGCGGCACGTCCTTCATCTGGATGGGATAACGCCGGGTCTCGCCATAAACGGCCATGAGGCGGCCATCGCTGGAATAGACGTACATCGGCTCCTGCAGCTCGACCTGCTTGAGCGATTGAACGTCCGGCAACTTCGAGGAAATGGCGTAATACAGGCCGCCGGCAGCAATTGCGCCAAGCAGTGCGAGCACAACGATCGTGGCCAGGATCCAGCCCAGCCAACGGCGAATACGGGGCATGTAAGAGAGATTCCGATTGCAGATTTCTTGGTCACAGAGTATAGATGACGCCGAGTTTGGCTGGGGCCGAACTCTGGGGATCGCAGAAGACAGCACTGGGGTCGCGTCGCCGGGTCAGTGCCTAGCGCGTGAAGGGCTTGTCAACTGTTAAAATTTGATTATTAATACGAGGGCGCACGTGCGTCCAAGTGCCCGTCGGCAGGGGAGTTACCGTGGGGCTTTTACCCAAGAGTCAGTCGCCACTGATTGGTGTCGACATTAGTTCTACTGCCGTGAAGCTCTTGCAGCTATCGCGCAGCGGGAACCGTTTTCGCGTGGAACATTACGCGGTGGAACCATTGCCGCCGAATGCGGTCGTGGAAAAGAACATCGTCGAAGTGGAGGCGGTGGGCGAAGCCATTCGGCGCGCCATCAACCGTTCCGGCAGCAAGGCCAAGAACGCGGCCGCTGCTGTCGCCGGGTCGGCGGTGATCACCAAGTTGATCCCGATGCCGGCCGATCTGGACGATAGCGACCTGGAAGCCCAGGTCGAACTGGAAGCCACCAATTACATTCCGTACCCGATCGAGGAAGTCAATCTCGATTTCGAGGTGCTGGGCCCGATGCCCAACAGCCCGGACATGGTGCAGGTGCTGCTGGCCGCCTCGCGTTCGGAGAATGTGGAACTGCGCCAGTCGGCGCTGGAACTCGGCGGTTTGACCGCCAAGGTCATGGACGTGGAGGCCTTCGCGGTCGAAAACGCCTTCGCGCTGGTTGCCAGCGAATTGCCGGTGGCCGCCGACGCGGTGGTGGCGCTGGTGGATATCGGCGCCACCATGACCACGCTGAGCGTGCTGCGCTCCGGTCGCAGTCTGTATAGCCGCGAGCAGGTGTTCGGCGGCAAGCAGCTCACCGACGAAGTGATGCGCCGTTACGGGCTGACCTATGAAGAGGCTGGCCTTGCCAAGCGTCAGGGTGGCCTGCCGGAAAGTTACGAGGTCGAGGTGCTGGAGCCGTTCAAGGAAGCCACTGTGCAGCAGATCAGCCGTCTGCTGCAGTTCTTCTATGCGGGCAGTGAGTTCAACCGCGTCGACTGCATCGTGCTGGCCGGCGGTTGCGCCGCGCTGGCGCGCCTGCCGGAGATGGTGGAAGAGCAGCTCGGCGTGACCACGGTCGTTGCAAATCCGCTTGCCCAGATGACGCTTGGCCCGAAGGTTCAGGCCCATGCGCTGGCGCTGGATGCGCCTGCATTGATGATCGCCACCGGCCTGGCCCTGAGGAGCTTCGACTGATGGCAAGAATCAATCTATTGCCCTGGCGCGCGGAGCGCCGAAAGGCACGCGAACGCGAGTTCTATTCGATGCTGGGCTTCGCCGCATTGGGCGGCGTGCTGTTGTCGGCGTTGATCTGGTTCTATTACGACGCGCAGATCAGCGGCCAGACCGAGCGCAATGCGTTTCTGACCACCGAGATCGACAAGGTCAAGGCGCAGAACGAAGAGATCAAGGAACTCGACAAGAAGAAGGACCGCCTGCTTGCCCGCAAGAAGGTGATCGAGGAACTGCAAGCCAACCGCTCGCAGATGGTGCACCTGTTCGATTCGCTGGTGCGCACCATTCCCGATGGCGTGGCGCTGACCAACATCAAGCAGGATGGCGACATCCTCACGCTGGAAGGTCGCTCGCAATCGAATGCGCGGGTCAGTGCATACATGCGCAACCTGGAAAGCTCGGGCTGGATGACCAATCCGGACCTGTCGATCATCGAGGCCAAGAGTCAGGACAAGGCCGGTCAACCTGCCGCGTCGTCGATGGACACCAAGACGCTGCCGTACGTGTTCACGCTCAAGGTCAAGCTGGCCAACCCGAACGAGGCTGACAAGAACGGCACCGCGCCGGGCGCAGCGGATCCGGCTGCGCCGGGCACCGCAGCACCGGGTGCTGCGCCTGCCGGTGCGACGCCTGCTGCTCCGGCAGCGGCGCCTGCGCCCGCAACGCCGCCGGCCGCTGCTCCTGCACCGACGCAGGCAGCACCGGCGCCAGCCAATCGGCCGCAGGAGGGGGCGGCGTCATGAGTAAGAAATCATTCAAGCTCAGCGATCTGGATTTCAACAACATCGGCGGTTGGCCGCAGCAGGCGCGCATCGTGTTCTGCGTGGTGGTCGGCTTGTTCATCATGGTGCTGGCCTGGTTCCTGTTGATCAGCAGCAAGCGCGATGAACTGGAAGGCCTGGAAAGCACCGAATCCCAGCTGCGCACCGAGTTCGAGACCCAACAGGGCCGCGCGGTGAACCTGGAGCCGCTCAAGCAGCAGCTCGCGCAGATGGAACAAGTGCTGCAGCAGATGCTGCGTCAGCTGCCCAGCAAGACCGAAATGCCGGATTTGATCATCGACATTTCGCAGACCGCGTTGTCCAGCGGCCTGTCCAACGAGCTGTTCCAGCCCGGTCCGGAATCGCCGAAGGAGTTTTACGCCGAAAAGCCGATCGCTCTGCGCATGGTGGGCAGCTACCACCAGTTCGGTGCCTTCGTCAGCGGTGTGGCCTCGCTGCCGCGCGTGGTGATCCTGACCATGCACGACATCAACCTCAAGCCCAAGGACCCCAAGGCCGGTATCGGCCCGCGCGGTGCGCTGGAGCTGTCCGGAACGGTCAAGACCTATCGTTATCTGGACGATGAGGAAATGGCCGAGCAGGAAAAGGCTGCGGCCAACGCTGCGAAGAAGGGCGGCCAATGACCATGAAATTGCTCAAGATTCTGTCCTGTGTGGCGTTAATTGCAGTATTGCCGGCGTGCACGCGCGGTGTGACCAGCACACCGGGCGATGCGCCGAATCTGGAAGCCTGGGTTGCCGAGGTGCGCGCGCGTCCTGCGCCGCCGCTGGAGCCATTGCCGGTGATGCAGCAGTTCGAGACCTTCGAATATGCAGCGCAGGCGATGCGCGACCCGTTCAGCGATGCCTGGGTCAGCGCGGAAGGTGGCAACGGCACGCGTCCGGATCCGAACCGGCGCAAGGAACCGTTGGAAGCCTTTCCGCTCGACGCCCTCGACATGGTGGGGACCATTGGCGGCGGTTCGGGCCTGATCGCATTGGTGATGGCGCCTGACAAGGTGACCTACCGGGTGCGGCCGGGTGTGTATCTGGGACAGAGCGATGGCCGGGTGACCGGGGTCTACGAAGACCGCATCGAGCTGATTGAACTTGTGCCGGACGGTGCGGGTGGATGGCTTGAACGGCCGGCCGCACTCGCATTGGATGATCAATAAAGTGATAGGGGATAGCACGATGACGTTTTCCAATGCCCAGCGGCTGCGTCCGGTACGACGCCACGCGATCTTCCAGGCCTGCGCGTTGGGGTTCGCGCTGGCGCTGGCGAGCGGCAGCGCGTTCGCCGCCGCGGCGCTGACTCAGCCCGCGCAGGATCCGGCCAAGGTCGCTCCGGCGAGCCTGGCGGTGTCCAAAATCGATTTCAAGCGCGGCGAAGACGGCGCTGGCCGTCTGATCCTGCAGTTCGACGGCCAGGGCGCCAGCCCGGACCTGCGGACGCAAGGCGACAACGTGCTGGTGGACATCAGCAATGCCAAGCTACCCGCCGAGCTGCAACGCCCGCTCAATGTCACCGACTTCGCCACGCCGGTGCAGCGCGTTGAAGTGAAGCCGTCCGGCTCCGGTTCGCAGCTGGTGCTGTCGACCAAGGGTGCCTTCGACTCGCTGGCCTACCAGACCGGCAACGAATACGTGGTGGAAATCACCCCGCGCAAGGGCCAGCCGGCGGTTGGCGGTGTGAGCCCGGCGGCGGTCACGCAGGCTGCCGCGCAGATCGCTGCGCGCGGCTACAGCGGCCGCCCGGTGACGTTCAACTTCCAGGACGTGCCGGTGCGCACCGTGCTGCAGCTGATCGCCGAGGAGTCCAACCTCAATATCGTCGCTTCCGACACCGTGCAGGGCAACGTCACGCTGCGCCTGATGAACGTGCCGTGGGACCAGGCGCTGGACATCGTGCTGCGTGCCAAGGGCCTGGACAAGCGCCGCGATGGTGGCGTGGTTTGGGTCGCCCCGCAACCGGAGCTGGCCAAGTTCGAGCAGGACAAGGAAGACGCCCGCATCGCGATCGAGAACCGTGAGGACTTGATCACCGATTATGTGCAGATCAATTACCACAACGCTGCGGTGATCTTCAAAGCGCTGACGGAGGCCAAGGGGATTGGTGGCGGTGGTGGCGGCCAGGGCGGCCAGGGCGGACAAGGTGGTGCGGGGCAGCAGGACAATGGTTTCCTTTCGCCACGTGGTCGGTTGGTTGCCGATGAACGCACCAACACATTGATGATCAGCGATATTCCGAAGAAGGTCGCGCAAATGCGCGAGCTGATTTCGCATATTGACCGCCCAGTGGATCAGGTGCTGATCGAGAGCCGGATTGTCATTGCGACGGATACTTTTGCGCGTGATTTGGGTGCGCGGTTCGGCATCACTGGCGCAACCGGACGTGGGATTTTGAGCGGGGCGCTGGAGAGTAACGTCAACTTCCAGAACACTTCAGCGCAACGAGCTAATGAAATCGCTAATACTGGTACCAGTACAACGCTGGCTTCGCATTTGTTCCCTTCGGGGTTGAATGTCGATTTGGGGGCTAGTGGCTTTACCAATAGCAGAGCGGCCGGCTTGGCGTATACCTTGCTTGGATCCAATTTCAACCTCGACATTGAGCTATCGGCAATGCAAGAGGAAGGGCGAGGTGAGGTCGTCTCAAATCCGCGGATCGTGACGGCCAATCAGCGTGAGGGTGTCATCAAGCAAGGTCGGGAGATTGGGTATGTGACAATCAGTGGTGGTGGTGCGGCAGGTTCCGCCGCGCAGGCGAATGTGCAGTTCAAGGAAGTTCTACTTGAATTGAAGGTTACGCCCACCATCACGAATGACAATCGCGTCTTCTTGAATATGAATGTCAAGAAGGACGAGGTGGCTCGATTCATTATTTTGGAAGGCTACGGAACAGTTCCCGAGATTAATCGCCGGGAGGTCAATACTGCTGTGCTAGTAGGCGACGGTGAGACAGTAGTCATTGGTGGTGTCTATGAATTTACCGATCGCGAAAGCGTCTCCAAAGTTCCGTTCCTTGGAGATATTCCGTTCCTGGGAAATCTCTTCAAGAAGCGCGGACGCAGCAAGGAGAAGGCCGAGCTCCTGGTGTTTGTAACTCCTAAGGTTCTTCGCGTGGCCAGCGCGAATCCGTAATTGAAACTTTTACCGGAAAAGGCCGCGAAAGCGGCCTTTCTCGTATGGATTGCAAATGAGGGGAGTCGCTAGCAGGGTTGGCCGCGTCTGATATATGCCAAACCAGGTGTGGCCAGTGTGGCGGCCTGGAGCGTGTCGTGAGGGTGATCGTATCGACGTGCAGGGGTACACAAGGGGCCGCGGCGGCTTGGCAGTCGATGCAGTGCAATAGGTGAGATTTAGGCTGCGCAGAAGTAGGCATTGTCTGCGCCGGCGCCGATGGTGCTCTAATCCAGTGCGGTTCAAATTTGTTTAATGCGAAGCGAGGGGCGCCTTCGGAAAGAACGAATTTTCCCAACCAACTGATCTTTGTGATCCAGAGCAAATGTTGGGCCTTGACTGAACCTGGCCCGATCGCCGAGTGAACCAATCGCGTTCGAATCGGTCACACTGGACCTATGAACGCACCGCCACTGCTCCCTCCCGAAGCCGTTGCCGCGCCCGCCGAGGACCGGCTGCACCGTCAATTCACCTCGCTGCGCGAATCGCTTGCGCAGCGCATCGTTGGCCAGGCAGCGCTCGTGGAGCGGCTGTTGATTGCCTTGCTGGCCGATGGCCATCTGCTGGTCGAGGGCGCGCCCGGGTTGGCCAAGACCACCGCGATCCGTGCGCTGGCTTCGAGGCTGGAAGCGGATTTTGCACGGGTGCAGTTCACCCCGGACCTGCTGCCTGCCGATCTGACCGGTACCGAAATCTGGCGGCCGCAGGACAGCCGGTTCGAGTTCATGCCCGGGCCGATCTTCCACCCGATCCTGCTGGCCGACGAAATCAACCGCGCACCAGCCAAGGTGCAATCCGCGCTGCTGGAAGCGATGGGCGAGCGGCAGGTGACGGTCGGCCGGCATACCTATGCGCTGCCGCAGTTGTTCCTGGTGATGGCGACGCAGAATCCGATCGAGCAGGAGGGCACGTTCCCGCTGCCCGAAGCGCAGTTGGATCGCTTCCTGATGCATGTGCGCATCGGCTATCCCCAGGCCGACGCCGAGGCGGAAATCCTGCGCCTGGCACGCGAGGCCGCCCGCGACACGCTGGAAAAGCACGAGACCGTACCCGACAAGATTCCATTGGAAGATGTCTTCGCCGCGCGCCGTGTGGTGCTTGACGTGCATCTGGCACCGCAGCTGGAACGCTATCTGATCGAAATCGTGCTGGCCTCGCGCGATGCCAAGCGTTACGACCCGGCATTGGCACGGAGGATCGCCTGGGGCGCCAGCCCGCGTGGCTCGATCGCACTGGAACGGTGCGCGCGCGCACGGGCGTGGCTGGCCGGGCGAGACTACGTGACGCCGGACGATATCCGCGCCATTGCCCCTGACGTACTGCGGCATCGCGTCCTACCCAGCTACGAGGCCACCGCCGAGGGTTGGGACGGCGAACGCCTGATCGCTGCACTGCTCGAAAAGATTCCGCTGCCCTGATCGGGCAGCGTCGCTGAGGTATGCCGCACTCTCGCCAGACACCGATGTCTTCGATGCCGTTCTCGTCCCCTGAAGCCGCCACCTCGCCAGTCGCTGGCGATGGAGTGCGCCCAGCGCTTGCAGAACTGATTGCGCTGCGCGGTACTGCAATCCATCGCGGTCAACCGGGACGTGGCCGGCACGGGGTGGTGGGGCCGGTGCCGGCCGCCACGCGCGGGCGCGGCATGGAATATGCCGAGTCGCGTGAGTACGTGGCTGGCGATGATGCGCGGCATATCGATTGGCGCGTGACCGCGCGAACCGGGCGAGCGCACACCAAATTGTTTCAGGCTGAGCGCGAGCGTTTGAGCCTGATCGTGGCCGATACCTCGCCTGCGCTCTTCTTCGGTACGCGCGTGCGCTACAAATCGGTGCAGGCCGCACGCGCCGGCGCGGTCGCCGCATGGCTGGCGCAGCGCCAGGGCGATCGTATTGCAGCCTTGCGCGGCACCGCGAGCGAGGCGCCGATTGCGCCGCGGTCCGGTCAGCGTGGTGTGCTGCCGGTGTTGGATGCCTTGGCGCGTTGGTATGCCCAGCCGCCGTCCGGCGATGCGGGGCTGGAGGTGGCGCTGGATCATGCGGCGCGCCTGTTGCGCCCCGGCGCGCGCCTGACCGTGCTGGCCGATGCGCGCAGCGCCGGCCGGATTTCTGCCACGCGCTGGTCGGGCTTGGCCTTGCATCACGAGGTGGTGGTGATCGTGCTGGTCGATCCGCTGGAACTGGCGCCACCGGCACGTGCAGTCACCTTCGACGTGCGTGGCGAGCGCATCGCGATCGATCTGTCGACCCAGGCCGGACGTGCACGCTGGCAGGCCGAATTCGTCGCGCCGCTGGAGCATTTGGGATCGCTCCTGCAGGCACGCGGCGTGCGCTTGCATCGCCTGTCCACCGACGATGCCAGCGATGCGTGGTTGGGCGGCAGCCCTGCCGCGCGGAGTCGCTGACGATGTCCCCGCAGTCGCTGCCGCTGCGTGATGTGCACCTGCCGCCGTCGCCGTCGTGGTGGCCGCTGGCACCTGGCTGGTGGCTGGTGATCGCGGTTGTCGTGCTGGTGGTGGGGAGCGCATGGGTCTGGTGGTGGCGCCGGCGTCAGTGCCAGCGCCGCTGGCTGGCTGCGTTCGATGCGGAACTAGCGCGCGCCACGACGCCTGCGCAGCGCTTGGCGGCCGTGTCGGTGTTGCTGCGACGTGCGGCGCGGCGCGTCGACCCGCAGGCCGACCGCTTGCAGGGCGAGGCGTGGTTGCAGTTTCTGGATGGACGCAAGCGCAAGGACCAGGTGTTTTCGCAGGGGCCGGGCCGGGCTGTACTGGAAGGCGGCTTTCAGCGCGCACCCACCATCAGCGATCTGCCTGCGGTAGAAGCGTTGGCGCGGCAGCGCTTTGTGGCGTTGATGCGGGGCCGGCGATGAACTGGTTGCAGTGGTCGCAATGGCAGGATGCGTTGGCGCACTGCGCCTGGCCGTGGGCGTGGTGGCTGATGCCCTTGCCGTTGCTGATGTGGTTCTGGCCCCAACGCCGCGCCGATGCGGCCGCACTCCGCGTGCCATATGCGGAGCAGTTGCAGGCGGTGGCGCAGGCCAAAAGCGCGCCGGTGCTGCGGATGCCGCGTTGGCTGGCGTGGCTGGCTTGGTTTTTGTTGTGTGCTGCGCTGGCACGTCCGCAGCAATTGGGCGAGGTGATTCAACCACCGCGCGAGGCGCGCCAGATGATGTTGGCGGTGGATCTTTCGGGCAGCATGAGCGAGCCCGACATGGTGCTTGGTGGCAAGGTGGTAGACCGGCTCACCGCCGCCAAGGCCGTGCTGTCGGACTTTCTGGATCGGCGCGACGGCGACCGCGTCGGTCTGCTGGTATTCGGCCAACGCGCGTATGCGCTGACACCGTTGACCGCGGATCTGACCTCCGTGCGCGATCAGTTGAGCGACAGCGTGGTGGGCTTGGCCGGGCGCGAAACCGCGATTGGCGATGCGATCGCCTTGTCGGTCAAGCGCCTGCGCGAACAGAAGCAGGGCCAGCGCGTGGTGGTGTTGCTCACCGATGGCGTCAACACCGCCGGCGTACTCAATCCCCTGAAGGCCGCGGAACTGGCCAAGGCCGAAGGCGTGCGCGTGCACACCATTGCCTTTGGCGGCAGTGGCGGCTATTCCTTGTTCGGGGTGCCGATTCCGGCCGGCGGCAACGACGACATCGACGAAGACGGGCTGCGCAAGATCGCCCAGCAGACCGGCGGGCGCTTCTTCCGCGCCCGCGATACTGAGGAGCTTGCCGGCATCTATGCCGAGCTGGATCGGCTGGAACCGGTCAAGGGACTGGGGCCTTCGGTGCAGCCGCGCGTCGAGCGTTACTACTGGCCATTGGGCGCGGCAATCGTCGTTGCCCTGTTGGCCTATCTGCTGCCGCGGAGGTGGCAATGGACGCGCTGACCGAGCTGGCGGGGTGGCTGCAGTCGTTACATCTGTTGCGCCCGACGCTGTTGTGGGCGCTGTTGGCGATCGTACCGGCGGCTGCGCTGTGGCACTGGCGTCGCCGCGATGCCGACGTCTGGCGGCAAAGCGTGGATGCGCATCTGTTGCCGAAGCTGTTGGTATCCGGCGGTCGGCGCGGATGGCTGGGATTCGTGCTGGCTGCGCTGACCTATGCGTTGGCCGTGCTTGCGATGAGCGGGCCGAGCTGGCGGCAGACCGAGCGTCCGGTGTTTCAATCGAGCATGCCGCTGGTAGTGGTGCTGGATCTGTCGTCCAGTGCCAACGCAACCGACCTGCCGCCTTCGCGCCTGCTGCAGGCGCGCGCTAAGCTGGCGACGCTGCTGCGCAAACGTGCCGGTGGCGAGGTGGCATTGCTGGTGTATGCAGGCGAGAGCTTTACGGTTGCGCCATTGACCGAAGACAGTGCCAACGTGGCCTTGTTTCTGGATGCGCTGTCGCCGTCGGTCATGCCGGTCGATGGCAAGCGTGCCGACCGGGCGATCGATGCGGCCGCGCAGTTGTTGCAGCAGGCCGGCTTCAAGCAAGGCGAGATCCTGCTTGTCAGCGATAGCGCAGATCGCTCCGCCGAAAGTTCGGCGCGGATGGCGCGTTCGCGCGGCTTCAGTGTCTCTGCGCTCGGTGTGGGCGGCGAGCGCGGTGCGGCGTATCGCACGGCCAGCGGTGAAATTGCGCAGGCCAAGCTCGACGAGGGCAGTCTGCGCACCCTGGCCGCGCAGGGGGGCGGGCGCTATGCGCGCATTGCGCCGGACGATGCAGACCTGCGGGCGTTGGGCGTGCTCGATCCATCGCAACAGCCGTTGGCCGATGAAACCGCCGAGTCCGATGGCGGCAAGAGCTGGCTCGACGAAGGCTATTGGCTGGTGCTGCCGGTGATGCTGCTGTCCCTGCTGGCGTTTCGTCGCCGCGCGGTGGTGGCCGTGCTGGCGATGGTGTGCGTGCTGCCGCTGGCGCAGCCCGCGCACGCGGCCGATGGCACCTTGTGGCAGCGTGCCGATCAGGTGCAACAACAGCGCCTGGATGCCGGGGTGCAGGCGTATCGCAAGGGCGATTTCGCAGCGGCGCAGAAGGCCTTCGAAGCGGTACCGACCGATGAGGGGCTGTACAACCTCGGTAACGCGCTGGCGCGACAAGGCCAGTACGACGCGGCGATCGCGGCCTACGACCGTGCGCTCAAGCAACATCCGAATCAGCAGGACGCCATCGCCAATCGCGCGGCGGTCGATGCGGCGCGCAAGCGCCAGCAGCAGAACAACAAGGATGGCAAGGGGCAGTCCAAGGACCTGAAGCCATCCGGCCAGGATGGGAAGGGGCAACAGCAGGCGGGCCAGAATCAGCAGGACAAGCAATCCGGCCAGGATGGGCAGAACCAGCACGACAGCAAGAACCAGCCCTCTGAGGGGCAGCCGCCACAGGACGGCAGGCCACAAGATGCGCAGGCCAAGAACGGGCAGGGCGAGCAACGCAAGCAGGACACGCCGCCGCAATCTGCCGATGCCAAGGCGCAGCAGCAGGCCGATGAGGCACAGCGTCGCAAGATGCAGCAGGCCATGGCGCAGGCGGGCAACAAGCAGGCCGATGCCAGCGGCAAGCAGGAGGCCGCCGTCGCCGGCGAGACGCCGGAACAACGCGAGCAACGTCAGGCGGTGGACGCATGGCTGCGGCGGGTGCCGGACGATCCGGGCAGCCTGCTGCGTACCAAATTCAGGCTGGAATACGAACGCAGGCAACGGGACGGACGATGATCGGCAGACAGCATTTACGTCGCGCGGCAATCGGCATGCTGGCCAGCGTGGCACTGTTGGCGTGCGCGCCGGTAGGTGCGGTCACGCGCGCGTGGCTGGATCGCGACAGCGTCAATGCCGGCGATGTGGCGATGTTGAATATCGAAACCGACCAACGCGGCGTCGACCCGGATTACACGCCGCTGCGCAGCGATTTTTCGCTGGGCGCCAAGAGCGCCAATCAGCAGATGCAGGTGACCAATGGGTCGGTGACGGTGCGCGCCTTGTTCGGCGTGGTACTGACGCCGCGCAGGAGCGGCGAACTCATCGTGCCGGCGATACGCGTGGGCAATGAACGCACCGAACCGCTGCGCCTGCAGGTGGTTGGCGCGGCGAACGATCCCGCGAGCAGCTCCGGCAACGCTGCCGGCGCGCCGAGTGCGGCGCAGGGCAATGAAGAAGCCTTCGTCCAAACCCAGGTGGACGACCCGCAACCCTACGTGCAGCAAAGCGTGGGCGTGGTGGTGCGGTTGTACTTCGCCACCCAACTGGCATCGGGCGAATTGGATCTTGAGGCACCCGATGGGGCATCGATGCAGCGCGTCGGCGACGACGTCAGCTCGGTCAAGGTCGTCAATGGACGCCAATATAATGTGGTGGAGCGGCGCTACCTGCTGGTGCCCGAGCGCAGCGGTCGCCTGCTACTGCCGCCGGCACGTTTCAACGGGCGTTCGGTAGGCGGGTTTTTCGACGATTACTTCGGGCGCGGCAACGGTGAGTTGAGTGCGCGCAGTGCGAGCATTCCGCTGCAGGTGCGCGCGCAACCGGCCAATGCGCCGCAGCCGTGGCTGCCGTTGCGCAGCCTGCAGTTGCGCTACACGACCACGCCTCAGCGGGCGAGAGCCGGTGAGGCGGCCCAATTCGTGGTGGAAGCCAGTGCGCGCGGCGCGACCCAGGCGCAGTTTCCCGAATTGCCCACGCCCAGCGTGCCCGACGCGCAGGTATTCGCCGAGCCGCCGCAATTCGAGGAACGCTTTGTGGACGGCTCGCCGCAACTGCGACTGACCCGGCGCTATTCGATCGTGCCCAACCGCGCCGGTCCGTTGGTGGTGCCCGGGCTGCAGATGGCATGGTGGGATGTGGGCGCAGGCGCAGCCAAGACCGCGTCACTGCCCGACCTGACGCTCGATGTGGCGGCAGGTAGCGGTGCGTTTGCGACGCCTGCGCCGGCATCGGCGCCGAATCCGGCACCCGATCAATCGGCGCCGACACCCGATCGCACGCTCACCCTGCAAGCACCATCTCCCGCGCGAGCGCCGTGGGGATGGATCGCGGCGGCGATCGGATTTGCGCTTTTGTGGATCGCCACGCTGGTGTGGGCGTTATTGCGTCGGCGCGGTGCTCCGCGCGGTGCATCAGGCGGCAATGAGGGCAACGGCAGCGACGTGCCAGCCCAGGGCAGACGTGCGACCCACGGCGTTGCCGAGTTGCGCCGCGCGCTCGACACCGGCGGCATGGACGAGGTGGCGGCGGTGCTCTGCGGCATGGCCGGCGTTGCCGATATCGATGCAGTGATGGCGGCATTGGCCGACCCGGCGCAGCGTGCAGCCGTGGCGCGCATGCAGCGGGCACGCTGGGGCGGCGACGGCGATGTGACCGGCGCGCGCGCTGCCTTGCGTGAAGCGTTCGCCAAGGGGCCGCGCTGGCGGCATGCAAGTGCGGCCGAACCGGAGGTGCTGGCGCCGCTGTATCCGCCTGCGCCTTGACTGACGGGTTGCTTTGGTGGCGTCCTGGAACGACTGACATATTGGCCGCGCAGTTGCAGCCGGTGTGACGAAGGGTCTGCAACAACGGTACTTCGATTGCTGGTGGGGGATCTGCACACCTAACAGTGGCTCGTTAGATTTTGTTGGCCGCCATTACTTGCTCTGAGCGGCGACATTGCCTTCCAGCGCGGATAACGCGTCGATTTTGGATGCGCGTGATCTGCAAACTATGGGGCACAGAGCAAGGAGCGTTGGCGCTGGGTTTAGCCGCAGTGCCTTTGCCCGCCCACCCTCGCCGGACACGCTGCAAGTACGTCCTTGTAAGCTCGGTGGCGGCATCCATGGCGCCAAGGGTCCCGCGACGGTGGGCAAGGACCGGTCAAGTTGGTCGGTGTGCAGAGTTTTCAACAAGCGATCAGCGCTGTCGACACGGCGTATTCGCTCTTCAACGAAACCACCAGCCAACTGTCTAGTGTGGTGTCCTTGCCGATTGCGGGACCGTTGGCGGCATGGACGCTGCCATCGAGCCCCCAGGGATGGGTTTACGGCGTGTCCCGCGAGCGGCGAGGGCAGGCATCGCGCACTCGACAGGCGGGCTCTCGCTTTCAGCCATCTGATTTCATCTGAACGCCGCGACGGCTCGAAATGCCGGCCGTCCTGCTTTGCGCCTAAACAGCAACTCCTACCGCCAACTGCAAAACGCTGCCTCACCCGACAGCGAGAAGCTCGCCTACCCGCACAAGGCATATAGCAGCACCCGGGTAGGTGGCCGCATCCATGGCGTTTGTTAAGCTCCGGTCTTTGTGTCCACCAAGGCCTGACCAGATGACAGTATCCCCAGCCACGCGCCGTCCGGGCCTGCCCCTGCATTGGAAGATGGGAATTGGCTTTGCCGTTGGCCTGTTGTTGGGCCTGGCTGTCTATTACCTGGCCGGCAGCGACGCCGAGTGGGTGCGCCTGGCGACCAAGTACGTCGCCACGCCGTTTTCGCAGGTCTTCCTCAATCTGATCTTCATGCTGATCGTGCCGCTGCTGTTCTCGGCGCTGGTCATGGGCATTTCCGAAATGGGCGACATCCGCGCGCTCGGGCGGGTGGGGTGGCGCACCCTGGGCTATACCGTGGTGCTGTCCGGTGTGGCGGTGCTGCTGGGGCTGGTGCTGGTCAACGTGCTCAAGCCCGGTGCGGGCGTGGACCCGCAACTGGCCAATCAGCTGATCCAGGAAAACGCCGAGCGCACCCGCGAGATCATTTCCAGCTCCGGCACGCAGCCGCAGGGCATGGACATGCTGCTGTCGATCGTGCCCAGCAACGTGATTGCCGCCGCGTCGAGCAACGGCGCGATTCTGTCGCTGATGTTTTTTGCGGTGATGTTCGGCGTGGGCATGGTGCTGACCGAAGACGAAAAGGTCGCCACATTGCGGCGCGGCATCGAAGGGGTCTTCGAGATTTCGATGACCTTGATCGGGCTGGTGATCCGCCTGGCGCCGTATGCGGTGGCGTGTTTCATGTTCAACCTGGCCGCGCTGTTCGGCTTCGATCTGCTGATTCGTCTGGGCGCCTACGTGGGCGTAGTGGTGTTGGCGCTGGGCCTGCACATGGTGGTCAGTTACGGCATTGCGGTGAAATTCGCCGGACGCTCGCCGCTGGGCTTTTTCCGCCAGACCCAGGAAGCGACGGTGATGGCGTTCTCGACCGCGTCCAGCAACGCAACCCTGCCGACGGCGCTACGCGTGGCCGACGAGATGGGCCTGCCGCCGCGCGTGTCGCGTTTCGTGCTGACCGTTGGCGCCACCGCCAACCAGAACGGAACCGCACTCTTCGAAGGCGTCACGGTGATCTTCCTGGCACAGTTCTTCAACGTGGACCTGAGCCTGGGCCAGCAGTTCATGGTGATGCTGGTCTGCATCCTGGGCGGGATCGGCACGGCCGGCGTGCCGTCCGGCTCGCTGCCGGTGGTGGCGCTGATCTGCGCGATGGTCGGGGTCAACCCGGTGGGTATCGGCATGATCCTGGGCGTCAACCACTTCCTGGACATGTGCCGCACGGCGCTGAACGTGACCGGGGATCTGGCGCTGACGACCTTGGTGGCCAAGGGCGAAGAGTAGGGATTTGGGAGTCAGGATTGGGGATTCGCTAAAGCGGGCTGTTGCGATCGTGTGGTGCCATCGGGCCTTCCTGGATGAAGGTCAGGTCGCCCGTGCCTTCGCCAATCCCGATTCTCCAATCACCAATCCCGGCCCCCTAACGCTGTGTATGGGAGAATAGGGGTCTCCGCTTCCAGCGGTGTTCCCTCCGCTTCCATAGACGCCCATGACCCAGCCCACCCGCCGCCAGCTGGCCAACGCCATCCGTTTTCTTGCCGCAGACGCGGTCGAAGCCGCCAAGTCCGGTCATCCCGGCATGCCGATGGGCATGGCCGATATCGCCGAAGTGCTGTGGAACGACTTCTACCGGCACAACCCGAACAACCCGCAGTGGTTCAACCGCGACCGCTTCGTGCTCTCCAACGGCCACGGTTCGATGCTGCAGTACGCGCTGTTGCACCTGTCCGGCTACGACCTGCCGATCGAGCAGCTCAAGCAGTTCCGCCAGTTGCATAGCAAGACCGCCGGCCACCCCGAGCGCAGCGAAACTCCCGGCGTGGAAACCACCACTGGTCCGCTCGGCCAGGGCTTCGCCAATGCGGTCGGTTTCGCGTTGGCCGAGAAGTTGCTGGCGCAGCGCTACAACCGCCCGGAGCTGGAAATCGTCGATCACCGCACCTGGGTGTTCATGGGCGACGGCTGCCTGATGGAGGGCATTTCGCACGAAGCCGCATCGCTGGCCGGTACCTGGGGCCTGGGCAAGCTGGTGGCGTTCTGGGACAACAACCAGATTTCCATCGACGGCAATACGGCCGGCTGGTTCAGCGACGACACCCCGGCGCGTTTCGAGGCCTATGGCTGGCACGTGATCCGCGATGTGGACGGGCATGACGCCGACAAGATCAAGGCCGCCATCGAGGCGGCGCTGGAAAACACCGACAAGCCCACGCTGATCTGCTGCCGTACCAAGATCGGCTTCGGTGCGCCGACCAAGGCCGGCAAGGAATCCTCGCATGGCGCGCCGCTGGGCAAGGACGAACTGGAAGGCGCCCGCAAGGCGTTGGAATGGCCGTACGGCCCGTTCGAAATTCCCGAAGAGATCTACGCCGGCTGGCGTGCCGGCGGTACCGGTACCTTGCGTCAGGCTGAATGGGAACAGCTGTTCGACAAGTATGCCAAGCAGTACGCCAGCGAAGCCGACGAGCTGACCCGTCGCTCGCACGGCGAGTTGCCGGCCGACTTCATCGCCAAGGCCGATGCCTACATCGCCAAGGCGCAGGAAGAGGGCCAGACCATTGCCTCGCGCAAGGCTTCGCAGCTGGCGATTGAAGCGTTTGCCCCGCTGCTGCCGGAGTTGATCGGTGGTTCGGCCGACCTGGCGCACTCCAACCTGACCTTGTGGAAGGCCAGCAAGTCGGTCGCCACCGACGACCCGGATGCCAACTACGTGTACTACGGTGTGCGCGAGTTCGGCATGACCGCCATTGCCAACGGTCTGGCGCTGCATGGCGGGTTCATTCCCTTCGACGCCACCTTCCTGGTGTTCAGCGACTACGCACGCAACGGCGTGCGCATGAGCGCGTTGAACCCGGCGCATGCGATTCATGTGTACACGCATGACTCGATCGGCCTGGGCGAGGACGGCCCGACCCATCAGCCGGTGGAACACCTGGCATCGCTGCGCTACATCCCCAACAACGATGTGTGGCGCCCGGGCGATGCGGTGGAATCGGCAGTGAGCTGGAAGGCGGCCATTACCCGCAAGGACGGCCCGAGCTGCCTGATCTTCAGCCGTCAGAACCTGCAGCATCAGCCGCGCAGCGCCGAGCAGATCAAGTTGATCGAACGCGGTGGTTACGTGCTGGCCGATGCCCAAGGCGGTACGCCGGACGTGATCCTGATCGCCACCGGCTCGGAAGTGGGCCTGGCGGTGGAAGCCAAGCAGACGCTGGATGCGGCCGGCCTAAAGACGCGCGTGGTGTCGATGCCGTCGACCGATGTGTTCGACCGCCAGGATGCGGCCTATCGCGACTCGGTGTTGCCGAATGCCGTGCGCAAGCGCGTGGCGGTGGAAGCGGGCGTGACCGGCTTCTGGCGCAAGTACGTCGGCCTGGATGGCGATGTCGTCGGCATGGATACCTTCGGCGCCTCGGCACCGGCCGATCAGCTGTATGCGTACTTCAAGATCACTGCCGAGCACGTGGTGGCCGCAGCGAAGGCGCTGTAGCGCGCTGATAAGAGTCACAAAGACGCCGGCGAAAGCCGGCGTTTTTGTTTGTGGCGGATGTCCCAACGCGCCGCGTTTCGCGCACTCGCGGTGCGATGTCTCCATTTCGCGTGCTGCGTGGCCGGCGGAGGGGGGCGCCCGCATCTCTGGCAACGCTGCATGTCGCGAGAATTTGCGCAATTCGATGCGAGCGCTTCCTGCAGCGGTGGATCGGAGCGCCGCAGGCTTCGGGACGATCGCCATCGCAACAGTACGCAAGCCGCGGCATGCGTCATTGCCGCAACCCTGGCGGCCGACGGGTTGCCAGATGCATGTGTAACCGCAATGGCTGCGCGGGAGGGCCTGCACAGGGCGGCGCCAACGCGCGAGGCCATGCCCGCCACGTATGACGGCTGATGGCAGAAGCGGGACAGCTGCGGTGCGCGGACCTGGCGCCGGCGAGCCGATGCGTACGCAGCGGCTCTTGCACGTCATGGTCTCCCACGCGTGATATCGCGACCCGGCAGGGCGTGGAGCCAGGGAGCCAGGGAGCCAGGGAGCCGGTGTTTGCCTTGTGGCGGTCGATACCAACGAGGTGTTACGCGGGCTATTTAAAATGTGAATCATTCCCATTAAAATGATGCGCTGCCAATGGTATGGCGCACCGTTCCTCCCCCTTGTTGCCGGCGCTGCGCCTATGCGGTGCGTGCGGCCCGATCCGTCTGCGTTGGAGTCACCCGATGATCCGTAGTACCGAAATGCGTCTTATTTCTGTGGGCGCACGCCGCCACGCCCTGCCCCGCGCACTGTTCGCTGCGCTGTGTACGCTGGCCGCCGGCCAGGTCTTGGCAGAAGCGCCCACCGCCGATGCCGACGTCACCACGCTGGACCGGATGACCGTGCAGGGTGAGCAGGCCAAGGGCTATACGGTGGAGAAAACCTCTGCCGGGACGCGGATGAACCTGGCGCTGCGCGAGATTCCGCAGTCGGTCACCGTGATCACCCGCGAGCGCATGGATGACCAGAACCTGCAGAGCATCACCGACGTGCTCAACAACGTCACCGGTATCTCGGCTTCGCAGAATGACAGCGAACGGTTGGACTTCTATGCGCGCGGCTTCTATATCGATAACTACCAATTCGATGGCATCCCGGCCTACATGGAGCAGGCGTGGAGCTACGGCGATTCGGCACTGGATGTAGCGCTGTACGACCGCGTGGAAGTGGTGCGCGGCGCAACCGGTTTATTGACCGGCTCGGGTAATCCGTCGGCCTCGATCAATCTGGTACGCAAGCATGCGCTCAGCCGCGACTTCACCGGCACCGTGTCGGTGGGCGGCGGGGACTTCAACAAGACCCGCAGCGTGGCCGATCTCACCGTGCCGCTGAGTCCCGAAGGCACCGTGCGCGCACGCGTGGTGGGCGTGTATCAGGACGGCGAATCGGACATGGATCGCTACAGCCTGCGCAAGAAGATCGGCTCGGCCATCATCGATGCCGACCTCACCGACAGCACGCTGTTGAGCGTGGGCTATGAGTACCAGAAAAAGGAATCGGACGATGTCACCTGGGGCGGCTTCCCGCTGTTCTACAGCGATGGCACGCGTACCGACTACAAGCGCTCGTTCAATCCGGCGGCCGACTGGACGTTCTGGGACACGCGCCTGCAGCGCACCTTCGCCAGCCTGCAACAGAGCTTCGACAACGGCTGGACCCTCAAGGCCAATGTGAGCCACGAAAACACCGAAGCGACGAACCACCTGTTCTATCCGTTCTACACCATCTTCGGCTTCGACCGCACCACCGGCGGTGGGGTGGTGCCGTATTCGGGCAACTACCAGACCGAGCGCAAGGCCGACGGCGCCGACGTGTATGCCCAGGGCCCGTTCCAGCTGTTCGGCCGCGAACATCAACTGGTCGCCGGCGCCAGCTACAACCGGCGCGAGTACGTCAATAACGGTACCTTCGACTTCCCCGCACCCCTGGACAGCTACCTGGGCTGGAATGGCGCGTATCCGGAGCCCAACTGGAGCCCGCGCACGGTGCAGAGCGATGGCACCATCAAGCAGAAGGCCGCCTACGTGGCCGCACGCTTCTCGCTGGCCGATCCACTGACGTTGCTGGTGGGCGCGCGCTATACCGATTGGCAGATTGACGGCCGTAACGCCGATGCGACGCAGGGGCTGGTGCCGTTCTCCGACACCCAGACCGAAGTCACTCCATACGCCGGGCTGGTCTACGACATCGACGATGTCTGGTCGACCTATGTCAGCTACACCGAGATCTTCAACCCGCAGACCTTGCGCGATGCCAATGGCGGCTACCTGGATCCGTTGAGCGGCAAGGGCTACGAAGCCGGCGTCAAGGCGGCCTGGTTCGACGACCAGCTCAATGCCTCGCTGGCCCTGTTCCGCATCGAGCAGGACAATCTAGGTGTAGCGACGAGCACGCTGGTGCCGGGCAGCAGCGATTTTGCTTACGTCGCTGCCAGTGGTGTGGTCAGCGAAGGCTTCGATTTCGAACTTTCCGGCCGCCTGACCCAGGGCTGGAACGCGACCTTGGGCGCCTCGCACTACACCGCACGCGACGACAGCGGTGCCTCGATCAACACGCAACTGCCGCGCACCACCATCAAGCTGTTCAGTAGCTACACCCCACAGGGCGCGTGGAGCGACCTGACCGTGGGCGGTGGCGTCAACTGGCAGAACCGTTCGTACTATGTGGACCCGGTGTATGGCACCTTCCAGCAGAGCCCGTACGCAGTGGTCAGCGCGTTTGCGCGCTATCGCCTGTCGCCGCAGTTTTCGGTGCAGCTCAATATCGACAACCTGCTCGACAAGCGTTACTACGCGCAGTTCAACAATGGCTATGGTGCGTGGGGCGCCTCGCGCAACGGCATGCTGACCTTCAACTACACGTTCTGATCTGAAGCGACATCGGGCGTCTGCAACGCTCGCTGCGATTGCGCCATGGCACGGGCATCTTGCGAAAGATGCTTGTGCTTTTTGGTGTTCCGAGTTTCAGCAGATTGCAGGGAATTGCACTGCCGAACAGGGCCTCTGTCAGCCGCGCTGATTGCGCGATCAGGGCGCGCGGTGGATCGAGATCTCGGTTGTCGTGAGGCAACGTGTCGCGTCATCGAGTCAACGGGCATGCACTAGACATCAGCGCCCCACGTGCGCTGCGAAGTCCGCAATGCAAGGGTTCGCTGTGCATGACTGCCGATCGGCGTAGCGCGCTGCGCCGATGTACCTGCTGCTTATTGCACAAGCGGCTGCAGATACGGTGCCATGACCTCTGCCAACCAGTCGATGAAGGCGCGCAGGCGTTGCGGCAGATGGCGGCGCTATGCGAAAAACGCAGGCCGTAGCGAGACACACTTGGGCGACCATCTCACTGCAGGGGCTGGTCCCCGTGCAACACCGGATAGGGATTGAGCGCCTCGCCCTTCCACCATTGTTTTTCCGGCCCCAACCGATGGATCTCGAAGTGCAGATGCGGTGCGGCAGGATTGGCGTTGCCAGTGCTGCCGACATAGCCGATGACCTGGCCGCGCTTGATCGATTGTTTCTCCGCCAGGCCGTCGGCATAGCGCTCCAGGTGCGCGTAGTAATAGCAGTATTTGCCGCCAGGCTCGAACTGGTAAATCGTCAGGCCGCCTCGCTCGCTGGTGAACAGTTTCTCCACCGTGCCGTCGGCAACTGCCACAACCGGTGTGCCGGTAGGAGCGAGGATGTCGATGGCATCGTGCACGCGGCCTTCGCTGTGCGCATCGGTGAAGGTGTCCTGCAACTGGCTGGCGCCGATGCCCTGTACCGGAATCAGCAAGTCGCTGCCCGGTGCCGCAGCGGCAGGCGGCTGCGCTGGCGTTGTTGCGGCAGGCATGCCGGCCGGCGCGGGATCGGACAGTGGTGCTGAGGCAGCCATCGGTGCCGCCGTGGCGGCCGCTGCAGGGGCTGCCATCGGCGCAGCACTCGCTGCGCTGCGATCTGTTGCGATGGGTGCAGCGCTGGATGAGGGTTCTACTTTCGCTTCCGGTGCGGTGCGTTCCAGCCACCAAAAGCCGGCCGCGCCCAGCACGACGCCCACCACCAAGGTCATCAGCAGTTTCATGTCTATTCCTGCATCACCACCGGCACCGACGGGCCGACCACGCTGGCGAGGTTGACCACGTCCCAGTTGGTCAGACGCACACAGCCATGCGATTCGGTCTTGCCGACATGGCCGGGCTCGGGCGTGCCATGCAAGCCGTAATGCGGTTTGGACAGATCGATCCAGACACGGCCGACCGGATTGTTTGGGCCCGCTGGCAAGGTGGCCTTCTGATCGCCCTTTTTCGCATCCCAGAACAGTTTGGGGTTGTACTTGAAAACCGGGTCGCGCGAGATGCCGAGAATTTTCCAACGGCCAATGGGCAGCGGGTCGTGCTTGCTGCCGGAAGACACCGGGAATTGCGCATAGACCTTGCCGTCGGCGTCCAATAGCCGCAACGTCGAATCGGACTTATCCACCACCAGCTTGGCTGGCTTGGCCAGGGGCGGCACCCCGTCGATGTTGGGTACCTGAATCACGCTGCCGGCCTTGCTCAGATCCACGCCAGGATTGAGTTGGGCCAGCAGCGCGGGGTCTGCGTGGAAACGCTCGCCCAGCGCTTCGTCGACGGAGGCATAGCCAAGCGCAGTCAGCTTGGCCTGCTCGGCAGGTCCTTTGGGAATGGGTTGGAACGGGCCGGCGACATCGGCGTCGGTAAGCGTGTACTGCACCAGGGCCGGTGTGGTGTCGGCCTGCAGGGCTTGCCAGGTCGCGTCATCCAGCTCGCCTGTGGCCTTGATGTTGTGGGCGGCCTGGAACCCTGACACTGCGCGCTTTTGATTGGAACCGCGCTCGCCGTCGATCTGGCCCGGCGAAAAATGCGCGCGATCCAGCAACACCTGCGCGTGCAGGTCCGAGCGCGCACCGGTAGGAACAACCTTGGCCGCGGGAGCTGCGGCCGATGCAGGCGCAGCGGCAGGCGCGGGCTGTTGCGCCTGCGCCAGCGCAGACAAGGAAGTACCCAATGCAAGGGCAAGCAAGCAGGCGCGAGCGTAGGGGCGTGGTGGCATGTGCAGGTCCGAAAGAGGCATGCGCGCACCTTGCCGCAGCCGCCTGCGATTTCTGCGTGAAATCGCTGCACCGGTACTGACTGGGCAAGCGGCGCGATGCGGCATTGCGGTGGGCATTGCGCGCCGCGCAATCGACTGACGCAGCACACCTGTGATGGAGCCTCACTACCGATACCGATACCGATACCGCGGCGCGATGATGCGGCAGCGCAATCGCGGATCCAGCAATGGCGCTGCGACAGCCGCTGGATAGCAGGTGGCAATCGCCGCAGCGGCGTACTTTCCGTTGAAAGATCACCGCTGCAGCGCGCCGGCCTATGGATCAGTACGTGTAGCCCAAGGTCAGCATGTAGGTGCGTCCGGTTTGCACATAGGCACCGTCGGCGCCGGGATCGTAGGCCATGTAGCGCTTGGACTTGCCCTGCGTTTCGTAGAACGTGGCGGCATTGAGCAGGTTCTTTGCCGACACGCCGACATCGAGATGGTGCGGCAAGTGATAGGTCGCGTTGAAATCCAGCGACTTCACCGGCTGCAGGTAGTAATTGAGACGGTCGGTGGTGAGCCCCAGCAGTTGCAGGCCGGTGTAGTTGTAGCTCAGGTCCGTGCGCAGGTGCGTGTCGTCGTAGAACAGATCCAGGTTGTAGATGCGTTCCGGTGCGCGCGGCAGCCAGGTCTTTTCCGGCTGGTCGCTGCGTTTGCTATCTGCCTGGCTGTGCTGCAGCGTAAGGTTGGCGGTGACGCCGAAGTTGCTCCAGAGGCCGGGCAACTGTTGCAGGCGCTTGCTCGCCGCCAACTCCAGCCCATAGAGCTTTGCGGTGCCGCCATTTTGCGGCATGGTCACCGGCACGCCATTTTCGAAGGTGGTGCCGGTTGGCACCAGGCCGCCCAGGGTGCTGTCGTTGTTGGTGGCCGATTGCGAGGTATAGATGAACCCATTGATGCGCTTGTAGTACGTCGAGGCGCTGAGCACGCCGCCCTGATGATCGTAGAACTCGGCAGACAGGTCGGCGTTGTCGGCGGTGCTCGCCTGCAGGTTGGGGTTGGGCTTGGAGATGCCGACCACTTTTTGGGTGTCATCGATCGAATACACCGTCTCGCCGGAAATCAGTCCGAATGCCGGGCGACTGAAACTGCGGCGCAACGACGCGCGATATACGGTGAGATCGTCCGGCCGATAGTTGACGCTGATGCCTGGCAAGACCTTGCCGTAGGTACTGCCGCTGCCGACGAAACTGCCGGTGCTGCCATCGCCGCTGGATTGCCAGGAGTCGGCCGAATACTGGGTCAGTTCGTAACGCACGCCGGGCAGTATGCTCACCTTGCCGAGATGCAGCGCGGCCATCGCATAGCCCGAATAGATCGCTTCGGTGCTGGAGGTGGTGTTGGCGTTGTAGTCGTTGGCGGTATAGATGCCTGCGCCGTTCGGGTCGTCGATGTACTTGTAAGGCAGCGCCTGCGCGCGCATCCAGCCGCGATCGAGCAGCTTGAACGGCCCCGCATAGTGACCATCGAATGCGTTGTACGTGATGCGGCCGGGAATCGCGCTCAGCGGCGGGCCGCCGGCGGTGGGAAACGCGTAATTGGGGCCGCCAAAGTACGGGCCGTTGGTGACGAAGTTGCCATCCTTGTGGAAGAACGGGTGGTCATAGGCGTCGCGCTCGGAGTGATCGGCCGACAGGCCAAGTTTGACGCTGTCCAGCACAGCGCCATCGACCTGGTACGCAATGTCGGTATGCGCGTTGAAGCGGTTATCGTGGCTGCCGGCGTCGTGGCCCTGCACCTTCCACAACAGCGAAGAATCCAGGTTGTAGAAGAAGTCCTTCAACGCCGGCGAGCTTGGGCCGATGCTCGGGTAGGTGGGGTCGCTGAGGTCGAAGGCGAAGCTGCCCGGGGTGAACCCATACAGACTGGCCGACACATAATCCGGCCGGCTGCGCGTGCCGCGGCCGAACGAGGTGCCGTAGTCCAGGTGCAGCCGGTCGAGCGTGGTCTGCCCGCCCAGTTGCACCGTGGCCAGCGTCTCGTCGATATCGTGGGTGTTGAAGTACCCGCCGCGCACCGCCGTGGGCTGGTTGCGATAGGTCTCCAGGCGCGCACTGGACTGGTCCTGCGTGCCGGTGACGCCGTAACTGCCGTAGATGGCACGTGCATACAGCGCGCTGGTGTCGCCCTGCCAATCCAGCGACAGGTTGCCGCCATAGCGTTCGATCTGGCTGGCGTAGAGGCTGTACTTGTAGCGGGTGCTGATCAGCGGGCCGACATCGCGCAAATCGGTGGCCGCGGCGAGCGCAGGGTCGGCGGGCACGTATTTGCTGTTGGGTGCAGGGCCTGCGCCATGTTGTTGTTCTTGCCGTAATAGGCCGATGCGTAGATGCCGAACGCATCGCCTTCCCCGAACTTCCAGGCCAGCTCCTGCTGGAACGTGCCGCCGCTGTCCTTGCCACCCAGGTGGTGGGCCAATGCATTGAACTGACCTTGCGCGGTGCTCTTGGCATAGAGGTCTTGGTCGAAATCAAATGCATTGGGGGTGCGCATATCGATCGCGCCGCCGATCGAATCGCCGGGCATGTCGGGCGTCGGCGATTTGGAGACCTGCACCGACTGGATGCCGAATGGCGCCAGCATGTTCAAGGAAATGGCGCGCGTCGAGGAGTCGGTTTCCGGCATGCCAAAGCCGTTGAGCGTGTATGCGTTATAGCTGGCGTCCATGCCGCGGATGCTGACGTAGGCGTTCTCGCCGGTGGTGGCCTGGCCAAGATGCATGTCGCTGTAGGCCGATAATCCCGGCATGTGCGCTACCACATCGGCAATGCCGCCGGAGGGAATCGCATCGATCTGCTGCTTGCTCATCACGCTGTTGACGCTATTGGACAGGCGCTGTTCGTTGAGCGAACCGGGCGCCGCGGCCTGGGTGGCTTGCACGTTGACCGAGTCCAACGTGGTGGTGGTCATCTCTGCAGCGCACACCAGCGATGGCGCGCAAAGCGCCGCGGCAATGGCGCAGGTCAAGCGATGGAGGGGGCGGGAAAACTGCATCTTGATGCTCGCGTGATGGGGGAGGGGAGGCTCGCGCCCGGGCAGCGGGCACGGCCATGGATCGCCGACGCTTCCATTGCGACAGGGCTGATGCGTAGGGCCGCTTGTGCGCGTTGCTGCCCTCAGTGGTGCAGGTCGATGCCGTCGCAACCCGGGTCCGGTCGCTGCGGATTGCAACGCGCCACCGCGTCGCCATCGAAGCGCACCACGTAGCCGTTATCGGCCGGCTCGTTGATCGGGAAGTCGGTACTGAGCAATTGCGCGCCGCTGGCCAGCATGGCGTCGCGCCGGGCGGTGTCGTTGTGCTGGGCTTCCTGCAAATCCGCATCGGTGCGTGTACGTACCAGATAGCCCGCCTTGACCAGCTTTTTGATGTCATCGGCAGGGCCGTCGTTGCGTTCGACGAAGGCCGCATCGTCTTCGCCTGGCACCGCATTGGTGAAACACACCCGGCCACGCAGCGATGGGTGGCCGGGCAGGTAGCTGGCACCGGCAACGCGTTGGTCGAGCAGAAATACCACCTTGCCGCGCGCCTGGGCCAACGACGGCCAGCCATGCGCGAGCACGCCTGCGTTGAGCGTAGGCGCGCGGCCCCGCACCTGATCGGGGCTGATGTATTCACCGGGCTGGAAGACCGAACGCAGTTCGGCATCCAGTGCATCCATCGCCTTTGCATCGAAGGGTTCGGGTTGTACGGTGGGAAACGTCAACTGGATCGGCGCCTGCTTGGTTTCGAGCAGGATGAAGATGGGCACGTGGCCCGGGTGCTGCTTCGACCAGGTGCGGATTTCCTGCAGGCAGGCAATCAGGGGTTGGCAGTTGCTGCGCTGGTCCAGATCCTGCACATGCATGACCTTGAAGCCGGGCCTGTCCATCACTCCGGTAGGCGCGCTTGCCGGTGCGGTCGGCAGGCCGGCCTTGGCGATCTGCGCAACGATGGCCGGATGTGCGTAGCGCCCGCCCTGTGCATCGGCGAAGACGTCCAGTTCAAGTTGGCGCACGCCATCGTCAAGTTGCTGCGTCAAGGCGGGATGGCGGTAATCCAGCGCGGCAAACAGTGTCGGGTCCAGTTGCTTCAATAACGCCGCTTCGCTGGGCGCAAAGCCGGCGTGGTAGCTGTTGTGGCTGCCGATGTACTGCAGGTCGGTCAGGCGCGGTGCGGCTTGCGCGACAAGACTGCTCAGCAACAGCGCGGCGAAGATGGCGGTGCGCTGCGTCTTGCTTCGCTTTGGGCGCACCAACTTCGTTTTGCAATCGAACCCTGACGTGACAGCAGTAAACACGCGAAAAAGATGCATGCAGCACAGCCGGAAAGCGACGAGGTCGCCATCATCACGGCCCAGTTTGACGCATATCTTTCCGCTGTGTGTCCGTGATGCGTCAGTGCTTGCCGCGGTGCGTTCGAGCCGGTGGCAGATCGCGGCACTGTTTCTTCATGGCGCGGCGGTCTGTCGCAAGGCATGGGTCAGCAGCCGCGCCTGCAGGCGATCACCAAGGCTGTTTGGCGCATCCAGTGCCATGCGTTGCAGGCAGGCAACATCATCGGCACCGGGCGCTTGGCGCGTGAGCAGTGCGCGGGCCACCGTGGCGATCTTTCCGCCAGTGCTGGCAGTTGCGCCCTTGAGCCAGTCCAATGCGGGCAGCAGACGCTGTTCGATCTTCGTGGAGTCGCTGCCGAGCGGGTAATCGGGCAGGCTGCCGTCGCGTCGAAATGGGGCCAGTGCCTGTTCCAGTGCCCGTGGTGTGTTGCGCTGCGCGCGTACCGGCAGTGCCGGCGCTGTACGCAACTTGCGCGACCGTTCCGCCTGGGCAAGCAATTCACCCTGGAAGCGGGCATCGCAGATGGCGGCCATTTCCAGCACGCAGTCCTGGTCGGTCTTGTGGCGTAGATCGGCGATGCCGTATTCGGTGATGTAGAGGTCGCGCAGATGGCGTGGAATGGTGGTGTGACCGTAGTTCCAGCGCAGGTTGCTGGCGGTGTGTGCGCCAGCCTCGCGGGTGGCGCGCAGCATCAAGGCGCTACGTGCCTGCGGCAGTGCACGCGCCATCGCCACGAAGTTGTACTGCCCGCCGACCCCGGACACGATGCGGCCATCTTCCAGCCCGTCGGAGACTGCCGCGCCCAGCGCGGTCGCCATCATGCAGGAGTTGAAGAAGCGTGCATCCTTGCGTTTCAAGCGGTTTAACGTCTCGTTGCCGCCGTAGAGCTGATTGATCTCGCTGATGCGGCGCATGCCGATCGCCGCGCGTGTCGGGGCATCCAGATCGCGCAGCCATTGATAGAACGCGGGCGAGCCGAGATAGAACGCGCCATGCATGAACTCGCCTTCGGCGGCAAGACGTGCGTGGTCGGCTACGTCGGCGCTGCCATCGGCAATGCGCTGCATCAGCGGCAGATCGTCGTGCACCTTGCGACGGATCACGCCGCTGTCCACCAATTGCTTGAAGCCTTCGTTGAGCATCTCGCTGCAACCGTACAAGCCGACGGCAAACGGCTCCAGGCCGCCGCTGGCCTGCACGGCCGGGTGGTGTTCCAGTGCCGGATCCAGCGCATGCAGCACACGGCGATAGGTCGCGTTATCGGTATGCCGCAGCACCAGTGCATGGCTTAGTGCATCGGCCAGCGTGCCGATGCCAATCTGCAAGGTGCCGCCATCGCGCACCAGGGCACTGGCATACAAGCCGATGGCGTAGTCGACGCTGCTCACCGCTTGCCGCGGCAAGCCGAACAGCTGTGGGAACGGGCCTGGCAAATCGATGATCAGATCGAAGAATGCGGCATCTACCGCTGCGGTGCCTCCCATCCACGGCAACAGCGGATCGACTTCCGCCACCAGCATCGGGCGCGGCAAGCCGAGTGCCTGCACCGCGTCCAGCGTGTCCTGGGTGATGTCGTTGTTGCACGACAACGACAGCCGCGTGCTGCCCGGTTCGCGCGCCACTTTCTGCACGATCAGGTTGGGCGCGCGTTGCGCCACCGCTGCAGCGGCATGCGTGTAGTTGAGGCTCGTGTAGTCGGCCTGGGCCTGGGTGGAATGCAAGAGCCCGCCGGATTGCATGTAGAACTCTTCCACCTGCACATGCGCGGGCAAGGCATCGCGCAGCATGGCGTCGACATAGGCAAGGCGAGGGAAATCCTCGCCAAAGTGGCGCGCGATGAACGGTGCGGCAAAGCGCGCCTGGAGTCCGGTACCCGGCCTGGGGGGATTGAGCGAGAGCGCCGTGTAGATTGCCAGTGGCCGCGACGGCGTGTCCTTGAGCTGTGCGTAGAGCGCGTTCAACAGACGGTGCGGCTTGCCGATGCCCAGCGGCGCGCCCACGCGCAGCGGGCCGTCGATGCGTTGCAGGATCCGCTCCACGGCGGCGCTCAGGTCGGTGAGGTGCTCGGTCATCCACGCAGAGTAGCCGAGCCGGTCGCGTGCTGCCTGCATTCCGATACTCGTGCGCCATGCTTGGCCGCCATCAATGCGGGCAGGTGTCGGGAGCCCGTTCGATCACTGCTTGACAAGCAATCTGTTTACGCGCGTAATCGATAAAAATTGCGGATGTAATCGCATGCCGATCAGCGACGCCGAAGCGGTGGTGATGCAAGTGCTCTGGGATGGTGCGCCGCGCACCGCAGAAGAAGTGATCGCCGCGTTGGTGCACACCGGCTGGGCCGAGCCCACCATCAAGACCTTGCTGAATCGGCTGCTCACCAAGGGCGCCGTTGCGGCAGAAAAACACGGCCGCAGATATCACTACGCGCCGCTGCTGGCGCGCGAACAGTGGGTGCAGCAGCAGAGCGAAGGATTGCTGCAGCGGCTGTTCGGCGGGCGCGTTGCACCGCTGGTGGCGCACTTCAGCGAACGCGGGCAACTCAGCGCCTCGGACATCGCAGAATTGAAGCGTCTGCTCAAGGAGTTGGACGATGCACCTTGAGTTGCCATTGCTGTTGCGCGTCACCTTGTATAGCAGTGCCGCGTTGCTGGCCTGTCTGCTGCTGCGGCGCGTACTGCGTGGCTGGCTGGGCGCAACAGCGGCGTATGCGATCTGGCTCGCCGTGCCACTCGCCGTATTGGCAGCTGCAATACCAGGGCCGCCGCTCGCGTCAGCGTTGCCGAAGATGCCGGCGATGGTCGCGATGCCGCTCAACCTGCAAGAGGGCGATCACGCATGGGCGGGGACCTTGATGGCCACCTGGCTGGCCGGTGCGGTCGCGATGACCGTAGCGCTCTGGTGGCGACAACGGCGATTCGTACGCAGCTTGGGCGCGTTGCATGCGCTCGAGGGCGAAGTATGGGCGGCAACCCACGATGTAGGCCTGCCGGTATCGTTGGGGCTCTGGCGCCCACGCATCGTGCTGCCGATGGATTTCGATACGCGCTAAAGCGCCGCCGAACGCACCTTGATCCTGACGCACGAGCGCCTGCATCTGCGGCGCGGCGATCTGTATGCCAATCTGCTGGCCGCGCTGTTGCTGTGCATCGGCTGGTGGAATCCGTTGATGCATCTGGCATTGCGCGCGTTCCGGCTGGATCAGGAACTGGCGTGCGACGCAGAGGTGCTGACGCGCTATCCGGGCAAGCGCCGCAGTTACGCCACCGCGATGCTCAAGACCCACTGTGGTGCCGGCTGGACGCCGACGGCCTGCCGTTGGAATGCGCCGCATGCGCTCACCCAACGCGTGGCTGCCTTGCTGAAGCCTGCGGTGGAGGCGCCCCGGGCGCGATGGAACCTGCGCGTGGTGGTGGCATTGGCGGTGATGGTCAGTGGCGCCTGCTGGGCATTCCAGCCTGCGCGATTGCATGGCATGCGCGTGCCCGGCAATGCGCTGGATTTTGGCACCATGCAGCCGCCCAGGTATCCTCCTGACGCCGTCGCTGCAGGCCTGGCGGGATTTGTCGAACTACAGATCGCAGTGAGCCCGACTGGCATACCCGACCATATCGCCATCGTGCGCAGCACGCCGGCGGGCGTGTTCGATCAGACCGTGCTCGACGCAGCACGCCACTGGCGCTTCACACCTGCGCTGGAGGATGGCAAGGCGGTCGCGTCCGAAGTACGCGTGCCGGTGAAATTCGAACTGGATCCACCAGATGCGGCATCGGCAGTTGCAGATATCCATTCCGGTACCGAAGCTGCTGCAAGCCCACACGCTGCCGACCGGCCCGAACGTGTGGCCAGCTGCGCACCTGCGGGATGCGCCTCACGCGGGGCGTTGCAATGAGCCGCTGCCTGATCGGTAGCCTCGCCCTGATGCTGGCCATGAGTAGTTGCGCCACGCGCCAACTCGCCAAGCAGCAACGCAGCCAGCGCGAGGATTCGGTGGATCAACGCATGCTGCCTCCACAGCCGGACGGCGGCGGCGCTGCGGGCGTCCAATCCTATACGCTGGCACCAACGCAACGCTTTCGCATGCCACGCGCGGTGCGCAGCGACGCCCCGGTGCTGCCCACCGATTCGCCACGCCAGAGCCTGGCGCCCACCACCGTCTGCGCGCATCTCATTCTGAGCGCAGAGGGTACGGTGCAGCGCGTGGATCCAATGTCCGACCGCGACGAATGCGCCGCCGGGTTGCTGCCGGACAACGCCGATCTCATGCAAGCGGTGCGCGCCGCCGCGCTGCGATGGCAGTTTGTTCCGGCGGCGATGTGCACGTATCCATCAGGCGCTGCGCAACCGGCAGCGCCAGACGATTGCACTGACGCCGCCCAGATCGAGCCGGTACCGGTGACGCTGTCGTTCGCGTTCACCTTCGAGGTGCGGCAAGGCAAGGTGAGCGTGCGGACCGGGAAGGTGGTCCGATAGCTGCTGCAGCCGTTGCGCAGCATGTCCAGTCACCAACAACGCTGCTCCGTCTCATAACGCGTCAACCGCTAACGCCCTATCCCCGCCCACACCGCCTTCAATCCAGCACGTGCACGCTGTCGGCAATGCGCTGCACTTCATCGGGGTTGTGGCTGACGTAGAGCATTGGCAGGCGAATCTCGTCGCGCACGCGCTGCAGGTAAGGAATCAACTCTTCGCGGCGCGCCTGATCCAGGGCCGACAACGGTTCGTCGAACAGCAGAATCGCCGGTTGCGCCAACAACGCTCGGCCAATCGCCACGCGCTGCGCTTCGCCGCCAGAGAGGTTGCGCGGCCGGCGTTGCAGCAGCGGTGCGATGCCGAGCAAGGCCACCACATCGTCGAAGCCGAACGGCGCCTTGCCGCGCGCATGCCGGCCGTAGCACAGGTTGCGCCGCACATCCAGATGCGGAAACAGCCGCGCATCCTGGAACACATAACCGATCCGGCGCTGGTGCGTCGGCAGGTCGATGCCTTGCCCGGCGTCGTACAGGCAGCGCCCATCGATGCGGATATGCCCGGCCTGCGGACGCACCAAGCCGGCAATTGCATTGAGCACCGTGGTCTTGCCCGCGCCGGAGGGCCCCACCAGTGCCACGACACGCGCATCGTCGTGGATGCGGATGCGGCGTTCGAAGGCGCCGCGCTGCAGCTGCAGGTCGATATCCAGCATCACGCGTCCTCGCGCGGATGCGGCCGGCGCACCAGCCATTCGGACAGCAGCAGCGCCGCCAGCGAGATCGCCAGCGCCACGCCGGCCAGCCGCCAGATGCCCGATTCCATCCCCGGGACCTGCATCAGCCCGTAGATGGCCGACGACAAGGTCTGCGTTTCGCCAGGGATATTCGACACGAAGGTGATGGTGGCGCCGAACTCGCCAAGCGCCTTGGCGAACGCGAGCACCATGCCGGCGACCAGGCCCGGCCAGGCCAGCGGCAAAGTGATGCTGAAGAACACCCGCCACGGCCCGGCCCCCAGCGTGGCGGCGGCCGCTTCCAGGCGACGATCGGTGGCTTCGATGGACAGACGGATCGCGCGCACCATCAGCGGAAATCCCATGACCGCGCACGCCAACGCCGCGCCGGTCCAGCGGAAGGCGAACTGGATACCGAGATGTTCCAGCAACCAACTGCCCACCGGCCCCTGCGTGCCCAGCACCACCAGCAGCGCATAGCCGGTGATCACTGGCGGCATCACCAGGGGCAGATGCAGCAGCGCGTCCAGCAGGGCCTTGCCGGGGAAGCGGCGGCGCGCCAGCAGCCAGCCGCAGGCAATGCCCGGCGGCAGGCTGGCGAGCGCTGCCACGATCGCGACCTTGAGACTCAAGCCGATCGCGGTCAGCTCTTCCGGGGTGAACATCGACAAACGGTGTGCCTCAATCCTTCAGCGAAAAACCACGGCGCGCAAAGATCGCCTTGGCCGGCTTGCTTCCCAGCCAGCTGACGAATGCGGCGGTGGCGGGGTTGTTGCTGTTCTTCAATGCAGCAACCGGATACACGATGGGGTCATGGCTGTCGTCGGGGAAGGTGGCGATGACGCGCACCTTGGCATCGGCGCGCGCGTCCGAGCCATACACGATGCCCAGCGGCGCTTCGCCACGCGAGACCAGCATCAATGCCGCACGCACGCTTTCCGATTCGGCAAGCCGGTTGCCGACGCTGTCCCATTGGCCGAGTTTGCGCAGCGCCGCGGCTGCGTACTTGCCTGCCGGCACGCTGGCTGTCTGGCCTACGGCCAGGCGTCCGCCCTGCCCAAGCGCCTTGGCAATGGCGCCGGGGGTGCGCAGGTCAACGTGCAGCTTGCTGTTCGCCGGCGCGATCAATACCAGTGTGTTGCCGAGCAGGTTGTGCCGCTGCGCCGGCAGCACCAGCCCACACTGCTGCAGATAGTCCATCCACTCCAGGTCGGCCGAAAAGAACACGTCCGCCGGCGCGCCCTGTTCGATCTGGCGTGCAAGCGCAGAACTCGCTGCATACGACACGCGCACCGGCGTGCCGGTGGCTTTTTCGTACGCGGCCGCGGCTTGGTCCATCGATTCTTTCAGGCTCGCGGCCGCAAACACCGTCACCGGTGCGGTCTGCGCACTCGCCAGCAGGGGCAACGCCAGCATCAGCACGCACAACGCGCGCTGCCAGAAACCGATCATGCGCATCGAAGGCTCCTCACCAGGACAGGGCCCCGATCATAGCGGCTACGCGATGCGTATCGCGTGGCGAGCCTACGCGCGCTACAGGACCACTCCGGCGCAACGCCCGGCCTGAAGATTGGTTTGCAGGGCCGGGCGGATCAGCTTGGGCTCTGGCAAGGTGGCATCGCGCGCCTGCCGCTGCGCCACGAAGGTCTCTACGTCCACGCCATCGCGCACATGGATATTGCTGCGTCGCTGCGCGCCGATACTGGTCTGATGCGCCACCGCGCGCCCGCCCGGGCCATAGTCGTGGCAGACGAACACGCGGGTGCTCTCCGGCAGCGCATACAGGCGCTGGATCGACGCAAACAGCTGGCGTGCATCGCCGCCGGGAAAATCGCAACGCGCCGTGCCCGCATCCGGCATGAACAACGAGTCGCCAGGAAACAACGCATCGCCGATCAGATACGCAATGCTGTCGCTGGTGTGGCCGGGCACTGCGATGACGCGTGCTTCGATACCGCCAAGCTTGAAGCGCTCGTCGTCGGCAAACAGATGATCGAATTGCGAGCCATCGGCGCGGAAGTCGGCCGGCAATGCGTACTGCGCGGCAAGGGTGCGTTGCACTTTGCAAATACCCTCGCCGATACCGATACGCGCCCCCGGCCAATGCTGCTTCAGCCACTGCGCCGCAGACAGGTGATCGGCATGCGCTTGAGTTTCCAGCAGCCATTGCACCTGCCATCCGTGTTGCTCGATGGCCGCAAGGATGGCCTGCGCCGACTGGCTGCCGACGACGCCGCTCTCGGCCGCGTAGTCCAGCGCCGGGTCGATCACTGCCGCCGCACCGGTGGCCGCATCGGCGACCACGTAGGTGAAGGTGTTGCTGTCGGCATGAAAGAAGGCAAGCACCTGGGGCTGCATCGGCGTCTCCACGTCAGGGGCCGGCCAGCGCCGCGTTGAGGATGGCGGCAAGCCGGTCACCCGCGATGCGCAGCTGGGTTTCGGCGATCGGGCGATAGGTGGCGATGTAGGTGGCGGGCAACACGTGCGCGCTCGGGTAGACGCCCGGCGTGATGGCGATCTTGCACGAAGCCTGCGCCCATGCCGCAGCCGGCGGCGGCAGCGCCGCAGACCCCGCAGTGGCGGCCGGCAATGCCAGCAAGCGTTGCAGGTACGCATCGTCGCTCAGATGGCGGTCGTTGAGCATGCCGCTGTCCCACAGCGCATGCAGGTTGCTGCCCTTGCCGTCGATCTGCAGCTGGAAGTCGTTACCGCCCTTGTCGTGCGCATAGCCGGCATGCATCGGCTGATGGATGTCGCCGACGAAATGCACCACGAACTTCAAGGCCTGGCGGCGTACGTCCAACGGCTGGGTGCGATCTGCGAGCAGGGCGGCTTGCTGGTCGAGCGCGGCGATCACGCAGTTGCCGTCCGGGCAGTCGCGCGGTGGCGAGTACGTGCAGTCGTGTTCGCCCAGGTTGACGTAGTGCCACGGCCCGGAGCGCTTACCCAGGTCGGGGTCGTGCTCGCGCAGCTCATCGGCCCAGGTGGCAACGCCGTGCAGGGTCGGGTCCGGCTCGCCGGCCAGCAATTGCGCCACTTGCGTGCGTGCCTGCGGGCTCAGCTCGGTTTCGGCGATGCGCGCCACCAGGCGGTGGCCTTGCGGGCCCCAGGCCAGGGCGGTGCTGGGGTGGATTGCGGCGGCCATTGCCGTCGCAACAACGAATGCAGAGAGGGAAAGTGTTTTCATCCGGCGATTGTACGCATCGGTCCGGGACGGTTTGATGGCCCTCCCGGAGCTGCGACAGCCACGCCTCAGCATGGTGCCGGCACGTGCCTGGAGCGCGCCCGGATGGAGCAAACAGTTGCACGCAAGCGGCAACTGCAGCATCCGCGTGGGGGCATGCCGCAGCGGGCGCTGGCCGCGCCCATCTGGCGATGAGCGCAGTCGTGTTGCTAGGCGCTCTTAGTAATACACCAGGTACGACACGCCGAAGGTCAACGGATCGATCCGTGCCTTGCCCAGCCGCGCGCCGTTGAGGTCGACGTTGCTGCGCGAATCGGTCCAGCGCGCATCCACGCGCAGGCCGCTACGATCGTTGAAGATGAAGTCCACGCCGACATGCGCAGTGGCGCCGACCGAATCGTCGAAACGCAGATCGCCGCTGGTAACCGTCGGCTCGGTGTCTTCGCCCAGGAACGTGGTGTAGTTGATGCCTATGCCCACGAACGGCGACACCGTGCCATAGCCATTGATGTGGTACTGCAGCAGCACGCTCGGTGGCACCGTCCAATAGCTGCCCACCTTGCCGATGCCCTGCAGCTCGAGGTCGTGCTTGCCCGCAACTGCCGCATGCACTTCAATACCCAGGTTGTTGCGCAGGAAGTATTCGTAGGTGAACGACAGTGCCGGCGCGCCCTTGATCTCGGCCTGGGTGCCGCCGAAGGTGCCGCTATTGGATTTGGGCGAGACATAGCCGGCACCGTAACCGGTCGTCCAATGACCGGCCGACTGTGCAAGGGCGGGTGCGGCCGAGGCGGCCAGTGCGATGGCGAGGGCGGTGCGAGTCAGCGTGTTCATGGAATCCCCGGTAGGTCGGACAGGCGGGCGACGTGACCGACCTGTCCGCAACTCCGGCGGTGATGCACGTCCCTGGACGGCAAGTGTGCCAGAGATGCGCCGCCCACGCCGCGGGGATCAGAATCGGTGCACGTAGGCCAGGCCGTAGACCAGCGGGTCGATATTGACCGTGCCGATACGGTTGCCGTCCAGGCGCGCTCGGGTATCGATATCGATCCAGCGCAGGTTGACGCGCAGCGCGCCGCGGTCGCTGAGCTTGTAGTCCACGCCTGCATGCAGTGCCAGGCCCCAGGAATCGTCCAGCTCCAGCTTGCTGCCGGCCAGCGCACCGCGGGTGTCGGTGTCGAAGAAGCGCGTGTAGTTGATACCGGCGCCAACGAACGGCGATAGCGTGCCCTGGGCGTTGAAGTGGTACTGCAGCGAGATCACCGGCGGCAGATGCTTGGTGCTGCCCACCCGGCCCAGGCCGCCAATCGCGATGTCGTGCTCGAACGGCAGCGCAGCCAGCACCTCGATGCCCAGGTTGTCTGCGACGAAATATTCGGCGGTAAACGTGGGTTTGATGTCTTTGCCCACATCCACGTCGAGGGTGCCGCCGACCAGGCTGCCATTGTCGGATTTGGGAGCGACCTGGTGGGCACCGACGGCAACGGTCCAGTCGCCTTTGGATTGCGCCAGTGCGGGGAGGCTGACGCAAGAAGCGGCCAGAGCGGCGAACAGAAGGGTAGAGCGCATACGCATGGGAAGTCTCGTGGGGTGCAATGGACGTGGGAAGTCTTCGCGCTTGGCGCCGCCGCTGCCTTGATCCTGATCAATTGGCCGTGTGCCCAGGTGTGCGGGCCTGCAATGGCTGTCGCCACACCCTGCGCGGAAGACGGCGTTGCGAGCCGCGCTGGTGCTCGCAGCGCGTATCGCACGTGGGGCATCGTGCGATGCGCTTGGCACAGCTGTCGGCGGCGGGAGGGACGCCGCCGGTTGCGTGCGCAGTGGCGTCGACAGCGATTCGATCGCCGGTGCGATGTACCGCTTACTTGACCTTGGCGACCTTGGCGACCTTGGGTGCATCCACTTCCGGCATCGCCGAGCTGTGGTGGTTGATGATCAGCCACTTGCCGTCGCGCTTTTCGTACACGAAGGTGTAGCGGGCCTGCACGTTGCTCTTGTTGCCGTGCTTGTCGGTCAGCGTGAAGGTGTACAC